>CAZNMY010000025.1:0-58872 GCA_964574325.1 uncultured Devosia sp. | reverse complement strand
GTGCGGTACAACCTGCCCGAGTATGCCGAGCCCGCACAACGCTATTGCCCCGCCGGCGTCTACGAGATCGTCGAGAAGGACGGCCGCCCGGCGTTCCAGATCAACGCCCAGAACTGCGTTCACTGCAAAACGTGCGACATCAAGGACCCCGCCCAGAACATCACGTGGGTGTGCCCGGAAGGGGGCGGCGGCCCGAATTATGCGGGAATGTAGAGGCGCGCAGCGTTTCCATCGAAGTCTATTTCAGCTATGCGCACGCTTCGTTCGCCCAAGTGTGGCCGAATTGGCGGCCCAGGTTGACGGCATTCGCCGCTCGTCAGCTCCGTCGAGGCGGAGTTTGCATTTCGGTCGGGCAGACCTGCAGATCCAGTACGTCCGTTCCTCCGTCCACGGGTACCCGAATTTGAAATTCATCAATCCGAACCGACTGTTGACGGCGTAACCAGATACGAAAATATGTCGGTGATACCGGCGACTTACGCCTCTCGGAAGAGTCGCCAACGCCCGAGGCATCGGATAAGCTGTTTCACTGCCGACTCGTACCGCGACAACCTCTTGCCGCGGAGACAGGCCAAGAGAGGACCGATGAGCCCCTCAATTACGAACAAATTCCTCCTTCGCCTCATGCCGGTCGTCGCGGCGACCGGCCTGTTCGTCGGTACAGCTGTCGCCGAAGAGCAATCGCCGACCGATGCGGTCCACAAGAATTCCCTGCTGGGGAGCTATATGGCGGGGCGTCTGGCGCGCTCGCACCACGACACGACGTCGGCCGTGACGTTCTACCGGCGCGCACTCCAGCGCGATCCATTCGATCCGCAGGTGGTCGAGCACAGCTTCATGGCCGAAGCCGGCGAAGGTAATTTCGTGCGCGCGACGGCGCTCGCCAAGCGCCTGCTGACCAACCAGCCGACGCACCGGCTCGCGCATATGTGGCTGGCGACCGCGGCATTGAAGGAACGCCAGTTCGGGGCTGCCAACGAGCATCTCATCAAGTCGGCCGGCGGCGGCCCGATCGGGGATCTCACGGCGACCCTGGCGCGGTCCTGGGTCCGGCTCGCCGAGGGCAATTCGGCCGGCGCGCTCGACATCCTGCGCAACTTCCGCATCGCAGAAGGCGCCCAGAACTACGTGCGCTATCACCGGGCCCTTGTCGGCGATCTGGCCGGCAGGCGCTCCGATGCGACGCGCGAATACGAGGCCGTGTTCCGGCAGGATCCGCGCACGCCGAGGCTGGCGCTGGCTTATGCCCAGCACGCGGCCAGCGGCGGGGACCTGAAGCTCGCCCGCTCGATCATCAAGGACCACCTCGACAAGATCGGCGGCGAAGCCCAGCCGATGGTCCGCGCGTTGCAAGCCCAACTGCAGGGCAACGAGGTCGTGCGGCTGCTGATCGAGAGCCCCGAACAGGGGTATGCCGAGGTCTTCTATGGCCTGGGCGAGGCGCTGGCGAGCGAAGGCGGCGTCAATCTCGCATCGATCTATCTGCAGATCTCGCTGATGCTCCGCTCGGACGCCGCATTCACGCTGGCGGCGCTGGCCAACGTGCACGAGTTGACGAAGCGCTACGATGCGGCGATCACGACCTACAATCGAATTCCGCCGAACACGCCGCTGCAGGACGCCATCGAAATCCGCAAGGCCGTCAACCTGAACCTTCAGGACAAGGTGGACGAGGCCAAGGTGCTGCTCGAGCGCCAAGCCCAGAAATCGCCCAACGATGTCCGCCCGCTGGTCACGCTCGGCGACATCATGCGCTCGCACAAGCGCTACCAGGAGGCGATCGATTACTACAACCGCGTGATCGCGCTGACGCCCCGGCCGGAGTCCAAGCACTGGACCTACTGGTATGCGCGCGGCACGTCATACGAGCGGCTGAAGAACTGGCCGGCCGCGGAAGTCGATCTGCAGCGCGCGCTGCAACTCTCGCCGGATCAGCCGCTGGTTCTCAACTATCTCGGCTACTCCTGGATCGATCAGAACCGTAACCTGAAGCAGGGCATGGCGATGATCGAGAAGGCAGTGGCTGCCAAGCCCGACGACGGCTACATCGTCGACAGCCTCGGCTGGGCGCACTACCGGCTCGGCAACTATCGCGAGGCGGTCCGCCACCTCGAACGTGCGGTCGAGCTGCGGCCGGAGGATCCCGTGCTGAACGACCACTACGGCGATGCGCTGTGGCGGGTCGGGCGGGAGCGCGAGGCGCGGTTCCAATGGGATCAGGCCCTATCGCTCAAGCCGGAGCCCGAAGACGAGGCCAAGATCAGGCAGAAGCTGAAGAACGGCCTCGCGCGCGCGGCAACGGCGCAACCCGCCAAGAAATCGAAGCAGGCGGTGAAGCCCGAGCAACCGCGCAAGCGGGTCGACCGCCAGACGACGCCGGTTTCTCCGTTCCAGTGAACGGCGCCTGAAGCTGCAGACCAGCGTCCAGTGCAATCCATGCACGCGATCACAGAAACCGCGTACGCCAAGGTCAATCTGACCTTGCGCGTGCTGGGTCGGCGCGCCGATGGGATGCACGAGCTCCACAGCATCGTGGCGTTCGCCGATATCGGTGATGGCCTGCAGGTGACGCAGCGCAGTGCCGGTGCAACGCCGCGGGGCGCGACGCTTACCGTGTCGGGTCCATTCGCCCGCGAGATCACCGGCGAGAACCTCGTCGAGCGTGCGATCCGCGCGGTGGAGGTGGCTTCCGGTGTGCCGTTCGACGCCGAGGTGGTGCTCGACAAGCGATTACCAGTCGCATCGGGAATCGGCGGTGGATCGGCCGATGCTGCGGCGATGTTGCGGGCGATGCGCAGGGCGGGCGGCGCGGCGTTTTCGAACGTCGATTGGGAGGGAATCGCACGTCGGCTCGGGGCCGATGTTCCGGTCTGCCTGGCGAGCCGTCCGGCGCTGATGACGGGGATCGGCGAGAAACTCACGCCGCTCGATCTGCCGCGTCTCGCCGTCGTTCTCGTCAATGCCCGCCAGCCGGTTCCCGCCGACAAGACGCGGCAGGTGTTCCGGGCGCTGGCGGCTGCATCGCTCGAGCCGGGATCGACCGCGAAGCCTACGCCCGAGATGACGTTCGATCGCACCGCTCTCCTCGATGCGATGCGCCGGGACGGCAACGAATTGGAACGCGCGGCGATGGCCGTGCTGCCTTCCATTGCCGCTTTAAAGCCCGCCGTTGCGGCGACTGCGGGATGCGAGATCGCAGTGCTGTCCGGCGCCGGGCCGACGATCGTCGGGGTCTATGTTTCACACGACGCTGCCGCGACCGCCGCAGAGACCCTCACGCGCGACCATCCCGGCTGGTGGATCGCGGCGGCCACGACGCTTGGCGCATAGCGCTGCGTGCATGAAATCGGCGACTTGACAGCCGATGGCAGGACACCGCGAATGAGATGCGGAACCACGCAGGTGAAGCCGCACTGCACATTGTGAACGAACTTCGGGAGGACGTCATGGCGCCGAGACGCTGCAGCTCACTCGCCGGTATCGCGCTCGGCCTGCTTTGCCCTGTGACAGCGGCGGTCGCGCAACCCGCTCCCGATCTCGCGGGCCGCCAAGTGAGCGTCGTCATCGGCTTCGGCACCGGCAGCGGCTACGACACCTGGGGCCGGATCGTCGCGCGCTCGATCGGCAAGCACCTGCCCGGCAAGCCCACCGTCATCGCGCAGAACATGCCGGGCGCAGGCAGTTTCGTCGCGATCAACAACATCTATTCGGTCGCGCCCAAGGACGGCACTGTATTCGCCATCGTCGCGCGGGACGCAGCACTCGGCCCTCTCTCGGGGGCGCCCGGAGCACGGTTCGATTCGACCAAGCTCACCTGGATCGGCACGCCGACCACGGAAACCAACGTCTGCCTCGTCTACCAGACCTCGAAGGCGCATTCGTTCGAGGACGCGCTGAAGCATGAAGTCATCCTCGGCGACACCGGCGTCGGCACGGGCACCTACGTCTACCCGAAGGCGATCAACGGCCTGTTCGGCACGAAGTTCCGGACCATCACCGGTTTCCACGCCTCGTCCGACGTGTTCCTCGCGATCGAACGCAAAGAGGTCGAGGGCATCTGCGAAAGCCTCGACAGCGCGCTCGCTCGGCGGCCGGAGTGGCTGAAGGACGGCCGCCTGCGGTTCCTGTTCCAGGGTGGCGCGTCGAAGAACATGACGATCCCCAGCGTGCCGTTCATCCTCGATCTCGCGAAGACCGACGAGCAGCGTCAGGCGCTGACGTTCCTCTATGCAGGTCAGGGGCTCGGCCGGCCGTTCATCGCGCCGCCAGGAATGGCGCCGGAGCGCGTGAAAATGCTACGAGATGCTTTCAACGCGACGATGAAAGATCCCGAGTTCATCGCCGACGTGAAGAAATCCAAGCTGCAATTGAAGCCGGAGACGGGTGAGACGCTCGCGGCACTCGTCGCGAAGATCTACGCGACGCCGAAAGAGGTGATCGAGCGGGTGACGAAGCTCATCAAGTAGAGTTCACGAGGGTCGGTGCGATGCCTGAACACCACAAGCCTGGAGCCATTTTCATCGCGTATGCCCATGGCGATCGTGATCGAGCTCTGCCGGTCGTGAAAGCTTTTCGTCGTCGTGCGGTAGTCGCCGTTCTGGACAATGCGGCATTGCCGGGCGCAGTCATCGGAGATCAAATCAATTTGCTAATAGAACGATGTCAACTGCTGGTTCTGCTGTGGAGCAGAACCGCAGTGGCAAGTGCATGGGTCCTGGCAGAAATCCGCGCCTTCCAGAAAATTCCACCCCGATGCCAGAGTGCTCCCACTGCTCCTCGACGACACACCGCTGCCGGTTGACCTCGTGCAGTTCCAAGCCATCGCCCTTCGGGGAACCATCAGCGAAATCGACTCGATTGCGCAAGACATTGCTGGGCGGATCGCGCCTGGCTATCTCCAGCGTGATGCACAAAAGATCTTCATCTCGTATTCTCGGGCCGACAGCGCGGCTCTCGAGAAGTGTGCGGACAGTATCCGCCGATGCGGATTCGAGGCCGTTATCGATCGTGAGTTCGTCGAAAGCGACGCCACGTTCGCCGCCGACATCGTCGAACAATTGGAGATTTGTCGGGCATTCTTTTTCTTGTCGTCTTCGAACTCGAACAACTCGAGGCACTGTAGGCGCGAGATCCATTTGGCCGACGGCTTCAAGCTCCCGCTCTTGTGGACGAAGCTCGACGAAAACCAGCTTCATAAGGAATGCCGCTATTTCTTTGCCGCGACTCGGCCGTGGAAAGAGGTTGGAACGGTCGGGCGACTGCTTGGCCGCTCGTTCTGCTCGTACATGGCAAACCAGATTGCCGCGCAATCAGAGTGATGTGAAGGATACCCAGGTGCCAGCCGATACCACACGCAAGCCCGCAACCGCGACGCGCCTCGTGCGCCGGGCGCGTGATGCCGCACCGAGCCGCGTCGATGTCGACATCTGCGTGATCGGATCGGGCGCGGCCGGCATCTCGGCGGCGCTGGAGGCGGCAAAGCTCTGCCGCAAGGTCGCGCTGATCGACAGCCTGCCGGCACTGGGCGGACAAGCCGTCAACTCGATCATCGGCACGTTCTGCGGGTTCTATTCCAACGGGCTCTCCTACTTCCAGACCGTGCACGGCATCGCGGACGGCATCCTGCGCGATCTCGATGCCAGCGGCGCGCTCCACTTCCGGCGAACGGCGCACACCACGGTCGTCATGTACGACGAGATCGCGCTGTCGCGGTGGATCGAGGAGGAAGTGCGCAAAGCCGGCATCACCGTCGTGCTCGGTGCCGTCATGCGCGCCGCACCCATGAACGGACGCCGCATCGAGCGACTGGAACTCGCGACGCGCTAAGGCGATGTCGAAGTGACTGCGCGCGGCTTCGTCGATGCCAGCGGCGACGCAGCACTCGCCTGGCTCGCGGGTCTGCCGTGCCGCGAAGCGGCGGACGGCCCCGTATACGGCACGCAGATGGTCGTGCTCGAAAACGTCGAGGAGGCGCACCACCCCGTGCGCGAGGAGATGACGCAGCGGCTCGCCGACAAGGGACTGGCGGGCGGCCTCACGCGCATCCAGGGCTTGTCGTTCCTGTTCCAGGGCCGGGGCACGGCACTCGTCAATCTCACTCACGTCGAGACGCCGCTGGAGCCGCTCGAAGCCTCGCGCCTCGCGCTCGAAGGCAAGCGGCAGGCGGACACCGTCGTCGCGTGGCTCAAGGCGGAGTATCCGGCAGCGTTCGCGAAAGCCAACGTGCGCGCCTACGGCTTCCCCGGCATCCGCCAGACGCGGTGGATCGCGGCGCGCCAGCAGATCAAGGTCGACGAAGTTCGCGCGGGCGTGAAGTATCCAGACGCGATCGCGCGCACGTCGTGGCCGATCGAATTGCACGACACGCCGCAGGGCTACGTGTGGGAGCAGTTCGGCGACGACCACATGCACTACGTGCCGTTCGGCGCGCTGGTGTTGCCGGAAGCGGACAACTACGTCGCGGCGGGCCGCTGCATCGACGGCGACACCGCGGCACTGTCGAGCGTTCGCGTGATGGGTCCGTGCATCGCGATGGGAGCCGCCGCCGCACACGCGCTAGACATCTCAGGCGAAGGCAGCGTGCACCAGATCGACATGAGCGAACTCAAGCGCCGCGTCCACGACAACATCGAGCGGCGGGATTGATCACATTCCCTCTCCCCGCTCTTCAGCGGGGAGAGGGGCAGGGTGAGGGGCGGCAGCAACGCCCGGCGGTCCTCAAACCCCGATCCGGCTGTCGTCGGTCACGATTGCCAGCGCGAGCACGTCGATCCGCTCGGCGCCGGCGCGGCGGAGGACCCGGGCGCAGGCACCGGCGGTGGAACCGGTCGTTATGACGTCGTCCACGAGCACGACCTTGGCGCCTTCGATGCGGGCGCGCGCCTTGTCGGCAACGCGGATCGCGCCCGACAGATTGTGCCGGCGTTCGGCTTCGCTCAAGCCCACCTGGGAGGGCGTCGACTTGACGCGTTCGAGCACGAACGGGTCCACGGGAATGCGCGTGAGGCGCGATATCTCACCGGCCAGCAGTTGTGCCTGATTGAACTTGCGCCCCAACAGCCGCCATCGATGCAGCGGCACCGGCACCAGGATATCCGCATCCGTCAGCAACTCCGAGCCAGCGCCCGCGAGCCAACGGCCGAACAGGCGGCGCGCGTCGTGGCGGTCGCCGTATTTGAAACCGTGGATCAAATCCCGCACGACCGGGCCGAACTGCGCCACCGCGCGGGCGCGATCCCACTGCGGCGGGTCGGCGAGGGCTGCCGCCGACACGATCGGTCCGCTCGCGCCGCCATCAAACGGCAACGGCGTGCCGAGGCGATCGCACAGCGGCGCTCGAATGAAACGAACCTGCCGCCAACAGGCCGCGCACAGCGCGTCGTGCGTCCCCAGCGGCAGGCGGCAGTTGAGGCAGAGCGGCGGAACGATCGTATCGGCGATGGCGCCGGCGGCTGCGGCGATGCCGCGCGACACGCTGCGTTGCAACGCGCTCGTCGTCGGCCGTGCCTCGTCCTCGCCGTGCATCGCGCGATCCCTTTCGCACTGGCTTCGTTCCCGCTCGCAATCGGCAAGGCGTTCGAGATACCCTGCCGCCATCACCTTCAAGATGCCACGGGGACGGACAAATGGGCACTGCATTTCGATGGCTGGGGCTGCGGCTGGGGCTGGTCTGCGCCTCGATCGTTTCGTCTCCACTTGGACACGCGCAAGTCGCCAACATGCCGGCAGCGGTTCAGGAGCGCCTGCGCGAGGTCGGGCCGAGATGGGGCAAGGACATCAACGGCAATATCGCCAGGACGCTCGAGGTCTATGCGCCGCTGCTCGCTGCGGCGCCGAAGGACGGCGTGCAGATCACGCGTGACGTCGCGTATGGCCCCGATCCCCGGCATCGCCTGGACGTGCATGGCCCCGTCGCGCGCAAGCCGGACGGCGGCAAAGGCGCGGCCATGCTGCTCTTCTTCCACGGCGGCGCTTACGTGCGCGGTGATCGCACCGTCCACCCGGAAGTCTACGGCAACATCGCCACCTATTTCGCGCGGCAGGGGCTGATCGGCATCAACGGCACCTACCGGCTCGCGCCCTCGGCGAAGTGGCCGGCGGCCAGCCAGGATCTCGGTCGCGCGGTGGCGTGGGCGCGTGAGAACGCCAGCCGCCTCGGCGGTGATCCCGCGCGCATCTATCTGATGGGGCATTCGGCCGGCGCGACGCACGCGGCGACGTATGCGTTTCATCGCGAGGCACAGGTTCAATCCGGCCAACACCTGCCGGGCCATGGCCTCGCCGGGCTGATACTGATGAGCGGGCGCTATGCGTTCGACCCCAGCCCCGACGATCCCAATCTGGGGAATTTCCAGGCCTACTTCGGCACCGACCGCGGCCGCTATCCCGGCATGTCGCCGATCAATCACGTGAAGAACGGCAAGGGGCTGCCGACGTTCGTGATCGTGTCGGAGTACGACAATCCAGATCTCGATACTCAGGGCGCCATGCTCTTTGCAGCGCTCTGCCAGCGTGACCGGGCGTGCCCGCGCTTCACGCGCATGGCACACCACAACCACCTGTCGATGACCTTCCAGTTCAACACCCGCGACGAAGCGATCGGGCGGGAGATCCTGGAGTTCATCGCGCTCGGCCGCTGAATGCTTGCGCAAACCTGACGGGAATCGGGTCCTCGGCATCGCCACCGCCGCGCGGGCGGCTGCGTGGTGCGATCTCGACGTGACCTCAGCGAATCGTTCACAAGCGGGGCTGCAGGATAAGGGCTGGAGCGACGTTATGCACAGCCTTTCCCGCTTTTCCAGAATGAGAACAAAAAGCGTATTTACGAGAACAAAATATGTCTTTATGGTGCTCTCATCGTGATCGCGAACGGAGAGTTCCATGCGTTGGCTCGGCATTGTGGCGGCATTGGCAGCACTTCTCGGTGGTCTCGGTGGCAGCGGGCCGGCGGTTCAGCCATCGGTTGCCGGCCCAGCCGCCAAGGTTGCGGCCATCGCTGAGAAAGGGCCGGCCGCTCCGGCCTTTGCCTCGGCAACGCCCACGGAGAACGTGGTGCCGAGCCCGGCCGTCTGGCGGAGCTACGCATGGCAGCCCTGGAGCTACTACGACCGATACGAACGCCGATGGGATCGGGAGGCTCCGCGCCGGGGAAACGGCTGGAGCAATCGCACCAGGGCCTGGCCATCCCCGCAGCAGGTTCCCCGGCGATACGATTGGCAAGGGGACCGTCGGCGCGGGAGTTGGGGAACCGATAATTCGAGGGCTCGGCCGAGAACCTGGGTAAGGCCGTCGCCGCGATGGGCCGCGCCGAGAAAGCCTGCGCCGAGAAGCTGGGTCTGGAGGAACGAGGGCTGGAGAGGGGAAGCCTGGAGACGCAATTTCAACGGGCCGTGGGACGGCGAGCAGCGTTGGGTCGATTCGCGCGGCAGCCGATGGCGTCATCAATGACGCGGTGCGCGTCGAGAGGGCTCTGACGGAAAATAGTCCGACACGAGTTCAGGATGCTGCGCAAACGAGGCTGCAAGCCCAGGGACCTGGGCGGAAGCGCCGAATGTAATCCAATTTCCAGTCGACTTCGTTTCTGCGTATCGAGGGTCCGGTCATGTCGTACCGAGAAGACCTGTCACCATGTCGCCGACTGCCTGTAGTCCCCGCTCGGGCAGGCCGACGGCTGAACCTCCCGGCGTCGCCCGCCGGGAGGTCCCTTCCAAACGACATGCAAGCTCGGCGGCGCCGGCACCCAGGTTGCCGGCCGGATGCGCTGGGGCCGGCATACTTGGTGCTCGACGTTGGTCAAATTGCAATTGGCGTTTGCCCGGTGCCGCATCGGGGATCTATCCAGGATGCGAAAAAGGCCATCGTCGGCGCCCGCTCGGGAGCAGCCGGCACCCGGGAGGTCCGCCATGAATTTCGCCTTGACCGAGGAGCAGGCCGCCATCCAGGACACCGCCCTCGCGTTCGCACGGGAGCGGATAGCGCCGGGAGCGCTCGAGTGGGACGAGAGATCGCATTTCCCGGTCGACGTCATCCGCGAGACGGCGGCGCTCGGCATCGGCACCATCTACGTCCCGGCGGAACAAGGCGGCTCGGGCCTCACGCGGCTCGACGGGGCGCTGATCTTCGAAGCGCTTTCCTATGGCTGCCCTGCGATCGCAGCCTATATCTCGATCCACAACATGGTGGCCTGGATGCTCTCGCGTTACGGGACGCCCGATCAGGTCGCGCGGGTGATGCCGAAGCTCGCCTCGATGGAGTGGCTCGCCAGCTATTGCCTGACGGAGCCGGGCGCGGGGTCGGACGCCGCGGCTCTGTCGACGAAGGCCGAGCGCCGGGGCGAGATCTATGTGCTCGACGGCGTGAAGCAGTTCATCTCGGGAGCCGGCGCAACCGATGTCTACTTCGTGTTCGCCAGAACGGGCGGGGCGGGGCCAGGCGGCATCTCCGCCTTCCTCGTCGATCGCGATGCACCCGGCCTGTCATTCGGCCCGCCCGAACGCAAGATGGGATGGAACGCCCAGCCGACGGCGCAAGTCATCATGCAGGGCGTGAAGGTGCCGGCATCGCGACTGATCGGCGGCGAAGGACAGGGCTTCCGCATGGCGATGGCGGGTCTCGACGGCGGCCGCATCAACATCGGCGCATGCTCGCTGGGGGCCGCCTGGAGTGCGCTCGACAAGGCGCGGGCGTATGCCGTCGAACGCAAGGCGTTCGGTCGGCCGATCGGCGAATTCCAGGCGATCGACTTCAAGATCGCCGATATGGCGACTTCGCTCGAAGCGTCGCGGCTGATGATCTATCGCGCGGCCGATGCGATCGACCGGGCCGATCCGCAGGCCACGATGTACGCCGCGATGGCCAAGCGATATGCAACCGACGCGGGCTCCGCGATTGCCAACGATGCGCTGCAGGTGCATGGCGGCTACGGCTACCTCAGGGACTACGGGTTGGAGAAGATCGTGCGGGACTTGCGGGTGCATCAGATTCTCGAAGGCACGAACGAGATCATGCGTGTCGTCGTGGGGCGCCGGCTGGCGGCCGGCAATCGCAGCTGAGGCTTCGGGATTCGTCATGCAGTCGCGCCGATCTGCCGTGCTGCTCCGACCGCCCCCTGCCGCTACATCCGACTTTCGACGCTCGAGGTACGCGACATGACATCCGACGACGCCGCATCCGAGAGAGAAGCTCGCGAAGCCGGGACGATGGAAGAAGCCGACGACGCAGGCTCCAACGCCTCGGCCAACGCCGTCATCGGCGACATCATCGAGGCACGGCTGTCGCGCCGCAGTCTGCTGGCGGGGCTCGCGGCCGCGTCAGCCGTCGCGGCCGCCGGCGGCGAGTTGGAAGCGCAGAACGTTGCCACTCCCGCTCGTGCAACCGATGCGACACCGAGTTTCGCCTTCGAGGAAATCGCAGCGGGCATCGACGACCGCATTCATGCGCCCGAGGGTTACGACGCCGACGTCCTGATCCGCTGGGGCGACAAGCTGCATGCCAACTCACCGGAGTTCACACCCGGAAAGCTCACGGCCACAGCCCAGGCTCGGCAGTTCGGCTACAACAACGACTTCCTCGGCTATCTGCCGCTCGACGGTTCGTCGCGGCGCGGATTGCTGGTCGTCAATCACGAGTACGTCAGCCGCGAGTTGATCTTCCAGGGCGTGCGTCAGGACGACGTCCGCCGTCCCGGCCGTGTGACGCGGGATATGGTCGATGTCGAGATGATGGGACACGGCGGCAGCGTCGTCGAGATCGCGCGCGCAGGTGGGAAATCCGGTGGGCAATCGGGCGGCAGTTGGCGCGTCGTCGAGGACAGCCGGTTCAACCGGCGCATCACGGCGGAAACCGAGATGGAGATCGCGGGGCCGGCTGGCGGGCATCCCTCGATGCGCACCAAAGCGGATCCGTCGGGCCGACGCGTGCGCGGCATGATCAACAACTGCGCAGGCGGCCTGACCCCGTGGGGCACCTGGCTGACGTGCGAAGAGAACATCAACCTCTATTTCTGGGGGACGTCGAACGGGCATCCCGCCGAGCGCCATCTCAAGCGCTACAACATCCCGTCCAACTGGTCGAACTGGGCCGAGTTCCACGAGCGGTTCGACGTGGCGAAGGAGCCCAACGAGAGCAACCGCTTCGGCTGGGTCGTCGAAATCGATCCGTTCGATCCCACGTCGATGCCGGTGAAACGCACCGCGCTCGGCCGGTTCAAGCACGAGGGGGCGGGCAACATCGTCAACGGCGACGGCCGGTTCGTCGTCTACTCGGGCGACGACGAACGGTTCGAGTACGTCTACAAGTTCGTCAGCGACGACCGCATCGACACGCGGGACCGCAAGGCCAATCGGGATCTTCTCGACAAGGGCACGCTGTATGTCGCGCGCTTCGCCGAAGACGGCACGGGGCAGTGGCTGCCGCTGGTGCACGGTGTGGGGCCGCTGACGGCCGCGAACGGCTTCACCGACCAGGGCGACGTGCTCATCCGCGCGCGCTCTGCCGGCGATGCGCTCGGCGCCACGAAGATGGACAGGCCCGAAGACATCGAGGTCAATCAGCGCACGGGCAAAGCCTACGTGATGCTGACCAACAACGACCGGCGAACCGGCGGGCAGACCGACGCCGCCAACCCGCGCGCCGTGAATCGCTTCGGGCACATCATCGAGATCATCGCGGACAACGGCGATCACACGCTCACGCGGTTCCATTGGGAAATTCTCGTCAGGTGCGGTGATCCGCGAAACGAAACCGTCGGCGCCACGTTCCATCCGGCGACGAGCGTCAACGGCTGGTTCGGAATGCCGGACAACGCGTTCGCCGACGCGGATGGACGGTTGTGGATCGCGACGGACGGCAATTCGCAGCGAACCACGGGCCGCGCGGACGGCATCTGGGCGATCGAAACGGAAGGCAAGGCGCGCGGGACGGCCAAGCACTTCTTCCGTGTGCCGATCGGCGCGGAGATGTGTGGGCCGACGATGACACCGGACATGACGACGATGTTCGTCGCCGTGCAACACCCAGGCGAAGGCGGCGGCTCGACGTTCGACAATCCTTCGACGCGATGGCCGGACTTCAAGCCGGGCGTGCCGCCACGACCATCAGTCGTCGCGATCACCAAGCGCGGGGATGGAAAAATCGGCAGTTGATCTCGATGCGGACGACATCGAGCGGCCGCATTCCATCGGGTTGCAGCCGCATATCGCCTCCACCCACGACACTGTCCGACCACCGCGTAGATCACGCGTAGATCGCGGCGCTTGCTTGGGCGGGGCCGGGTCACCTATCATCGCCGGGGTTTCGACAGAGCGGCGAGCGGATACACGGTCTCCATGACGGAGCAGCACAAGAACTTCCCCGAATTCTATGTGACCGCGCCGCAAACCTGTCCGTACCTCGCGGGCCGGCTGGAGCGGAAGCTGTTCACCCACCTGACGCACGACAAGCCGCCCGCGCTGGTCGACAACCTGCTGCGCGGTGGTTTCCGCCGCAGCCAGAACGTCGCGTACATGCCGTATTGCGAGGGCTGCCAGGCGTGCGTCTCCGTCCGCGTGATGGTGGACGGGTTCGTGCCATCGCGCTCGTTCAGGCGAATCGAGGAGGCCAATCGCGACCTCGTCGCCAAGCGCATCGCACCGCGGCCTACGTCCGAGCAATACTCGCTGTTTCGCGGCTATATCGACAGCCGCCACGCGGACGGCGGCATGGCCGACATGACCGTGCTCGACTATGCGATGATGATCGAGGACAGCATCGTCGATACGTTCGTCACGGAATACCGGCTCAGGCCCGAGGACGACGACACGAGCTATCGGCCGGAAAACGGGCCGTTGATCGCGGTCGCGCTGACCGACCGGCTCTCGGATGGACTGTCCATGGTCTACAGCTTCTACGACACCGAGCTTGCCCATCGCAGTCTCGGGACCTTCATGATCCTCGACCACCTCGAGCACGCACGCCGCCTCGGGCTGCCCTTTCTCTACCTGGGCTATTGGATCGATGGCTCGCGCAAGATGAACTACAAATCCCGGTTCAAGCCGCAGGAACGGCTCGGCAGCAACGGCTGGGTGCGCGAGGATAGCTGAGCATCCGGCGCGCAGCAGCGAATGCCGGGATCGCGAAGAAGCGCGCGCGGCGTGCTCGAGAAAGCACCGCCTGCCGGCACAATGCCCCTACATCACCCCTTCACGATCACGATGCCGCCGCACCCGGGTCTCGATTGCCCCCTATCTCACAGTCAGGGGCAGGACGCACGGTTCCGGCGCACGACAAGTTCACCGCCGGTGCGAGTGAACAAGTATGTGTGCGGAAAAAACACGCGGAACTCATGTGCGCGTTAACGCCTCGTAAACCATTCGTCACCAACGTGTGCGTCAGCCTTGCGTAGGATTCCCGTGGGGGATCAGGGGCGAAATCCAAGTGGGATTGGTAGTCATGTCACATATGCGTATCTTCAACGGGATCGTTCCCGCCGCCGTCGCCTTGACGGCATTCGGCGGCCTCGCCGAGGCCGCAGATCTCGGACCATACGGTGGATCGCGCCAGCGGTGGGACTCGCCCGCCTATACGTCGCCGGCATTCCGCTGGACGGGCTTCTACGCCGGTTTACAGGCCGGCTACGGCTGGGGCACCACCGAGGCGGTGTCGACGCCGCTGGGAGCCGGGGCAGCACAGAGCTTCGACTATTCGACGAGTGGCGGCGTCGGCGGCGTCCATGCCGGCTACAACTGGCAGGCCAACCAGAACTTCCTGCTGGGCCTGGAAACCGATCTCGAAGTGTCGGGCATCGGCGGTTCCGGCATCGGGACCCTCGGCGGCGGCCACATCACCAATATCGACTGGCTCGGCTCGATGCGCGCCCGCGCGGGCTTCACGACCGGCAACACCTTGCTCTACCTGACCGGCGGTCTCGCCTACGGCGGCGTCAGCGTCGACCGTTCGGCGGGCGCGATCT
The DNA here is from genome assembly GCA_964574325.1 of uncultured Devosia sp. Taxonomy (GTDB): domain Bacteria; phylum Pseudomonadota; class Alphaproteobacteria; order Rhizobiales; family Hyphomicrobiaceae; genus CAMDPA01. The sequence goes on along the minus strand of CAZNMY010000025.1, from coordinate 43,925 downwards.
TCACTCCGTTCGTCGGCGCCAGCGACTGGAAGGTCGGCTGGACGGCAGGCGCGGGTATCGAGCACGCGTTCACGTCCAAAATCAGCGCGCGCATCGAGTACCGCTACACCGACCTCGGCCAGATCACGTACACCAGCACCGCTGCCGGGCTCACCGACACCAGCGACGTGAGCCAGAGCGCCGTGCGGGCCGGGCTCAGCTTCAAATTCTAGTTATCGAACAGACGCGGGATTGCCGGGAAAGGCGGCCGGAAGGCCGCCTTTCGCATGCGGTACGGCCTGGAAACGCGCGCAAAGGCCCATAATTCGCCCTCATTTGCAGGCTCATGCAACAGTAACCACTTTGCGTGAGACAGTGCCGGGCCATGCCCAGCGATTCATGCTGAACCGCTGAATTTGGGGATGCATCGGCGGCATCTGTGCTGATAAGGTCGGGAACATGGCTGATAATGTTACCCCGGTTTCGTCCGATGCGGCGGCGTTCGAGCGCAAGGTGCGCTTGAGCCGGCTTGCCATGTTCCTCGAAGCGATGTGGCCCCGGCTCTGGCTGGTGGTCGGCCTGATCGCGCTGTTCCTGGTCGTGTCGTTGGCCGGCCTGTGGGACACGTTCGGTATTGCGGTCCACAAGGTCGGGCTCGCCGCGTTCGGCGTGTCGATGGCGGGCGCGGTGCTATTCGCCGCGCGAGCGCCCTGGCCGACCCGGCACGAAGCGATCCGCCGCATGGAACTCGGCAGCGGCTTGCCGCACCGGCCCGCGACTTCCTACGAAGACACGCTCACGATCAACAAAGACGACGAGAGCACCGGCGCGATCTGGCGGGCGCATCGGGCGCGCCTCGCCGACCAGATCCGGCGCCTCGCCGTCGGCCGGCCGCGTCCGCGCACCGATCGGCGCGATCCCTTCGCGGTGCGAGCGGTGCTTCTGCTCGGCGTCGTAGCGCTCCTCGGCCTCGTCGGCGACGGGGCACGGGACAGGCTTTCGGCGGCATTCCGCTTCGGACCTCCGATCACGGCTGCGGAAGCGCGCCTCGATGCGTGGGTGACGCCGCCGGCCTATACGGCACGTCCGCCGGTGCTGCTCGCCGACGGCGCGCGCGGCGGCATCCTGCTCGCCGGCAGCGACGGCAAGCCGGTCGAGATCCCCGAGAACAGCGTCATCATCGCCCGCTCGAGCGGCAAGAACGCGGTTCGGCTCGAACTCGAATTCCGCCCGGAGAAGGGTTTGACCGTCGTTCAGGCACCGGTGCAGCAGACACCGCCGCCGGGACAAGGGGGCCAAGGCAGCGCTTCGACAGGAGCCTCGGGGAATGCTGAAGCCAGCGACGTCTCCGAAGTGCGCTTCACGGTGAAGCAGTCCGGTCAGGCGCGCGCGCTCGGCAACGGCTCGGAGCTTGCGCGCTGGACGTTCCAGGTCATCCCCGACAAGCCGCCGGTCATCACGATGACGCGTCCGCCGGAGATTTCGCGGCGCGGCTCGATGAAGAATTTCTACAAAATGGAAGACGACTACGGCATCGCGAGTGCGGAAGCGCGGTTCCAGCTGAAGAAGGCGGACCCCGGCGATCCCAGGACCGCCTGGGCGCGGGCGGAGACCAAGCTGCGTGGCCCGCGCAAGCCCGGCGAACGCCCCCCGGTTCTGGCGCTGCGTCCGCCGCGCAGCAAGGATGCCGAGGCGAACAGCTTCCACGAATTGGCATCGCATCCGTGGGCGGGTCGGCGTGCGACGTTCATGCTCGTCGCCAAGGACCACGCCGGCAACGTCGGGCGCAGCCAGGTGATCGAGATGACCGTGCCGGAGCGGCAGTTCCGCCGGCCGCTGGCGAAGGCCGTGATCGAGCAGCGCCGGCTGCTGATGACCGACAGCCGCTATCGCGGTCAGGTGCTGCGCGGGCTCGATGCGCTGACTTATGAACCGGCGCAATTCTCGCAGGACAGCGCGGTCTATCTCGGGCTGCGCAGTGCGTATCACAGGTTGCGCCGTGATCCGTCGCGGGTCGGCCTCAACAGCGTGAAGGCGCAGCTCTGGCACATCGCGCTGCGCATCGAGGATGGCCGCTCGCTCAGCGATGCCCAGCGCCGATTGCGCGAGCTGCAGGATCAGCTTTCCCGCGCGTTGCAGGACGGCGCGTCCGACGAGCAGCTTCAGCAGTTGATGCAGGAGCTGCGTCAGGCGCTCAACGAGTATCTGCAGGAGCTGGCGCGCCAGGGGCAGGATGCGCCCCCGATGGACCAGAGCCAGATGGACAACATGCAGTCGATGAGCCAGCAGGATCTCGACCGGATGATGAACCAGCTCGAAAACATGATGCGCAACGGCTCGCGCGACAACGCGCAGGAAATGCTGAGCCAGCTGCGCGATCTTCTCGACCGTCTGGAGCGCGGCCAGCAAGGCCAGATGGGGCAGATGCAGCCCGGGCAGGGCCAGCAGATGATGCAGATGCTCGATCAGATGGGCGACATCATCCGCCGCGAGCAGCAGCTGATGGACGATACGTACAGCGCCCAGCGCGGTCAGCAACCCGGCCAGCAGGGGCAACAAGGCCAGGGACAGCAGGGCCAGGGACAACAACAGGGACAACAACCGGGCCAGCAAGGGCAGCAGGGTCAGGGCCAGCAGCAGGGACAGGGGCGTGGCGGTGCGCTCGGCCAGCGGCAGGGTCAGCTTCGCGACGACCTGGGCCGGATGCGCGACGGCATGCGCCGGTTCGGCCAGCGGGCGCCGGAGCAGTTCAACGGCGCGGCCGAAGCAATGGAGAACGCCGAACGGGCGCTCGAACGCGGCGATCTCGATCAGGCGACACGCGAGCAGGGCCGCGCGCTGGAACAGCTTCGTCAAGGCGCGCGCGAGATGGCCGAGCAGATGATGCGCCAGATGGGTCCGCAGGTCGGCCAGGGGCCTGCCGGCGAGGTGCCGCGCGATCCGCTGGGGCGGCCGCAGCGTTCGGAAGGCCCGGACTTCGGCACCAGCGTCAAGGTGCCCGACGAGATCGATACACAGCGCGCGCGGGAGATCCTCGAGGAGCTGCGCAAACGGCTCAGCGATCCGCTGCGACCGACGCTCGAACTCGATTATATCGAGCGGCTGCTGAAGCGGTTCTGATCATCCCGGCGCGTGCCGTCGATGCATCTCCACGGCGCGTGCCGTCGACGCGTGTCGTCGGAACTTTCGCCGGTGTCGCGTCCGAGCCCGACGGCAACTCACGCCGGATAGATCCGATCACGGATCGTCAGGCGCGGGTTCACCGCATGTCGTGGGATCGCACGTCAGGCACCGAGCAATTCACAGGCTGTTTATTCCGGGATGCAAGGGGCGCGACAGCGTCTACTGTGACGTTCCGATCTGCATCGACCCGCCTCTTGCGTCGTTGAGACCGCAGCATTCGAATTCGCAGTACCGGCGCAAAAATGGACATCAAAGACCTGACGATCTTCGCGCGTGTCGCGGCAGTGCAGAACCTCGGCACAGTCGCCGCCGCGCTCGGCGTTTCGGCCGGCACCGTCTCCAAGCGCATCCAGGCACTCGAGGACGAATTGGGCGTGCGCCTGATCGACCGCACGACGCGTTCGAGCCGCCTGACCGAAGAAGGCCGGATGTTCCTCGAACGCGCCGAACGCATCCTGGCCGAGATGCATCTGGCGAGGGACGAACTCTCGGCCAACACGTCCCAGCCGGCCGGCCGCATCACGATCACCGCGCCGGCAAGCCTGTCGCGGCAGATCGTGACACCGGCGATCATGAGCTTCGTCACGGCGTTTCCCGGGATCGAGGTCCGCGTCGATGTTTCGGATCATGTCGCGAACCTGCACGAGCAAGGCTACGACATCGCGGTCCGTTTCGGCACGCTGCCCGACAGCACGTTGAAGGCGAAGCGGCTCACGTCGGACCGGATCATCCTCGTCGCATCGCCCGCCTACATCGAGCGGGCAGGCAGCCCGCAGCGACCGGCCGATATCGAGGGCCACACCTGCCTGATCCACGGCGAGCAGCGCAACTGGACGCTGAACCGCGGGGAAACGCGCCACAGTGCCCGCGCGACGGGCCGGCTGATCTCGGACAACGGCGCTTTCCTGCAGGCGGCGGCCTTGCAGGGGGCCGGCCTGCTGCGCACATCGGAGATCGCGGTGCTCGACGACCTGACGCAGGGCCGCCTGATCCGCGTGCTGCCGGAGTTCGAACTCGGCACAGATGCGGCGATCTGGGCGCTCTATCCCAACACCCGGCACGCCATGCCGCGACTGCGCGCGTTCGTCGATCATCTGTCGGCGTTCTGCCGCGAGCGGCTGCCGCCTGCGGGGGGAAGCTTGGTCGCAGAAGATGAGCGGGTGTTGCCACACAGCCGGGCGCGATAACGGCGCAGTGGCGCTCCCCCCTCCGGCGCTACGCGCCAACTACGCCGCAAGGGGGAGGAGAAGAAAGGCTGCGTTCGACGGCTACTTCGCTGTGGCCGGCTTGGCGCCGGTGACGTGGACCATCGCGCCGCCGATGGCGTGGTGGCTCAACAGCGGCGTCGTCAAGCGGCCACCGGGCGGGGCTTCGCCCATCGCCCAGGCCTTCGTCTGACGCCACAGGTCGGTGAACAGGAGCCAGCCGTTGACCACGCCGGACAGCGGCACGTCGTAGGGCGCGTAGGTCAGCTTGTACTCGACGAACACCCTGGCATTGCCGATGCGAACCTCGAGGCCCGCGAGCGCCTGCCCGACGAAACCTGCAAACTGGTATTCGTAGGTGCGACCGGACTCGGCGCGATAGCCGATCTCGGTATGCGGCAGGGAGATTCCAGCGCCGGCGCCGACGTAGGGCTGCAGGCGGAAGCTGCCGAGGCGCGTCAGGGCGTTCAGCGTCAGCATGTTGTGGCCGTGGCTGAACTCCAGGTGCTTGAATACGTCGCCGACCTTGGCGCGGGCAGGCAGCGGCTTGCCTTCGAGCGTACCGGTGAACGTCGCGGTGTCGTCGAAGCGGGCGATGGCCTTGGAGTGGGTGAAATCGAGCATGGTGCCGACGCGCGAGGTGGCGGGCCACTGCGTCACGCGCAACCCGTAGTAGAGCGGGCTCTTGAAGGGCTTCGCCTCCCATTCGAAACCGCTGACGGTCATGTCGGTACGGCCGGGATTCCTGATCGTGACGGTGCTGGGATAGGTATAGGTCGTGCCGAGGTAGCCGCCGGTGAAAACCTCCCGCTTCGGCAGCGGCATCGTTGCGGTACTCGGACCCGTCGCGCGGGCGGCGGTGTGGCCTGCCGGTTCGGAGGTCGCCGGCATCGGTGCTTCCCATGCCGATGCGACGGCCATCGCCGTCAGCGCGACGATCCCGATCGCGCCGACCATCGCGGACGTGAGTTCCACAGCGGGAGACGGGACCGGCGCATGGGCAGCGGTCGGCCAGGAATTCATGACCGTTGGACGTGGATCGTCGACGTTGTTTCCGGTCGGCGTAATGCGATGCATGATGTGCCCCCTGCGCACGGACGTGCGCGATCATCCTATACTCCGGTGTCGTGTCTGACATGGTGCGGCCACCCAGGACGTGACGCCGCAGGTCATGCGCCGTGGCCGTTTTTTCCCGTACACGGCACCGGCATTTGCGGCGTCCGATGGGATGGCGAGGTGATCTCGATCAAGCGGAGGCTGTGGAAAAGCCCGGGCGCGCCGCACGTGAAGGCGGCGCGATCAGGAAATCGGCTTTTCGTCGCAGGTGCCGCGCTCGCCATCGCGCCACATGCGGCCGTTCCAGGACATCGCGCTCGCGGGCGGCGGAGGCGAGGGCGCGATGCCGCCGATGCTCGCGGTGTAGAGCTCATAGCAATTCGCGCTGTGCTTCACGATGCGAAAGCAGCCGCCCTGATGCGGCATGGCGTAGACGAAACAGTAAAGCTCGCCGCTGACGTTCCAGGTGCCGGGGCGACGGTCGTTGGCTTCGGCGTAGTCGGTCGAGCCGTCGGGCTTGATCTCTTCGGTCCACGCGACGTTCGAGGGATAGAGGCCCGTCAGCCGCACGCTGGTCAGCTCGGTGCGGATCTCGTCTTCCTGCATCCAGCCGCGTTGGGCGGCAGCCGGGGTGGCGATCGCCGACAATGCGACCAACGCAACTGACGGAAGCAGGCAGGCACGCATCGACAGACCCTCCACGACGTTGCGGCATGATAGGTCGTGGTCGTGCCACAATTGCGGCAACGGATACAGCGATCCAGCGCCCGGGACGACCGGGTGCAACGATGCGATATGCGTCAACCGCGAAGGTGTCGTACAATAAATCGGGACACACGCATTTATGAACAACGCTCACCGTAACGGGACCTCGAACCCCGACACCGCGACCTCAAAGGCAATATTGCACCGTTCTGATCGCGCCACGGCCCCCTGACGCATTGGCGGCAGCCATGCTACGTCCCCGCTGATCGAAGCGAACAACGGGCAGGAAACAATGCGCACCTCATGCCGGAGACTGTCAGCACTCAGCGCCGCTGCCGCCGCATTCACAGCCGCCGCGCTCGCGTCTCCCGCCTCCGCGCAAGCCCCCGCCGCCGGCTATCCGACGAAACCCGTGCGCATCGTCGTGCCCTCGCCGCCCGGTGGCGGCACAGACACCATCGGCCGCATCACCGCGGAAGCGCTGTCGCGGCTGCTCGGAAAGCAGTTCGTCGTCGACAACAAGCCCGGCGCCGGCAACGTCATCGGCACCGACGTCGTCGCCAAGGCCGCGCCCGACGGCTACACGCTGCTGATGTCGGCGAGCCCGCTCACCATCAACCACCTGACCTCGCCGAAGCTGCCTTACGACGCCGTCGCCGACTTCGCGCCGGTGTCCATGATCGTCTCGGTGCCGAGTGCGTTCGTCGTCTACCCCGGCTTGCCCGTGAAATCGGTCGCGGAGTTGATCGCGCTCGCCAAATCGAAGCCCGGCGCGCTCAGCTACGGCACCGCCGGCATCGGCACCAACCCGCACATCTCGATGGAGCTGTTCAAGACGATGGCCGGCGTCGACATCCTCCACATCCCCTTCAAGGGAATTTCGGCATCGATGACCGACATTCTCGCCGGCCGCGTCTGCTGCATGATCGCCAACGCGCTGTCGGCGCGCCCCCACGTCGCCAGCGGCAAGCTGCGCGCCATCGCCGTCACCAGCCTCACGCGCCTCGACACGATGCCGGACGTACCGACCCTCGATGAAGCCGGCGTGAAGGGCTACGAATCGCTCCAGTGGTTCGGCCTGCTCGCCCCCGCGAAAACCCCCGCCGCGATCGTCGATCTGCTCCAGGCGAAGGTCGCCGAGATGCTGGCCGAGCCGCAGACGAAGCAGCGCTTCGCCAATGACGGCGCGACACCCGTCGGCAGCAAGCCCGCCGATTTCGCCCGCCACATCAAGGAAGAGATCGCCAAGTGGAACGAGCTCGCCAAGGTCGCGAAACTCAAGCCAGAGCAGTAGCTCGTAGGTTCGCATGAAAGCGGAGGGGGAAGCGCTCTAGTGGTCCTTGTTTGCCAAGGCCTCCCAGAGCCGCTGGGGCGTGTAGGGCATCTCGACATGGGTGACGCCCGCCGCCGCAAGTGCGTCATGCACCGCATTCGCCAGGGCAGGCACCGATCCCGTCGCACCGGCTTCGCCTGCCCCCTTGGCCCCGAGCGGATTGGCGGGCGACGGCACCGGCCGGTCCATCATGGTGAGGTTCACGAGCGCATCCGCCCGCGGCATCGCGTAGTCCATGAACGAGCCGGCGAGGAGTTGCCCGCTCTCCGGGTCGTACACGAGGTGCTCGCTCATCACTTGCCCGACGCCTTGCATCAGGCCGCCGAGCATCTGCCCTTCGACGATCTTGTGATTGTAGACCACGCCACAATCATCGACCGCAGTGTAGCGCACGATCTCGCATTTGCCTGTGCCCGGATCGATCTCGACTTCCGCGATGTGCGCCCCGCTCGGGAACGCGGCTGAAACCGCGAGCTTCGTCGTCGTGTCGAGCGGATTTGCGCCTGTTCCGGTGTGGCTCGCGGCGAGATCCGCGAGGCTGACCCCGAGGTCGGTGCCTTTCACCACGAACCGGCCGTTGGCGAAGTCGATGTCTCCGGCGGACGCTTCGAGCTTGTCGGCCGCGAGTTTGCGCGCCTTCTCCACGACCTCGAGCGCACCCTGATAGAGCGCCGCGCCGTGGCTGATGAGCGAGCGCGAGCCAAACGAGCCTGTACCCGATAGCTGCGGCCCGAAGGGGTCGGACGAATGCAGCTTCATCTTGTCCGCGTCGAGCCCCAGCACCTTCGCGACGATGTCCGGATAAACAGTCTCGTAGCCCTGCCCCGAAGGCCCTGCGAGTGAGTAGAGCGACAGCGTGCCGTCCGCCCGGAACGTGATCGAGATCTCTTCCGCACCCACCGCACCCGACGGCTCGATGAACAGCGCGAGACCGATGCCGCGCAGCCGGTCGCGTGCCTTCGCCTCAGCCTTGCGCGAGGCAAAGCCCTTCCAGTCCGACGCTTCGAGCGCTGCATCGAGAAGCCCGGCCGGGTCGCCGCTGTCGTACGCTGAGCCGGTCGGCGTTGTGTAGGGGAACGCGGCCTTCGCGATCAGGTTGCGGCGGCGGATCTCGACGCGGTCGATGCCCGTCACGCGCGCGGCCTCGTCGACGAGGCGCTCCCACAGATACGCGACGTTGGGCCGTCCGGCACCGCGATAGGGCGCCGACGGCGTCTTGTTGGTCAGCACCAGCTTGTGCCGGCCGTAGATCGCAGGCACCGCGTAGACGTTGGTCGCCATCGTGCGAGGCGCTGCAACCGTGTTGATGAGCGGCGCCGCGTTCGACGTGTAGGCACCCATATCCACGAGCCACTCGACCCTGAGCCCGATGAACCGACCATCCGCATCGAGTGCCAATTCGCCCGACAGCGTCGCGCCCCGCCCGTGATGATCGGATACGAGCGTCTCCGACCGCGTTCCGACCCACTTCACCGGCCGGCCCACGGCCTTTGCCGCTAGCACCACCGCGACGTTCTCAGGGTATAGCTCGTTGCGCACGCCGTAGCCGCCGCCCACATCGTGTGCATGCACACGGAATTTCTCGCGCGGCTCCCCCGTCACGAACGCGAGCGCGGTGACGAGATCGCCCATCCCCTGCGTCTGCATGTAGACGTCGCACATACCGCTGGCGGCATCCCACGTCGCCAGACATGCCTTCGGCTCCATCGGCACGCCCGCGATGCGCTGGGCTTCGACGGTCAGCTTGATGACCCGCGCCGCCTTGGCGAACTGCGCTTCGGTCGCCGCCTTGTTCCCGTACTCGTAGTCGAACGCGAGATTGCCCGGCACGGTATCGTGCAGCACGATCGCGCCCGAAGCCGCAGCGGCCTGCGCCGTCGTCAGCACCGGCAGCTCGTCGTATTCCACCACGATCGCCTCGACCGCTTCGAGCGCATCCGCCTCCGTCTCCGCGATCACCAGCGCCACCGGCTCGCCCGCGAACCGGACCCTCTCGTGCGCGAGGCACGGCCGCTCCGGGATCTTCAGGACGAAACCGTCGACGCCCGGCGGGATCATCATCGCTTGCGGCGTCTTCCAGGCGGCCTCGGCAGCATCCGCGCCCGTCATTACCTTCAGCACACCGGGCATCGCCGCCGCAGCGCTGGTGTCGATCGAGACGATGCGGGCGTGTGCCCGGTCCGAGCGCAGGAACGCGCCGTGGGTCTGACCGGGCAGGTCCCAGTCCGCCGTGAAGCGGCCTTGACCGGTCACCAGCCGGCGATCCTCGCGACGGCCTTTGAAGGGTGCGCTCATCGTGCTCTCGTTTCCGCTGTCTCGTCGATTATCGGATGCTTCGTTCGGTGCTGATTGGGCCGACCCGCCTGATGTTGTCAATCGGCACGCCTCGGGTCCGTCCGCAGTCCCGCTGGCGCGGAGCGGCGTCAGACGGCATGATCGCTAGCCCGATCCACACGACGGAACGAATGACACGCCATGCAGCAGCACTTCGCATCCGACAACAACGCCGGCATGTGTCCGGAGGCGCTCGCCGCTCTGATCGAGGCCAACGCCGAGCCGCATGTACCGGCCTACGGCGAGGATCACTGGACCGGGCGGGCCCGCGCCGCCGTTCGCACCCTGCTCGATGCGCCGGAAGCGACGGTGCATTTCGTTTTCAACGGCACGGCCGCGAACGCCATCGCGCTGGCTCACCTTTGCCGCCCGTACCATTCGATCATCGCACACGCTTCGTCCCACATCGCCACCGACGAAGCCGGCGCGCCCGGCTACTTCGCCGGCGGCGCATGGCTGCGCACCGCGGAAGGTTCTCACGCCAAGCTGACGCCGGCCGACATCGACCGGCTGACTGCGGGCGGTCGCGGGGTCCACAGCACCAAGCCCCGTGTGGTCTCCATCACCCAGACGACGGAGCACGGAACCGTCTACACGCCCGACGAGCTGTCGCTTCTGACGACGGCGGCCCGGCGCGCGGGCCTCCACGTACACTTGGACGGCGCGCGCCTCGCAAACGCCGTGGCGCATCTGGACTGCGCGCCGGCGGATGTCACGTGGCGGGCCGGCGTCGATGTCCTCTGCCTGGGCGGCGTGAAGAACGGCCTCGGCTTCGGCGAGGCCCTCGTCGTCTTCGATCCTCGGGTCGGAACCGAAATCGAATGGCGGATCAAGCAGGCGGGGCATCTCAATTCCAAGATGCGCCTCGTCACGGCCCCGTGGACGCGTTTGATCGAGAGCGGAGCCTGGCTCGGCAACGCCCGCCACGCCAACACGATGGCGGCACGATTGGCGCGCCAGATCGCTGAAATCGAAGGATTGCGCATCACTTCGCCGGTCGAGGCGAACGCCGTCTTCGTCGAGATCCCCGTACCGGTCCAGCAAACGCTGCGCGACCGCGGATGGCGGTTCTACACGTTCGCGGGCGAGACGGTGTGCCGCCTGATGTGCGCCTGGGATACGACCGCCGAAACCGTGGACTGCTTCGCCGCCGATCTGACGTCCGCCGCCACTCGAACCGGAAATCGCAAACCTGTTACGTGAGGGACTTGCAATCCACGGTGGCTTGCGCCATACAGCAGGCCTCGCTGGCGACTGACCGGCGGGTTGGCCGCGACCGGCGGCCGAAGATCCTGGAATGCGGGTGTAGCTCAGGGGTAGAGCATCACGTTGCCAACGTGAGGGTCGAGGGTTCAAATCCCTTCGCCCGCTCCAGATCTCTTTGCGGTCGATCGGACGACCGCTGTTTCTCTCGACGATGTTACAGACGGCATGGCGGCTCCTGGGCCGGGAGAAGCGTTGCAGTTGCGCAACGTTACGCCTGCGATCGGCGACACACCGTTTCACGGGCGACGACCTCATCGAGGGTGACGCACCGGCAGGGCGCAGCTACAAGGAGCTGCAACATGCGATTTAACCTCGATAATCCAGTTTCCGAGCTGCGCTTGCGGAAACGAATTACACGGATCGAGATATCTCATCTTCTTTTCTGGCTACTAAGTGCCGGAGGCGGTGCGGTGTATCGAAGAGTTCAGGAATGGGAGTTGGCGTTCGGCCCTGAGTGATTATCGAGGGGGGGAGTGTTGTTCAAGTTCGGGTTGCGCCATGGAATATGGTGATCTCAAGAGCCTGCTGGGCGGCAAGGCTGCCGACAACCTCGAGGATGCCGTCCTGATGGCGTTGGCCGAGGCGAGTACCCCCGAAGCGCAGGAAGCGCTTTCGCGATTTCTGGCTTGCCTGACGGCGGCCGTGGCCCACCGTGCGACCTCGACGCCGGACATCGCCGATCGCTGCGTGTCGGACTTCTCCAACGCCTATGAGATCCTGCGCGGCGACAATCCACAGAAGCCTTCGGGTAACCCTGCGGCGTCCTGAGCCTCACGCCGAGCTGGCCTGCCGCTGCTACTGCGCCGCCAGCGCCTTCTCCTGCTCGGGCGAACCCGCCGCCGTCGTGGCTTTCGCCGTTTCGAGCCGCTGCAGCACTTCCTTCGCCAGCGACTTCATCGCCGCGCCGGCCTCGCCCGGATACTTGGCCGAGTACGAGCGATGCTGAGTGTTGAACCGCGCCGCGTCCTGCAGCGCATTGCTGCGGGGAACCGCCTGATCGAAGCACCGGTTGTCGCCGTTCTCCTTGAGCCAGCGATGATATTCGTCGTCCGATGCCGACAGCTTGTCCTTCATGCTGATGAGGACGCCGATGTTTTCCGCGAAGCCCATCTCCGGATTGAGCGACTTGAAACGCCGGAACACCTCGAGCCCGCACACCGACACGTAGTCGGGCTTGGTCGGCGACAGATGGAAATCGGCCTCGCGCAACCAGCATTCCGTCAGCACGGAGAGCCCCGGCGGGCAGTCGATCAGAACCACGTCGAACACCGGCCGCACCGCGTCGAGCAAACCCTTGATGGTCGTGCGCAGGCGGCCGTGATGGCCGCCCTTGGACACCTCGCGCTCGAGCAGCGTCAGCTCCATGTCGGAGGGGATCAGGTACACCGAGCGGGCGTCGTCGACATCGGAGAGATCGCGCACCACGAACTTGGGCCAGTCGGTCTTGTCGTCCTGCAGCACCGTCTTCACGAGATAGTCGACGATCGTGAGGCCGTCCTGCTGCAGCTTGAACAGGCTGGCGGTGGTCATCAGCATCGAGCTGGCGCTCGCCTGCGAGTCGGAATCGATGATGAGCACGTTTTTGCCGTGGAACGCCGACAGCGTCTCCGCCAGGGCGAGCACGACGGTCGACTTTCCGACGCCGCCTTTGGTGTTCATCACGGCGATGGTGTTACGCATGGGCTTGGCCGCAGCTCACGTTGACACGACGGGTGGGGATACGGGTCGAGGGCCCCGCCACCGAGCGTGATCTTATAATCATGACAGGAAAATGGACATTGCCGACGGTGCCCCCCAGCATTCGCGGCCGAGCAAACGAGTCGCACGCCCTGGTGTTGTCGTAAAGGGGGCAGCGCTTCGAATGCCGGCGCTGGGCCGACAGGAGTTCGATAGCGGTTCCCGCGCGCCACATCGCGGCTTCCACGCAGTCATATTTCGGGCGCGTCAGTCTGGCCGCGCCGAACCTGCGGCATTTTCCGTTTGGCGCAGCGCCTCGCCAGTCACCATCGCCGCCGCCACCGCGACGTTGAGCGACCTCAGACCTGCCCGCATCGGCACCTTGATACGAGCGTCCGCTGCATCGTGCACATGGGTGGGCACGCCCGCGCTTTCGCGGCCGAGCAGCAGGATGTCGTCGGCCCGGAACCGGTGATCGAGATACCCCGCCTCCGCCCGCGTCGTCAGCAACACGAGGCGCGGGATGGTGCCGGACACGCCGAGCGCCATCCGCCAGTGCTCGAACGCCTCCCAGCTTTCGTGCCGCGTCAGCGAAAGATGCGCGAGATAGTCGAGCCCCGCGCGCCGCAGGTTCCTGTCCGACGCATCGAACCCCGCCGGCTCGATCAGCTCCACGGCGAGCCCGAGGCAGGCGGCCATCCGCATGATCGTGCCCGCGTTCTGCGGAATGTCCGGCTGATAGAGAGCGATGCGCATGTTTGGTGAGTGCACGTCCGTGAGTGGTGAGTGGTGGGATGAGTAGTGTCAGATCCTGCGGGCCCGACCCAGATCTCAGCCCGTGCTGGAGAAGCTCGAATTCGAGTATCGAGGCAGGGGAGGTCGGAATAATTCGAGCTGTCCCGAATTATGCTCCATCCCCCGCCTCCCGCGCCCCCCTCGCGTCACACATGCGCCAAATTGCCTCTTGGCGGGTGCGAGCAGCGGTCTTGAGGGACTGCGGCCTTGGTGTCACAAGGAGCGTGGCAAAAGGCGCGGTTGGGGTCGGGGCTTCACCACTCTATAGCAGGGTTCGGGCAGGGCTCACGTCCGGTGCAGTCGCGGCAGGTTCGCGGTGTGTCGGGCGCGGGCCGCTTGTATCGGGCTCGTCGCCCACTGCCATGTAGCTGTCGCGACTTCCGATTGATGCCTTGGGAATGAACGAGGAGGCTTGCTTGTCCTCACACGATGACAACGATCCCCATGCCAGCCGCCGGGACTTCCTGGCGATTGCGGGGCCTGCATTTGCAGCGGTCGGCGGCGCCATCACGCTGTGGCCGTTCATCTCGCAGATGAATCCGGACGCTGGCGCGCTGGCGCTGTCCTCCACGGAGGTCGATCTGGCCCCCGTCAAGGAAGGCCAGGCCATCACCGTGCAGTGGCGCGGCAAGCCGGTCTTCATCCGCAATCGCTCGAAGAAGGAAGTCGAGGAGGCCCGCGCGGTCGTGGCCCGCACGCTTCCCGATCCGCAGTCGGATGCCGATCGCACCAAGAAGGGCGCGGAGCAGTGGCTCGTGCTCGTCGGCGTGTGCACGCATCTGGGGTGCATCCCGAAGGGGCAGGGCATCGGCGACGTGAAGGGCGACTACGGCGGGTGGTTCTGCCCGTGCCACGGCTCGCACTACGACACGTCCGGACGCATCAGGCAGGGGCCCGCGCCCAAGAACCTTACGGTTCCGCCGTACGCGTTCACCGACGACAAGAAGACCAAGATCAAGATCGGCTAAGGAAGATCTGAGCCATGGATCAGCACGAGTCGACCTACAAGCCGGGGTCGCGCACCGCCAAGTGGTGGGACGAGCGCCTGCCCGTGATGCGCCTGATGCACGGACAGTTGGTGGAATTCCCGACGCCGCGCAACCTCAACTATTTCTGGACGTTCGGCGGCATTCTCACGTTCTGCCTCGCGATCCAGCTGGTGTCCGGTATCGTTCTGGCGATGCACTACATCCCGAGCGCGGAACTCGCCTTCGACAGCGTCGAGCGCATTCGCCGCGACGTGAACTACGGCTGGCTGATCCGCTCGATGCACGCGGTCGGCGCCTCGATGTTCTTCTTCGCCGTTTATGTCCACATCTTCCGCGGCCTCTATTACGGGTCCTACAAGGCCCCGCGCGAAGTGCTGTGGATCATCGGCGTCATCATCTATCTCGTGATGATGGCAACCGCGTTCCTCGGATACACGCTGCCCTGGGGTCAGATGAGCTTCTGGGGCGCGACGGTCATCACCAACTTCTTCTCGGCCGTGCCCCTCGTCGGCGACAAGATCGTGACGTGGCTGTGGGGCGGCTATTCGGTGACGGGCGTTACGCTCAACCGCTTCTACAGCCTCCACTATCTCCTGCCGTTCGTGATCGCGGGCCTCGTCGTCCTGCACATCTGGGCGCTGCACGTCGCCGGCCAGAACAACCCGACCGGCGTCGAGATCAAGTCGAAGTCGGACTCGGTGCCGATGACGCCGTTCGCGGTGATGAAGGACCTGTTCGCGCTGGGTGTATTCGCGCTGCTGTTCGCTTGGTTCGTCTTCTACGCACCGGACTACCTCGGGCACGCCGACAACTACGTCGAGGCCAATCCTCTGGTGACGCCGCCGCACATCGTTCCGGAATGGTACTTCCTGCCGTTCTACGCGATCCTGCGCGCGGTGCCCGACAAGCTCGGCGGGGTCGTCCTGATGATCGCCGCGGTCGCGATCCTGGCGTTCGTCTCCTGGCTCGATACGAGCCGCGTGCGCTCGACGAAGTACCGCCCGATCTACCGCTGGTTCTTCTGGCTGTTCGTCATCACCTGCCTGGCGCTCGGTTATCTCGGCGCCAAGCCGGCGGAAGGCATCTATGTGTTCTGGGCGCGGATCTTCACGTTCTACTACTTCGCCCACTTCCTGCTGGTGATGCCGATCGTCGGCCTCATCGAGACACCGAAGCCGCTGCCGCGCTCCATCACGGAGGCGGTGCTGGGCAAGGGGGCGGGCGCCGGTAGCACGGTTGCCGCAGCCGCCTCGGCAGAAAAGCGCTGAGCGGGAGCGAGATCAGATGATCAAGATGACAAAGACCACCCGCCTCGCCCTCGCAGGTACTCTGGCCGCGGGCTCCGTGATGCTGGGAGTTGCCGGCGTCACGCCCGCCGTCGCGGCCGGCGGCGGGCCTGAGATCGCCAAGAAGCAATGGTCGTTCAGCGGCCCCGGCGGCCACTTCGACAAGAACCAGCTGCAGCGCGGCTTCCAAGTCTACAAGGAAGTCTGTGCGAGCTGCCATGGTCTGAAGCGGATCGCGTTCCGCAACCTCATGCAACCGGGCGGCCCGCAGTTCCCGGAGGACGGCGTAAGGTCGCTCGCTGCGACCTACAAGGTCGACGAGCTCAACGGCGACGGCAAGGTCGTGCAGCGCCCCGCGCGTCTGTCGGATCGCTTTCCGAGCCCGTACAAGAACGAAGCCGAGGCCCGCTCGATTCACAACGGCGCCTACCCGCCCGACCTGTCGTTGATCGCGAAAGGGCGCGGCGTCGAATACACCGGCTCGATCTGGTATCACCCGGTTTCGATGCTGAAGGACGTCGTCACCGGCTACCAGGAAGGCGGCGCCGACTATCTGTATGCACTGCTCACCAGCTACCAGGACAACGCGCCGGCGTACCGTCGTGATCCCTCTGGCAAGCTGGCGCCGATGGCGGAGTCGAGCGTTCAGCGCGGCGACAAGACCATGCTGCGCTGTGTTGCGGTCGAGCATGCGGCCGGCAAGCCCGATACGTGCATGCCGATGGCCGATGGCATGAACTACAATACGGCATTCCCCGGCATGCAGATCGGTATGGCGAGACCGATCAGCGACGGACAGGTGAAGTACGGGGACGGCACCGCACCGACCGTGTCGAACTACGCGGCGGACGTATCTGCATTCCTCTTCTGGGCCGCCGATCCGACCCATGATCAGCGCAAGAGCCTGGGCTGGCAGGTGATGCTCTATCTGCTCGTCACCTCCATCCTGCTCTACGTCGCCAAGAAGCGGCTGTGGCGCGAAGTCCACTAGTCAAAAAGGCCCCCCACCGGGGCCTTTTTCCGTTCTAGGGATTGGGGGCTGGGTTGTGGGGAGCTATACGCTGCCCCGATCCGGATGGCCCCATAACCCATTCCCCAACACCCGATCCCCACATGACCCAATCGATCCTCGGCATCATCGGCGGCAGCGGTTTCTACAATCTGCCGGGCCTCGAAAACGCGCACTGGGAAACGGTCGCGAGCCCATGGGGGCAGCCGTCGGACCAGATCCTGTTCGCCGAGATCGCGGGGCCTGACGGGCCGTTGCCGATCCGTTTCCTGCCGCGCCACGGCCGCGGTCATCGGTTGTCGCCTTCGGGCATCGACTACCGCGCCAACATCGACGCGATGAAGCGTGCGGGCGTGACCGACCTCGTCTCGATTTCCGCCTGCGGCTCGTTCCGGGAGGAGCTTCCGCCCGGCCACTTCGTGTTGGCCGACCAGTTCATCGACCGCACCTTCGCGCGCGAGAAAAGCTTCTTCGGCAACGGCCTCGTCGCACACGTGCCGATGGGCGATCCCGTCAGCCCGGTGCTCACCGATCTGGTCGAGGCCGCGACCCGGGCCGAAGGCATCGCTTGCACACGCGGCGGCACCTATCTTGTCATGGAAGGCCCGCAGTTCTCGACCCGCGCGGAATCGAACCTGTACCGCTCCTGGGGCTGCTCGGTGATCGGCATGACCAACATGCCCGAGGCCAAGCTCGCCCGCGAAGCCGAGATCTGCTACGCGGTCGTCGCCATGGTGACCGACTACGACTGCTGGCACGACGACCACAGCCACGTCGACGTGGCCGCCATCATCGAGGTCATGCACGCCAACACCGAGAAGGCGCAGCGACTGGTGCAGCGGCTCGCGCGCGATTTCCCGCGCAGCCATCCGCCCTGTCCGATCGGCTCGGACCGGTCGCTCGATGTGGCCTTGATCACCGCCCCCGAAGCGCGTGATCCAGCCCTCGTCGCCAAGCTCGACGCCGTAGCCGGCCGTGTGCTGAAACCCAAGGGCTGAGCGACGGCGGACCGACCGCCATCGCCCGGTCTCCATCTCAGACCTTCGGCGGGCAGACGGTTCCCCTTTGCCACGGCCTCCGCCATACGAATATAGTGTGGGTCCAGACGCTCCCGGTCTCGACAGGGCGCGGAAACGAAGTCGTCCGGGAGGAAACCTTATGCGAATTGCTGTGCGCACGCTTGCCTTGGTCGGGGCCCTTGCCCCCTTCTTGTCTGCCGAAGCCCAATCCCAAGCGTGGCCCAGCCGACAGATCTTCTTCGTCGTTCCCTTCGCGGCCGGCGGTGGCACGGACGCCTTCGCGCGCCCCCTCGCAGCCCAGCTCGACAAGCAGTTGAACCAGCGCATCCTGATCGAGAACCGCGCAGGTGCAGGCGGCACTGCGGGTGCTGCCGCGGCGGCGAAAGCGACGCCCGACGGCTACAGCTTCTTCGTCGGCGCGACCCACCACGCGATTGCGCCCTCGATCTACGCCAAGCTCTCTTACGACATCCTCACGGACTTCACGCCGATCGCGATGATCTCGCGTCCGCCGCACGTCATCGTCGTCAACCCGCAGAAGGTGAAAGCTACCACGCTGAAAGAGCTGATCGCGGAGGCCAACGCCACCCCGGGCAAGATGAACTATGGCTCGGCCGGCAACGGCACCACGCATCATCTGGCCGGCGAGCTCTTCAAGATGCTGACCAAGACGCAGATCGCGCACGTGCCCTATCGCGGCGCCGGTCCTGCCCTCCAGGATCTGATCGCCGGTCACATCAACATGACCTTCGACGGGCTCGGCTCCTCGGCCCCGGCGATTGCCGGCGGCCAGATCCGCGCGATTGCCGTGGCAGCCTCCGCGCGCGTGCCGGCCTTCCCCAACCTCCCGACCACGAAGGAGAGCGGTCTCGACGGCTACGATGTCGCGACCTGGTATGCCCTGTGGGCGCCGAAGGGAACGCCCGACGCCATCGTCAAGCGGATGCGGACGGAGGTCGCCTCGGCACTGAAGGAGCCTGCGATCAAGGCCGCGTGGGAGCGCAACGGCTCCGACGTGCCCTCGCTCGAAGGCGAAGCGTTCGGCAAGTTCGTGGTGAGCGAGGTCGAGCGCTGGGGCAAGGTCGTCAAGGCCGCCACCGTCAAGCTCGAAGGCGGTTGAGCGCGGCTGAGCCGGAACCCAGGGCGCTTGGCACATGCTGAGGCGCGCTGCTAAGATAACCGTCATGGGCAAGATCGACGACATCAAGCAGGCACTGCAAACACTCACTCCCGAGGAGGTCAGCTCTCTTCGGGATTGGTTGGACGAACTCGAAGAGCAGCAGTTCGACGAGCGCCTCGCTCGGGATGATAAGGCAGGAAAGCTGGACAAGCTTGCTGCTCGGGCACTCGAGAACTTGCGAGCCGGCAAGGTCCGGGATCTCTAGTACGCCAGGCGGCATCGCATGAGGCACCGGGCCGATGCAGGCTTTTGGGAGGTGTACGACGCCCTCCCGGAGGCTATCCGCGAACAGGCGGACAAGGCGTTCGAGCTGATGAAGAAGGACCGACCCTCATCATCCATCGGTGCGATTGAAGAAGGTCGGTACGAAGTGGTCCGCAAGCGTAAGCAGGAAGTACCGTGCAGTCGCCATTGAGACTGACGACGGGTTGCTCTGGATTTGGATTGGCTCACATGCTGAGTATGATCGCACTATCGAAAGTTGACCCTGACACGACCTGACGATCGTCCCGCGAGCGCCCCATGCAGATCATCGACATCTACACGCACATCTTCCCCGACAGCTTCTTCAACGCCTTCACCAAGGCAGCACCCAACCTGGGGCCCATCGGTGCACGCCTGCGCGGCGTGAAGCCTATCTTCGATCTCGACGTGCGCTTCCGTGAAATGGACGTGGCGGGCGACGGCTACTGCCAGATCATCTCGCTGCCCAATCCGCCGATGGAAGATGTCGCCTCCAAGGAAGTGGTCACCGAGTTGTGCAAGGTCGCCAACGAAGCGATGGCCGAGCTGTGCGTGAAGCACCCCGACCGCTTCCCCGCGTTCGCTGCGGCGATCAACCTGCACGACCCGCAGGAGGCCGTGCGCGAAGGCCGCCGCGCGGTGAAGGATCTGGGCGCGCGCGGCTGGCAGATCTTCACCAACGTCGCCGGTCGCCCGCTCGACCACCCCGACTACGAGCCGATCTTCGCGATGGCAGCCGAACTCGACCTGCCGCTGTGGCTGCACCCCGCTCGCACCGCCGACGACGTGTCCGACTACAAGACCGAGAAGAAATCCCGCTACGAGATGTGGTGGTGCTTCGGCTGGCCTTACGAGACGTCGGTCGCGATGTGCCGGCTCGTGTTCTGGGGCCTGTTCGACCGCTACCCCGACCTCAAGATCATCACGCACCACTGCGGCGGCTTCATCTCGTTCTACGACGGCCGCGTAGGCCCCGGCCTCGCCGTGCTCGGCAGCCGCACCTCGGGCGAGGACTATTCGCAGGTGCTGCCGTCGCTGAAGCGGCCGCATGCGGAGTATTTCAAGAAGTTCTACGGCGACACCGCGATGTTCGGCGGCACGTCCTGGTTCGGCACCGGCTACGACTACTTCGGCGCCGACCACATCGTGTTCGCGACCGACGCGCCGCTAGGCCCCATCAAGACCACCATCGACGCCCTCCAGGGCCAGGGCCTCGCCAAACCCGAACTCCAGAAGATCCTTTCGGGGAATGCGCGGCGTTTGCTGAAGCTGTGAGGACGGATCAGAGAGGCGTTCCAAGGTCACCAATGGGGTGGCACATATACGACCGGCTCTGACGGTCGAGGCCGCGAACGCGGCCCGGCGCCAGTGCGCCGCAAAGATAAATTCGCTGAGAGGAGTACACCTCTTCCGGACCGCACTGCGGTCCGACGGCACGAACGTGCCGCGGCGCCAGTGCGCCGTACTAGGAAAAATGGTACCGCCTCCCGGGGTTGAACCGGGGACCTCTAGATCCACAATCTAGCGCTCTAACCAACTGAGCTAAGGCGGCTGCCAAGGCATGGGTCCGTACGCGTGCCGATGGCGGCGCGACGGACAGGCCCGCTAGATAGCGCCGAACACCGCGCCGCGCAACAGCGTTTGCACCCCGGCTCGGAGCAAACTCTAACCGACCACCATCACGCACAGCCGCTTGGGTCCGTGGGCGCCCAGAACCGGGATGCCGCCGATGTCGGCCGACCGCGAGGGGCCCGAGATGAGGTTGAGGGTTCGCGGCATGGCTTCGGCACCTGAGCCAGCCTCACGCAGCCGCGCCATGGCATCCTCCAGCGGCCCCACGATATCGCCGCGCTGGACGACCACGATGTTGTTCTCCGGCAGAAAGCTCAGCGTCACCGGGTTGTCGGCCCCCGACGCGACGACCAGCGTGCCTGTCTCGGCGACCGCCGCCAGCGCATGAGTGAGGCCGGTGATATCCGTCCGCTCGGCCGGCCCGCGAGCAACGTCGAGCTGCGCCTCGCCCGACCACGGCAAGCCGACCAGCAAAGCATCGGCCCCGACCCGTACCCGCTGCGGAAGGTTATGCCGCCGCAGATATCCCGCGATTGCCCCAGGAAGCGCCGCGTTCGAAGCAACATTCACCAACTCGCCGCCGGCCATCTCGATCCAGCGCTGCAGCACCGCGGCAAGCTCTGGCGGCGACTTGCCGGCCACTCGCTCCGGTACGAGGTGCCGCTGAGGACCGGCGAGGCGCGCAGCGACAGTCGCGCGGCGCTCGGCCTCCGTCCCCTCGTCGACGACCGGCGAACCGGCAGCAACGCCCGCCCGCACCTTCGCCATGATGCTCGCTCGGCTGCTCATCGGTCGACTCCGCGCTGGCGCTCGGCCCAGAGCTGCTGGAACGTGCGGCCTTGCGGTGCCGGGAAATCGCGATGCCTGGTCCACCCGCCGGCCATCGGCAGCCAGCGGAACCGGCCGCGCCGACGTCCCATCGCGCCGAGCGCCGCGATCCCGAACCGCGTCAGGAGATGATAAAGCCGCGGCCTCCGCGCCACCGCTGCCCACAAGCCGAGGCCCGCGCGATACGCGGAACTCGTGCTCCCTTCACTGCCCGCCGCGAAATCCGTCTCGCGGTGATGCCGCATCAGCTTCGGCAGCGGGATCTTCATCGGGCAGACCTGCTCGCACCGGCCGCAGAATGTGGACGCGTTCGGCAGATGGGCGGCCTGCTTCACGCCGATCAGCGACGGATTGAGCGCCGCGCCGAGCGGCCCCGGATAGACCCAGCCGTAGGCGTGACCGCCGATCGCGCCGTAGACCGGACAATGGTTCATGCACGCGCCGCAGCGGATGCAGCGCAGCATCTCGCGCATCTCGCCTTTGAGCATCTCGCTGCGCCCGTTGTCGACGAGCACCACGTGATACGCCTCGGGGCCATCGGGATCGGCCGGCCTGCGCGGCCCGGTCGAAAGCGTCGTGTAGCATGACATCTCCTGGCCCGTCGCCGAACGCGCGAGCAGCCGCAGCAGCGTGGCGAGATCTTCCAGCGTCGGCACGATCTTCTCGATCGAGGTCACGACAACGTGCACTTTCGGCAGCGACTGCGTGAGGTCGCCGTTGCCTTCGTTGGTGACGATGACGGACGAGCCCGTCTCCGCGACGAGAAAATTCGCGCCGGTTATTCCGACATCGGCGGCGAGGAACTTCTCCCGCAGGATCTGGCGGGCTTCCGCCACCAGTTGCGGCGCTTCGTCGAGTACGCGATCCCGCGGCAGCTTCGTGTGCAGCCGCCGGAAGTCGGCCTCGACCTGCCCCTGCGTCAGATGGATGGCGGGCGCGATGATGTGGCTCGGCCCCTCGTGCCGGATCTGCAGGATGTATTCGCCGAGGTCCGTCTCGACGATCTCCATGCCGGCGGCTTCCAGATGCGCGTTGAGGCCGATCTCCTCCGACACCATGGACTTGCCCTTGGTGACGATCTTCGCGTCCACGTCGCGGCAGATGCCCAGGATGATCTCGCGCGCCTCGGCCGCATCTGCCGCCCAATGCACCTTCGCGCCGGCCGCGATCGCGTTCTTCTCGTAGGCCTCGAGATAGAGATCCAGGTGCCGCAGCGCGTGGTCGCGGATGTCGCGGCCGACGTCACGCAGCGCCTCGAACTCCGGCAGCCGCTCGTACGCGGCCCGCCGCTGCGCCACGAGACTGCCGTCGAGCCCCTTCAGCGCGCGCTGCAATTCCGGGTCCACGAGCGCGCCCGCGACGTTCGCCTTGAAGGCCTGTGTTCTGATTTCCATGCGGATGCTTATAGCGGCGGGCAGCGGCGCGGGGCAATGCGGCAACGGCAAGGCGCGGATCGATCACCTCACGATTTCCTCCCCCGCGCCTCTGCCTCGCGCCGCGCGATGTAGAGCGATGCCGCTACGATGATGCCCATGCCCAAGACGCTCCACCGGTCCGGTATCTCGTCGAACAGCGCGAACCCTAGAACGGCCGCGATCGGCAGCCGCAGGAAATCGAACGGCGCGACGATCGTCACTTCGGCGGCGTCGTAGGCGCGTGCCAGCCAGTCCTGACCCGCCGCGCCGAACAGGCCCGCGGCGAACAGCCAGCCCCACTGCACGAGCGTCGGCGTCTGCCACGTGGCGATCGCGGGAACGAGCAGCATCAGGGTGCCGAACAGGAAGAAATAGAACACGATCCGCGTCGGCGGCTCGGTCGCGCTGAGGCGCTTCAGCGTGATCATCGCGAGCGCGGTGAGCAGCGCGCTGCCGAGCGCGATCAGCGAGGCCGGCTCGAACCCGCCGTGCGGCTTCACGATCAGCAGAACGCCGGCGAAGCCCGCGACAGTCGCCGCGATCCGGCGCAGGCCCGCGATCTCGCCCAGGATCACCGCTGAAACGACGATCGACCACAGCGGCGATGTGAACGCCAGCACCATGGCGTCGGCCAGCAGCAGCTTCGACAGCGCATAGACCACACAGACGAAGGCTGCGACCCCGAGGAACGACCGCATCGCGTGCCCGATCGGGCGCTGCGTCTTCACGCCGTCGAGGCCGACCCGCATCATCCACGGCACCATAAGCACGAGCGCGAAGGCGGTGCGCCCGATGGCGACCACGAACACCGGCAGCTCCTGCACGAGATGCTTGACGATCGCGAACATCAGCGTCAGCGCACTCACCGCCGCCAGCATCCACAGGATGCCGCGCAGGTTGTTGAGTTTCGGGCTGTAAGGCGTGGAGCTCGGCGACAGGTGCGATGATCCTCGAATGAGAGTGCGGCTTCGGCCAGCGCCGTCCTCACACGCTCTAACGACTTCGCCGCGTTTGTCACGCGGCCCTCGTTCGCCCCTCGTGTTCCCGCCAGAACTGCGGGTCGATGAGCGTTGTTGGAACCAGGGAGCTCGGGAGTTGAAAGCCCTCCTGCAGCCGAGAGGCCATCTGTTCTCCGGGCGGGCGTCACCCCCGAGCAAATCTGTTGACGCGCTCCGCCTCCTCGATCATAACTGCCTCCGTTCGCGAGGGCTGAGAGGCTCCCGCGCAAGAGGCGCTGCCCGAGGCTCATGGCCCGGGTGTCGGGGCAACCCGGCATCTGAAGGCCGACAAGACCGCGAGATTCGCTCGCGGCGCCACAGGGCGCGGTAAAAAACGCTGAAGGATCAGCTATGTACGCAGTCATCAAGACGGGCGGCAAACAGTATCGTGTTGCCCAGGACGACGTTTTGGAGATCGAGCGGCTGGCCGGCGACGCCGGTGGCACGATCGAGTTCACTGAAGTGCTCATGGTGGGCGAAGGCGAGAGCGTCAAGTTCGGCATGCCGCTGGTTGCAGGCGCCAAGGTCACGGCGGAGCTGGTCGAGCAGACCCGCGGCCCCAAGCTGATCGCCTTCAAGAAGCGCCGCCGTAAGAATTCGCGCCGCAAGAAGGGCCACCGCCAGGACCTGACCAAGGTCCGGATCACCGGCATCTCGGCCTGACAGGTCGAGTAAATATCGGCCGGCGAGGCGTAGAAGATTTGGAGAGGGCGCGGATTGCGCTCTGTGAGTGATACAACCCGGCGCACCTGACCCACGGGCAATGCCCGAAAGTTCAGCCGTAGCGCCACGATCAGGACAGGGGACCACTATGGCCCAGAAGAAAGCAGGCGGTTCATCCCGCAACGGCCGCGACAGCAACCCGAAGATGCTCGGCGTGAAGCGCTATGGCGGCCAGGAAGTGCTCGCCGGCAACATCCTCGTTCGCCAGCGTGGCACCAAGTGTCACCCGGGCGACAATGTCGGCATGGGCCGCGACCACACGATTTTCGCCAAGATCGATGGCGTCGTCGAGTTCCGTCGGCGCAGAAACGACCGGGTCTTCATTTCGGTCAAACCCGTCAAAGCAGTAGCAGCAGAATAACGCGGCGAGATGCCAAATGGCTCGCCGCAGGTCCCCAGGACCCCCGCGGTGAGCCCACACAGATCGGTCATTCGGACGTCACGTCCGCGGCTTAGATCTCCGGCTCGGCAATAGGGGGCGATGGGAAACCATCCGCCCTTTTTGCATTTTTCGCAGCCGGAGTGATCGACATGACCCTGCTCGATGACGGAACCCTCGACGAACTGGCCGTTTTTCCCGATTTGTTCCGTGACGATGTTTTCCGTCTGGAGACCCGGCGTCTCTGGCTGCGGTGGCCGACCGTCGATGACGCGCAGGCGCTCCATTCCGTGGCTTGGCGCGAGGCGCTGGCCCGCAACGCGGCCGCCTGGCCGCAGCCCTTTCCGGAAGGCGAGCCGATCCGCTGGATCGACGAAGCGCGGGCCGGCAACGAGGCGGGGCTACGCCTCGATCTCGCACTCGCCGAGAAGGCGCGCCCCGGCCGGTTGATCGGCCTGATCGGCGTGCGCTCGCTCGATCGCGGCGACGCGCTGTCGCTGGGCTTCCTGCTCGACGTCGAGCATCAGGGGCAGGGTCTGATGACCGAGGCTGTCCGCGCGCTGGCCGGCGCCGTGTTCCGCTACACTGAAACCAAGGTCATCCATGGGTCGAGCGGCATCGCCAACGTCGCCTCCAGGCGCGTTCTGGAGAAGGCTGGCTTTCGCTGCGTCGAGCGCAGCACGGCCCGGAGACAGGCGAGCGACAAGGCCGTCGCAGGCTGCCCGTCGCTGGAGTTGAGCCGCACGGGCTGGCTTGGCGGTAAGCCCCGGCTCCGGATGGGCGCCGCCGCCGATGAACTGGACTGCGGATGCGCGGCCTGACGCTGCGTCGTGCGATCTGTGGAGGCTGGGTCAAGGCACAGCCGCGACCCAGCTTCTCGAGTTCTGTCGCCGGTTGCTGGGTCGCGCTTCGCGAGGCTTCGCTCGACCCGGTCTAAGCCAACGGGTCTACCGAGCGCCTGCCTGCAAGGCCGCCGGCTCTGCCGGAGCCGGCTTCACGATGCCCTTCGACACGCCGGTCTCGAGCACCACGCGACACTCGGCCGGCAATCTGGCGAGCGTGATGGGCGGCGGCGGCGGCTTCGGCGGGCCGGTCACGGGCTTGGGCGGCGCGGTGATCCGCTTGAACCAGTCGGTGAGTTCCGCGCCGCAGCCGTCGTCGCCCGGCGGTGGTGGTTGCGGCTTGCAACTCGCGCTGTCCTTCGGGCAGCCCATCCGCACATGAAAATGATAGTGATGGCCCCAGTAGGCCCTCACCTTCGACAGCCAGGCGCGGTTCGGCCCCATTTTGTCCGCGCTTTCGCACAGGGCCTTCTTGATCGCGGGATGGACGAAGATCCGCTCCACCTGCGGCGACGTCGCCGCCCGCATGATGATGCGCGCGCGCGGCTCGTCCCAGCGCTGCGGGTCGACGGATATCTTGTCCGCGGCGAGCATGGAGACCGCCGACATTTCCTCGCGCTCGGTCTCGCTCAGTCGCCGGTTCGGCATCGGCGTGAACCAGATGTCCGCGTCGAGCCCGATCTGGTGGCTCGCATGGCCCGTCAGCATCGGACCGCCACGCGGTTGAGAAATGTCGCCGACGAGGAGACCGGGCCATCCGTCGGCCTTCTGCGCGGCGACCGCGAAGTTCTCGACCCATCGCACGAGCTCAGGGTGCCCCCAGTTACGGTTCCGGCTGAGCCGCATCGCCTGCCACGCCTTGCCGTCGATCGGCAGCGCGCGGGCGCCGGCGAGACATCCGCCCGCATATCCCCCGACAGCAGCGGGTCGAATCGGCGCTGGTTGTCTGACGGCGCCGAACAGGGTCTTGGCGGGTACCACGTCGGCAGCCGGCTTTGCGGCTGAAGGCGCTGGCTGGGCGGCTGCGGTCGAGGGGGGCGCCGGTGGAAATCCGACCGGCGCGCCTTGGGCCAGGACCTCGCAATGCCAGCACAAGCCAGCGAGCGTCACGCCGAGCACCGTCCGCAACAAAGCCATCGCCTCACCCCTCCGCTGAGCCGACCTCTCTGCCGAGAGCCCGTTTCACGATAGCCGGTTCTCGCCACAATGTCCGGCAGAAATGAGACGTCACGCTTCCGCGTCGAGAACCTGGCGCAGCGCGCGCGCGAGTTCTATCCGGCTGTAGGGTTTGCGCAGCAGCGGCTGGCTCGCGATGTCGCCGGAGCTGCCGCTCGCGACCTCGTCGGGATAGCCCGACGTCAGCAGCACGCGCAGATGGGGTGCATGTGCCGCGACCCACCGCGCCACATCGAAACCGGATGCGCCGCCCGGCATCACGACGTCGCAGAACACGACATCGTATTCGGCCGCGCCGCCGTTATCCAACGCCGCGATCGCTGCGGCTCCGGAATGCAACTCGTGGACCCTGTAGCCGAGCCCCTCGAGCAACTGAAGCGCAACCTGGCGGACTTCCGGATTGTCCTCGACCAGCATCACTTTTTCGCCGGCCGACAGCGGCAACGCGTCGTCGTCGAGCACGAGCTGGGACTGCCGCCCGTCCTGGTCGACGCTCGGCAGGTAGATGCTGACCGTCGTGCCGATGTCCGGCTCGCTGTAGAGCGTGACCGTGCCGCCCGACTGCTGCGCGAAACCGTGGATCGTGCTGAGCCCGAGACCGGTGCCCTTGCCGTGCGGCTTCGTCGTGTAGAACGGCTCGAACGCGCGGCTCACGACATCGGGGGGCATGCCGCTGCCCGTGTCCGTCACCGACAGCCGCACGTAGTGGCCCGGTTTCAACTTCGTGTCGTTCGACAGGCCGCTGCCGTCGACGACGTGCGCGCTGGTCTCGATCACGATGGTGCCGCCGCCGGGCATCGCGTCACGCGCGTTGATCGCGAGGTTGAGAACGGCGTTTTCGATCTCGCTCGGATCGGCCTTCACCAGCGGCAGCTTCGGCGACAGGTTGGTCGTCAGCGTGATCTGCTCGCCGATCGATCGCCGCAGCAGATCGACCATCTGCGTGATCTGCTCGTTGAGGCTCAGGAGTGAGGCCGAGAACTGACGCCGCCGCGCGAACGTCAGCAGCCGCGAGGTCAGGCGCGCGCCCATCTCGGCAGCCGTTTGCGCGCGCTTCAGGAGGGCGAGTTGACGCTCGTCCTGCAGCCGCATCTCGAGCAGCTCGTGATTCCCCGTGATGACGGTGAGCAGATTGTTGAAGTCGTGCGCGATGCCGCCTGTGAGCTGGCCGAACGCTTCCATGCGCTGGGCCACGCTGAGCGCCTTCTGGCGCTTCAATTCCTCGGTCACGTCGCGGATCATGCCGACCCTGCCGATCACGTTGCCGTCGGCATCGCGCACGGCGCTGCCGCGAACCATCGCGCTGAAGGTCGATCCGTCCTTCCGACGGCATTCCAGGGCCATCGACTCGAACGGCCGGCCCGCGTCGAGGGCGCGCCAGGCTTCGCCGATTGCGGCGTTGTCGGCGTCCGACGCGAACAGGATGCTCGACGCTCTCCCGATCAATTCGTCGCGGCCATAGCCGAACAACCGGCCGATCGCGGCGTTGGGTACGCGAATCCGGCGTTGCGTGTCGGTCTGGACGATGCCGTCGGGCACGGCATCCAGCAGTGCGGAGAGTTCCGCCGTGCGTTCGGCGACCCGCCTTTCGAGCTCCGCTTCGAGCCGCTTGCGGTCCGTGACGTCGCGCAGCACCGCGGTGAAAGTCGTGCTGCCGTCGACGACGAGCTTGGAAATCGAGGCTTCCGCCGGGAATTCGGTGCCGTCCTTGCGTAAGCCGGCGACTTCCCGCCGCTCGCCCATCCGCTGCGCCGTCACGCCGGAAGCCGCGAATCGCTGGACGTGTGCCGCGTGTGAGGACCGTATGCGTTGGGGAATGAGCGTATCGAGCGGCTGGCCCATGATTTCGGCGCTGGTATAGCCGAAGATCCTCTCCGCGCCCTGGTTGAAGAGGACGATGCGGCCCTTCTCGTCCATCGAGACGATGGCATCCGCTGCGATCGCGAGAATCCCGGACAGTCGCTCTTCGGAACGCCGCTCGCTATTCTGCGCCTCGCGCCGGCGCGTATCGTCCCGCACGACCCCGATCAGCCGCACCGGCTTTCCCAGACGGAACTCGGTCGCCCCGCGTGAAACGATGTGCCGGATGATGCCGTCGTCCGTCACGATCCGGAAATCCGCGAAGTAGTTGCCATCGCCGGTCGGATCGATGGCGCGTTCAATGGCCTTCCGGCGTGCGCTCCGGTCATCCGGGTGCACCATGCCTTCGATCGCATGCAGCGTCGTGCGCGGGCTTCCGGAGATCCCCCACAGCGCGGCTGCCAGGTCGTCGACATCGAGCGTGTCGGTCACGGGGTCCCACGACCATGTTCCCAATTGAGCCGCTTCGAGCGCCAGCTTCGTGCGCGTTTCCGTCTCGAACACGCTCGTGGTGACGAGACCGCGATCGATGAGCCATGCGCAGATCAAGTCGAAGACGTGGCCGATGCGGCCGAATGGACCTTTGGCGCCCGGCCTTCGAGCGCCGCCATGACGGCCCTCATCACCTTGCATTCTGACGGTCCTCGGATAGGCGCGGAAGGCTCGGTTTCAGGCGAACTGTCGTCGGGGAAGCGCATCCTCGAAAGCCGCCGTTCGAACCGTGAAGCGTCGAAACGTGCAGCCATGTCTAACCCACCCGCAGAAGGCGTCAACCGGTGCCCGATACCGTTGCCTGTCCAGTGCCACGGGTTGAGCGATATCAAGGTCCATCGCGAGCCTGCACCCCACATTCGTATGGTCCGCGGCGGTTGTCACGTCGCACGCGCCGATCCGGACGGGCCTGGCGAAACGCCATACTTCTCCGGAGCGATCGGCAACGATCGGTCAAGCAAAGGTGAACCGACAAATGTACAAGCATCTGCTGATTGCGACCGATGGGTCCGAGCTGGCGAACAAGGCGGTGGAACAGGGCATCGCACTGGCGAAGGCCTTGAATGCCAGGATCACCGCCGTGTTCGTGACCGAGTCCTGGGCCACCAAGGTTCCCGGCGAGATGGCCGTCGGCTTTCCCATCGACGCCTACGAGAAGTCGTGCGCCGAAAATGCCGCCCAGGTTTTGAAGGAGGTGGCGGCGACGGCGAAGGCAGCCGGTGTCGATTGTGATCAGAAGCATGTCCGAGACCAGTTCCCTGCCGACGGGATCATCGAGCAGTCGAAGGCGAGTGGTTGCGACCTGATCGTGATGGCGTCTCATGGCCGCCGTGGACTGTCCCGGCTTCTGCTCGGCAGTCAGGCGAATCAGGTCGTCACGCACAGCGCCATCCCTGTCCTGATCTGCCGCTGATCTGCCGGCCTCGATGAACCAAGAAATTAATCGCGCCGGGTGGCTCGGGAGGGTTCCAGCCGGCGAATGAGGAGCTGCGATGAATCGGGTGGTTTCTACGATCTGCGCGGCAGCGGCAGTGGCACTGATGGCCACGGCCGCCCCGCAAGCCTTCGCGCAATCCGGTGGTGACGCATCGCGCGGAGCCGCCTATGCGCAGAGCAACTGCGCCCGGTGCCACGGTGTCGGACCCGGCGACAAGTTCTCCCCTGTGCCGGGCCTCGCGGCGTTCCGCGTCATTGCCAACACGCCCGGGATGACCGGCACGGCGATCGCAGTCTGGCTGCGGACGCCGCACAACAGCATGCCGAACCTCGTGATCGAGGCCGGTGATCGCGCCGACCTCATCGCCTACATCTCGAGCCTGCGCGATCCCGCCGGCCGGAAATAGCCAGCCAGAAATAACCGATCAGACTGCCGCGATCTTCAACGTCACGTGACGCACCGCGAGGTCGTCGGGATCCAGCGCGATCGTGAAGCCCAGCTCCCTGCACATCTCGAGCATGCTGGTGTTCTCTGTCAGCACTGAACCGTACAGCTCCCGGATGCCGGTGGCGCGGCCGTAGTCGATCAGGTGGGACATCAGCGCCCAGCCGATTCCGCGCCCCTTCAGGTCCGACCTTACGATCACGGCATATTCCGCCCTGATATAGTCGGGATCGGCGATGAAGCGCGCCACGCCGAGCAGCTCCCCGCCGTCTTCGGACAGAGCCACGAACGCCATCTCCCGCGCGTAGTCGATCTGCGTGAGCCGTGCGAGGAATTTGTGCGTCAGTGACTTCTGCGGCGCGAACAGCCGCAGCCGCAGATCCTCCGCCGTCACGCGTGACAGGAACGCCGCATAGAGCGCTTCGTCCTCCGGCCGGATCGGACGCAGCAGCAGCGAGGGCGTCGCGTGGCCTGCAATCCGCTTTTCCCACGTCTCCGGATAGGGCTTGATCGCCAGCCGCGGACGCGGCGTCGCGAGGTTGTCTGCGATGCGCACCCGCGCATCGAGCGCGATCACGCCGGTCTCGTCGGCCAGCAGCGGATTGATGTCGATCTCGCGGATCTCGGGATGGCGGCACGCGAGTGCGCTGAGCCGCACGAGCGAGAGGGCGATCGCCTCGAGATCGGCGGCTTTGCGATCACGGTATCCGGCCAGCAGCTTTGCGATCCGGGTGCCGGCGATCAGGTCGCGCGCGAGCTTGATGTCGAGCGGCGGCAGCGCGAGCGATGTGTCCGCCACGACCTCCACGGCAGTGCCGCCCGCGCCGAACAGCACCAGCGGCCCGAACGTCGCGTCGACCGTGATGCCCGCGATCAATTCGTGTGCACGGGGCCGCTTTATCATCGGCGAGATCGTGAAGCCGTCGATGTGCGCCTCGGGTTTCACGGCCTTGATGCGCTCGAGCATGGCGACCGCTGCAGCGTGCACCGCGTCAGCATTGCCCAGATCGAGCACCACGCCGCCGACATCCGACTTGTGCGAAATGTCGTCGGAAAGAATTTTCAATGCGACGGCGCCATGGCCAGCGAGCAGCACCTGGGCTTGCCGCCGCGCCTCGTCTGGATCGGCGACCCGGAGCGTCGGCACCACGGGAATGCCGTAGGCGGCGACGAGGTCTTTGCCTTCGAGTTCCGAGAGTATCGTACGGCCCGTCTTCAGGGCATTGCCGATCACGGACGACACGGCCGCGATATCCGGCGCATCGCCCTTGGGCGTCGCCGGTGGCGTCCGCATCAACTCGTCCTGCGCCCGCCCATGCCGAACGAGCTGCATGTAGCCACGCACTGCCGCGCCGGGCGTCTCGAATGTCGCGACACCGGCTTCCGCGAACAGCCGTCGCGATTCCTCGACAGCGGCAGCGCCGAGCCAGTTCGTGATGAGCGGCTTCGTTGGTCGCGCCGCCGTCCACGTCGCGATCACGCGTCGCGCGATCTCCGTGCTGGAGGCGAGTGCGGTCGGGCAATTGATGGCGAGGACCGCGTCGCAATCGGGATCGGCGAGCGCCACGGCCAGCACATCGGCATACCGCTCGGGTCCCGCATCGCCGATCACGTCGACGGGATTGGCGCGCGACCAGTTGGCTGGAAGCTTGCCATCGAGAATCTCGATCGTTTGCGGCGACAGCTTCGCGAGCCGCCCCTGCTCGTCGCCCAGATGATCGGTAGCAAGCACGCCCGCGCCGCCACCGTTGGTGAGAATGAGCAGCCGCTCACCCGTATGTCGCGGCATGCGCGCGAGCATTTCTGCCGCCTCGAACAGCTCCTCCAGCGCATTGACGCGCAGCACGCCCGCCCGCCGGAAGGCCGCATCGTAGGCGGCATCCATGCCGGCCAGCCGGCCCGTATGCGATGCGGCGGCCCGTGCCGCTGCCGCGTTGCGCCCGGCCTTGATCGCGATGACGGGCTTCACGCGCGCCGCACGCCGTGCCGCCGACATGAATTTCTCGGCATGTGTGATCGCCTCGACATAGAGCAGGATCGCGCGGCTCTGGGTGTCGCCTGCGAGATAGTCGAGCATGTCTCCGAAATCCACGTCCGCCATGTCGCCGAGCGAGACGATGTGCGAGAAACCGATGCGCCGCGACGTCGCCCAGTCGATCACCGCAGTGACGAGCGCGCCCGACTGCGACAGGAAGGCGAGGTCGCCGGGCAAGGCGTTACATTGCGCGAAGCTGGCGTTGAGCCCGATCCGAGGCAGCAGCAGCCCGATGCAGTTCGGCCCTTGAACGCGCAGCAGCTTGTCCCGGCCAGCCTCCAGCATGAGACGCCGCTCCCCGTCATCGAGACCCGCGGTGATCACGACCGCGGCCCGTGCTCCGCGCGCCGCAGCTTCGCCGACGAGCTTCGCGACGGTCGGTGCGGGCGTCGCGATGACGACGAGATCGGGTGCTTTCGGCAGCGCGGCGATCGAGGGAAAGCACGGCCGCCCATGGACGAGGTCGGCCTTCTGATTGACGAGCATGACCGTCCCGTTGAAGCCGGGCGCGATGAGATTGCGCGCGATGGTCGAGCCGACCGATCCTGCCCGCTCGGTCGCACCGACGAGAGCGACGGACTTCGGCGCGAGCAGCGCATCGAGGTTCCTGATCGTCATCCGCTGTTCCTGCCTCCGGGCCGGAGCGGGCACCGCTGTGCGCCGCGCCGATGGCCTTCACGATGGCTCTTCATAAAGCCGGGGTGGGGCCGGCCGGTTGATGACCATCAAGTCTTATGGACTAGGAGCTTTCCGGAGCTTCCCGTCTGGCTTTCGCTGATATCATCGCGTAGAAATATCGGCGGCAGATGACATTCGAGCATGGGAGGCAACCCGTGCGGAAGTCCATAGGGAGATGGAGACGATGAATACGATCCGCGCGAGGTTCGCGCTTCTGCCGGCCGTGGCCGCGATGGCGGTGGCTCAGGCCTCAGTTCCGCTTCGAGCCCAGGACTATCCGACCAAACCCGTCCGGATGGTGCTCCCGTTCGCACCGGGGGGCAGCACGGACCTGATCGCCCGTATGGTCGCCGCCCAGCTCACCGAGCGAATGGGCAAGCAGTTTTCGGTCGACAACCGCGCGGGCGCAGGCGGCACGGTCGGCA
Organism: uncultured Devosia sp.; assembly: GCA_964574325.1. Lineage (GTDB taxonomy): Bacteria > Pseudomonadota > Alphaproteobacteria > Rhizobiales > Hyphomicrobiaceae > CAMDPA01. Next base: position 9,862 of record CAZNMY010000025.1, on the reverse strand, counting down.
CCGACATCGTGTTGAACGCCGCGCCCGACGGTTACACGCTTCTAGTCGTTTCCATGGCGCACGCGGTCAATCCGTGGCTCTATAAGCTCAAGTACGACATGACGAAGGATTTCGTGCCGGTCGCGATGTTCGGCCAGGTGGCGAGCGCGCTCGTCGTTCATCCGTCCGTTCCCGCCACCAGCGTCAAGGAGCTTCTCGCGCTGGCCAAGGCCAAGCCTGCCTCGATCCACATCGGCCATGCCGGCGTCGGCAGCTTCCAGCATCTTGCGGTTGCGAACTTCGCCCACATGGCTGGCATCAACATCGTCGAAGTGCCGTTCAAGGGCGGCGGTCCGGCGCTGGTGGACGTGCTCGGCGGCCACAGCCAGGCGTTGATCAGCGCGCTGATCTCCTCCGTGCCACACGTCAAGTCCGGCAAGCTGCGCGGTCTGGCGACGACGGGTCTCAAGCGCCATCCCTTGCTGCCGGATCTGCCCACGGTTTCCGAAGCGGGCGTGCTCGGCTACTCCGCAGTCAACTGGTTCGGCCTCGCCGGACCGAAGGGGCTTTCTGCGCCGATTGCGGCGAAGCTGAACAAGGAAGTGGCGGCGGCGCTCGGTGCCCCTGCAGTAAAGGAGCAGTTCGCCAAGGATGCTTCCGAGATCGTGACGATGAGTTCGGCGGAGTTCTCGAAGCATATCGCTGCCGAGACCGACAAGTGGGGCAAGGTCATCAAGGCCGCCGGCATCAAGGCACAGTGATCCCCTCGGGGCTGATGGTACGGATGGCTGGGCTCGGCGATGGCAGGTCGCGGCTCCGACATCCGCACTATAGGACGCACGCCCAATGGAACTTTCGCGCCGCCACCCGATATGAAGAACGGTCTTCTCTCGGCGCCGACACGCCGGCGGATGCCGACGCCAACGCAGATGCATAGGAAAGCCTGATGAAGCGCACAGCAGCATGCCTCGCCGCAATCGGTACAGGTCTCGTGGCAGTTTCGGCGGTAGCTTCCGCCCAGGAATACCCGACCCGCCCGATTCGCATGATCATCCCGTTCCCGCCGGGCGGCTCCAACGACGTCGTCGGCCGCATGGTCGCGACCAAGCTCGGCGAGAAGATCGGCAAGCAGGTCGTGGTCGACAACCGCGCCGGCGCCGGTGGCGTCATCGGTACCGAGGTAGCGATCGCCGCCCCCGCCGACGGCTATACCTTGCTGGTCATTTCGCTGGCTCACGCGGTCAACCCGTGGCTCTACAAGCTCAAGTACGACCCGTTGAAGTCGATCACGCCGATCGCACTGGTCGGCGCCGGCCCCAACGTGCTGGCTGTCAACCCCGCCCTTCCCGTCAAGAGCGTGAAGGAGCTGATCGACTATGCGAAGGCGAACCCCGGCAAGCTGAACATGGCGCACGCCGGCGTCGGCAGCTTCCAGCACCTCGGCTCCTCGCTGTTCCTCTACATGACCAAGCTCGACATCGTGCAGGTGCCGTTCAAGGGCGGTGGACCCGCGATGATCGATGTCATCGCCGGCCACAGCCAGGTGACGATGGGCTCGCTGGTCCAGACCACGCCGCACATCAAGTCCGGCAAGCTGCGCGCGCTCGGCGTCGGCAGCCCGAAGCGCGCTGCGATCCTGCCCGATCTGCCGCCGATCGCCGATGCCGGCGTGCCCGGCTACGAGGCGATGAACTGGTGGGGCGTCGTCGGTCCAGCCAACCTGCCCAAGGCGATCGTGGACAAGGTCGCCTCCGAGATCACGGCCGTGCAGAACACGGCAGAGTTGAAGACCGCCTTCGAGCGCGAAGGCGCCGAGATCGTCAAGATGGGCTCCGGCGATTTCGCCAAGTTCATCGGTGTCGAGCTGGGCAAGTGGGAGAAGGTCGTCAAGGAAGCCAACATCAAGGCGAATTGACGGATCGACGACACATCGGGATGGGCGACGTCCTCCATCCAGGCACTGGCGGCGGGCCGTGATATTGCGTATCTGATTGTCGTCGCTGTTCGCCGCGCCTGACTGTCGTGCCTGTATCGTACCAGTACCAGCCGCAATCTCTGCAACGTGTGGGCATCAGACCCACGATATGTTCGGGAGGAATTCTGCGTGAGCAAGATCAGGGTTACACGGCGCACCGCCGTTCAGATGACCGGCGCGGCGGCAGTCGCCACCGGCACGACGCTCGGCCCGCGGGTGGCTGGCGCCCAGCAAGGCCCCGTCAAGATCGGCCTCTCGATGCCCCAGACCGGCGGTCTCGCGGCCGGCGGCAAGGCTTCGCTGCTGGGCATCGAGGTCTGGAAGGACGACGTCAACGCCAAGGGCGGCCTGCTCGGGCGCAAGGTCGAGCTGGTGGTCTATGACGACCAGTCCAGCGCCACGACGACGCCGGCGATCTACTCCAAGCTCCTCGACGTCGACAAGGTCGACCTGCTTTTCGCGCCTTACGCGACCGTGCCTACCGGCCCGATCATGCCGCTGGTCAAACAGCGTGATCTGCTGCTGATGGGCAACTTCAGTTTCCAGGTGAACCAGACCGTCAAGCACGACAAGTGGTTCAATATCGCGCCGTGGGGACCCGCTGACAGTTGGGGCCGCAGCTTCATCGAGATCGGCGAGAAGGCCGGTGCCAAGTCGATCGCATTCCTGGCGGCAGACCAGGAATTCGCGCAGAACCTCGTCAAGCTCGCCAAGGGCGTCGCCAACGAGAAGAAGATGAAGATCGTGTTCGAGCAGAACTATCCGCCGAACACCGTCGAGTTCTCCGCCATCATCCGCGCACTGCGCGCGGCGCGGGCGGATATGGTGTTCGTCTGCTCTTATCCGCCCGACTCCGCCGGCATCCTGCGCGCGGTCAACGAGGTCGGCGTCGGCGAGAACGTCAAGATCTTCGGCGGCGGCATGGTCGGCCTGCAGTTCACGGCCGTGATGGAATCGATGGGCTCTCTGCTCAACGGCGTCATCAACTACAATAGCTGGCTGCCCGAGCCGTCGATGTTCTTCGAAGGCACCAAGGAGTTCTTCGCCAAGTACCAGCCGCGCGCCGTTGCCGCCAAGGTCGATCCGCTCGGCTACTATCTGGCGCCTTATGGCTACGCCCAGGGCCAGTTGATCCAGCAGGCCGTGGCGTCCGTGAAGTCGCTCGACCACAAGGCGATCGCGAACTACCTGCGCTCCAACACCCACAAGACGATCGTCGGCCCGATCAAGTTCGCGGCGGACGGCGAATGGGAGAAGACGGGAACCGTGCAGGCGCAGTTCCGCGGCGTGAAGAACAAGGATATCGAGCAGTTCCGCGGTCCAGGTCGGCAGGTGATCCTGTCTCCGGCCGACCGCAAGACCGGCGAGCCCATCATTCCGTTCGAGAAGGCCCGCAAAGGCTGACGAATTCGCATCCCCGCCCGCGAGCACGGGACCCGCGGGCGGGGAGCGACTCTTGATGAGTAGGGGGCTTCTTGTTCTCTTTCGAGTTGCTGCTGGACGCCATCGTCCTGGGCTTTTTGCTCGGCTGCTTCTATGCCGCCGTCAGCCTCGGGCTATCCGTTGCGTTCGGCCTCCTGGATGTGCCGCATCTGGCCTATCCCGCCTTCCTCGTGCTCGGCGCCTACTTCACCTACATGCTCTACGGGCTTGGGATCGATCCACTGCTGGCGGGTCTCATGCTCATGCCGCTGTTCTTCGTCTTCGGCGTGATCATGTACCGGATCTACTACGAGACGTTCGAGAAGCGCGGCACCGACGCGGGCGTCCGCGGCCTCGCATTCTTCTTCGGCGTGATGTTCATCATCGAGGTCGGCATCATCCTCGCATTCGGCGTCGATCAGCGCACCGTCAGCGCATCCTACATCGGCTCCGCGATCGACGTCGGCGACATGCGCATTCCCATGCGCCTGATCGTGGCTTTCGCGGTGGCGCTCGCTCTGACCATCTCCCTGACGCTCTACTTTTCCCGCACGTTCTCAGGCCGTGCCATTCGCGCCGTGGCCCAGGACGAAGGCGCGTTGCGGCTGATGGGCGCCAATCCCATAGCGATCAAGCAGTGGGCGTTCGGCATCGCCACCGCCACGCTGGCGCTCTCCGGCGCATTGCTGATCATCGTCGGGCCGGTCGAGCCGACGCTGGACCGCGCCTACATCGGCCGCACGTTCTGCGTGGTGGTGATGGCGGGCCTGGGCTCGATGAGCGGCACTCTCGTCGCCGGCATCATCCTGGGCGTCGCTGAATCCATCGTGCTGACGCTCTACGGCGCTTCCTGGGCGCCGGCCATCTCATTCGGCCTGCTGCTGTTCATTCTGGCAGTTCGTCCGCAAGGACTGTTCGGAAGGTAACCCATGCGCAGCGATACGCCCTTCTGGATCGGCTCGGCACTCGCCATTGTCGCAGCCTACGTCCTGACCCTGGTCATCAAGAACGAATACATCTTCTTCGCCGGTTACGTCGTTCTGCAATTCGTCGTCCTGGCGACCGCTTGGAACATCCTGGGCGGCTACGCGGGCTACGTGAACTTCGGCACTGCCGCGTTCGTCGGCCTGGGCACCTACATCGCCGTGGCGGTCGGCAAGGCGTTCGCGCTGCCGCTGCCCGTACAGGTGCTGGTCGCAGCCACATGCGGTGCGGCGCTCGGCTTCGCCACCGGCCTTCTCACGCTGCGGCTGCGCGGCATCTTCTATTCGATCGCCACGGTCGCGCTGACGATCATCGTCGAGACCTTCATCATCAACTGGAAGTTCGTCGGTGGCGCTGCCGGCATTCAGCTTCTGCGCCCCCCCGTCACGGCGCCGTTCACGTCCTACATCCAGATGATGTTCGTGTTCGGTATGGTGATGGTCGTCATCGCGATCGCGGTCGCACGCTACATCGAGCGCGGCTGGATCGGCCGCGGCCTGCGTGCCATCCGCGACGACGAGCTTGCCGCGGAATGCTCCGGTGTCCCCACGCTGCGCCTGAAGCTCATCGCCTGCGCCATCTCCGGCGCGCTGATGTGTGCGGCCGGCGCCCCCAACCCGATGTACTTCCAGTTCGCAATCCCGAGCGCGGCGTTCGACCTGAACTACTCGGTCGCCCCCCTGGCCATGTCGCTGATCGGCGGCACCGCGCACTGGCTCGGCCCCGTGCTCGGCGCGCTTCTGCTGTCGATCACCCAGCAGGTGCTGACGGTGACGATCTCGTCCGAGCTGAACATCCTCGTACTCGGCATCATGCTGGTCCTGTTCGTCGTGGCCGCGCCGGAGGGTATCATCGGATTGCTCCGCAAGATCGGCCTGTTCAAGACCAAGGCCGTGCGTCCCAGCGGAGGCTCAGAATCATGACCGGAAGAACGACCGGAAGCATGACCGGAGCCACGAGCGGGGCTCACGAAGGCGCGCCCCTCCTCGCGGCCGAGAACGTGTCGAAGCGTTTCGGTGGCTTCACCGCGCTCGACAGCGTGAACGTGTCGATCAACCCCGGTGAGCGGTTCGGCCTCATCGGTCCCAACGGCTCGGGCAAGACGACGCTGATCAACTGCATCTCCGGCGCGTTGCGCAACGACACCGGCTCGATCATGTTCGCAGGCGAGGAGATCGGCAAGCTGCCGGCCTACGTCCGGCTCCGCCGCGGCATCGCGCGCTCGTTCCAGATCCCCCGCCCGTTCCGCAGCATGACCGTGCTCGAGAACCTGCTCATTCCCATCGACTTCGGCGGCCACGGCCAGTCATCGCGTCAGGCGATGGACGAGGTCGGCGCGATCCTCGACAAGATGGGGCTGGCCGCCAAGGCCAACGTGATGTCGAGCCAGCTCAGCCAGGTCGAGCTGCGCAAGATGGAGCTGGCCCGCGCGATGGCCGCCCGCCCCAAGCTGCTGATTTCCGACGAGGCGATGGCGGGGCTGTCGAGTTCCGAGATCGACGAGGTCCTGGACCTGCTGTTCAAACTCAACGGCGAGGGCATCACCATCATCATGATCGAGCACATCATGCATGCCGTGATGCGCTTCTCGCAGCGGATCGTCTGCCTCGAAGCGGGCCGGATCATCTGCGAGGGAACGCCCCGGGAAGTGGTCGGCAACCAACGCGTGCAGGAGGCCTACCTTGGCGCTTGAGCTGACCGTGACGGGCGTCGAGGCCGGCTATGGCGCGGTACGCGCGCTGGCCGGCGTCTCGCTGCACGTGAACAACGGCGAGACCGTCGTGCTCCTGGGCACGAACGGCAACGGCAAGTCGACGCTGATGAAGTGCCTGATGGGCTCCGTGCGCCCCTCCGCCGGCACGATCACGCTGACCATCGACGGCGTCGCGCACGACCTCACCCGCCTCACCACCGAGGAGATCGTCAACCTGGGTGTCGCCCTCGTGCCGGAAGGCCGGCGGTTGTTCCCTAAGCTGACGGTCGAGGAAAACCTGATGCTGGGCGCCTACCGTCCCGCGGCCCGCGCGAAGATCGCGGACAACATGGCGCTGTCGTACGAGACGTTCCCGGTTCTGAAGGAGCGGCGCACGCAGCTCGCCGGCACCATGTCGGGCGGCCAGCAGCAGATGCTCGCGATAGCCCGTGCGCTGATGTCCTCGCCGACCATGCTGCTGGTGGACGAGCCTTCGGTCGGCCTGTCGCCGCTGCTCGTGTCGCAGACCATCGCTGCCATCGGCGACCTCAAGCGCCGCTTCGGGCTCACCGTTCTGATGGCCGAGCAGAACTTCAATCAGGCGCTGAAGATCGCGGATCGCGGCTACATCATCGTGCACGGCGAGATCGCCTACGAAGGCAAGAGCCGCGACGAGCTCGCCAACAACGCCCTCATCAAGGAACTCTACCTCGGTGCCGCCGCGCACTGAATGGCCGGCATTCGGGCGTTGCCTTCGATATGCCGTGATAGCGCACGACCGGCGCCGCACGTTGGCTGAAACCAAATTCGCGCGAACTAATTGATTCTGATGGACTTGGCCGCGGGCCAACTGAGCCGCCATCCCAGATCGATCGTCTTCTCCTCGTCCGGCGCCAGCTTGTCCTCCCAGGCGAGCACGCCGCGCTTGTCCTCCAGATCGCGCTTCGTGGGCTGCGGTTTGGCGATCAATTCCACCTTGATCTCCTGATTGTTGGAGACCGGGATCTGGTCGTGGACCACGAACGCGATCGGCCGCTCGTGCAGGTTCTTCAATGTCATCCGATAGCTCTTCGTCTCGCTCTTCGTCGACGAGATGAGGCCGCTCTCCGCCCGCTTTTCCTCGAGCGTGGCCGACTTCACGCGGATGCGGTCGTCGGGGCCGAAGCCCAGTTCGTGGTCCTGCCCCGGCGCCAACTGCGGCACACGACCGTTGCCGACGAACGTGCCGTCGCGGAACAGTGAGACCTGGCCCGGCAGCCAAGGCGTCGCGCGAGGTACGGTGAGCTTGGCATAGAGGAAGGCGCGCTCGTCGACACGGGGTGCTGCACGAACGGTAAGGGCCGTCTCCAGATCGCTCTGGTCGATCTGGAGGCGTCGCGGCTCGCCGTTGGGCATGACGGTCTGGCGGCCGAGAATGGTGTAGACGGCCTGGAACGCGCCAGCCTCGACCTGCGCCTGCTGGGCGATGGCGGCTTCTTCGGCGACCTTGGCGACCGCAAGATCGGCGCGACCACGGGCGTTGCTCATCTCGTCCCTCACAGCGCCGGCCACGGGTGCCGAGCGCGTCACCGGCGCCGGCATCGAGGCGGGCGGCGGCGGGCGATCGGGCGGGTAGTCGACCGTGATCGGGCGAAGCTCGGGCGCGGACGTTCCGGCGGATGGGCGCGTGGTCGACAGCGCCATCGCGACGTTGGTCCATGCCTCGCCGGTGCGCTGCTGGACGATCGCGCGGCGGGTGATCGCGATGCGCGGCGCTGCCGCTTTGCTGCCGGTCGCGAGGCGGGCATCGTAGACGGGTTGCCAGGACGCGCCGCTCACCTGATAACGGATGGTGATCTCGGCTTCCACGGGTTGTGCCGCCGCCACGTCCACCTTCACCTCGACACGGTTCTCGGCGGCCGGCGCCTCGGCGCGGAGCCGCCCTTCTGCGTCGCGAATGCGGCGGTCGACCTCGCGGATGCGGACGCCCGCTTCGAGGATCGACTTGTTGACGGGGGCGAGCTGCCTGGCGACGAGGTCGAGCACCTTGCCCCAGTCCTCGGCCACGGCAGCGCCCGCTGCGGGGGCGGGGCGATTGGGAAGCTGCAGGAGATTGGTCAGGAACGTGCGCTGCGCCTCGCCGGCCTGCTGCTCGGCGACGATGCCGGCGCGCTCGTCGCGGAGCTTCTCGATCTCGGCCTCGATGCGTCGGCGTGCAGAGGCGGCCGCCTCCGGATCGCCGCGCGGCACGGAAAGGCTCCGGCTGTCGACGGAGCCGATCTCGAGCCGGCCGGTCGCCTTGCCCTCGACGCGGATCGACGCGGCCTGGGCCTGCGCTGGAAGATCGGGAACGATCAGCGTGTGGCTGCCGGCGGGTATCTTCACCTTGGTCACGCGACGCACTTCGGCCCCTTGCGGGAATACGATGACGCCGTCGATGGCGCTGGCGGCCTGGATGTCGGCCGCGCGGCCTTCGAGTGCGAACAGCGATGTCGCCGTGGCGAAGGCGAGAACGAGGTAGGCGCTGGGGCGGCGCGTGAGCATGTGAGAGCACTCCGTCTGGTTCGCGGCGGCCGGATCAACCGCATCGCCCCCGAAGAGACGATGCGACTGTGACTTCGACGCGGCAGACGGTCAATGCCTTGGGAGGCGACCAGCGACCCAACACGAAATGAGGGCTATGCGAACGTCGGGGTCAGACCCTGCGGGTCTGACCCCATTCGCCTTCTGCGGCTCTGACCCCAGTTTCGATCAGAACTCCAGGCGGTTGACGCGGACGACCTGGGGGAGGGCGCGGAGGCTGCTCAGGACGCTGTCGGGGACGGGAACGTCGAAAGCTGCGACGCAGATGGCATCGCCGCCGGGCCGGTCACGGCCGAGGTTCAGCGTGGCGATGTTGAGGTTCGCCTCGGCCGTGATCATGCCGAGACGGCCGATGAAGCCGGGCTGGTCCGTGTTGCGGATGAACAGCATGTGCGGCGCGATCTCGAACTCCATGTTGATGTCGCGGACCTGGATGATGCGCGGACGGCCTTCCGAGAACACGGTGCCGGCGATGGTGCGCTCGTACTCGTCGGTCGTGACGGTCAGCTTGATGTAGCTCTCGAATGCGCCGTCCTGGCCGCGCTTCGTCTCCTCGACGGGGATGCCGCGTTCCTTCACGTGCGTGCCGGCGGAGACCATGTTGACGTGCGCGAGCGAGGGGCGCAGCACGCCCGTCAGAGTGGCGGCCGTCAGCGGCTTGCAATTGAGCTCGGCAACCTCGCCGGAGTACTCGATCCTGATGCCCTTGATGCTCGTCTCTGTGAGCTGGCCGGCGAACGAGCCGAGCTGCTCGGCGAGCGTCACCCACGGCTGCAGCTTCGGCGCTTCTTCAGCGGTGATGTTGGGCGCGTTGATCGCGTTGGAGATCGCGCCGGTCAGCAGGTAGTCCGCCATCTGCTCGGCGACCTGCAGCGCGACATTCTCCTGCGCCTCGCCGGTCGCTGCACCCAGGTGCGGCGTGCAGATCATGTTGGGCGCGCCGAACAGCACGTTGGCCTTGGCCGGCTCCTCGACGAACACGTCGAAGGCGGCGCCGGCGACATGACCCGATTTCAGCGCATCGGCGAGCGCCTGCTCGTCGACGAGACCGCCGCGCGCGCAGTTGATGATGCGGACGCCCTTCTTGCAGGCGGCCAGCGACTTGGCGTTGAGGATGTTCTTGGTCTTCTCGGTCATCGGCGTGTGCAGCGTGATGAAATCGGCACGACGCAGCAGCGCATCCAGCTCGACCTTCTCGACGCCGAGCTCCTTCGCGCGGTCGGCCGACAGGAACGGATCGAAGGCGA
>CAZNMY010000024.1:0-60552 GCA_964574325.1 uncultured Devosia sp. | reverse complement strand
CCCCTGCAACTCCACGAAAAATCCCCCGCATCCGTGCACTGATCGCAAGCTAAGCAGACGCCACAAGACAGGCAAGCGCGAAGCGCCGTGCCCTCCCCACTTCACATCCGCCCCCAGTTCGGCCATCACCGGCACACGACCCGACCGCCGCCCCCCGGACGCTCGCCCTCCGCAGACGAGGCCTCAGCCAATGCCGAATTCCCCCGCAGGTCGCCTCGGCGGTCTCGCTCTGAGCCGTCGCAGGCCGCCCTCCAAGATGGACCTCGCCTATTCCGTCGAGCACGACGGCGACGGGCTGTTCTGGCCGGCGATGGCGATTTTCGCAGCCGGCTGGTTGCTGTTCGGATGGCCCTGGCTCACCGGCAATGTAATGATCCCGTGGGATGCGAAAGCGCATTTCCTGCCGCAGGTGCAGTTCCTCGCGTCGAGCATCTGGCGCGGAGAGCTGCCGTTCTGGACCCCGAACGTGTTCGGCGGCCACCCGCAGATCGCAGATCCGCAATCGCAGATCTTCTCGCCGCCGATGCTGTTGCTCGCGCTGCTGAACCCGACGCCCGGCAGCCACGCCGCCGACGTCACCGTGCTGCTGTGCCTGCTCGGCGCAGGGCTCGGCGTCATCTGGCTGTTCCGCGAGATGGGCTGGCATCCGGCCGGCGGCCTCGTCGCGGCGTTCGGCTATTCGTTCGGCGCGGCGATGGCCTGGCGGCTGCAGCACTACGGCCCCGTGATGGGCCTCGCCTACCTGCCGTTCGCCATCGTCTTCCTCCGCCGCGCCCTCGAAAAGGACTCGAAAGGCTGGGGCCTCGCCGCAGGTATCACCGCCGGCTTCATCGTCTGCGGCCGCGACCAGATCTCGCTGCTCGTCGTCTACATGCTCGCCGCCTGGGTGATCACATGGATCGCCAGCCGGCCCGATCAGAAACAAGCCGTACTCGACAGCCTGCAACCCCTCGCGGCCGGTGCAGCCGGCGGCATGATCGTCGCTCTAGTCCCCGTCGTATTGACGGCCTTGCTCGCCGGACAATCGAACCGCCCCGAGATCGACTTCATCGGCGCCGGACGCGGCTCGCTGCATCCGACCCTCCTGCTGACCGCATTCAGCCCGCACCTCTATGGCGCAGCCGGACCAATGGCCGACTTCTGGGGACCGCCGAGCTACCACTGGCGCGGCACCGACCTCTTTACCGCGCAGAACGTCGGACAGAGCTACATCGGCGCACTTCCCGTCGCGTTGTTGATCGCGGGCGTCGTGCGCGGCGACCTGTGGAAGCGCGAGATCCGCTTCTTCACGATCGCGTTCGCCGTGATGCTGCTCTACGCGCTCGGCTGGTACACGCCGTTCTTCCGCGCCGCTTATGAGCTTATTCCCGGCGTCAGCCTCTACCGCCGCCCGGCCGATGCGGTCTTCATGATCGGTTGCCTCGGCTCGATCCTCGCCGGCTACACGCTGCATCGCATCGCCACCGCCCCTTATGGCGAGAGAAACTGGCTCCAAGCCGCGATCACCGCCGGCATTGTCGTCGCGATGCTTCTCGTCTGCCTCGCCGTCGCCCGCATAATGGACCGCGTCGCATTCGCCACCGAACCTCTCCTATGGGCCGTCGCCTCCTTCGTCATCGCAGCAGCAGGCCTCGCCGCCGCCGCCCATCTACGCACACTTCGCCCCATCGCGGCGCTCGCCGTCCTCGGCGGTGCGGTCGCCGCCGATCTCGCCTGGAACAACGGCCCCAACGGCGCGTCCGGCCTGCCGCCGGATATGGTCGAGATGCTCGAACCCGACACGAAAAACGAAACCGTCGCCCTGCTGAAGCGCCTCACCGCGCAAGGTCGCACCGACACCCGCCGCGACCGCGTCGAACTCGCCGGCCTCGGCTTCAACTGGCCCAACGCGAGCTTGACGCACGGCCTCGAAAACACCCTCGGCTACAATCCGATCCGCCTCGGCATCTACTCGGACGCGACCGGCGCGGAGGATCATTCCGGCATGCCCGATCAGCGGCGGTTCTCTGCATTGATGCCCTCCTACCGTTCCCGCCTCGCCGACATGCTGGGCCTGCGCTGGATCGCGACCGGCGTGCCGATCGAACAATTGGACAAGCGGCTGCCGAAGGACGCGTTCCCGCTCGTCGCCCGCACCAAGGACGGCTACGTATACGAGAACAGGAACGCCCTGCCACGCGTGATGTTCGCCCGCCGCGCCATGCCCTACAATCTCGACCAGCTCATCGCCTCGGGCGTCTGGCCGGACGTCGATCCCGCCGAGACGGTCCTCGTCGATGACGCCGTCGTCCCGCCGCCGCGCGTGCCCGGCACGATGTCCCCGCTGCTCGCACCCGGCATGGCCAGACTACTCTCCTATGCCAACAACGAGGTGCTGATCGAGGCGGAAAGCCCGCAGGGCGGCTGGGTCGTGCTGAACGACACATGGCACCCCCGCTGGGAAGTCGAGATCGACGGCCGCAACACCGGCCCTTCCGTGCGCGCCAATGCGATTTTTCGCGCCGTGGCCGTGCCCCCCGGCAAGGTTCGGGTCCGGTTCATCTTCCGCCCGCTATCTGGCAGCTGGAGCGCGCCGAAGCGTCCGCCTTCAGCCCCCGACGGGTACTCGGCGGACATGCGGCGCGCCTCGCGTTGAGGCCCCCGCGCCACACATCATGCCTCGCGTCGGGCAAATGACCACCGGGCAGCCCCGGGGCAATTGCCTTTTCCATGCTCGCCATTTGGGGTAAAGCGCCGAATCAGCCAAGTTGCACTTTCACCAATCGCCTCCACCAGTTCGCTTTCGGTTCGCCCAGCGCACATCCGCACCCTGAGGTCCCTCCCCGCATGAGCCTGACCCGCGTCTACCTGAGAGCAATCGGCTTCCTGGCTCCGGAGAAGTGGCTCACCGTCGTTCTCGTGGCGGCCGGCGGCGCCGTCGCGATGATCCAGGTCTACGAGCAGATTCTATTCGGCCGGGTGGTCGATGCGTTGGCGAAGAACGCCGATCCGACGCCGATCATCGTACAGTGGGCGGTTCTCGGCCTGATCGGAATCCTTGCCGGCGTCCTCGTTGCCGTGATGGCCGACAGAATGGCCCACCGGCAGCGCATGGTGGCTATGCGCAGCGCATTCGAGCGGTCGATCACGCTGCCGATCAGCTACCACGCCGAGATCGGCACCGGCGCCGTGGTGCGAACCATCGTCGCTGGCGCCGATACGCTGTTCGGCACATGGCTCGGCTTCCTCCGCGAGCAGACCACCGCCCTTATCGGCATCCTTTTCCTGGTGCCGACCGCCATCATCATGAACTGGCGGCTGGCAGCGATGCTGGCGATCCTCGCGGTCGTTTACACCGTCCTCAACGCTATCGTCGTCTACCGGACCTCGGACGGGCAGGCAGCCGTCGAACGCCACCACATCAGCGTCGCCGGCCGCGTCGGCGACGTGATCGGCAACGTCACGGTGGTGCAGAGCTACACGCGACTGTCCGCCGAGATGAACGCGCTGCGCGGGCTGATGTCGGATCTCCTAGCCGCGCAATATCCCGTCCTGACCTGGTGGGGCGTATTGACGATCCTCACCCGCTCGGCTTCGACCGTGACGATGGTCGCCGTGTTCGCCATCGGCGCGATGCTGGCCGCTAAGGGCGAAGCGAGCGTCGGCGAGATCGTCAGCTTCGTCGGCTTCTCGCAACTGCTGATCGGCAAGCTCGACCTGCTCTCCGGCTTCGTCACGCGCATCTTCATGCAGGCGCCGACGTTGCGCTCGTTCTTCCAGTTGCTCGACACCAAGCTGCTCATCACCGAGCGCAAGGACGCCAGCGTCCTCACGGGCGTAACCGGCAACGTCAGGTTCGAGAACGTCAGCTTCCGCTACGGCACCGGCTCACAAGGCGTGTTCGATCTCGACTTCGAAGTGCCCGCCGGCAAGACCATTGCCCTCGTCGGCCCCACCGGCTCCGGCAAGACGACCACGCTCGCACTGCTGCAACGCCTGCGCGATCCGGAAGCCGGCCGGATCACCATCGACGGCCAGGATATCCGCGACGTCACCCTCGACAGTCTTCGCTCCGCGATCGCCGTGGTGTTCCAGGATGCCGGCCTGTTCAATCGCCCCATCGTGGAGAACATCCGCGTCGGCCGGCCCGAGGCGACGGATGCCGAGGTCCAGGCCGCTGCCAACATGGCGGAAGCGTCTGAATTCATCGGCCAGAAGCCCGGCGGCTACGACTACGTCGTCGGCGAGCGCGGACTTTCGCTGTCGGGCGGCGAGCGCCAGCGCATCGCCATCGCCCGTGCCATTCTGAAGAGCGCACCCATCCTCATCCTCGACGAGGCGACGAGCGCGCTCGACACCGAGACCGAGGGCAAGATCAAGCGCGCGCTCGACACCCTGCGCCAGGGCCGCACGACGCTCATCATTGCCCACCGCCTGTCGACAGTCGCCGATGCCGATCTGATCCTCGTCTTCGACAAGGGCAGGATCGTCGAGCGCGGCACGTTCCGCACCCTCGTCGCACACGGCGAGTTGTTCGCGCGCCTCGTCTCCGAAGGCGGCTTCCACGAACCGACCGAGCCGACCGAAGAAGAAGCGCAGAACAAGACCCTCGCCCCACGCGGCGACGAAGACCGCGAGCCGGCCTGACCGGCCCGTTGCCGGGGGCAGACCCTGCGGGTCTGACCCCACGCTCCCCTCGCTCCATGCTCCCTCAGATATCGAACGCCTCCGCGACGCTGAAACCTTTCACCGCGCCGCCCTGCTTCTCGAAGCCCCGGCAGTTCGCTCGCACGATCGTGTCGCCGATCCGGTAAGTCTTCTTGATGTGCGTGTGCCCGTGCACCCACACCGGCACGTTGCCGAGACTCGCCACGAGCCCGTCGAGATCGCTCGCGTAGGCCCCGTCGAGGCCGCTGCTTCGATGCATCGGATTGAGCCCCTGGAGGCTCGGCGCGTGATGCGAGATCACCACGACCGGCTTACCGGCCGCTACAGCGGTCGCTGACCTCAATGCCGCCAACGCGCGATCGTGCGCCGCCGCAGCATCCGCAGGCTGGAACTTCCGCAACCCTTCGCTCCCCCGCGTCTTGACGAAGAAGAACTCCCCCACGCCGCGCCGCGCCTTCTCCAGGCTCTCGGGTCGGCGCCCCTCGAAATCAGACCACAGCGTCGTGCCGAAGAACGACACGCCGCCTAACTCCACAGCCTCGTCGTCGAGCACCGTCACGCCCGGAAGGCACCGCCGCAGCGTCGGCACCGTCTCCTCGAACACCCCGTCGTAGTGATCGTGATTGCCCGCGATCAGCAGCACGTGGCTGAAGTTGCGAACGGCCTCGTCGATCAACCGCCGAACGCGCTCCCGCTGCTTCACGGCATAAGGATCTTTCCGCACCGGGTCGAGACACGCCGCGTACCCGAGATCTCCCGCGAGAATGAGCACATCCCCTTTCGGCAACCGCCAAGGAAACTCCTGACTCTCGATATGCAGGTCGCTCATGTAGTGGCAGCGCATAGTCCTCTTGGCCTTCTCCCTCGCCGGTCGACAAGACCGTGCAGTCGCGCGTAAACTTGCCGGATCGTGATGAAGCGACATGGCGCAGGCGGATATGAGGCCGCGGCGGCAAGTTCGCAAAGACGAAAGAAGCGATACGGGAGGTGGAATCCATGGCCGAGGCAGCGAGAACGCCCGGGGCGACACGAGCCGGCAGCGGCGAATACGTATTCGAGCTCGCCAAGCTCAATCACATCATGGGAGGCCCGGCCTACTCGACCGCCAACGGCACCTGCGTCGAAGGTGATCGCATGATGGTCGCCCTGATGCGGATGCCGGCGGGCACCGGCGCGGAGGCGCACAGCCACCCCAACGAGCAATGGATCTACATTCTCGAAGGTACGTTCGCCGCCAACATCGGCGGCAAGGACATCACGGCTCCAGCCGGATCCGTCGTCTACGTCCCATCGAACGTGGTGCACACGGGCAAGGCGACCGCCGAACGCGACGTCGTCTTCTTCACCGTCAAGGACGCCTCGCACAGTCTGCACGGAAACAAGCAGGTATGATCGCCTGACAACCAATTACGAAACGATCGAAGGGAGGAATTCATGCTCACTGGACGAACCCTCGGAATGGCATTCGCCGCCGCCGGCCTGGCGCTCGCAGCACCATCGACGGCATCGGCGCAGGCCCCCGCCTATCCGACCAAGCCGGTTCGCATCGTCGTGCCCTACGCACCGGGCGGCGCGACCGACATCGTCGCCCGCATCATCGCCGAGCCGATGCGCCAGAGCCTCGGCCAGCCCGTCGTCGTCGAAAGCAAGGTCGGCGGCAACGGCATCGTCGCGCTCGACGAGATGCTGCGCGCCAAGGACGGCTATACGCTGATGGTCGGCAACGTCACCACCAACGCGATCATGCCGGCGACCGAGGCCAAGAAGCTCCGCTTCGACTACCGCAAGGAGGTCGTCGCGATCCAGCGGCTGGCGGACATCCCTGCCGTACTCGTGGTCTCGACAGCCAACTTCTCACCGCGCTCGGTCAAGGATCTGATCGACTTCGCCAAGAAGAACCCGGGCAAACTGCGCGGCGGAACGGTCGGCGCCGGCTCCTATCCGCACTACGATGCGGCGTTCTTCGCCTTGAAAGGCGGCTTCGAGATCAATGCGATTCACAACAAGGCCGGCGCAGCGGGCGTGATCAACGATCTCGTGACCGGCGACGCGCAATTCGCCTTCCTCAATGCTGCTTCGACGCGCGCGATGGTCGGCGCCGGCAAAATGGTCCCGGTCGCCGTCGTCAACACCAAGCGGCTCGAGATGTACGCCAACGTGCCGACCATCCAGGAGGCCGGCTTCCCCGACGTCGGTACGATCGCCTGGCAAGGCATTTTCGCACCCGCCGCGACGCCGAAGCCGATCCTCGACGCCCTGTTCAAGGCTTCGACCGCGGCTCTCGATGCGCCATCCGCGAAAGAAACCTTCACCAAGCAGAACTTCATCATCGTGCCGAACAAGTCGCTCGACGAATCGGCGAAGTGGCTCGCGGGCGAACTCGATCGCTGGACCAAGATCGCCGCCCAGGTGAAGCTCGAAAACTGAGCAGCGGCGATGCGAGCGCCGTGGACCCTCCGGGTCTGACTTCACACACCTGTACGTTCCAGATCCGGAGGAAGTGATGCGACACGTTCGAAGCCTCGTCATTGCCGGAAGCATTCTGCTTGCTTCCTCCTTTCCATCATCGGCCCAGGACTACCCGACGAAACCGGTGCGGCTCGTCGTGCCGTTTCCTCCCGGCGCCGGCAACGATACGCTCGGTCGCATCGTCGCGACGGAACTCGGCACGCTGCTCGGCAAACAGGTCATCGTCGACAATCGAGCCGGTGCGGGCGGTACGATCGGCACGGAGCACGTCGCCAGCGCGCCCCCCGACGGCTATACGATCCTGCTGACGTCGTCTGCACTGGCGACCAGCGCCTACGTCTACAAGCTCAAGTATGATCCCCTGAAGTCGTTCGAGGCGGTCAGCCCGCTCGCCATCGCCGATCCGGCGATCCTCGCGATCAACCCGACACTGCCGGCGAAGTCGATCCAGGAGTTCATTGCGCTCGCAAAGGCGAAGCCGGGGGAGCTGCACATGGCTCATTCCGGCATCGGCACTTTCCTGCATACGAGCGCCCTCCTCTTCGCAAAGAGCGCGGGCATCAGCGTCGTCGACGTTCCCTTCAAGGGTGCCGGAGCGGCGATCCAGAACATCCTCAGCGGCGACTCCCATTTCGTGATGGTCGGCTTCTCGTCGTTGGGGCCGTTCGTGACCACCGGTCGGCTGCGTGCGATCGGCGTGGCGTCCGACAAGCGCTCGCGCTATCTGCCCGACATTCCGACCATGGCCGAACAGGGATTGCCGGAGGTCAAGGCGGCCAACTGGTTCGGCATTCTCGCGCCGGCCGGAACACCGCAGGCCATCGTCGACAGGCTGCACAAGGATATTACGGTCATTCAGGACCGTCCGAGCTACAAGACGGGCGTCGACAGGATCGGTGCCGAGGGCTGGAAGCTGAGCCCCAGAGAATTCCGCGATCAGATCCAGGCCGATCTGCGCAAGTGGGAGCCGATCCTCGCCGGCCTCAAACCCAATTGAACGGAATTGCGATTCCCACCGGCGTGGTGCGATCAGCGTGAGACACTGGAACAGACAGAATGGCCCCAATGCCCATCGATGACATCCGCCCTGCCGATCCCGAAACGAAGATCCTTCACGAGCGCGATGTCGACGTCGCCATGCGCGACGGCGCCCGCCTCAAGGCCGACGTGTTCCGCCCATCGGCCGGCGAGAAGGTCCCCGCGATCCTCAACCTCGGCCCCTACCAGAAGGACAAGCTCTGGGTCGTGCCTGCGAACCTCGAGGAAAAGCAGAACGACTGGATGAACTGGGAGACCGTCAATCCCGAGTGGTGGGTTCCGCGCGGCTATGCAGCCGTCCGCGTCGACGGCCGCGGTTCCGGCAGATCACCCGGGCAATGCGAGCCATGGTCCCTTCAGGAAGCGATCGACTTCTACGACGCGATCGAATGGGCGGCATCGCAGCCCTGGTGCAACGGCAATGTCGGGTTGTCAGGCATTTCCTATTTCGCCATCAATCAGTGGTTCGTCGCCAACCTTCAGCCCCCCTCGCTGAAGGCCATCATCCCTTGGGAAGGCTTCGCCGACATCTACCGCGATGCGCTCTATCACGGCGGCATCCTCAACGTCTTCATGACCAACTGGTTCACCGCGCATTTCCTGCACCACAAGCTCGGCCGAGCCGCACGCGACTTGCCGGACGGCTGGAGCACGAACATGCTCTACCGCTGGGTGCACAACAGCCTCGACAGCGGCATCTTCCGCGGCGAGCAGGCGCAATGGGGCAAGATCACCGTTCCCCTCTACAGCGTCGGCAACTGGACCGGCTTCGGTCTCCACATGCGCGGCAACACCGAAGGGTTCGCGCGTGCAGCCTCGAAGCACAAGAAGCTGCGGATGCACACCGGCAGCCACGTCCACCCCTTCTATACCGAGGAAGGCCGCCGCGATCAGATCCGCTTCTTCGACCACTGGCTGAAGGGCATCGACACCGGCATCATGCAGGAGCCCCCGGTGAAGCTCGCGATCCGCAAGGGCCGCGATCAGTTCGTGTGGCGCCACGAGAACGAATGGCCGATCGCGCGCACGAAATGGACCAAGCTCTATTTCGATCTGACGCCGCCGACGAACGGCGAGCCCGCGAACATGGCGCGTCTGGTCGAGCGCAATCCGGACGAGACGACCTCGCGCACCTACGAAGTGACGAGCATCGGCTCGATGGGCTCCACCTCGGCCGCGTCCTCCCAGATCATGGGTGGCGGCGGCATCCGCCCGGGTATGGGCGTCTCACTGTCCACCCCGCCGATGGTCGAAGACGTCGAGGTCACCGGCCCGCTCGCGGCATCGTTCTGGGTATCGAGCTCGTCCGAGGACATGGACCTGTTCCTCACGCTCCGCCATTTCGATGCGCAGGGCAACGAGGTCCTGGAAACCGGTCAGCAGGGATCACCCGTTCCCGTCGCGAAAGGCTGGCTCCGCGTGTCGCATCGCGAGCTCGATCCCGATCTGTCGACGCCGTGGCGCCCTTATCACAAGCACACCCACCGGAAATATCTGAAACCCGGCGAGATCGTGAAGGTCGATGTCGAGATCTGGCCGACCTCGATGATCTTCGCCAAGGGCCATCGCCTGCAGCTCGACGTGCAGCCGCGCGACGGCCTCGGCAGCCAGGGCTACATGCATTACCACGCCGACTACAACGACGGCACCAACACGATCCACTCGGGCGGCGACAAGGAGAGCTACCTGCTGCTTCCCGTGATCCCGGCCAGGGATGCGTGAGATGAAATATGAATCATAGACAGGTCACCGTGCTTCTCCTCCCCCCTTGCGGGGGAGGTGCCCCGCAGGGGCGGAGGGGCTCCACAGACGAAAGATCGAATGGCAATGTGTCGGCCGGCACCGCCCCGTCCGGTGCTACGCACCACCTCCCCCGCAAGGGGGGGAGGAGAACCTCGAACGTCCCCTCGAGCCTCGCAGCACCTCTTGGTGCAACTTTTTCTAAGGACGCCTGAAATCATGAGCGAGGCTTCGCGCAACCCCGGCCCTGCCCATCCCTTGCTCTGCCGCCTGATGCGCAAGAACGTGCTGGCCGGCCTGATGTTCATCGCCATCGCGAGCCTTGGTCTCTGGCTGTCCCGAGACTATCCGATCGGCACGCTGCGCCGCATGAGCACGGGCTTCATGCCGCAGATGCTGTGCTGGCTGCTGATGGGGCTCGGCGGCATCGTGCTGCTGCAGGGCTTGCTCGCCCGTGAGGTCCACGTCCCTCCCGATGAAGCGAGCGCAACCGATCGCAACTCCGAAGGTCGAGAGAACTACTGGTCGATCGCCTTCGTCGCGCTCAGCCTCGTTGCCTTCGCATTGACCATCGAAACGCTCGGCCTCGTCGTCGCGATCATAGCCCTTATCGTCATCGCCAGCTTCGCCTGCCGCGGCATCGCCTGGTGGGAGACGATCGCGACCGCGATCGGCCTGACGGTGCTGTGCTGGCTGATCTTCGTCCTCGGCATCGGCATGACCGTGAAAATACTACCGGGGCAATGAGCGATGGAGCTTTTCTCCAATCTGGCGACGGGCTTCGGGGTGGCGCTGACCACGCAGAACCTCCTGTTTGCGCTCGCCGGCTGCCTGATCGGAACGCTGATCGGCGTGCTTCCCGGCATCGGCCCCATCGCGACGATCGCACTGCTGCTGCCGCTCACGTTCCATCTCGAGCCGGTCTCCGGTCTGATCATGCTGTCGGGCATCTTCTACGGCGCCCAGTACGGCGGTTCGACCGCCGCCATTCTCGTCAATTTGCCCGGCGAGACCTCCTCCGTCGTGACTTGCCTCGACGGCCACCAGATGGCCCGCCAGGGTCGTGCCGGTGCCGCCTTGGCGACCGCGGCCCTCGCCTCTTTCTTCGCCGGCACCGTCGCGACGGGCGTACTCGCAGCCGCCGCGCCGCCGCTTGCCCGCCTCGGCCAGTCGTTCGGCGCACCGGAATATTTCTCGCTGATGGTGCTCGGCCTCGTCGCTGCCGTCGTGATGGCGCACGGCTCCGTCGTGAAAGCGATCGCGATGATCGTGCTGGGCCTGCTGCTGGGCCTCGTCGGCACCGATGGCAATACCGGCGCACAGCGCTTCACGTTCGATATTCCGATGCTGTCCGACGGCATGGACTTCGCCGTCGTTGCGATCGGCGTTTTCGGCGTCGGCGAGATCATCGCCAATCTCGTCCGCCGCGACGTCGAGGGCGATGCCGAAGTCGCCCCGATCACGCGACTGTGGCCGTCGGCAGATGATTTCCAGCGCGCCTGGCCCGCGACGCTTCGCGGCACGGCACTGGGCTCCGTGCTGGGCGTCCTGCCCGGCGGCGGCGCGACGCTGTCCTCGTTCGCGGCCTACGTCGTCGAAAAGCGCCTGTCATCACATCCGCAACGCTTCGGCAAAGGCGCGATCGAAGGCGTCGCCGGACCCGAGGCGGCCAACAATGCCGGCGCCCAGACCTCGTTCATCCCGATGCTGACGCTCGGCCTGCCCGGCAACGCGGTGATGGCGCTGATGATCGGCGCGATGATGATCCACGGCATCCAGCCCGGCCCTCAGATCATGACGGAGCGCCCCGGCCTGTTTTGGGGCATGATCGCCTCGATGTGGATCGGCAATCTCATGCTGGTCGTCATCAACCTGCCGATGATCGGGCTTTGGGTGCAGCTCCTCAAGGTGCCCTACAAGTTCCTCTATCTGGCCGTGCTGCTGTTCTGCGCGATCGGCTGCTACTCGGTCTCGAACAGCACGATGGGCGTCCTGCTGGCCGCGATGTTCGGCGTACTGGGATACGTCTTCATCCGCCTCGATTGCGAACCGGCCCCGATGATCCTCGGCTTCGTCCTCGGCCCATTGATGGAGGACAACCTGCGCCGCGCCATGCGCATCTCGAGCGGCGATCCGATGATCTTCGTCGAGCGCCCGATCAGCCTGTTTCTGCTCGCGCTGACCGCCCTGCTGCTGCTGATCATGATGCTGCCCTCGCTCCGCACGAAGCGGGAGGAGGCGTTTCAATAGCGCCCGTGTCCAGTAACGGCCGTTGGCCCTTGCACCGATTTCTGGTAGACCACTTCGTTCGTAGGTTGGGTCAAGCCCGGACGCGCGTAGCGCGAGCCGGGCGCGACCCGACTTCCACGGCATTCCGGGAAAAATGTTGGGTCGCGGCCAGTGGCCTTGACCCAACCTACGCACGAAGAAATCACTCCGAGGAAAGGTCCGATGGCGGCCAAGAAAGAAGATGGCCGTAAGACCGTGTGCGAAAACCGCCGCGCCCGGTTCGAATACGAGATCATCGATACCTACGAAACGGGCATCGAGCTCAAGGGCACCGAGGTGAAATCGCTGCGCAAGGGCGAAGCGAACATCGCGGAGAGCTACGCCGCACCCGAAGACGGCGGCATCGCTTTGGTCAACGCCTACATCGGCGAGTACCAGAAGGCCGGCAAGTTCTTCCAGCACGAGCCGCGCCGTCCGCGCCGCCTGCTGCTGCACGCCGCCGAGATCAAGAAACTGAGCCAGGCCGTCCAGCGCGAAGGCATGACGCTCGTGCCGCTCGAGCTGTACTTCAACGAGAAGGGCCGCGCCAAGCTGCGCATCGCCCTCGCCAAGGGCAAGAAGTTCCACGACAAGCGCGAGACATCGGCCAAGCGCGATTGGCAGCGCGACAAGGCGCGCCTCATGCGTGGGAAAGGTTGACCGACGATGATCCCATGGCCGTGGCCGGCACCCGTCGAAGATGGCGGCGCGGCACACCTGACGACGGGCGCAAAGCTCCCCGGAGTAGCGCTGCCGTCGACGTCCGGAGCGCCGATATCCCTTGTTGCACTGCCCGGCCGCAGCATCGTGTTCGTCTACACCTGGACTGGCCGTCCCGGCTTGGCCAATCCCCCCGGCTGGGACGACATCCCCGGCGCACACGGATCGACGCCGGAGCTGGAAGGCGTCCGCAATCTCGCCTCGTCGTTCGCCAGCCTCGACACGGCCGTCTTCGGCCTGAGCACCCAATCCAATGCCTGGCAGCACGAGCTTGCCCAGCGCCTGAACCTGAACTTTCCGCTGCTGAGCGACGAGCATCTGGCGTTCGCCGACGCACTTCAGCTTCCGCGCTTCGAGACCGGCGGCGAAACCTATCTGAGAAGACTGACCCTCTCGATCGTCGACGGCGTGATCGATTGGGTCTTCTACCCCGTCCACCCGCCGGATACACACGCACGCGACGTGCTGGCCTGGCTCACGGACCACGTCGGTTACGCCCTCGAAGGCCGCATAAATCCGCAGATGAAGCTCGATCGCTGAACCGGGATTTCCGCCCGCGGCGGTATCAGCCCTTCGCCAGCTCGGCCCTGATCGCCTCGAACACCGACTTGAACATGCCCGGCGTCAAGCGACCCGTGTTCGTGTTGTAGCGGGAGCAGTGAAAGCTGTCGTAGAGCGCAAGCTTCGGCCCCAGCTCGTGCCGCGCACCGTGCGCGAAAGGATGCGCCGCAAGCCGTCGGTCGAGCGTTCGCAGCGTGCTGTCGTGCGCAATCCGCCCGAGCACGAGGATCGCCCGCAGCTTCGGCATCGCAGCGATCGTCGCGGCGAGATACGGCCGGCATTTGCCGATCTCTGCCGGTGTCGGCTTGTTTTCCGGAGGCACGCACCTGACGGCATTCGTTATCATGCAGTCGGCCAGCTTCAGTCCATCCGCCGGGTCGGCGCGATAAACGCCCTTCGCAAACCCGAACTCGACCAGCGTCTCATAGAGCAGATCGCCGGCATAATCGCCGGTGAAGGGCCGCCCCGTCCGGTTGGCGCCTTTCAGTCCCGGCGCCAGACCGACGATCAGCAGGCGGGCATCGAGCGCGCCGAACGAAGGAACCGGCGCATTGTGCCAGTCGGGACATTTGCTCCGACTGGCATAGCGGAATTCCACGAGCCGAAAGCACAACGGACAATCGCGGGATGGATCGCATACGCTGGCAGTACTCATGGACGATTACCGCGGCGGCACCTTCTCGTCCTCGTCGTCGTCGAACGGAACCGGCTCGACGGGCGACCGACCGCTCGGAACGCCTTCGGGGCGGCGCGCGGGAGCAGGCACGAACCGCTCGGTGCGCTCGACGCGCGGCGGCCGGGTCGAAGGATCGCGGCAGATCATCTGCTCGAGATCGGCGAGATCGATGAATTGATCGGACTGACGGCGCAACTCGTCGGCAACCATCGGTGGCTGCGTCTGAAGCGTCGAGACGACGCTGACGCGCTTGCCCATCTGCTGCAGGGCCGCGACCAGCGACTTGAAATCGCCGTCCCCGGAAAAGATCACGATGTGGTCGAGATTGGCTGCCAGCCTCATGGCATCGACGGTGAGCTCGATGTCCATATTGCCCTTGAGCTTCCGGCGGCCCAATGAATCAGTATACTCCTTGGTCGGCTTGGTGACCATAGAGTATCCATTGTAGTCGAGCCAGTCTATCAGCGGCCGGATTGAAGAATACTCCTGGTCCTCGGCTAGAGCAGTATAGTATAATGCGCGCACGAGCTGCCCCTTCTGGCGAAAGAGCGCCAGAAGTCTCTTGTAGTCGATGTCGAATTGCAGTGATTTGGCGGCACTATAGAGGTTCGCACCGTCGATAAACAGTGCAATCCTCTCGTTCGGGTAGAAATGCATCGCACTCCTCAGCTTTTATCTGGCTCTTGACGCGATGCTCAAATCTTGAAATCAGGCCGTGAATTCCGCCCGGTTCAGGCAGCAATCTCAAGTCGAACAGCAGCACCTTCAGCGCCAATGCGCCTTACATGACAGGCATATGGCATCGACGGACGCCGGATTCCAGACTTAGATTCGCACAAGAGATATCCCGTATGATCGGCCAGCGCCTAACGATCGCCTTCGGGGGGAATTCATCGAGAGATTTCAAGCAGGTGCAGACCATGCTGAGGCAAGGCGCCTCACGTTTCACGGTGCGAACACGGATCGAAATCGATTACGTATCTCCTCTTTACCTATCAGTGCCGCACGGTTGCCTCGGCCGCCAGCCCCACTACCTCAATGCCTTGATCATCGGTAGAACCTCGCTACCGCTGAGTGCCCTCCTGCGAGCGTGCAAGTCCGTCGAACGCGAGGCCGGCCGTCGAAAACGAGGGATCAACGCCGCCCGCCCCCTCGACATCGACTTGATCGACTACGGGGGCCGCTGCATCGCTTCTCGGGCGCAACGACCACGAAAGCAACCTGTGACGAGCACGATCACGGCCGTCACGACAACGTCGCAGAAGCGGAATTGTTCCCGCATCCCCCGCTCGTGGCTCACCCTCCCTCATCCGGAGATGCACCGCCGCCGGTTCGTATTGGAGCCACTGGCCTATATCGCCCCGCATTGGCGGCATCCCGTCCTTGGGAAAACCGTCCGTCAGCTTCTGGCCCGGCTTCCCCGCCCGCCCGGCAGCATCCGCCGCGTACTTGATTCGCAGTGGTTTTCATGCGACAAGCCTAGGTGAACACGGATTGGACTCTGGCCAGTGAGGAGGGAGTTGTGCGCGGCGCGTGCAGGCTCTCTCGTGTCGTCTCTGCAGTTCGAGCCGGCGAAGGTTCGATTTGCAACGCCATAACCTGGCGTCACGCAGATCATCACCGGCTGCTCGGTGCGGATGCGAGGATGCGTCGGCAACGAGTTGAATTCCAGTGTCGCTTGAATGGTCTAGGTCTTCGTTGAACCGGTCGGAGATCGACGGCGCTGGCAGCGCCGGTTCC
The DNA here is from genome assembly GCA_964574325.1 of uncultured Devosia sp. GTDB lineage: Bacteria > Pseudomonadota > Alphaproteobacteria > Rhizobiales > Hyphomicrobiaceae > CAMDPA01. Next base: position 44,693 of record CAZNMY010000024.1, on the reverse strand, counting down.
GACCGCCGGCATCTCGAAAGGAACATCGCATGGCGCGCGTTACGGTCGAGGATTGCGTCGACAAGATTCCGAATAGATTCGAGCTGGTGCTTCTGGCAGCCCACCGCGCCCGCCAGATTTCGACCGGCTCGGCCATTGCGGTCGAGCCCGAGAACGACAAGAACCCCGTCATCTCGTTGCGCGAGATCGCCGACAGGAAATTGCCGCCGGACGATCTGCGCGAGAGCCTGATCCATTCGATTCAGAAGAACGTCGAAGTCGACGAGCCCGAGTCGCAGTCCGCACCGATGCTCCCCGCGGATCGTCGCGCTCCGGTTTTGGGCCGGGACGACCAGACCGCAGACAGCCAGGTCGATGTGATGACCGAAGAGCAGCTGCTCCGCGGCCTCGAAAGCCTGACGCCGACGGAGCCGTCTGCGGCCATCGGCAGTGGCGGCGGCGGCGGTGGTGGCGGCCGCTGAAAATACCGACACCCGAGCCAGCCTGCTGTCTGGTTTGATGCTCTCCGGCACCGCGGTGCCGGAGGTGGTCGTCACGTTCGCGACTTCAGGCTTTCGCATTATCTGGTTGAAATGGACTTCGGCCCGGCAGTTCGTGCCGCTCCGCTTCTGATGTCCTTCAGTTCGAGGGGTATGCGCCAATGATGCGCCAGTACGAGCTCGTCGAGCGCGTCCTTGCGTACGATAAGACGGCGGATGAGGCGCTTCTCAACCGCGCCTATGTCTATGCCATGAAGGCGCACAGCAACCAGAAGCGCGCGTCGGGCGATCCCTACTTCTCCCACCCGCTCGAAGTTGCAGCGATCCTCACCGATCTGCGCCTCGATGACGCGACCATCGCGACCGCGCTGCTCCACGACGTCATCGAAGACACGGATGCGACACGCACCGAGATCGATCAGATGTTCGGCGCCGAGATCGGCACGCTGGTCGACGGCCTCACCAAGATCAAGAAGCTCGACCTGGTATCGAAGCGCGCCGAGCAGGCGGAGAATTTCCGCAAGCTGCTGATCGCGATTTCGAGCGACATCCGCGTCCTGCTGGTGAAGCTCGCGGACCGCCTGCACAACATGCGCACGCTCGAGCACATGAAGCCGCTCAGCCGCCAGCGCATCAGCCAGGAGACGCTCGATATCTATGCCCCGCTCGCGGGCCGCATGGGTATGCAGCAGCTCCGCGAGGAGCTTGAGGACCTCGCCTTCCGCTGGCTCCATCCGGAAGCCTATGCCACCCTCGAGCAGAAACTCCAGGCTCTCTCCGATCGCAACAAGGGCCTCGTCGGCGAGATCGACGGCGCGCTGACACAGCGCCTCACCGCCGCGGGCATCTCCGCCGAGGTGAAAGGCCGCGAGAAGAAGCTCTATTCGATCTGGCGCAAGGTCACGACCAAGCACATCAGCCTCGAGCAGTTGTCGGACATCTACGCGTTCCGTGTCGTCGCCTCGTCGCTGGAGGACTGCTATCGCACGCTGGGCGTCGTTCACACTGCCTGGAGCGCGGTCCCCGGCCGTTTCAAGGACTACATTTCGACTCCCAAGCAGAACAGCTACCGCTCGATCCACACCACCATCGTCGGCCCGCGCCACCAGCGCGTCGAATTGCAGATTCGCACCCGCCAGATGCACGAGATCGCCGAGTACGGCGTCGCCGCCCATTCGAACTACAAGGACGCGAGCTACACCAGGGGCGCGGACAACACGGACCAGCGCGAGATCGGCCCTTACGTCTGGTTGCGCCGTCTCGTCGAGACGCTCCTCGAAGGCCACAACCCCGAGGAGTTCCTCGAGCACACCAAGCTCGAGCTGTTCCACGACCAGGTATTCTGCTTCACGCCCAAGGGCCGCCTTATCGCGCTGCCGAAGGGCGCCACCGTGATCGACTTCGCCTATGCGGTGCACACCGACATCGGCAATTCGGCCGCCGGCGCGCTGATCAATGGCCGGCAGATGCCGTTGACCAATGTTCTGCGCAACGGTGACGAGGTCCAGGTCCTGACCTCGCACGGCCAGACCACACCGCCGGCTGCCTGGGAAAAGGCCGCGATGACCGGCCGCGCGCGCGCTGCGATCCGCCGCGCCACCCGCGACGCGAGCCGCCGTCAGTACGCCGAGCTGGGTCGCCGGCTGCTCGCAGGCCGATTCGAGCGCGCCGCACTGGAATTCTCCGACGAGAAGATCAAGCGCGTTGCGACCCGGCTGGCGCACAAAACCCTGGAGGACGTGCTCGCCGCCGTCGGTCGCGGCGAGTTGCCCGTCAACGATGTCGTCCGTGCGATCTCCCCCGAGGCGGCCGCGAAATTGGAGGGAACCTCCAGCACCAGCCACCGGCCGAAGAACCGCCACGACCACGCCCAGGGTCAGGAGGGCTGGTTCAACCTCGCCAAGGTGATGAACCTGAAGTTCCGCATGCCCGGCGGCGCCACTCAGGATGCGGCCGCGGCAAACGGCGCGGCCCCCCATCAAGGCCCGGCGCCAGGCGGCATACTCGGCGTTCCCATCCGCGGTGCGCGCAGCGAATATCCGGTACGATTCGAGGACGGCGGCGCGGTCCCCGGCGACCGGATCGTCGGCGTGCTCGTGCCCGGCGAAGGCATCCGCGTCCACCAGATCCATTCCCTGAAGCTCGAGGAATTCGAGCAGGCCGATTGGGTGGACGTGACCTGGGACATCGACCCCGACAGCCCCGAACGCTTTCCCGCCAAGATCGCCGTCAGCGTCGTCAACGAGCCCGGCACACTGGCACAGATCGCTCAGGTCATCGGCGAGGCGGACGGCAACATCGACAGCCTCCGCATGACCCAGCGCGCCTCCGACTTCACCACCATGGTGATCGACGTCGAGGTCTGGGATCTCGCGCATCTCAACCGCATCATGGCCGGACTGCGCAGCAAACCCGTGGTCAGCAAGGTCGAGCGGATCTTCGAGTAGCGTCTTCGAGCACACAAAGGCACCGACAGCAGCAATGGCCGCGCCTCCCCCAGCACGCCCCCTCCGCCTCGGCGTCAACATCGACCACGTCGCCACGGTCCGCAACGCGCGCGGCGGAGCGCATCCCGATCCCGTGAAGGCAGCCCTCGCAGCGATCGCGGCAGGCGCCGACGGCATCACCGCCCACTTGCGCGAGGACCGCCGCCACATCCGCGACGCCGACATGGTCGGCCTCAAGGCTGCCATCGGTTCGACGCCGCTCAACTTCGAGATGGCCGCCACCGATCAGATGCTCGACATCGCCCTGAGCGTGAAGCCGCACGCCGTCTGCCTCGTCCCCGAACGCCGCACGGAGCGCACCACCGAAGGCGGCCTCGACGTCGTCGGCCAGCATGGCCATCTCGTCCCCTACGCCGCCGAACTGAAGCGCGCCGGCATCCGCGTCTCGCTGTTCGTCGAGCCGTCCGCCGCAGCGCTGGAAGCCGCCCGCTCGATCGGCGCGCCGATCGTCGAATTGCATACCGGCGCGTGGTGCGAAGCCGTCGCCGCACGCGACGAAGCCCGCGCCGCGCACGAGTTCGAGCGCATCCGCTCGGCCGCAACCCTCGCCGCCCGCCTCGGCATCGAGTGCCACGCCGGCCACGGCCTCGACTACGACACCGCCCGCCGGGTGTCGGCTCTGCCCGAGGTCGTCGAACTCAACATCGGCCACTTCCTCGTCGGCGAGGCGATTTTCGTCGGCCTCGATCAGGCGGTGAAAACGATGCGCGCGGCCATGGACCGAGGCCGGCTGGAAATCGATGGAGCCTCCGGATGATCCTCGGCATCGGCAACGACATGGTGGACATCCGCCGCATCGAGGAGACGCTGGCCCGCTTCGGCGACCGCTTCATCGAGCGGGTCTTCACTCCCGTCGAGCGCTCCCGCTCCGAACGCCGCCGTGGCCCCGCCCGTGCTGCATCCTATGCGAAGCGCTTCGCCGCCAAGGAAGCCTGCTCGAAGGCGCTCGGCACCGGGCTTCGCAAGGGCGTGTTCTGGCGCGATATGGGCGTGGTCAATCTCGCCTCCGGCCGCCCGACACTATCGCTGACCGGCGGCGCTGCCCGGCACCTGGAACTGTTGACGCCCCCCGGCCAGATGGCGCGCATCGACCTCACCCTGACCGACGATTTTCCGTATGCCCAGGCAATCGTTGTCATTTCAGCGCTACCGACCAAGGAAGATCCGCGCTGAGTGTTTGGCGGTGGTCTCGGCTGCGACATCCGAAAACATTGTTCGAGAACGAAAAAACTACCTTCGCAACAGCACCTGAGCTATGCATGTGTCTGGTTTGCGCCCACCGCGGGAAACAGCTATAGCGTCCCTCGTGAAGCGGCGGTCCTGCACAGGACCCGAAAGGCGCTCGACCCGGAGAGTTGAATGAGCCTGCAGACCGACGCGCAGAAGCACCGTGACGGTACGTGGTGGGAGACCGGCAAGATCGTCGTCCAGGCGCTTCTGCTCGCCATGGTCGTGCGCGTGTTCTTCTATCAGCCGTTCAACATTCCATCCGGCTCGATGAAGCCGACGCTGCTCGTCGGCGACTATCTGTTCGTCTCCAAGCTCGCCTACGGCTACAGCCGCTATTCCTTCCCCGGCAGCATCAACCTGTTTTCGGGCCGCATCCTCAAGGCCGAGCCCAAGCGCGGCGACGTCGCCGTCTTCAAGCTGCCGCGCGACAACTCGACCGATTACATCAAGCGCGTCATCGGCCTGCCCGGCGACGAGGTGCAGATGCGCTCCGGCGTGCTCTACATCAACGGCAAGATGATCCCGAAGCGCCGCCTCGGTGAGTTCACGACTCGCGAAGAGGAAGGCCCCGCGCGCCGCATTCCGCTGTTCGAGGAGGAGTTGCCGAACGGCGTGAAGTACAAGGTGCTCGACGGCGAGCCGAACGGCCCGTTCGACAACACGAGCGTGTTCAAGGTCCCGCCCGGACACTACTTCATGATGGGCGACAACCGGGACAATTCGACGGACAGCCGCGCCACCTGGGGCGTCGGGTTCGTACCGCTCGAGAATTTCGTCGGCCGCGCCGAGATCATCTTCTTCGCCGGCGCCTTCGACGAGCCCGACGCCTTCAGCCTGTTTTCGCCGTGGCGCTGGCCGTTCGATGTTCGCTGGAACCGCTTTTTCAACTTCGTCCGCTAGAGCCTGATCGTTCACGTCGAAAGCGAACCCGCTTACGGCGTGAACACGAACCAGTCTCTCAAACAACAACTTTGAGCGTTTTCGGACATCGAATTTCGATTCCATAGACCAAAAGCGCTCAATCATCGATCGCGCGCCGTGTCCCGCAAACGCAAGTATTCAGATCTGGAGAAGGCCCTCGGCCATCGCTTCAAGGACCAGGACCTCGTCACGCGGGCCCTGACCCATTCGAGCACGCGCGGCAACGGCTCCCGGGACGACAACGAGCGCCTGGAATTCCTCGGCGACCGCGTCCTGGGGCTTGCGATTTCCGCCGCGCTCATCGAGGCTTTCCCGGAGGCTGCCGAAGGCGATCTCGCCCGCCGCTTCAACCAGCTCGTCAAGCGTGAGACCTGCGCCGCGATGGGCCGCGCCATCGATCTCGGCCGCAACCTCATCCTCTCCGACAGCGAGGCGAGCAGCGGCGGCCGCGACAAGGACACCATCATCGCGGACGCCGTCGAAGCCTTGCTCGGCGCAGCCTTCGTCGATGCCGGTTTCGACAAGGCTCGCGCCATTGTGCTCAAGCTGTGGCAACCCCATCTGGAAGGCAAGGCACATGCCGTCGCCGATCCGAAATCCGCGTTGCAGGAATGGGCCCAGGGCCGGGGCTTGGCGCTGCCGCGTTACGTCGAAATCTCACGCAGCGGACCCGACCACGCACCCCGCTTCATTTCAGAGGTCAGGATCGCGGGCTGCAAGCCCGCGCAAGGGACCGGTAGCTCGAAACGTGCCGCTGAGCAGGCCGCCGCCAGCGCGATGCTGGCCCGCGAAGGCGTACAGAGCAGCGAGACCGCCCATGCAAACTGACCGCACTGACCAGCGCTTCGGCTTCGTCGCCGTCATCGGCGCGCCGAATGCGGGCAAGTCTACCCTCGTCAACGCGCTCGTCGGCGCCAAGGTGACGATCGTCTCCCACAAGGTACAGACCACGCGGATGCCGATCCGCGGCATCGCCATCGAAGGCAAGAGCCAGCTCGTGTTCATCGACACGCCCGGCATCTTCGCCCCGCGCCGACGCCTCGACCGCGCGATGGTCCACGCCGCCTGGACCGGCGCGAAGGATGCCGACGCCGTGGTCCTCGTCGTCGACGCCGCCCGCGGTCTGACCGACGAGGTCGAGGCGATCGTCAGCCGCCTGAAGGACAGCCGTGTCCCCCGCGCACTCGTGCTGAACAAGGTCGACCGGCTGGAGAACAAGCAGCAGTTGCTCGAACTCTCGACCCGCCTGCACGCCCTGGTGTCGTTCGACACCGTGTTCATGATCTCCGCACTGTCGGGCGACGGCGTTGCCGACATCCGCCGCTATCTCGCAGGCAAGGTCCCGGCCGGTCCCTGGCACTATCCCGAGGATGACATCTCGGACCTTCCCGCCCGCATGCTCGCCGCCGAGATCACCCGCGAGAAGATGTTCGTCCGCCTGCACGACGAGTTGCCCTACTCCGCGACGATCGAGACCACGGATTGGAAGGAACTGAAGGACGGTTCGGTCCGCATCGAGCAGACGATGTTCGTCGAACGCGACGGCCAGAAGAAGATCGTGCTCGGCAAGGGCGGCCAGACCATCAAGCAGATTTCGAGCGAGGCCCGCGCCGAACTGAAGGAGCTGCTGGACCGCAACGTCCACCTGTTCCTGTTCGTGAAGGTCCGCGAAAGCTGGAGCGACGACCCGGAACGCTATCGCGAGATGGGCCTCGAGATGCCCAAGGAATAGCTCACATGACAAAAAAGAAAGTCGCTATCGCCGGTTTCGGCGCGATCGGCAAGGAGCTGGCGCGCCGGCTCACCGACGGTTCGATGCCAGATTTCGAGCTGTCCGTCATCGGCGCCCGAGATCCCACGAAGACCAGCAAGGAAGCCGGCGATCTCCTGCCGCGCGCAGTCTCGGTCGTCGCCTCGACCGACCTCGCAGGCAAGGCCGACATCCTCTTGGAATGCGTGCCGACGCCCGCTTTCCGCAGCGTCGTGGAGCCCGCCCTCGCCTCGGGCATGACCGTCATCACAGTCAGCGGCGCAGCCCTGCTCGACAACATGGATCTGGAGCAGGTCGCCCGCAAAGGCGGCAGTCAACTGATCCTGGCGACCGGCGCCATCGTCGGCCTCGATGCGATCCGCGCCGCCGGCTTCGGCAGGATCGACAGCGTGACGATGATAACGCGCAAGCCGCCGAAATCGCTCGCCACGGCCAAGCAGGTCGTCGAGGACGGCAAGGACCTGTTCAAGCTCACCGAGCCTGAGCTGCTCTTCAAGGGCACCGCCCGCGAAGGCGCACGCCGCTTCCCTGCGAACGTCAACGTCGCCGCCGCCATCGCATTGGCCGGCGCCGGCCCCGACCGCACCGAACTCGAGATCTGGACCGACCCCGCCGTCGAGCGCAACACGCACCGCGTCGTCATCGAAGCCGATACCGCCCGCATCGAAGTCGCGATCGCCAACGTGCCCTCGGAAAATCCCGGCACCGGCCGCATCACCGCGCTCAGCATGCTGGCCGCCCTCGACCGCCTCGCCAACCCGATGGTGTTCGGGACCTGAACCAACTCGAATCCGTGTGCAACGAACACTGCCGTCATGGTCCGCGAAGGCGGGCCATCCAGGTCACGTCCGTAGCTTGCTGCCGATCTTCGTGAACTGCGGGCAAAATCTTACTTCGGCAGCTTGATGCCGGCCTTGGCGATCACGTCGCCCCAGGCTTTCGCTTCCGCTTTCAGTTCGGCACTGATCTTGGCCGCATCCGTCGTGCCGCCGACGAACCCGAACTTGGCGAAGCGCTCCTGCACACCCTTGTCGCCGAGCGCCGCGTCCACCGCTTTTGCGAGCCGATCGACGATGCCGGCGGGCGTTCCCTTCGGCGCGGCCAGCAGCCACCAGTTCGACGCACCGAATTCACCGACACCACTCTCAGCGATCGTCGGCACGTTCGGCAGCGCCGGCAGCCGCTTGTCGCTCGATACCGCCAGCGGCTTCACCGTTCCAGCCTCGATGTGCCCGACGCCGACCGCAACGCCACCGAGATAAAGCTGGATGTCGTTGCGCAACAGCCCCTGCACGGCCGGTGGCGCCCCCTGGAACGGCACGTGCACCATCTTGATCCCGGTCATCAGTTTCAGCCGCTCGACCGCCAGATGCGGCGTCGTGCCGAAGCTCGGCGAACCGAAATTGAGTTTGCCCGGATTGGCCTTCGCATAGGCGATGAACTCGCCCAGCGTTTTCGCCGGCGTGCTCGGATGCGTGTAGATGACCGAGGGCACATTCGCGACCTTCGCCACCGGCACGAATGCCGTCAGCGGATCGAACGTCATCGAAGGAAACAGAAACTGATTGGTGACGAAGTTGTTCGTCGCGCCGAGCAGCAGGGTATAGCCGTCCGCCGCCGCCGTCGCGACCGCCTGCGCGCCGATATTACCACCCGCACCCGGCCGCGCCATCACGATCAGCTTCTGCCCGAGCTTGGCTTCCATCGGCTCCGACACCGCGCGCAGCACGACATCGCCGGCTCCACCCGCGGCATACGGCACGATCACCGTGATCGCACGATCCGGATAGGCCGTCTGCGCCGACGCTTTCGGCGCCACCGATGCAACAGCCACCACAGCGGCGAAGCACAATCCGATCGTTCCGGTTCGGCTATGACGCATCTTACCGCCCTCGCTCCTGGCTCAAACTCAAAGATCGATGCGCATCAGATCGTGCGCCATTCGGACCGGACCATCGTAGCGGCTCCGGATGTCGCGCACCATCGCGTCGAGCTGATGCGGACCCATCTGATCCACCGGCAGGTGCTTGCCCGCCGCGCGCTTCAAAACCGGGCTCAGCGAATCGACGTGACCGATGTGCGTCGCGATCAACTGCTTCACGTTCGCCGATGCTGCGAGACTGCCGAGCTCGAGCGGGCTCGTGTGCGCCACCGTCCCGACTCCCGACTTGCGCCGGTGCTCCATGAACTCTTCCGAGAACGTGCACTCGTGGATCAGCAGGTCCGCGTCCTGAGCCAGCACCTTCAGATTGGGGCACGGCTTGCTGTCGCCGCTGAACGCGATGACCTTGCCTTCCGCCTCGATCCGGAAACCGAAGCAGCGCGCGATATCGCGCTCGATGTGATCGACCTCGACCGCCGTCATCCGCAGATGCTTGTCCTCGTAGATTACGCCGGCCTCGGTGAATTCGCGAACTTCCGGCCGCATCGCCTCCATGTTCTCCTGGCGTGCACGATAGTGAGCCCGTGCACGGAAATCGACGTCGAACGCGCCGCCTTCGAACAGATGCCCGGTGAATTTCGCGGTTCCCGACGGCCCCACGATGACAGGCGCGCCGACCGTGTTCAGCATCCACGCCGAGATCAGCATGAACGGCAGCTCGGCGATGTGGTCGTGGTGCAGATGGGTCAGGAAGATCCGCTTTACGTCGGCTGGGCTGACGTTCGCGCGCATCATCTGCCGGGTCGCGCCGTGCCCGCAATCGAGCAGGTAGTGCTCACCGTTGTCGAGCGTGACGAGGATCGACGTATGGCACCTGTCGGGGTCCGGCAGCGCGGCCCCTGTTCCGAGCATCACGACACGCACGACAACCTCCGCACCAGAGCTTTTCCCTCGGGCCACTCAAACGAAAAAAGCCCGGCTGGCCGGGCTCCCTCGGTAATTTGGTGCGGTCAAGAGGACTCGAACCTCCACGGGTTGCCCCGCTAGCACCTCAAGCTAGTGCGTCTACCAATTCCGCCATGACCGCGCGCCGCCCAAAACCGGAGTTCGAGGCAACCCGCGCCCCATAGCAAACGCCGCGCCCCTCAACAAGCCCTATCAACTCTTTTTGGAATGCACCTTCCGCAATGCGTCGATCAGCTCGCTGTCGTTGAGGTCACCCATCCCGACCTCTACGGCCTGTCCGAATACCTCGGCCACCACCCGGCCGATCCGCGATTGCCCGCCCACACGCTCGATATACTCGACGCCGTACATCGTATCCTTGATGCGGCCCTTCGGCGAGAACCCGACCGGGCTCTCGTGCTTGCCCGTCGCCATGTACTTGGAGTGCCGGATCACGTGACCGGAGTTCGTATTGCCGATGGAGAACGCATTTGCCGCAGCTTTGAGGTCGATGCCAGCCGCCTCGCACGCCTGCATCGCTTCGCCGAGTGCTGCAACGTGCACGGCTCCCATCACGTTGTAGATGAGCTTGAACGCGTTCCCCATCCCAGCCGCTCCGAAGTGCGAGAACGACTTCGTGTAGGGCTTCACGATCTCCTTCACCTCGGCAACCGCGTCGTCCGGTCCGCCGCAGAACACGTGCAAAGCTCCCGCCTCCGCCGCATCAGGCCGACCGGCCACGCAGCAATCGACGAAGCGCAGCCCCTTGGCCGTAGCGAGCCCTGCAAGCTCCATGACCCACGCATTCGAGACCGTCGAGCTCTCGATCGTGATCGCGCCCTTTTTCGGATTGCTGGAAAGCACGCCGCCCGGACCGGTCCACACCGCCCGGCACGCCTTGTCATCTGTCAGCATGGTGAAAATCGCGTCCGCGCCCGCGACCGCCTCTGCAATCGAACCGGCGACCTTCGCTCCGTCCTTCTCGAGCGCCCGCGCCTTGTCGAGCGAACGATTCCACACCGTCACCTCGTGCCCACCCTTGAGCAGGCACCGGCTCATCGGCGCACCCATGTTGCCCGTGCCGAGAAATGCGATCTTCGCCATGTCGCGCGTATCCGTCCGATGATGAGAGAAAGACCCGACTTCTCAGAAGGAAGCTCAGTCGCCGCATTGCGGCGAGGGCCAACCGATGTATCTTACGGCCCAATCCACCCAGTGCAAAGTGACGGCAGCGGGCCAAGAGGCGCGCGCCGACGCGCGAGAGAGGAAACGGGAATGGCCGCAGCTTCGAAGCAAATGCCGAGCGTCGCCGAAGTCGTCGCACTCACGCTGAAGCGGCACGGCGTCGAGATCATCTTCTCGCAGAGCCTTCCCTCCGCTGTCGCCCTCGCCTGTGAAGACATCGGCATCCGCCAGTACACCTACCGCACCGAGAACGCCGGCGGCGCGATGGCCGATGGCTTCGCGCGCATGTCAAATCATGCAGCCGTCGTGCTCGCCCAGAACGGCCCGGCCGCAACGCTTCTCGTCGCGCCGCTGACCGAAGCGCAGAAGGCCTCGATCCCCGTCGTCGCGCTGATCCAGGACGTGAACCGTCCGCAGACCGATCGCAACGCGTTCCAGGATGCCGACCACATCGGCATGTTCCAGTCGGCAACCAAGTGGATTCGCCGCTGCAACGATCCCGACCGCATCGCCGACTACCTGGACATGGCCTTCACGCAAGCCTGCACCGGCCGCCCCGGCCCCGTCGTCCTCATGCTGCCCGCCGACGTTCTGCTGGAGCAGACGAAAGCCCCGGTGAAGCGCACCGCCCAACTCGCCAGCGTTCCCCTCGACCGTTTCTGCGCAGATCCCGCGCGTATCAAGGAAGCCGCCAAGCTCATTGCCGGCGCGAAGAACCCGCTCGTCGTCGCCGGCGGCGGCGTGCATCTTTCACAGGCCTGTGCCGAGGTCACAGCCCTCCAGTCGAAACTGCACTTGCCCGTGATGACGACCGTGATGGGCAAAGGCTGCGTCGATGAAAACCACGCTCTGTCGATGGGCGTCGCCGCCTACAACCTCGGCAAGCTCTCGCCCGCTCGCGATTTGCGCGGCGTGATCGAACGCGCCGACGTGGTGCTGCTGATCGGCACCCGCACCAACCAGAACGGCACCGACAGCTGGCAGCTCTATCCCGACGGCGCGCGCTACATCCACATCGATGTCGACGGCACCGAGATCGGCCGCAACTACGAAGCCCTCCGCCTCGTCGGCGACGCGAAACTCACCCTCGCAGCCCTCATCGCCGAACTCGACGGCAAGCTCAAGCCGCGTCCCGCGCTCGAAAAGGAAATCGCCACCGCCCGCAAGAACCACGAAGCCGTCATCGCGCCCGTCGTCCATTCCAACCAGAGCCCGCTGCGTCCCGAGAAACTGATGGCCGACATCACCCAGGTGATGACGCCCGAAACGATCCTCGTCGCCGACGCGAGCTACTCGACGCTGTGGATCGCCTGCTATCTGCGCGCCCTGCTTCCCGGCCAGCGCTTCATCACGCCGCGCGGCCTCGCCGGTCTCGGCTGGGGCCTGCCGATGGCGATCGGCGCCAAGCTCGCCGCGCCGAAATCACCGGTCGTTTGCGTCGTCGGCGACGGCGGTTTCGGACACGTCTGGTCGGAGCTCGAAACGCTGAAGCGCACCAGGGTGCCGATTGTGCTGACGGTGCTGAACAACGGCGTGCTCGCCTATCAGAAAGACGCCGAGGACGTGAAGTTCGGCCGCCACTCCAGCGCCTGCCGGTTCTCGCCCGTCGATCACGCTGCCGTCGCCCGCGCCTGCGGCCTGAAAGGCGTCCGCATCGACGCCGCCGCCGACTACCTTCCCGCCCTGCGCGAAGCTCTCGCCTCGGACGAAGCGACCCTCATCGATGTCGTCACCGATCCCGAAGCCTACCCGCCGATCACCTTCTTCGAAGGCACTCTGGAAAAGATCCGCGCCGCCCGCGAAGGGAAATTGGGGACACACACAATTTCCTAGGCCGCGGTGCGATCACTGGCAGGTCCGACAAGGAAATTGAGTGTGTCCCCATTTTCCCCTTCACGTCATCCTCGTGCGAGCACGGCCAAAGGCCGTGTCGACGCACGGGGATCCAGCGTGAAGCTCGTCCGCAGGACGCATTGAAATCTCCAATCCCTAACCCTTGTCCGCGGCGAGCGATTTGTATCGCTCGATCACACTCTTCGGTGTCGAGGCGGCCCGCCTCAGCAACCCGACGATCGCGTCGCCGTCGATCGGGCTGATTTCGATATTGAACTTCGCCGCCTCCTGCAGGAAGGCAGCATTTTCGATCATCGCCTTGTAAGCGCCCCGCAGCACTGCCGCGCGATCCGCCGGAATTCCGGGCGGGGCTACCGTCGGCAACGCCATCTCGAACGGCAACTCGGCAAGCTCGATCAACTGGCGCGCCTCCTCGTTCGGCGCGAGCTCTCGGCCCGTCGGCACATCCGGCAATTCCTTGTGCCGTGTCGCGCGTCCGAATTGTATCACCGGAATGAGCTTTCCCTCCTTCCACATCGTCGCCTGGCCCGCGCGGACCGAATAGTAGCCGATCACCTGCCCGTCGATCTCCCCGCGCTGTTGAGCGAGAAACATCGGAGCCGCACCTGCATAGCCGCGGATCACCTTGACATTGAGTTGCAGCACATCCCGCGCGACCAGTGCGAACGTCAGGTTCGTCGAGCCGGAACGGTTCCCGCCGAGGCTGACCTGCATCCCCCCCTTCCGGATATCGGCGACGCTGCGCGCCTTGTGCATGGAATTGATCAGCAGCAGATACGCATCGTTCCCGTAGGATGACAGACTGCCGAGCCATGTGAGCCGCATCGGATCGAACTTCGCGTTGGGATCGCCGGTGATTGCGAGCAACGGCACCGCCCGCTCCATCATCGAGATGACGCTGCCGTCCTTCTCCAGCGAATTGTAGAGCAGGTTTGCATTCGCAAGCCCCCCCGCGCCCGGCTGGTTCTGCACGACGAAGTGCGGCTTGCCCGGAATGAACCGCCCGAGATGCCGCGCCACCAGCCGCCCCGAGATGTCGTTGATCCCGCCCGGTGCCGTCGGCACGATCAGCGTCACCGACCGCCCGGCATAGAACTGCTCCGGCGTCTGCGCAAAGACTGGCGAAGCGGAAACAAGAGCAGCGACTGCCAGAGCCAACAGCCTCATGAGCGCAATCCCCTAACCATGGCCTAGAGCGCCTCCCTCGTAGGTTGGGTCAACCCCGGACGCGCACAGCGCGAGCCGGGGGCGACCCAACATCCACGGCATTCCGGGAAGTGTTGGGTCGCGGCCAGTGGCCTTGACCCAACCTACGACGCCCGTTGTGAGTTTGCGATTATAACCTCGAGTGGAAAGCGCTCTAGTCAATCCGGCAGCTTCGGCAGCGTCGCGAGTAGTGCGCCGTATCCGGCCTTCGGCTCATTGATGTGAAGCCGCTTCTGGCATTCCCAAACGCGCGCGGGCACGGGATGCACCACCGGCACCTGCAGATCGTTCTCCAGCATCTGGATGATCGGCAGCGTGCGCCAGCCCGAACCGAGCATGTAGATCGCGTCTGCACCCTTGGCGGCGAGAAAGCTCTTCTTGATGTGTGCGTAGACCTGCTCGGCAGCGAGCTCCTGCACCTTGTCGAACGGCACGTCGATGCCATCCATCGCGCGAACCTTGAAGCCCGCGTCCTCGAAATACCTGGCGAACGTCTTGTTCAACTCGGCCGGAAAATACGTCGCGCCCACGATCGTCTTGACCTTCAGCGCCCGCAGCGCATGCACATGGTTCTGCGCCGACGTGAACATCGGCACCTTGTACGCCTTTTCCCAGCGGTCGATGATCTTCCGCTCGCCCGCGAACCCGTGCACGATGAACGGCGGCGCGCCCGACGGATGGATGATGTCACAGCCTTCCTCGGCCAGCATCTTCACGTGCGGCTCGTAAAGCTCGATCTGCTTGTCGAACTCCTCGCGCGTTCCCCGCTTGATGTTCACGAACACCGGGATGACGCCGATCCCCTCCGGCGACAGCCGGATGAACTCCTCGGTCGGCCCCGGCCTCAACGTCGGGTGAACCATGCCGACGACACCACGCCAACTCGTGAACGCCATTTCCACCCTCGCTCTTTTCCCCCTCTCCCCCCTTCTTCAGGGGGAGAGGGCGGGGTGAGGGGCGGCAGCCAGCACCTCCCCCCAACTTTCTCCATCGACAATGTGCACGATTGCCGGTCGCCGTGGAAGCCACATGACGGCGCGCTCACCTATGGACGCCGCGAAGCCCTCCGGTCTATTGAACGCCCCAACGGGAAACTCACGGAGACGCAGCCCATGCCCCGCGCCAACGCATCCAAGAAGCTCGGCCTCGCCATCATCGGCGCCGGCCGCGTCGGCCTGTTCCGCGGCGATACGGCGATGCGCCACCCGGCCGTCGAGTGGATCGGCATCGCCGAGAAGAACCACAACCGCGGCCATTTCGTCGCCGAGCGCATCGGCGCGGACTACATCACGCAGGACTACAAGGAGCTGTTGAAGCGCCCCGAGGTCAACGCCGTCATCATCGCGACCGACGAGCACCTCCACGTCGAGCCGATCCTCGAAGCGCTGAAATACGGCAAGCCTCTGCTGATCGAAAAGCCGCTGGCGACCACGCTCGAAGACAGCGCCAAGGTCATGGCCGCGATCGACGCAGCCGGCGTCGATGCCGTCGTCGGCTACACCCAGCGCTTCCGCCGCAACTGGTGCAGCGCGAAGGAGAAGGTCGCGTCTGGCGCGCTCGGCGATGTCACGCTGGTGACGAGCCGTGCGTTCATGAACCGCCTCGTCGCCATCGACAACTACAAGCGCACCAACGATCCCTCGACCATCTCGCCGATGGTGATCTCCGGCACCCACGCGCTCGACATCTGCATGTGGTACTTGGAAAAGAAGAAGCCGGTCGAACTCTACGCACGCTCGATCGACAAGGTGCTGGGTCCCCTTTACGGCGGCATCGACGCCACCGCCGGCATGATCATGTTCGAGGACGGCTGCGTGCTGCACACCTCGATCTCCTGGGCTCTGCCCGTGACATGGCCCGGCGCGGTCTACTCGCTCGAAGTCGGCATCGTCGGCACTGACGGCGTGCTCACCATCGACGACACACACCGGGACATGGTGCTTGCCGTGTCGGCCCCGCAGGAGGAAGGCTACAACCCCGACGCCCGCCGCCTCGTCGATTTCATGGGCAGCTACCCGCCCGGCGACTGGGTGAACCAGGAACTGATCGGCCCCATGGCCGAGGAGACGAATTCGTGGCTGAACCGCGTGGCGACCGGCCTGCCGACCCACGCAGCGACCGCCCGCGAAGCTCACAATCGCCTCATGCTGACCAAGGCCTTCGACCTCTCCGCCAAGCTCAAGCAGCCCGTCGCACTTCCCCTCGACGGCGACATGGAGCAACGGCTGCTGAAGGGAGTGTGATCGACGACGCGACACATTGAGCCGCCCCGCGCATTGTGCTCTTCTTCCCATCAGGCAGTCGCCGCCATCGAGACGCGCGACACCTGACGATGGAGGACGTCCATGGCCGGTTTTATCGAGCTGGTGAAGTCGTCTTTGCTCGGCATGCTGTTTGCGGTCCCGATGGCCCAGCAAGTGACAGCCCAGCCATCCTACCCGGATCGGCCGATCAAGCTGATTGTGCCGTTCCCGCCCGGCGGCGTCTACGACGCCATCGCCCGCCCGCTCGCAGACAGGCTCAAATCCTCACTCGGCTCCGTCGTCGTCGAGAACCTTGGCGGCGCCGGCGGCACGCGCGGCGTGACACTGGCCATGCGCGCGCCAGCAGACGGCTACACGCTGCTACTGGGCGGCAGCGCGAACTTCATCGTCACGCCGATCGCGGCGAGAAAGCCGCCTTATGATCCGCTGATCGACTTCGAGCCCGTGGCGCGCATCGCCAACGTCGGCCTCAGTTTCGTCGTCCATTCCGGCCTCGGCGTACGAGACATGAAAGGACTGATCGAGCATGCCCGCAGAAATCCCGGCAAGGTCTCCTTCGGCACGCCGGGGATCGGCACGACGAACCACTTCGTCGGCGAAATGCTGAAGTCGCTCGGCAAGCTCCCCGACCTCGCCCACGTCCCCTATGCCGGCGCTGGCCCTGCCTTGAACGACCTCGTCGGCGGACACATCCCTCTGCTCGTCGCCAATGTGACCGGCCAGGTGCTGGAGCTTCACAATGCCGATAAGGTCCGCATCATCTCCGTGACGACCGAGAAGCGGCTATCCATCGCACCCGACGTACCGACCGCCCAGGAATCCGGCATCAAAGACATGGTCGCCGAGGTCTTCTTCGGCGTGTTCGCGCCCAAAGGCACGCCCGCCGCGATCGTCGCCAAAGTGACGGATGCGATCAACAGGACGTTGGCCGACCCGGACTTGCGTGGCCTCTACCTGAAGAGCGGCTTCCAGGCTACCGAGCGGACGAGCCCGCAGGACCTGCGCAAGTTCCTAAGCGACGAGATCACGCGATGGCGGCCCATCATCGAGGCGAGCGGCTTCAAGATCGAGTGAACGCGCGGTCGTGATCCTGACCCGGCCCATTCACGCGTCGGTGACGCTCATTCCATGGGCCCGCGCCCCGACACCCGCCTCCACTGCGTCGATGATCCTGCCCGCCAGATCCTTCCGGCTCAGCCGATCGAACCGGCCGAGCGCTGGCCGCGCCGAAACGCGCGCCACGGCGACCTCGCCGTCTCTCTCAACCACATCCACGGCAGCGAGCCCGAGATCCAGCGCCTCGACGGCGTGCTCTGCGATCCGCCGTTCCGAACGATGCCGCGCCAGACTGAGCGCCCTCAGTCCCCGGCCCTCGTCGCCGATCATGGTCGCCGCTGCCCCGCCGATCACCAGCACGCGCATGAAGTCAGCGCCAACCGCTGCAGGCTGGGACATCGCCCCAACCTGACTGGAAAACAGCGCCTGCGCCACGCAACCGCGGACCAACGCCTGCGCCACCACGGTACGATTCGAAACCCGGTCGATCGCATCCCCCGAATTGAGCGACACGCACCCCGCCGCCTCCATCTGGCGGATGATCGCCGCCCCCGCGGTCCCCTCGCGCAGTCCGATCCTCGGAATGACCGCATCGTAGTGCGCCAGCGGCGAGCCATCGCGAACGACGACTGCGCTCTCCCGGCCGAACGACAGCGCGAGCCCGCCGAGTTCCAGCATTTCGAGCGTGTGCCCACGTTCGATCGCAGTCTGTGCCAACAGCGCATTGAACGCGCCGCCTGCGTCACGCGCAACGAGCGCGAGCCGCAGCGCTCGGCTCGAAGGAGCCGTACGAGGCACCTCGCGATAGAGCTTGTAGGAGAGCTTCCGCTGCCGGAACGAACCCGCCGCATCGACCATCATGTCGGCGCGGATCGCCTGCCGCCCGAGCAGCATCCGGTAGGTCATGCTTTCGCGGTTCGTGAGTCCGACCTCGATCTCGAACACCCGGTCGCCGAGCTTCACCGGTGTACGGATGAAATAGCGCGTGTCGCGCTCGCCGTTGGAGCTCGTCACCTCGCGGCGATCCACCACCGGCGCCGACGCGAAGATTGCGACGTCCAGCCGGCCGGGAATCGGATGAACGCCGAACCGCACCATCGGCTGAGATGGCGGCCCGAACGGCTCGATAAGGAATGCATGCAGCGCGCTCGTCCGCGCGCCGGTGTCGATCTTGGCCTTGATCGCCGGCAGCCCCAGCTCCGGCAGCGCCAGCCATTCCTGCCAACCGACAATGAAAGGCGCGCCGCTCGTCGCCATGTCCGGACCTCTCTCGATGTTAAACCCGGTTAGCGAGTTCTCCGAGCCCCGGCAACTTCTCCCTTCGATCAGCCTTTCCGCACGGCCAATGCGACACCGAAAGCCGTAACGCCCATTCCGATCATCTGCGCCACGCTGAGCTTCTCGTCGAGGATGAACACCGCCTGCAGCGCCACCAGCGGCGGCATCAGGTAGATCAGCGCCGCCGCGCGCGACACAGCCCCTTGCCGGATCAGCAGCAACAACAGCCCGACTGCGCCGATCGACATGCCGAACACCACCCACGCCAGCGTCAAAACGACCTGGAGGTTCCACGTCACGTGCATCGTCTCCGTGGCCCACGCGACCGGCAGCGTCACCACGGCGGCACCGACGTTCTGCAGCACGGTGATCGCGCGCAGATCGCCCGATGTCACGAACCGTTTGGAATAGAACGTGCCGAGCGTCGCCCCGATCATGCCCCCGACATTGACCGCCAGCGGCAGCAGCACATCGCCGAACTTGCCCGGAGGCAGCGCAGCCAGCGCAGGCGACAGCACCATCGCGATTCCCGTGAAGCCCAGCACCACGCCGATCCATTGCGACCGCGTGATCTTCTCGTCCGCGAGATACGGTGCGAGCAGCGCCGTCAGGATCGGCTGCAAAGCCGAGATCAGCCCCGAGATCGCCACGGGCAATCCGTGCATCACGCTCCACCACACGCCCGCGAAATACATCGCGTGAAGCGGAACGCCGGAGATAAGCGCGTGCCGGATCAGCTTTCCATCCCGCGGCCACTCGACGCTCATCGCCGCACAGATCGCCGCCAGCACCAGCGCGGCCACGACATAGCGCAGCGTGAGAAACGTCAGCGGCTCCGAGTACGGCATCGCCGCCCGCGCCGCCAGCCAGCCCGTCGACCACAGCAGCACGAACACCGCCGGCGCCAGCCTCAGGAACAGCGTCTGGTTCATGCGCTGGCCCTCGGTGGCACGAAAATGGGGACACACACCATTTTCAGAGTGCTGCAGCCTCCGGCTTCGGCAACCTCACTCACTGAAAATGGTGTGTGTCCCCATTTTCGTCTTTCAATCGAAACTCGCGTTCGTGTTCGGCCGCCGCCGCTCGATCGCAAACCGCACCAGCGCCGCGAAGCGGTAGATCGCGTGCGCGAACTTGCCGTAAGGCAGCATCAGGAACAACCCGAGCACCACGCCGAGATGGATCGTCAGCAGTATTCCCATCCAGGTCGTCTCACGCAGGAACAGCAGCAGGAATCCGGTGAGGCTCGTCAGGAACAGCATCGCCAGGAATCCGTCGTCCATGCCGCGCTGTTTGGCATCCTTCAACATCGGATCGGCCGAGTGCTTGAGGTAGAGCAGCCCCACCGGCCCGATCAGCAGACCGATTCCGCCGAGCGTGCCGAGAATGACGGTCAAACTTCCCAGCGAATAGGGCGCGATCCAGCCGAGCAGATAATGCTTGAACGTCCCCACGCTCGTCGCGGCAAAGCACAGCATGAAGCCGTAGAACGTGAAATGATGGAACGTGCGCCGTGTGAACGACGGCTTCTCGTCCGGATACGTGCAGCCCTCGCCGCCGCCGTCGAGATACTTCAGCGTCAGCACGTTCCACATCGCCTCGCCGAACGAAGCGCCCGACGCGAAGTCCGACATCTTCTCGTCCATGTCGGCCCAGAACCGCCGGAAGCCCATCACGAACGCGAGCACGACGAACAGGAACGCCGCGCCGAAGATCGCCACCATCGTGTTGTGCGCGATCACCTTGTAGAACGAGCCGGCGCCGACATGAACGCCCCACAACACGTCGGGACTGACCGTGTACATGACGCCGAGCAGGAACGCGCAGATCGCCAGCGTCGTGACCAGCGCCGTCGCCATCCCGTTCCAGGCATAGAGGCCGCCGAATGCACTCGGCCACGCATAATTCTTGTACGTCTCCTTGCGCACTTCCGCGAACGTACGAGGCACGTTGACCATGAACTCGTGCGGTGGCGCATACTGGCATGCGTAGTAGCAAGCGCCGCAGTTGTGGCACAGGTTCGCCAGATAGCTCACGTCGGCTTCTGTGAACGTCAACCGCCGCGCCATCGCGGGAAACACCGCGCAGAACCCTTCGCAGTATCTGCACGCGTTGCAGATCTGCATGATGCGGTCGCCCTCCGCATGCGGCGTGGCCCCGACGACGACCTTGTGCTCGGTGATTGGCATTTCTTCTCTTCTTCCTTCGTAGGTTGGGTCAAGCGAAGCGCGACCCAACGAATTGTCGCGATGAGCGCATCGTTGGGTCGCGCACCGCTGAAGGGCGGCGCTCGACCCAACCTACGAGCGCTAATTCTTCACTTGCCGCGCGGCTTCCTCGCCGGCGATCCGTCCGAACACCGCGCCGATCGTCATGCCGATGCCGGCGAGATAACCCTTGCCGAGCACGTTGCCCGCCATGATCTCGCCCGCCGCCACCATGTTGGTCGCCGGCTTGCCGTCGTTCATGATGATCTGCGACTTGTCGTTCACGGTGACGCCGAGATACGTGAACGTCACGCCCGGCCGCACCGGATACGAATAGAATGGCGGCTCCTCGATCGTGCGCGCCCAGTGCGTCTTGTTCACCTTCAATCCTTCGGTGTGACAATCGTCGAGCACGGTGATGTCGAACGTGCCGGGGCGCACCGCCTTGTTGAACTCGTCCACCGTCGCCCGCAGCGCCGAAGGATCGAGCTCCAACTTCCCCGCGAGCTCTTCGAGCGACTTCGCCCCGATCGGCGGGAACACCGGCGGCATGAAGCGGCCCACCGACTTGTTGTCCACGATCACGAACCCGATCTGGTCGGGCTGCCCCGCCACGAGCCGGCCCCAGATCGCATAGCGCTTCGGCCAGAAGTCCTCGCCCTCGTCGTAGAAGCGCTGGCCGTTCTTGTTGACGACGATGCCGAACGACACCGCGTCTACACGCGTGGAGATGCCACCGTCCCACTTCGGCGCGCGCGCGTCGATGGCGACCATGTGCCCTTGCGTCGGATCGCCTATCGGCTTCGCGCCCTTGTCGAGCAGCATCCGCAGACACGCGCCCATGTTGTACTTGGTGCCGCGGCACAGGAAGTTCTTTGCCGGCGGCCCCCATTCCTTCTCCAGCCACTCGAAGTTCGATTCGAACCCGCCGGCCGCGAACACGACAGCCCGCGACGAAACTTTGTGCGTATCACCTTTGTAAGTGTACGTCGCGCCGTTGAAGCGGCCGTCTTTTATGTCGACCTCGGTGACGACAGCCTCGTACTTCACCTCGATGCCGAGCGTCTGCGCTGTGCGATAGTACGCGTTGAGCAGCGCCTTGCCGCCGCCGAGATAGAACGCCGCCGTCCGCGAAAGCTGCAGCGTGCCGCCGAGCGCCGGCTGGAAGCGCACGCCCTGCGCCTTCATCCACTCGTACGTGCCTTCCGACTTCCGGATCGCCATCCGCGCGAGGTGCTCGTTGGTCTGCCCGCCGGTCACGCGCAGCAGATCCTCCCAGTATTCCTCTTCCCCGTACGTCTCCGGCATCGTCTCCAGCGGCGTCGTGTGCATGCAGCGGAAGTTCCGCGTATGCCGGCTGTTGCCGCCGCGCAGATGCGGAGGTGCAGCCTCCAGCACGAGAATCCGCTCGACGCCGAGCCGGGCCGCACTGATCGCGGCTGCCATCGCCGCGTTGCCCCCGCCGATGACGAGGATGTCGTATTGGTCGGTCACTTCGTGACCTCCTGGGCAGTCGGCAGTGGGCAGTCGGCAGTCGCGGGACAGCAATTGCTGCCGCCATCGGCGAAAACCAAGGTACCCTGCATGTTAATTTCCCTCTGTCTTTCCGACTGCCTACTGCCGATTGCCGACTGCCGCATCGATCAAAGCCCACACCCTCGGCGGCGTCAGCGGCAACACGTCCGGCTCCACGCCCATCGAAGACAGTGCATCGGCTACAGCGTTCGCAACCGCCGCCGCCACCGGAATGATGCCGCCCTCGCCCGCACCCTTCGCACCGAGCGGATTGTTCGGCGAAGGATGTAGCTCGGTCGAATGCCCGTGCACATGCGGGAAGTCGCTGGCCAGCGGGATCTCGTAATCCGCCAGCGTGCCGACGAGAAGCTGTCCTTCGTCGTCATACACCAGGTTTTCGCCGAATACGGCACCAAGCCCTTGCACCGCCGCGCCGACCACCTGCCCGTGCAGCGTCTCCGGATTGATGATCCGGCCGACGTCGTCCATGACGAGATAGTCGAGCACCTGCACATGCCCCGTGCCGGCATCGACAGCGACTTCCGCGACCGCCGTGCCGTAGGTGAACGTCGGCTTCGAGTTGTGGAACACGCCGTCGACGGCAAGCCCATCGCCCGCGCAGTCTGCGAGCTTTACACTGCGGCCGTCCGCCGAGCGCGCCACGCCTTCCGCAATCGTAAGCGACGCGGCTTCGACGCCGAGCCGCCGCGCCGCAGCCCCACGAAACGCCTCGATCAGATTGTTCGCTGCATCGATGACAGCGCAGCCGCCCATCACGGTGGCGCGCGAGCCGTACGAACCGAACCCCTCCCTCAGCAGCGTCGTCGAACCGTGCACGACCTCGATCGCCTCTAAGCTCACTTCCAGCGCGTCCGCCGCGATCTGCGCGAAGATCGTCTCGATGCCCTGCCCGATCGACGACGAGCCGACCGCCAACAGCACCTTGCCGTCGCTGCGTAATTCCATCCGCGCGTGTTCGCGTGGCCCCGATGCTCCGCCCTCGACGAACGACGCGATACCGAGTCCGCGCCACCGCCCGTCGATCATCTTGCCCGAGTTCGCAGCCTTCTCCGTCCAGCGCGACTCGCCCACGACCGCGTCGAAGCACTGCTGATAGTCGCCGCTGTCGAGGAACGTCGCGTCCCAGCCTTCCGCTGGCCCGATGTTCACCATCGGCCACGGCATCGAAGCGTGTGGAATGAGGTTCTTCCGCCGGATTTCGAGCCGGTCGACGCCGAGCCGCGCCGCCGCCTTGTCCATCATCCGCTCGAAGAAGAAGCAGCTCTCGTAGCGCCCCGGCCCGCGATACGTGCCCGACGGCGTCTTGTTCGTCGCGACCGCGTGGCTCAGCACCGAGAAATTGTCGACCTTGTACGGCCCCGTGATGAACTGCGCCGCATTGCGCACCGGCGTCGTCCCGTTCGGCCTCATGTACGCGCCGATGTTGCAGAACATCTCCGCCTTCAGCGCCAGCATCGTGCCGTCGGCCGCGAACGCGACCTCGACATCGGCCTCCGCCTCGCGGCTGTGCCCGATCGCCATAAGGTGCTCGCGACGGTCCTCGACCCACTTGATCGGCCGGTTGAACCGGCGCGCCGCGAATGCGCTCAGCGCATCCTCCGGGTAGAATTCGCCCCGCGCACCGAAACCGCCGCCCACATCGAACTCGATGTATTCGACTTGGCTCTCGGCGAGCCCCATCACCTTCGCCATCGCGCGCTTGTTGAAGAACGGCAGCTTCGCCGCCCCCGACATCGTCAGCTTGCCGGCCGCCTCGTCCCATTCGGCGACGAGCCCGCGCGTCTCCATCGGCAGCGCCGTCTGCCGTTGCGTCTTGAACGTCCCCTTCAGCACCAGCGCCGCCTCGCGGAACGCCCTGACGCAGTCACCTTTCTCGCCGGTGAACGTCGCGGTGAGATTGCCGTCCTTGGCATCCGTGTGCAGGTTGACCGCGTTCGACATCGCCTTGCGCGCGTCGACCACCGCCGGTAACGGCTCGATATCGAGATCGATCAGCGCGAGTGCGTCCTCAGCGATCTCCTGGCTGTCGGCCAGCACCACGGCGATCGGCTCTCCGACATAGCGGACGCGATCCGTCGCGATGACCGGCTGGCCATAGGGCATGATCGACGGTATCGGCCGCCGGAACGGAATGCGCGGCACGGGATTGCCGATATCCTTGCCCGTCATGACGGCATTGACGCCCGGCATCGAAAGCGCCCTGGAAACGTCGATGCTGCGGATCGTACCGTGCCCGATCGCCGATCGCAGCACCACCATGTGCCACTGCCCCGGCCGCGTCACGTCGCCGATGTATTCGCCCCGCCCGCGCAGGAAGCGCAGATCTTCCACGCGCTGGACGGCAGCGCCGATGTACGTATTCACTTTTCTCATCGGGGCTGCTCTGCGCTGGTAGCCGAGCCTGAAGCGAAAGGGACACGAAGGGTATCGGCAGTGCTGGTCATGACATCTCGGGCGCAGTGACGTTTCGAGCGGCTGGGCCGGGTCTGCGGCCCCCCTCGAAACGACGTTTCAGTGGAAGGGTGTTGCCGTCACTCTCCGGATTTGAGCAACCCTTGTCAATCAACCGCCTGGGCACGCCGGTTCGTCGGGGTCAGACCCGTCCTGCGAATGCAGGCAGGAATTGAGGGTCTGCTGCACCGCCGTTCAATTTTCGATCACGCCCGGTTCACGAAGCGTGATCCGCCAGTGCCGTTCAGTTGCTTTGCAAGTGAACGGCCAAAGGGGGATATTCACTCCATCGAAAGTCGAGACAAACTGATCACGAGCAAAACAAATAGTAAAAGTCTCGACCAAGGAATATCGCCATGAAAAACAAAACCACAGTCGTCGCTTTGACTACACTGTTGCTGGTGATGGCCGCGCCCGCGCATGCGGACGTCATCACAGATCAGAGCCGGATCTGGCTCCCGAAACCGCAATGGGCGGGTCTGGAGACGGTAGCACTTCCCGTCCGGGGCACCTGCACCCAGCAGTAGTCCCTGACGGTTCGATGAGTGAGCAGAAGTCGCAATCAACTGACGAACAATAGAAAACAAACAGGAGATGACCATGAGCAAGATCGTAATTGCCGCCGTGATGACGCTGTCGGTGCTCGCCTCCGCCGTGTCGGCGAATGCCAACCGCTATGTCGACCCGAAGGCGCCGTTCGACGGCGGCAAGTTCTTCGACAGCCTCCCCACAGGCCAGTAAGTCGGGCCAGTAAGTCGGACCAGTCAACCAGAACAGTGAACCAGACCGGTAAATCTGGTTTACTGCTCCGGTCTGCGGCGGCGGCGTCCTCTCCTCCCCGGAGCGCCGCCGCCGCTTCGCGTTTTACATTGCCCGGAGTCCGAGGCGAATGCCGCTGCAGAACCGCGTCGCCCCGACCGGTGAGATCGTCGCCGATACCGCCCGCGGAACCATGATGGGCAACCGCGGCGGCGCCCTCCATGGTCCCGGCAAGTCGCTGCGGGGCCGCCACTGGATCTCCCGGCAGTGGATCTGCTGCCGGCTCGAATTCAACGGCCGCAGGCGAGTGGTCATGGCGCCTGGCCGCTACACCGAGCTGTTCTTCCTCGACGAAGCGACGGCCCTCGCCGCCGGCCACCGCCCCTGCTTCGAGTGCCGCCGCGTCGACGCCCTTCGCTTCAGCGAGTCTTGGGCACGCGCACACGCCGACACGGCTCGCACGGAAGGCATCCGCGCCGCCGGCATCGACCTCGTCCTCCACGCCCAACGCCTCGACGACCACGGATGCAAGCGGCTTCACGTCTGCGACTATGCCGCGCTACCCGCTGGCGCCTTCGTGCTCGACACCGTCACCGGCCGCCCCCACCTCGTGCTCGCCGGCTGCCTGCTGCCATGGTCCTTCACCGGCTACGGACCGCCGATATCCCGCCCGAGCCGAGGCCTCGCCACCACACTGACGCCGCCCGGCATCATCGGCGCGCTGAAATTCGGCTACGAGCCGATCCTGCATGAATCCGCCCGCGTTTCAGGCTAAAGCGGTTTCATCGTCCACCTTCCCGCACCCCATCCCCCACCATGACCCGCAACAGTCTCCGCCGCACCCTCGGTCGGCTCTACATCTTCCTCGCGTTCGTGCTCGCCGTTTCGCTGCTCGCGAAGTTCGCGGACTATTTCCCTGTCTTCAAGCACTTCGGCCTCGAAGGCGGGCTCAAGGACATCTACGAGTTCCTGCGCGACATGAGCCTTCTCATCGCGACCGGCGGCGTCGCCTACGTATCGAATGTCTACCAGAAGCGATCGAGTTTCGTGTCGAGCCTGGAAGCCGAGTGGCGCGCCGTCGTGGCGACCAAGAACGATCTCTACACGTTCTGCGAAAAGCCCTACCCGACGCCGGACGACTATCTCGCCGTGTTCTGCCGCCTGTCGGCCTCGATCGACAACATGCGCATCGTCTACCGCAACGTCGGGGAGACCGACGATCTGATCGGCCTCTACCCCTACGCGCCGCTGCACGACATGCGCCGCGCGTTGATGACCCTCGATCCGCGCAAGTCGAAGGACATCTCGCCCGAATATCGCAAGCTCGTCCGCGATGCGATCCTGCAGGGCTTCTACGCCCTGCGCGAGACATTCCTCGAGGAGTTGGACCTCGAGCAGCCCGGTCATCCTTTGCTGATTTCGGGTGGCCGCCGCCTCAAGACGCCCGGCGCGACATCATCGGCCACGCGTCTGCAGGATCGCCAGCGTCAGCGGCAGGACAAAAACCTGCCCGCCCCGGCGAACGGCCGCAATGAGGAGATCGACGCGCTGCTGGCCGATCTTTACAAGCGCGAGCAGAACGGATCTTGAGACCTCCTCTCGGCTCTCCTCTCCTCTTGTGGGGGACGAGGCCCGTATGGCCGGAAGGCGCGCGCAAATCGTTCGGAGTATCTCACTTGCTCTGTGGCTCGGCCCGTGCCGCGATGACGTTCCGAACCAGCCAGAAATACAGCGGATAAGGCAACAGACGAGCGAACTTCATCATCGCCGTCATCTGCCAGGGAAACACGATCTCGAATTTCCCCTTCTCCAGCCCGCGAATGATCCGGCGTGCCGCATCGTCCGCCTTGATGATGTACGGCATCGGAAATTCGTTGGCCGCCGTCATCGGCGTCTCCACGAACCCCGGATTGATGATGCTCACCTTCACCCCGTGACGCGGCAACTCGCCCTGCAGAACCTCCGCGAGACTGATCGCCGCCGCCTTGCTCGGCGCGTAGTAGGCCGCCAGCGGCAAACCGCGATAGCCCGCCACCGATGACACCAGCGCGATGTGCCCGCCTTTGCGCGCCACCATCTCCGCGATGAGCGGCGCTGCCGCATTGGCGAGACCGAGGTAGTTGACCGCCATCGTCTGCGCCGCCCGCTCCGCATCGAAGCGCGAGGACGGCGACTGATCCCACACACCGGCATTCAGGATCGCGAGATCTATCCGGCCGAACGTCGCTGAAATGCGATCGTATGCGTCCGACATGGCCGCACGATCCGTGACATCACAAGGCACGGCGATGATGTTGGGAGACGTCCCCGCCATATCGTCGAGGACGGAGGCACTGCGTGCCGTAGCCGCCACCCGCACGCCTGCAGCGGCAAGCTGCCCGACCAGTTCACGACCGATCCCCGTACTCGCCCCCGTCACCCATGCCGTCGTCCATGGATAACCCATCGCACATGGTCTCGGATCAAATGCCGATCAGCGGCTGCAACAGCCGGTTCACGATGCCCTTGTACCGGACCCGCTGCTCGCTCGCGATGATGCAGACGCATCCCACCTGCGGATCCGCGACCGGCTGATGCTCCTGCTCGCCGTCGATGTCCTGGATGTCACCGCAGCGGTATTCCCCGTTTTCATCGCGATAAGCGCCCTCGAGCACCAGCGTCAGCTCCGAACCGCCATGTCCATGCTCCGGCATCCGCTTTCCCGCCGCGATCTTCAACAGCCGCAGATCGCCTTTGACACCCGGCGACAAGGGCACCCGGTAATGCCACACGCCCGGTCCGAGCCGCCGCCACGGCACATTCGCCAGATCGACGCCGATCCGGGCCGCGAACGCCACCGGCTCATTCGCTCTCGCCGACGGGGCCTTGCGTCCGGATCGCCCCTGACCGTCCGCCGGATTCCGGCCCGGCAACGGCACCACGTCACCCGGCATCGCAGGCACTGCTGCCCGCGAACCGCTCTCGGCCTTCACCGAAAGGTCGTGCAGCAGCGCCCCACCGATCAGATCGAGATCGGCGAGTTCTTCGCGGCACTGCGCGCACAGCTCCAGATGCGCAGCAGCGACCGCCGACAGCGCCTCGCCGAGGCAACCAGCCGAAAAGGCCATCAAGGTCGCAGAGTCCAGATGGTGCTCGATCTTGCGCGTCATTTCAAATCCTCGAGGGCAGTCCGAACCTTTTGATACGCGAGCCTCATTCGCGACTTCACGGTGCCGAGCGGCAGACCGAGCCGCTCGGAGATTTCGCTGTGGGACAACCCTTCGATGTAGGCCATCTCCACCACCTGCCGCTGCTCGGCCGACAACTCGGCGAGAACGGCCCGCACACGAACCTCTCGTTGCCGGTCGGAAGCCGCCTCGTCCGGCGCCTGCTCGTCCGAAGCCAAGGTTTCCGAAAGATTGTCCGGCAGCTCTTGCCAGGCAGCTTCCCTGCGCAATCGATCTATTCGAAGATTCCGCGCAATCGTGAAGATCCAGGTCGACAGGCTGCCCTTCTCGGCCGAGTAGAGCGCCGCCTTGCGCCAGACCACGAGCAGCGTCTCCTGGGCGAGTTCTTCCGCCGTCGCCGCATCCGCCCCTTGCCGCAGCATGTAGCCCTTCAGCTTGGACGCATAGCGCTGGAACAGCTCGCCGAAGGCGGCCTCACTCCGTTCCCGGGCAATGAGAGACAACAAGTCGGACATCGACGCTCGCGATTGCATGTCCGGCGAAGCTGGCTGCAGCCGCCGGACCCTCAACGTCCGAACCATATCTGTTCTCCTGACCACAGCAACCCATACGGGCACCTGCTCCGGACGGATCACCAGGGTCGGCGAGATCCATATGCCGCGACGTGGCGTAGATCTCCCTGACGTCGCCACCCACATCATCTATCCTCATCGACAGGCTCCCATCGCCCGACCGATGGCCCCTCCGGCGAAACTGATCTGATCCCGTCGAAACGAGCGGCGCGAGCATCCAAGGCACGAACGGAACACGGCATGACGAACGAGACGGGACGCCCCACCAGAGAAGAAGCCGAGCGCGCGGTAAGAACCTTGCTGCGCTGGACCGGCGAGGACGCCGGCCGCGACGGCCTTCTGGATACGCCGGCTCGCGTCGTGCGCGCCTACGAGGAGTTCTTTCGCGGCTATGCGCAGGATCCCGTCGAGATCCTGAGCCGCACCTTCGAGGAAACCGAAGGCTACGACGAGATGGTCGTGCTCCGCGGCATCCGCTTCGAAAGCTTCTGCGAGCACCACATGGCCCCGATCATCGGCCAGGCCTGGGTCGGCTACATGCCCTCGGGGCGCGTCGTCGGCATCTCGAAGCTCGCCCGCGTCGTCGACGCCTATGCGAAGCGCCTTCAGATCCAGGAGAAGATGACGGCCCAGATCGCCAATACCATCAACGATGTGCTGAAACCTCACGGCGTCGCCGTCGTTCTCAAGGCGACGCATCATTGCATGACGACGCGCGGCGTCCACAAACCCGGCACCGATCTCGTGACCAGCCGCATGCTCGGTTGCTTCCGCGACAACGCCCTGACGCGTCAGGAATTCCTGACGATGATCGAGTAGCCGACGGAATGAGCGCCAAGACCACCATCGTCCATTGGTTCCGCAACGACCTGCGCCTCGCCGACAACGCCGCCTTGACCGCGGCAGCGGACAGCGGCGCGTCGATTGTTCCCGTCTTCATTCTCGACGACGATGCCGCTCCACCCCACGCGCCCGGCGCCGCCAGTCGCTGGTGGCTCGACGGATCGCTCCGCGCACTGGATGCTTCTCTTCGCGCAATGGGCAGCCGGCTCATACTCCGTCGCGGCTCCCCCGTCGCCATCCTCATGGCGCTCGCCGCCAATACCGGATGCACTGCCATCCATTTTGCGCGCGGCTACGAGCCTCGCCAGCGCCAACTCGAAGCGGAGCTTCGCGACGCCTGCCGAAAGGCTGGGATCGAGGCCCGCCGCTACGCCGGCGCGGCTTTGTTCGAGCCAGAGGCGATCTCGACCAGGACCGGCGAGCGCTATCGCGTTTTCACCCCCTTCTGGAAGGCCTGCCTCGATCGTGGTGCGCCGGCCCGTTCTTTGCCCGCCCCCGCGAGGCTGGAAGCCCCCGCCAGATGGCCGGCCGGCGAACCGCTCGCATCATGGAACCTGCTGCCGACGAAACCGGATTGGGCCGGTGGAATGCGCGAAGCATGGCAGCCCGGCGAAGCCGGTGCAATCGCGCGCCTGCACACATTCCTCGACGGCCCCTCGACGACCTACGCCAACGATCGCGACCGCCCCGACAAACAGGGCACGTCCCGCCTCTCCCCCCACTTGCACTTCGGCGAAATCAGCCCGCGCCAATGCTGGAACGCCGCGCGCCTGAAGTCCGCCGCCGATCCGGTCCGTGAAGCTGGCCTCGCCTCTTTCGTCCGCGAGATCGGTTGGCGCGAATTCTCTATTCACCTGCTCTATCACTGGCCGCACATCGTCGACCGTCCGTTCCGCGACCACTTCGCAAATTTCCCGTGGGAACAGGATGAGCGCAAGATCGCGGCCGACCTCGGCGCCTGGCAACGGGGCATGACCGGCTTCCCCATCGTCGATGCCGGCATGCGCGAGCTGTGGCAGACCGGATGGATGCACAACCGCGTGCGGATGATCGTCGCCTCGGTTCTCTGCAAGCATCTGCTGATCCCCTGGCAGCGCGGCGCGGAGTGGTTTTTCGACACGCTCGTCGATGCCGATCTCGCGAGCAATCAGGCGAGCTGGCAGTGGGTTGCTGGCTCCGGCGCCGATGCTGCTCCATATTTCCGCGTCTTCAATCCGATCCTGCAGGGCGCCAAGTTCGACCAGAACGCGGACTATGTCCGCCGCTACGTGCCTGAACTGGCACGCCTGCCGACGGCGCATATCCACGCCCCCTGGCTCGCCCCGCCTGAAATCCTTGGCCCAGCCGGCGTCGTCATCGGCAAAACCTATCCGCGCCCGCTCGTCGAGCCGTCGGAAGGCCGCGCACGCGCACTCGCCGCCTACGCACGCCTCAAGGGCGAGCCGGAAAAGCCCGCGCACTCCACGGAGCAAAGCTGACCATGCGCACCGCCATCGCGGCGTTCGTCGCCACGCTGCTGACGTTCCTGCTGCTCGACATCGCCTGGCTCACCCAGGTCGCGATCGGAATGTACCAGCGCGCGCTGGGAGGAATGTTGCGAACAGCCCCTTCGTTTCCCGCCATCATAGCTTTCTATCTGATCTACGCCTCGGCGCTCACCGCACTCGCCGTCATGCCCGGCATCGAGCGCGATTCGATCCTCGAAGCCGCATGGCGCAGCGCTTTGCTCGGCTTCGCTGCCTACGCCACCTACGACCTGACCAACTACGCCACGCTGAAGGATTATCCGCTGCCGCTCGCTCTGGCGGATCTGGCGTGGGGCACGTTCGCATCCGCGACAGCCGGATGCCTCGGCTATCTCGCCGGCCAGCAGTTCCGCTGATAGAAACGTCGCACGATCGCCCCCGCCTCATCGAAAGCGAGCCCCTCGTGCGCCTGATCATCGACATCGTCGGCTTCCAGATCACGTGGTGGGCATCAGCCCTTGGCGCCGGCGCCGGCCGATGGGAACCGGGCCTCGCCGTCGGCGTCGTCGTGGTGCTCGCCCAGTTGCTCGCCTCGAAAGCCCGCGCGCCGATGGTCGCGACTGTCGCCACCGCAGCCATCATCGGAACTGCGTTCGAAACCGCGATGATAGCGTCCGGCCTGATCTCCTATGCCGCGGCGTGGCCCTCACCGCTGCTGCCGCCGGTCTGGCTGATCGCACTGTGGATGGTCTTCGCCACGTGCATCGAGGCCACCGCTCGCATGCTCGGCGCCAACGCGTTGATGAAGGGGGCACTGCTCGGCGCCGTGCTCGCCCCGATCACCTATTGGGCAGGAGCCGGCTTTTCTGCTCTCACCTTCGCCGAGCCGATGTGGATGCCGCTCGCTGCAACCGCAGTGGCCTGGGCCATCGCCACGCCATTGCTGTTGATCGTCTTCGCGCGGATGCAGCGCTGAACCTCAGCACCAGATTTCCATCCGCAACCCCTTGGCGTCGATGTCCGGCTCGCTCGGAAACCGCCGCCCCTCGCCCCGGGCAATCCGCGCCGCACTCCACGAGCACGCGGCTGCATCCAGGAGATCGTCGCGCCCGGCATCCACGGCCTTGAAGCCGCCCCGGCCTTCGATCAACGACGCGGGATACCCTTCATCGAGCAGAAGTTTCCGCCTGTAGACGAGACCCGGCTGATCCGGGCGTGCCTTCATCTTTTTGGGCAGTTCCAGCGGCTTTTCTCCATTCAGCGCCCAGAAGCCGACCTCGGGATGCACCTCACGCACGCGCTCCTGCATCTCGGGCGACATCAGCGCATCGATCTCGAGAATTTTCGGGAAGATGTTGAACGCCTGTTTGGAGATCATGCGCGAAGGATTTGAGGTCCGCGCCGCAGCCTCACACGCGCGCCGGTAGCAGTTCTGATAAACCGCCTCCCGCGAGGGCATCGCGAAGACTGCGGACTTGCGTTTGCCGAGATTGGCTCTCGCCTCGAAATCCGCCCGCCGCCCGCCGCTCGGCGGCAGCCCGATCGGCATATCGACGGCGATGATCTCCGCCCGCGGCTCCATCACGAGCACTTCGGCGAACTGCTTCTTCAACTCCACACGCGCTCGCGAGGGATCGTCGAGCGGCCGCATCACCACGAGCCAGCCGCCGCGGCAACCGTCTACGCCGGCGACCCAGCGCTCGCTGTCGGTATTCGCCAAGCCAAACTCCACAAATCGAAAGGCCCGCCGCGGAGGTCGCAACGGGCCTTCTGTATTCTCAGTGCGCGAAAACGCCAATCGGCGTCAATGCCGCTCGCAATACCGGCCGAATTCGGTCGTGCCTCGCACTACCGTGATGACGTATCCATCTTCGGACACGATGAGCGCAAGACTGGGAAGCCGCTCGGCGAGTGCAGCCGAAACCATGCCGAGCTTCTGCAGCTCCCGGCACCATTCCCGCGAAAGGCTCCAGGCCCACAGGCCTCGGCCGAGATAGACGTCACGATCGAAATGACAGAGCAGCGTATCGACGAGAATATCGGTCTTGCAGCGCTCGTTCTTCCGCTGCCAGGCGTGGTGCGTGTACTCGAGTGACCGGTTCATCAGGTGCTCCCAAAGCCGCGTGCGTTGGCGGTTCGATATCCTTCCGAAGCTATCTATCGTTCTCGTAAGCGTGCCGACGGCGCAGGCGCGATGCGCTGTTGTGCGGCCGTGGTCGCATGTGAACAGATTGTCAGTAGATAGGAACACCAATTCGGCCGCCAAATGGCGTTTTTGAGAAAAAGCCGGCAACAGCCGGCACTTCATGCGAAATGCACAAAAATTCCGACGACGGCTCGGCTCAGCCCAGCTCCGCCGGGGCGAGTTCGCGCAACTGCCCGCCTTCCATCCGCAGCACCCGGTGCATGCGCCGCGCGAGATCCATGTTGTGCGTAGCGATCAGCGCCGCGACGCCGGTTCGCTCGATCAGCCCGATCAGCTCGGCGAATACGCCCTCCGACGTGTGAGGATCGAGATTGCCCGTCGGCTCGTCCGCTAGCAGCAGGCGCGGACTGTTCGCCAGAGCCCGCGCGATCGCCGTGCGTTGCTGCTCGCCGCCCGAAAGCTCGGCCGGCCGATGATCGACGCGCGCTCCGAGCCCGAGCCCCGTCAGCAGTTCCCGCGCATGCAGCTCCGCCTCGCGCCGCACCTTGCCTTGGATCATCTGCGGCAGCGCCACGTTCTCCAGCGCGGAGAATTCCGGCAGCAATTGATGGAACTGGTAGACGAAGCCCATCTCGGCCCGTCGCACCCGGGTGCGCTCGTCGTCGGACATGCCGCCGCAACTACGGCCGTTGATCAGAACCTCGCCGGCATCGGGGCTTTCGAGCAGCCCCGCGATGTGCAGGAACGTCGACTTTCCCGCCCCCGACGGTCCGACCAGCGCCACCGCCTGCCCCCCCATCAGCCGCGCCGAAGCTCCAGCCAGCACGCGCACTTCGCGACTGCCCTGATGATAGGTCCGCTGCACGTTGCGCAGTTCCAGAACAGGTGTAGCGCTCACATCATTCATAGCGCAGCACCTCGACCGGATCGAGCTTCGACGCCCGCCACGACGGATAGAGCGTCGCCAGCAGCGTCAGCACGATCGCCATCCCCACGATGCCGAGCGTCTCGTTCACGTCGATCTGCACCGGCAGCCGCGTCAGATAGTAGATCGTCGGATCCATGATCGTGGTCCCCGTGACCCACTGCAGGAAATCCTTGATGTCGTTGATGCGCCAGCAGAACAGAATGCCCATCACGAGCCCGCCGAGGGTTCCGAGTACGCCGATCGATGCCCCCGTGATCAGGAACACGCGCATCATCGCACCCTTCGTCGCGCCCATCGTCCTCAGCACGGCGATGTCCCGGCTCTTGTCCTTCACCAGCATCATCATGCCCGAGATGATGTTCAGCGCCGCCACGAGGATTATCAGCGACAGGATGATGAACATCACCATCCGCTCCACCTTGAGCACGGTGAAGAACGACATATTGCGCTGTTCCCAGCTCGTGAAACCGTAATCCGGCCCCACCGCCACCCGCATCGCCCGGATGGTCTCGTTGATGCTGTCCGGATTGTCGGTGATGATCTCGATGACGTCCGCTTCTGCGCCCTTCGACATGAAGCTCTGCGCGACCTTCATCGGCATGAACACCATCGTGCGGTCGTATTCCGCCATTCCCATCTCGAACACGGCCTGCACGCGGTAGGATCGCGTCCTCGGCACCACGCCGACCGGCGTTCTCGCCCCGCGCGGGTTGATGATCGTGATGCTGTCGCCGTCGCGTAAACCCAGCGCCTGCATCAACCGGTTGCCGACGGCCACGCCGTCCTGGCCGTCGAAGCCGTCCAGCGTCCCCTGCACGATGCCATTGGATACCAGCGACAGCCCCTTGATCCCCTCCTCGGTCATGCCGCGCACGAAACCGCCCAGCGCCTGCACCGGGGACGAATAGAGCACCTGTCCTTCGACCAGCGGCAGCGCCTTCACCACGCCCGGCACCCCCTGCAGCTTCTTTACGACGTCCGCGAACTCCTCGAGCGGACCCTTGTCCTGCATCTTGTAGAGAACTGCGTGACCATTGAGCCCGAGGATCTTGGCGAACAATTGATGCCGGAAGCCGTTCATCACGGCCATCACGATGATCAGCGTCGCCACGCCCAGCAGAATGCCGACGAAGGAGAACCCAGCGATGACGGAGATGAAGCCTTCCTTCCTCCGCGCCCTGAGATAGCGCGAAGCGAGCATCCACTCGAACGCGGAAAACGGCCGCGTGTCGGTGTTGGCAGTGGTGGTCTGGCTTATCGTCATATGCCGGAGGTCTCCCTCTCCCCATCATACTTCATGATGGGGAGAGGGTCGGGGTGAGGGGCGGCAGCAAGCACTACGTCGTGCCGAGTAGCCGCCCCTCACCCTAACCCTCTCCCCCTGACGCGGCTCGATGAGCCGCTACGGGGAGAGGGAACTAAACCAGCACCCGCTGCCCTTGCACCAACTCCACCACGCGCTTCAAAGCGGCTTCCGGAGACAGCGTCTCCTTCTCGCCGGTCTTACGATGCTTGAGCTCGACCTCGCCCGCCTTGATGCCCTTCGGCCCGACCACGAGCTGGTAGGGCACGCCGATCAGATCCATCGTCGAGAACTTAGCGCCTGCGCGCTCGTCCGTGTCGTCGAGCAGCACGTCGATGCCGGCCGCCTGCAATTTCGCATAAGCCTCGCCGCACGCCTTGTCGGTATCGGCATCCCCGGCCTTGAGATTGACGACCGCGACCTCGAACGGCGCCACCGGCACCGGCCAAACGATGCCCGCCTTGTCGTGGCTCGCTTCGATGATCGCGCCGACCAGACGCGACACGCCGATGCCGTAGGAGCCCATTTGCAGCGTGATCATCCCGTCCGGCCCCTGCACCTTGGCGCCCATCGGCTCCGAGTACTTGGTGCCGAAGAAGAAAATGTGACCGACTTCGATGCCGCGCGCAGAAACTTGTTTGTCCTGGGGAACGTCTGCCGCGAACTTCGCTGCGTCGTGCATTTCTTCCGTTGCGGCGTAGAGCGATGTCCACTTCTTGAAGATCGGCATCAGATCGCCGTCGAAATTCGTGTCCGCGGCGGGAATTGCGCCTTCGATCAGGTCCTTGTGGCAGAACACCTGGCTCTCGCCGGTCTCGGCCAGAATGATGAACTCGTGGCTGAGATCGCCGCCGATCGGCCCTGTGTCGGCCTTCATCGGGATCGACTTCAGCCCCAGCCGCGCGAATGTCCTGAGATACGCGACGAACATCCGGTTGTAGGCGGCCCGCGCGTCATCTGCCGTCAGGTCGAACGAATAGGCGTCCTTCATCAGGAACTCGCGCCCGCGCATCACGCCGAACCGCGGCCGGATCTCGTCGCGGAACTTCCATTGGATATTGTAGAGGTTGCGCGGCAAGTCCTTGTAGCTCTTCACGAAGTCCCGGAAGATCGCGGTGATCACCTCTTCCGCCGTCGGCCCGAACAGCATCTCGCGCTCGTGCCGGTCGGTGATCCGCAGCATCTCCTTGCCGTAAGCCTCGTAGCGTCCCGACTGCCGCCACAGATCGGCGGACTGGATCGTCGGCATCAACAGCTCGACCGCGCCTGCGCGATTCTGTTCCTCGCGCACGATATTCTCGATCTTTCTCAGCACCTTGAGCCCGAGCGGCAGCCACGAATAGATCCCCGCCGACGACTGCTTCACGAGCCCCGCGCGCAGCATCAGCTGATGCGAGATGATCTCGGCTTCCTTCGGCGTTTCGCGCAACACGGGTAGGAAATAGCGGGAAAGACGCATATCGGGTGTCCGGACGGTTGAGCGCGGCAGCACGACCGCTGCTCACGTGCAAATCGGGCCGCAGGACCGACGAGAATCGAGAAGCCGCGGCAACTCGTGCGCTCATATCCCGTTCGCCCCCACCTGACAACGTGAAGACTGACGGAAGGACCAAGGGCAATCAGATGCCTGCGCGGCAAATCGATTGCCTCCTCCCGCCTTGGTCCCGCAAATGGAGACCGACCCGCCCCAGGCTCGACGAATGCAGAAGACTGATGATACCCCCAGGGAGTGAGACATGACGCGCCCGCCATTGCGAGTTGGCCTGCCGCCCGATCCGAATACGCGCGCGCCGCATTGGACCCTCCCACCGGGTTCCTGCGACACCCACGCGCACGTCTTCGGACCGCCGGACCTGTTTCCCTACTCGGACGACAGGCGCTACACCCCGCCGGCCGCGCCGATCGAGCACTACATCAATGTGCAGCGAGCGACCGGCCTCGAACGCGCCGTGTTCGTGACGCCCACCGCGCACGGCTACGACAACGGCGTCGTCCTGAATGCCATCGCGCGGCTCGGTGATGCGGCCCGCGGCATCGCCAACATCGACGGAACTTTCGACGATGCAGCGCTCGATGCGCTCCATCGGGGCGGAATGCGCGGCGCCCGCTTCCATCTGATGAACGACCGCCCGGGCAGCGAGGGACATCTGACGGAAAATCTGCCGCGCCTGAAACGGAACGACTGGGTGCTCGATCTGCACGTCGATCCGGAGGACCTGATCGAGCATGAGCGGTTCATCCGGTCACTTCCCATCGTCACCATCATCGATCACATGGCCCGCGTTCGCGGCGCGAACGGCGTCGGCCAGCCGGCATTCGAATTGCTGCTGAAGCTGATCGAGGATGACCGCTTCTGGGTGAAACTGTGCAGCTTCGACAAGATCAGCGCCGTGCCCAAGGCGCACATCGAAGGCAGCCTGCCCTTCATGGACATGGTGCCTTTCGCCCAGGCGGTGCTCGAAGTCGCACCCGATCGCGTCATCTGGGGTTCGGACTGGCCGCACGGCAATACCTTCACGCCGGGCCGCGTCCCCAACGAAGGCGACCTGCTCGACCTGCTGGCTGTGATCGCACCCGATGCAGCACTCCGAAAGAAAGTCCTCGTCGACAATCCGGCGCGCCTGTTCGGCTTCGCCCCCGCTAGATCATAAGCGTCGCCAGAACAAGCAAAAGGTGTTGAGCCCCGATCATCGAGTTTCTCCTGCCCCCTTGTGGGGGAGGGGGCGCGGTATCGAATAACAGCATGCGCGTGCCGGAAACCTATCCTATCCTACCGGGTAATTGCGCGCGGTCGGCAAGCCGTGCCTATTCGGACCACCAGAACGAACGACCTATCCAAAACGAGCACCAGAGGAGCGGAACGATGACGAAGCGAGTGGCACTGATTACGGGCGGCATGGGCGGCCTCGGCGAGACGATCTCGCTCAAGATGGCGGATGCCGGCTACAGGGTTGCAGTCACCTACTCGCCGACGAACAAAACTGCCGACAAGTGGCGCGCCGACATGAAGGCGAAGGGCTACGATTTCGAGGCCGTACCGTGCGACGTCGCCGACTACGACAGCGCCAAATCCTGCGTCGACACCGTCACCAAGGACATCGGCAACATCGACATCCTCGTGAACAACGCCGGCATCACCAAGGACACGACCTTCCGCAAGATGGACAAGGCTGCGTGGGACGCCGTCATCCGGACGAACCTCGACAGCGTCTTCAACATGACCAAGCATGTCTACGACGGCATGATGGATCGCGGCTGGGGCCGCATCATCAACGTGTCCTCGGTGAACGGCTCGAAGGGCGCTTTCGGCCAGACCAATTACGCCGCGGCAAAGGCCGGCATGCACGGCTTCACCAAGTCGCTGGCGCTCGAAAGCGCGCGCAAGGGCGTCACCGTCAACACGATTTCTCCCGGCTACATCGGCACCAAGATGGTCACCGCCATCCCCAAGGAGATCCTCGATTCGAAGATCCTGCCGCAGATCCCCGTCGGCCGTCTCGGCAAGCCCGAGGAGATCGCGGGCCTGATCATCTATCTGTGCTCGGAGGAAGCAGCCTTCGTCACCGGCGCCAACATCGCCATCAACGGCGGTCAGCATATGGCTTGATGGCCGACTGCGCTTTTCCCTCCCCTCGATGGGGAGGGGCAGCGGTGGGGTGGCACGTAGGGAGTTCTATTGGAGAGCCGGTTCGATCATCTCGGATCACCGGGCCAGACGAGCTTACCCCCCGAAGGCGCGGCGGATGCCATGCGGGTGGGTTTGCTCCGCGCGGCGGCAGCAACGCTCTGCTTGGCAGCCGAGGATGCCGTAGCCGTAACGGAAGGCCTCCGCGCCTGTTTCTGCTTCCCAGCCGCCGACCGGAACCTGCCGTTGGCAGCAGGCTTCTGTGGCTCGGCTGCAACCGCCTCCTCCGGAACCGCGCCCGAAGACGCAACTGTCTCCCCCGCCGCCTGCGGTGTTGGCCCTGAGCTGTTCTCGGCCACGCCGCTGTCCACCCTACCGGCGTCATCGGTTTTCGACTCGGTGGCCGGCGCGGCGTAGTTCCCGGCGACGACGGTCAAAGTGCCCTGGCCGCGTGATGAACCACCGGCCAGGACCGTCCCCCTCACCGTGACGCCCTCCGCGATCGCATAGCCCTCGTGCCGGACGAGCGCCTCGACGGACCACGGCTCTGGCCTGCAACCGCAACCGACGACGCGCTTCTTCCGATGCATGAAGGCGATCGGCAGGCGAGCATAGGCCCGGCCGGTGAGATCGACCGCCGACTTCATGTCCTCGCCGGAACTGGAATGGTAGAACAACCGCGCGTCGCCTTGGTCGCATCGCGTCCGGCAGATGTCGGCATCGCGATGGAACCGGCCTCGCGGCACGCGATGGCTGATCGGGAAGTAGTACCCGTCGCACATCCGCACGCACATCGTTGTATAGCTGCCCGACCCTTCTCTGAAAGACCCTTCCCTGCCCCCGCTGGTGGTGCCGAAACTCCACCGTGGCGAACGCCCCGAGCCGGCTGAATCGTGATCGAATGGGATCCGCATGGCAGCGCCACCGACCGGCTGGCGCGGCGACGGCGGCCGCGGCGCGACCTGAACCTGCGGTGCCGAGGACAGTCCGAGCAACTGCTGGAAGAAGCCTTGCGCTTCCGCCGGGGACGCCCACCACAGCATCTGCGACATCAGCGAGAATAGAAAACTGGAAGCAATCGGCAGCCCAGCGGGGCCGTGATGACGCGATACGAACATGGGATGACCGGGACTCGAACAAACACCGATGGGCGGAGATCCGCAGGTCACCGATCGAGCTCGAGCATCAACCGTAATCAATAGGTTGCAGCAGCCCGGTCAGAGATGAATTGAACCCCCACGCCTTTATCCGGCATGATGGCAAACAACTGCTGAACGAATTCGGCCGAATTGCAAAGATCGATCCTCGGCATCGCCAGCAGGACCGAAAAGGAACACTCCGCCCCGGCCAGGGAAGGTCAGGGATTGAAAACCCGCCGCGCCCAATCGCCCTGGCGCGCTCTGGACCGTGCTTCGGCTCGCCGCACTTCCGCCTGACGGGCAGCAGCACGAGCATTGCTTTCACGGCGCGCCCGGCTGGACCGTGACGACTTCGCG
This sequence comes from uncultured Devosia sp., assembly GCA_964574325.1. GTDB lineage: Bacteria > Pseudomonadota > Alphaproteobacteria > Rhizobiales > Hyphomicrobiaceae > CAMDPA01. The sequence continues at coordinate 3,616 of CAZNMY010000024.1, read as the reverse complement.
ACCGGTGGCGGCGGCTGCACTTCCACGGGCTCCGGAGCTGCCATCGGCTCTTCCCCGGGCTGCGGTAGCGACACCGTGATCGCCGGCGCCAGAGGCATCGCTTCTATTGCCGCGGAATGGAGAGCATCCCGATGGGTTCCGGCATCGGCGGGGGCCGTAGCCGTCGCCCGCGACGTGACCGACTGGACCGTCGCAGCGGATGCCGCAGCCGCAACCGCTCCGGTCACCACGCTGGTAGACCGTGCTGTAGCGGCCGGGGCAGCGCCCGCCTGCTGCGCCGATGCCAGGTTCTCGGCGATAGTCAGACGATCACCGCCTTGACCGCGCGAAACGTCGGACCTGGGCGCAGGCGCCTGCATCGCAGCAACCTGTGGCACGGCCGTCCTGATCGAACTCTCGTCCCTGCGGTCCCGGCGGCGGTCCGCCGGACGTCGGCGACTGCTCGAACGGTTGTCGAGCCGGTTCTTGGCCTTCAGATCATTGAGTTCGGCGACGACGGCGCGGTTGCCCTTCCGGCGCTGGTCCTCGAGCGCATAGATCCTGTGCCGCTCCGTCGCTTCCTGCTCCCAGGGATGCGGCTTGCACTTGCAGCTCTCCACGTACTGGGTGCGGAACAGATTGGCGTTCTTCGACCTCGAGTATGGCTGGCCCGAGAGATCGACCATGTCTTCCGGTTCTTCGCTCCCGGCTTTGTAGTAGTATAGCTTGGCGCCGGAGCAGCTGTTGGTGCAGGTGGTCTGGTCGCGGCTGAAACTGCTCTCGGAAGTCCCGTAGCTGATCGGGAAGAAGTACCCGTCGCAACTGCGGACGCAAACGGTGCGATAGCCACTGGCGCCCCGCGACCTGCCGGCCCCGGAAGGTGCGATCGTGTCACGATCGTTGTACCGGGGCGGCTCCAACCAGGGATTGCCTGGCGCAGGCGTGATGAACCAGGCCGGCTGCTCGGGCGGCCCCTGCAATTGACTGGGTTTGCCCCGCCCATTCTTTGGCGGCGTCCACGTATTTCGGTTCGAGCGCCAGGTCGAATCCTTCTGGATACGCTCCGTCCATTCGTCCGCCAGTACCCCAGTCGCGACTGAAGAGATTGCCGGTTGCTCGAGGTTCGAATCGTCGCCCCCCCCTATCCCGAGCACCAGCAGGCCGAGACCGGCGAAGGACAGCCCGGCAAGCGCGGCAAGGCTGACGGCAACCACCCCCGCCCCGCGCAACGACCAGCCACTGCCTACGCACTTCGTCACAACGACCTCGGTAGCTTTTCGGCACGGGAAGTACCACGATGCGCATGGGGCATGTGGCTTGCAATTCGTATACCTGCAAGCCGAAGCCTAGGCGCTCGTCTCACTTCTGCCAACGATAGTTAACGGGTAACACGCCGCAGCGCCCCCGCGTTCCCTGGACAGTTCCAGGCGAACCCTATCGCATAGCATAGTCCGTATCCACCCAAATTACTTGTGCCGATTTTCACAAGCTGTTGTGTAGATTAACAAATATTCACCATGCGCCGTATTTCAGCGCGGTGCCAGCCGAACTGCGCCGTCGAGCCGGATGGTCCCGCCGTTCAACATCACGTTCTCGCAGATGTGCACGGCGAGCTGAGCATACTCCGACGGCTGACCAAGTCGAGACGGAAACGGTACGGATGCCGCCAGCGAATTGCGCGCCTCTTCGGGCAGGGTATCGAACATCGGCGTCAGGAACAGCCCCGGCAGAATAGACACGACACGAATACCGTCCTTGGAGAGATCGCGCGCCACAGGCAGCGTCATCGACGCCACCCCGCCCTTCGATGCCGCATACGCCACCTGCCCGATCTGCCCGTCCTCTGCCGCCACCGACGCCGTCGATATGATGACGCCACGCTCGTTGTCCGGCCCGACAGGATCGAGCGACATCATGCCTGCCGCACACCTCGTCATCATGATGAATGTGCCGATCAGGTTGACCTCGATCACTTTGCGGAACGACGCCACATCGTGCGGCTCGATGCCGCCGGTCTCCCGCACCCGTCGCACCGATCGCTTGGCCATCGCGATACCGGCGCAGTTGACGAGTATCCGCTCCTGGCCGTTGACCTGCCGCAACGCGCCGAGTGCCTCTGTGACGCTGGCTTCGTTGGTCACGTCGCCCTTGGCGAACGCGCCGCCGATCTCGGCCGCGAACGCCCTACCGGCCTGCTCGTTGAGATCGAGAACGCCGACCTTGACCCCGCGCGCCGCAAGCGCCCGCGCCGTTCCCGCGCCGAGGCCGGACGCGCCGCCGGTGACCACTGCCGAAATGCCGTTTCCAAGCTGCATGGGTGTCGCCCGTTGAGGTGGATTGAGACCGTCGTCCCAAATTGGCACCGACGCACGCGCAGCGCCACCCCTTCTCCCGTCGGAGATAGGGGACCCGCGAAAATGGGGACACACAAAATTTTCATGCTAGAGCTGCGTATTTGTGAGCCAGGCGTCCGGAAATTGTGTGTGTCCCCATTTTCTCGCGCCCGCGCTTCACGATCATGAACACCAGAAGCGGACCCGCGCAGATGTCTTTCGAAGGCCCCACCCCTATCCCCTTCCAACCGCCGCGCGGCTACTTCGCGGTTGGCGCCGAGCGCATCTCCAAATCCATGAATCTCGGCAACATCATGCGATCGGCGCACGCTTTCGGCGCAAGCTTCACGTTCACGGTCGGCGCAACCTACAAAGCCCTCGAAGCCCGTGCCGACACCTCCAAGGGTCAGTGGCATCTGCCGCACTACAACTGGCTTTCGCTGGAAGATATGGCGCTGCCCCAGGGCTGCGAGCTGGTCGGCGTCGAATTGACCGATGACTCGATCGAATTGCCGAAGTTCCGCCATCCGCTTCGAGCAGCCTACGTGCTCGGACCGGAAAAAGGCTCGCTCTCGCCAGAGCTGATCGCCCGCTGCGATCAGGTCGTCCGCATCCCCATGCGCTTCTGCGTCAACGTCGCGATCGCCGCCGCCATCGTCATGTACGACCGCCACAAGCAGTTGAGCCATCAGCCCAAGTTGCCGTGACGCCGGCCTTCCACGATCAACGCCGCGGGCACAGCCGTATCGGCTGTTCGGGCCGCTCGAGCAGCCACCGCGCGATCGCCTTGCGCTCGCCGACGTCCGCGGGCGAGAAATCGCCAGCCCTGTAGCGTTCTTCGAGGTGCGCCACGATACGCGCGTCGCCCGGCTCGGAGAATATGCGGTGCGCTGCCTTCAGGCCCACCTCTCCGTGATGACGATTGAGGCGCTGCGCAAGATCGATCCGCGCGCCGAGATACCTTCGCATCGCGCGCTGAAAATCGGCCCGCACGACTCCGGCACAGTTGTGGATCGGGCAGGCTTCGATCTGGTGGAGCGCCCCGTTCATCGACCTCGTCTTGGCCTGCACCTCGCCGCGCAATCTCGCGGGATCGAGCACCGTCAGTTTTTCGTCGCTCGGCGCATCGTCGACACCGACGCAATCCGATCGAACGGAGGCGACCTTCGGTTGAGCCCACCAGCTCGAAATCGAGCGACCGGCCGAGAACACGCCCGGCACGACGATGCACACCAGCACCATGACGCAGACGAACACGAACGTCGGACTTGTCGTCCACTCCGGCAGTCCGCCCTGGTCATCGA
>CAZNMY010000023.1:0-67930 GCA_964574325.1 uncultured Devosia sp. | reverse complement strand
CGGCTGCAAAAGAGAAATCCGAAAACCGTTCTCGTTCCAGTCCGGGGAACTTCGGCCTAATCACCTCGCCCCCGGAGCGCATGGGGGCGTACCGGTGCAAACGCTGTTCGAATTCATCGAGGACAGCGCGCCCCTGGAGGAGTTCCTGCGCGGCTTCCCCAATGTGTCCCGCGAGCATGCCATCGCTGTATTGCAGTTCGCCAAAAGGACCGCTATCGCAGAGTCAACCAAAGCTGCCGCAGAGTGAGCGACGACAGGAGGCTTGATGCGCATCCTCCTCGACAACTGCGTGCCAGCTGATCTTGCTCCTCAGATCCGAGGTCACGAGGTGAAGACCGCGGTCGAAGTAGGCCTTGATGCTCTCGACGATGGCCTGCTTCTCGACGCGATCTCAGACCAGTTCGATGTGCTCCTCACCGTCGACAAGAGCTTGCCGTTCCAGCAGCGATTGTCTAGTCGCCCGTTTGCGATTGTCGATCCTAAAGCGAGAAACAATCGCGTCGAGCAACTTGCACGATTGATACCGGAACTGCAGCGGGTTCTGAAATCCATCACGCCCGGTGAAGTCCGCGAAGTCTCGTCGTGATCAGCCCCCAGGCTTTCGCCGCCGCAACAGGATGAGCGCGGGGCCGATTAGCTACTTTGAGCCCGATCGCGGCGACTTCAATAGAGCGAAGATCGGCAACGACAAGATCCAAAACACGACAGTTACGGAAACCGCCAAGTATGCACTGAGGTACCAGTCGACAAACAGGGCAGACTTTCCAATCGTGCTCCAGTACCCGGACAAGACGGCCGCTCCGAAAAATAATCCGCTAGACATCAGCGAACCAACGAAGCGAGGCGAGTTCAAAGGCGCGCTGACCATCACGGTCATGAACAGAACGAAGAAAATGCTGGACGCGCTACCAAAAGCCATCCACCCGATCTCACGGCTCGCACTGAAATATGCGACGATTCCAAACAAGGCGAAACCAGCCAGAGTATAGAGCACCATCAGGGCGGCATCTCTATCGCTAGTCGCAGTTTCGTTGGGTTTGCTTTCTGCCCGGGAAACTACCGGTACAACTGTCGATAGCTCCCTGATCAACTCGTCGCACTCCGCCCCAAATCGCGCGTGACTGACCGGCCACGCCTGCCTTCGCACCAACCCTTGCATCCCTTCCGGCAAGTTCTCCGCCTTCGGCAAACTCGCGCCATCGACCAGCACCGGCACGACGCGGATGTCGCGCCGCAATGCGCTCTCCACCTCCAGCCGCACGAAATCGCCGGGATCGTCGAGCCGTCGCTGCCCCGAAGCATCGGCCGCGTCGCGCCAGCCCTTGCCGATCACGACCAGCATCACGTCGCACTTGGCGACTTCCGCGTCGATCACCTTCGCGAAGTCGAGGCCGGCCTGGATGCTGTCCACATCCATGAAAAGCTGGTCGCGCCGGAAGTGCTTCTCCAAGGCCATATGAAGACGACCGGCCCAGGCCGCCGCGTCGTCACGCCGATAAGAGATGAAGATGTTGCCCGACATCCGAGTAGCTCCCCCGTCATCGCCCTCAGACTAACGGGACTTTGCATGCCGACGCATGTCCTCCTGACAGGCCGTACTCCCAATTGCCCAATGGTGTTGCCAAGCTGCGTCTTCCATCCGGTCAGTACGCCAGTCCGGGGACGCACCAGGAAGTGGCGGATACCGGCGCTGAAACGTGGCGGGCTGATGCGGCCGTGGGCGTTCCGCTTACGCCCAGCTCGTGTTACATGGTGCACATGCTGGAGCCCGAAGCGATCGATGCCCTCAAACTGTTAGCGCCCGATCTGGCACCCCGGGGCGTGACCGGGCTTTCTGTATTTGGGTCGCGGGTTACTGGCCAGTTTCGCGACGACAGCGACCTGGATATCCTCCTCGATTATGACACCGAGAGCCGGTTCAGCCTGATCGACCTCGTGGCTGTTGCCCGCATCATCGAGGAACGCACCGGTTTGAAGGCCGATGTCATGACCCGGCGCGGGTTACACCCTGTTCTGAGGGACGAGATCGAAGCGAAGGCATTCAGGGTATTCTGATGGCCCGCTCGCTGCTCGTCGCGCTTACCGACATCATGAATGCCATCGCACTGGCGCGGGAAGCCGTCCACGGCTTGTCTCCTCCCGCTTTCGACTCCGATCGCATCCGGCGAGCCGCCACAGAGCGGGCGCTATTGACGATTTCGGAAGCTGTCCGCCACCTCCCAGACGAATTGCTTGACCGCCATCCCCACATTCCCTGGGCCGATATTCGCGGCATAGGCAATCGCCTGCGGCATGAATACTGGATCGTCGATGCCAAGATCGTCTGGGAAGTCGTGCAGATCCACCTTGATCCACTCGACGCAGTTGTTGCGGCCGAACTCACCGCCGCCGCCGGTGCTTGAACGCCTCACGTCCCCCTGACGCTCGGATGGAAAAGGTCGTCGACGCTGAAATCGCCTTTGATGAGTTCCTGATCCTTCGAGTACTTGATGAACTGTTCGATGTTGGCGCGGTTCACGGCGAGGCCTGTGGGGAATAGATCCTCGGTGCCGAAGCGCTCGATCTCGCGCTCGAAATGGCGCCGGCCCCAGGCGAGCTGTGACCAGTTCGGGTCAGTGTAGTAGTCGCGGCTGATCGCTTTCGCCTGCCCCCACATTTCCATCAATGCCGCAGGCAGCCACGGGTTCTTGTCGGCCAGCTCCTGCCACATCACGACGATGTGCATGATCGGCCAGTAGCCGTATTTCTTGAAGTAGCGCAGTTCCTCGCCATCCGGATCGGGGAACAGCCGGCGCACCGCCACTTCTCCCTTCATGATCGACTCCGGCGGATGCGGCTGGATGACCGCATCACATCTGCCGTCGCGCAGGAGATGGCCGACATCCGAGCCCTTGGGAAGCATCTCGATCGTCACACCGGCTTTCGGGGTGAACGGGATCTTCTCCTCATCCTCTACGAGCCAATGGATGTCCTCCCACGGCATGCCGTACTCGAACTTCAGATCGCCCTTGGCGAGCAGAGACAGCGTCGTCTGGAACGCGCGGATTGCCACGCGCTTGCCCTTCAGTTGCCTGGGCTCCGTGATCGGGCTGTCCGCTCGGACGAACATCAGCCCCGACGAGAACAGCCGGCGAGGAAACACGGGGATGCCTGTTATCGGCACCTTCCGATCGATCGCCATCAGGTACGTCGACATCGAGAATTCCGCGACATCGTAGAGCTTTTTGTGGAGCATGCAGCCGTGGCGATCGATGCCGTCCTTCAGCGGGTGCGACTGACCGACCTGGAGCGCGCGATAGGTGGTCCCGGCAGGCGCTTTCACGCTGCCGTCGAAGAACGGGAAATGCCGATCGTATCGTTCGAGCGCAATCGTCAGATCCATGGCCTGTTCCTCCCTGTTGGTCCGCGCTCGTCTGATCCGAGCCGATACTTGAAGAAATCGCATAAGCAGCAGCAGCACAAGGCGAGAAGCTCGATTCAGCGCGCGCCAGCGGCCGCGACGTCGAGGACGATGCGGGCTGCATTCATACTTGGCGAACCATGCGGAACGGCGAGCCGCTCTGGCATCCGGCCGAGACCTGCGAGCTGACGCGTTCGCTCGTTCGTTTCGCTCAACAACGGGCGGACGGCCGCCGCCATCGCATCCGCCGTCGCATCCTCCTGGATGAACTCCGGGAACAACTTCTCCCCCAGGATCAGATTGGGAAGCCCGGCCTGATCGATCCTGATGAGACGGCGCAGGATCGGCACCGTCCACGGCTCGACCTTGTAGGCGATCACCATCGGCGTGCCCGCGACCGCCAGCTCGAGCGTCACGGTTCCCGAAGCGGCGAGCGCGGCCGTCGCGAGACGGAACGCTTGCCACTTATCGTCCTCACCGGCGATCAGATGCGGGCGTATGCTCCACCGGGAAAGACTTTCCTCGATCATGTCGCGAACCGACGCGACCACGGGAATGATGATTTCCGGCGCGGTCTCGCCATCGCCACTCAGCCGCTCGACGGTTTGCCGGAACACTTCCAGCAGGCGCCCGACTTCCGATCGGCGGCTGCCCGGCAGCACCAGGAGCACGGGCTTATCCCCAGCGATCCCGAGCCGCGCGGCGAGAGGCGCGGGATCGAGACGCCGGATCGCGTCGATGCGCTCGGCGAGGGGATGTCCGACGTACGTGCACACGGGACCGCCGAGGCGGCGATGCGCTTCCGGCTCGAACGGCAGCAACGCCAGCAGATGATCGACGTAGGGGCGCATCGCCTTGGCGCGGCCTGGACGCCATGCCCACACCGTCGGGCTGACGTAATCGACGATCGGGATCGCCGGCTTCTTCCGGCGGATGCGCTTGGCGATCGCGTGCGTGAACTCGGGTGCGTCGATGATGACGACGACATCGGGATCGAACGCCAGCGCGGCATCGACGGTGCGCCACACACGCCGCACGATCGGCATCAAGCGCTTTAGAATCGCGCCCACGCCCATCACGGCGACTTCGGACATCGGGAACAGCGAGCGCAGCCCTTCGGCTTCCATCAGCTCGCCGCCGACGCCAGCATATTCGATCGGCCCGTCGTGAAGCGCTGCCAAAGCCGGCATCAACTTTGCTCCGAGCGCGTCTCCGGAATGCTCGCCGGCGACGACGAAGATCCGCAGCGGGCGCGCAGGTGTCGCCGGACCTCTCATCGCGCGTCTCCCGGCGCCAGCAGGAACAGACCGGTGCGGTCGGCCTCCGAGCGCAGTGCCGCCAACGCCGCCTCGTCGCGCGGCGAGTGCAGGATCGCAATCCCCGCCAGCCCGCTCGCACGGGCGCGCCGCATCAGTTCCGCCGGGTCATAGCCGAGTTCCCCGGCGATGTCGGTCATGGCGAGCACGCCCGAGCTACGGCGCAGAAACCTCATGCCCCACGGTTTCAGCCGGCCGGCCCGCTCGGCAGCGGACAGTGCCCCGCCCGGACCTTCCGTCGCCAGCACATAGTTGCGCGATACGACGACCGCAGCCTGTGGCCAGACCGGCTCGAGTGCGGCCAGCACCCGCGCCCCCAGGCGCGCATCGCTCAGGTGGGCAGCGCTGGGCGCTCGCCGGGCGCAAGGCTTCAATCCGGCGATACCATCCGACGTATCCGATGGCTGAATTCCCAGCGACGCACCTGCGGACTCGAGCCCGACGACGAACAAACCGGCATCGTCGGCAAACTCGATCGCCAGCCCTCGCTCCGCGAACAATGTCTGGCCGCTCGCCACGGCGATTCCGGCCAGCCCCGCTGCCGCGGCGCGGCGCATCGTCTCCGGCCCGATCGCCGGCAGGTCGATCCGCCGTTCCTGAGCGGGCTTGGGCATTTTCACGAGCACGGCGCGGCGCGCCCCCGAAGCCGCCAGGGGGTGGCGCTTCAAAGCGTTCGGCACTGCCAGCCGGCGTAGCATCGCATCGGTGCCATCGGCCCCTTCGACCGCGATCAGGCCCCCCTCGTACCCGACTGCGGCTTGCGCGGCGTCGAATGGGCCCAGCAGAGTCAGCGCCTCCATGCAGCGCCCGATCGCCTCGCGGTCGGCAGCGTCGGGCCGATGACGGCCGAGAACACCGACAGGCGCGATCAATTCGGGAGCGGCCTCGTGCGCTCCCACCACCTTCAAGCCATGGCGCTCGAAGAAACCGACGACGAGCCGCAGGATCGCGTCGTCGCCGCCGCGCAGAAGCGGGAGCAATGCCGGCAGGCTCGTCCAGAACCCCAGATCGGGCCGGATCGAGGCGAGATGCGGCCGTCGCACGCGGCCGATGATGACGATCTCCCGGCAACCGTTCTGGCGGAACGCGCGGATCATCGCGCCGATACCGCCCAGGTTTACCCAGGTATGCGGAAACTTCTCGATGCCGTGATCGGCTTCGCCTTCGATCCCGACAATGTGTACGCCACCGCCCCGCGCGGTGACGGCCGCTGCGATCTCGGACGGCACACCGGAGCCGCCCGCCAGGATGCCGAGCGGGGCGGCCTCGGCTGCCGCATCTAGAGGCCCATCGCGCCCAAATCGCATCATGGCTGCGACCAGTTTCGATTTCGGCGCGACACGAGGGCCACCAGATAAAGCATAGGTTCAGTGTGGCGTTCATCGCGCCTTGAACGACACCAGACTTGCCGCACCCACCGGTCGATCGAGGCGCGACGCCACACTGGCCTCGTCCCGGCTCGATCCAAAGCGCTCAGACCTCGTTGGCGTTGCGCGGGGTGCACAGCGAGCGCTTGCCACCTTCGCGTATGAAAGCCACGATCTCCTGCACGATGGTGTGGTCGGCGTATTCCGACGCCACGTCGTCCACACGCTCCTTCAGCGTGCCTTCCTCGGCGAACAGCAGTCGATAGGCACGGCGCAGCTTGTGGATGTCCTCGCGCGAGAACCCGCGCCGCTGGAGCCCGATGATGTTGAGCCCGGACAGATAGGCCCGGTTGCCCAGTGCCATCCCGTAGGGAATGAGGTCGTTCTCGAGCCCGGACATGCCCCCGAGAAACGCGTGTGCGCCGATGCGGGCGAACTGGATCGCCGCAGCACCACCGCCCAGGATCGCGAAATCGCCGACAACGCAATGCCCTGCCAGCATCACATTGTTGGAGAAGATCACGTTGTTGCCGACGATGCAGTCGTGGCCGACGTGACTGTTGGCGAGAAACGCGCAGTTGTCGCCGACCTTCGTCACCAGTCCCCCGCCCTGCGTCCCGGGGTTCATCGTCACCCCTTCACGCAGAATGCAGTTGGCGCCGATCGACAGCGTCGAGGCCTCGCCGCTGAATTTAAGATCCTGCGGCTGATGCCCGATCGACGCGAAAGGAAAGATCCGCGTATTCGCCCCGATCGTCGTGAGGCCGTTGACCACGACGTGGCTGACGAGCTCGCACCCCCGCCCGAGGTCGACGTCTTTGCCGACGAGGCAGAACGGACCGATCCGCACACCTTCGCCGAGACGGGCCCCCGGCTCGACGATGGCGGACGGATGGATGTTGGTGTCAGACATTCTTGCTCGAGATCGACTGCGTTTCGGGCGTGTCCACGATCATCGCACTGACCTCGGCTTCGGCCACGACGAGGCCGTCCACCTTGGCCTCGCCGAAGAACCGCCAGGTACGGCCGCGGCTGCGAATCTTGCGCACGTGATATCGGATCGTATCACCTGGGCGGACCGGGCGTCGGAATTTCGCCTTGTCGATCCCCATGAAATAAACGACCTGCGGCGTATATGTCTCGCCGAGGCTGTGCACGCACAACGCGCCTGCCGTCTGCGCGAGACCCTCGATGATGAGAACACCCGGCATCACAGGAAAATCGGGAAAATGGCCCGGAAAGAACGGCTCGTTGATCGTCACGTTCTTGAGGCCCACGGCACTGTTGTCGCCGTCCATCTCGTCGATGCGATCGACCAGCAGGAACGGATAGCGGTGCGGCAGGAGTTTCATCACCCGCGCGACGTCTGCGCTCGCCAGCTTCTGTGGAGTTGCATCATTCATCGTCGGCCGATCTCCCATACACCGCGCCCGCCAGGCTCCTCGCGCCACATTCGACACCACGCCACCGGGGCCGGCAAGTCCACCACGTTCGTAAGAGCCCCGGGGCCGGCGAACCTGCACAGCCGCAAACCCAAATCAGGGGCAGGCTACTTCTGTAGGTAGCGCATGACCTCGACGCAATGCCAACCGCCTCTGATGCTTTCCGGAAGACCGCATACCAGACGCGCCGCCCCGATGGAAGCACGCACGGCGCCGCCCGATTCCCGCGAGACCGGGGCCGAACCCGACACCGGGAAGCGCCGCCCGATCACGCGCTGCCGCCCGTGCTGCGATCCGGGCTCCCCTCCGTTTCCCCGCCTTCCTCGGGAGCCCCGATCCCGGCCGCTCCCCCTTTCGCCAGCCTCTGGATGGCGAGGTTCTCCCGCGTCCACTCCCGGATGGGCCGAGCCGGGGTACCCACCAGTCGCGCTCCCGGCTTGGTGTCCGACGTCACGTGCGATCCGCCGGCGATCTGGCTGCCCTGCGCGATGGTGACGTGCCCGACGACCCCGGATTGCCCCCCCATGACGACGAAATCCTCGAGCCTCGCCGACCCCGCGATCCCGGTCTGGCCGACGATCACGCAGTTCCGCCCGAGCATGGCATTGTGCCCGATCTGAACGAGGTTATCGATCTTGCTGCCTTCACCGATCACGGTGTCGTTCAGCGCCCCTCGATCGATGCAACTGTTCGCACCGATCTCGACGTCGTCCTGAACGATGACGCGACCGATCTGCGGCACCTTGAGGTGACCGCGCGCGCCCATGGCGAATCCGAACCCGTCCTGCCCGATGCGGACACCAGCGTGAACGACGACGCGATTGCCGAGGAGAGCGTGCGTCACGCTGGCTGCCGGACCGATATAGCAGTCCCGACCGACCATCGTGCGATACCCGACGACAGCACCGGCCGCCACCCGCGTGCCCCGGCCGATATGGGCTTCCGGCCCTATGATCGCCCCCGGCTCTATCTCGCAGCCGGCCTCGAGCCGCGCCGTGGGATCGACGGCGTCCACGCCCCCACCCCGCGCCGCCTTCGGGCGCATCGCATCGGCATAGTAGAGTTGCAGAGCCTGCGCGAAACCCCGGTAGACCGCTGGTGTCACGAGCGCCAGCACGCCAACGGGCAGCCGGTCGACGAAAGCCGGCGCGATCAGGCAGGCCCCGGCGCGGCATTCCGGCAGTTGCGCGAGATACTTTCGATTGTCGACGAACGTCAGGTGTCCCGGCCCGGCGTCGGACAAGGGACGCACATCGCTGAGCCGCATCTGGGGATCTGCGTCCGGCGGCAGCTTGGCCCCCGTGACCTTCGCGATCTCGGCGAGCGTGAAGGGTCCAGCCCGCTCGAAAAACCCGGGATGCTCCATGGACGTGTCAACTCCGTCGTTGGCGTCTGTCTTGGCGTCTATCATGGCGTCTGTGCCGGCTCCGGTCATCCAGCGAGCTGGTTCTCACCTGAACCGGGCGGGCAGATGCGGAGGGCCCAAGCAGCGCGGCAGACGGCACGAACGTGCTGTCGTTTCCAGCGCGATGCGGCGCGCCGCTATACCCCAGCACACGAAAGCCTTCGGCTACATCTATCCGAACCACGCCATCGTCAGAAGCAAAAGTTCTGCCCCTAAGACCGTTTGCAGATCGCCCGATTTTGCGAAGCGCGTCTGCCATTGGAGCGTCTACAAGGAGCGCGTCTGCCAAAGCACGACGGGGCGCTGGCGCCGAAAGGTGGTCAACGTCACGCGGAACGAACCCGATACCATCCTCGTCATCGCAACGTCTGCCTCGAACTCGTTGCGACCTCCCACGCGGCCGATGCTGTTCCCGCCTCCACTACGAGCGTTCCGGACCATAACCGAGCCGAACGTCGGCCCTCCCTCGTCATCCTTTGCAGACAGGGATCGGCGGTTGGGATGGGAAGCCTCAAGTCACCCGATTTACGTGCGGCTTGCCCCCTCCGACCCGATGGGCCACCGGCCCCAAAAGGGAGGAGGAGAACCGCGAGGCCGATCCGAATATCGAGGCTCGTTCTGTTCGGCCCTGCCTGAACGCGCAAACGGCCCACACGCTATGCGAGTGAGCCGTTTGCGACATTCGATCGGGGCGAACACCGCCACCGCAGGCGTTTGCCACAGGAGCGATGTCGCCCCAGGGCCAAGCGTCAGAAGTTCGTCGAAGCGCCGAACCGGATCGACTGGGTCCGGTCGTAGGTTTCCTTCGAGAGAACGTGAGCGTAGTCGAGGCGGAGCGGACCGACAGGTGACTGCCACAGGATGCTGGCGCCGACCGAGGATCGGATCGAATTGGAGTCGGCGAGACAGACGAAGTTACGGCTCGGATTTTGGCAGAAGCCGAAGCTGTCCGCCTTCACCGTCGTCGCATCCTTCGTTATGCGGTCGCTGGCTCCATAGACCGAGCCGGCATCGGCGAACACGGCACCGGAAATTCCGAGCTCTTCGGGGACCAACGGCAGCGGGAAGCGAACCTCGGCCGTTGCGGCCCAGTAGGTCTGGCCACCCAGCGAGTCCCGGGTGTTGGCGTCACGCGGACCGATACCAGCCCGGTAGAAACCACGAACCGTCTCGCCACCCTTGTAGAACATATCCAGCAGGCGGACGTCCTGACCGCCCCAGCCTTCGATGTGACCGCCGATGACCCGGCCGATGAGCGTGACCTTGTCGTAGAGCGGATAGTAGGCGCGGCCTTCACCCTGGACCCGAACGTACTGAACGTCACCACCCAGGCCGGCGAATTCCGGACCCGCCTGCAGGAAGATGCCGCGGTTCGGATTGCGCGGATGATTGCGCGTATCGTAGGTCAGGCCCGTTCCGACCATCGACGTGAGTGCTGCACCCTTGGCGTCGATGATGGCACGTGAAGCCGTCTCGGTGTCGACATAGTAGATGTCGTCATACGACAGCGTGTAGGCGGTATTGAGCCAGAGATTGTCCGAAAGCGGGAAGCCCATGCGGACGCTGCCGCCTTCCTTCCTGCTCTTGTAGGACGACGTCGAGGTCTGGTTCACGTCCTTGTAGAACAGGTCGAAACCAGCGGCGATGTTCCGATCCAGGAACCGAGGCTCGGTGAAGCTCAGGTCGACCTGCTGGCGAGTCTGCGACCCACCGACCTTCAAGCGAAGGAACTGGCCGTTACCGAACAGGTTACGTTCCGTGAAGCTCACGTCGCCGATGACGCCTTCGGTGGTCGAGAAGCCGGCTCCGAACGAAAGCTCACCCGTCGGCTGTTCGACCAGATCGACATCCAGGATGACACGGTCGGGCGCAAAGCCCGGACGACGCTTGATGTCGACCGTCTTGAAGAACCCGAGCGACTGCAGACGGCGCTTGGCGCGATCCACCATGGCCGGATTGAACGCGTCACCCTCGGCCAAGCGGAACTCGCGACGGATCACGTGATCCTTGGTGCGCGTATTACCGGAGATATTGATGCGCTCGATGTAGACCCGGGGGCCTTCTTCGACGAAGTAAGTGACCTGGATCAGCCGGCGGTCGGGCTGACGATCGGTATCCGGGCGAACCCGAACGAAGGGATAGCCCTGCTCGGCCACCACCAGCGTCAACCGCTCGACCGTCTTCTCGAGGTCGCTCGCATTGAAATAGGCACCCGGCTTCGTCAGCGTATCGCCACGCAGCGTTTCGGTGCGCAAGTTCGGCAGCTTCGACTCGATCCGAACGTCGCCGAACCTGTAGAGCTCGCCCTCGTCGATCGAGAAGGTAATGATGAAACCCGATCCATCCCGCTCCAGCTCTGCATTGGCAGAGACGACGCGCATGTCGGCATAGCCGTTCTTCAGGTAGTACTGGCGCAGCATCTCGCGATCGAGCGAAAGCCGATCGGGATCATACACCGTGTTGGACTTGAGGAAGTCGAACCAACCGGCCTGGCTGGTCGAAATGATGTCGCGAAGCTGACCATCGGTGAAAGCGCGGTTGCCGATGAAGCTGATGCTCTTCACCTTGGTCGTCTTGCCTTCGTTGATCTCGAAGACGACGTTCACGCGGTTCTGGTCCAACTCGATGAGCTTGGGCTCGACCGACGCGGCATAGAGACCACGACGGCGATAAATATCGAGAATGCGCTGCACGTCGGCGAGCGCCCGCGATCGGGTGTAGACGGTGCGCGGCTTGAGCTGCACCTCGGACATCAGCGTGTCCTTGTCGAGCTCGCTGTTACCCTCGAACGCGACCTGAGCCACGACGGGATTCTCGACGACGGTGACGACGACACCACTCGCTTCACGATCGATGCGGACGTCGGCGAACAGCCCCGTCCCGAACAACGCCTTCAACGAACGGTCGACCTTGCCGGCATCGTAGGCGTCACCGGTGGAAAACTGCAGATACGACCGGACGGTCTCTGCAGTCAGGCGCTGATTACCGACCACACGAATATCGCGGATCGCCTGGGCTGAGGCCACGTCGGGCATCACTACGCCGGTCACGCCGATGCTTCCCCCGAGCATCAGCATGCCCAGCGCCAACGCGCGCATGCTCGTCATCAATTTCGACCTGTGCTTCGGCATGTGCCGATGTGCCCCTGCCTGCCGATCCCCCTGAACCTCCCGCTGTTGTCGGCAACAACAGCCAGAGTACTCGTCCCTACGTGCGAATCTCAGCCGGCGCGAGCGCGCGCCACGACATCCGATTCCCAATCGAGCAGTTCGTGTTTAACGGGTTGGTAACCTCATTGGAAGTGGCAAGAATGTTTCAGGGCCGCGATTCTCACCATCGCCCGGCCCCGATCCGCGCGCCTCAACCGATGGTTCCGCCGGTCAGCCAGCGCAGCATGATGAAGCGGTCGTTCCAGAACGAAAAAACCATCAACATCAATACGACAGCAAGACCGATGCGGAACCCTATCTCCTGCGAACGCTCGCTCATCGGCCGGCGCCGGATCGCCTCGATCCCGTAGAACAGCAGATGGCCGCCGTCGAGCAACGGAATCGGGAACAGATTGATGAGGCCGACGCTGACTGAAATCACCGCCACGAGCTGCAGAAGCGGCTCGAGCCCGATCTTCGCCACCTGGCCCGAGACCTCCGCGATACGGACCGGGCCGCCGAGCTGATTGGCGTTCTCTTTGCCCATCGTCAGCTTGGCGAGATACTGCATGGTCGAGCTGACGACGAACCAGCTTTCCCTGACGCCCATGACGAACGCCTCTGGAACAGACTTCTGTTGGACTTCCATGCTGCCCGGCCCAGACATCGGGCGGATGCCGATGATGCCGCGGCGCATCGTGCCGCCGATGCCGTCGGGAAATTCCTTCAGTTCCGGGATCACGGGGATCGAAACCGGCGAGCCGCTGCGCTCGACGCCGATCACCAGGCGGCGCTCGGGGCTGGCGCTGACGATCCGGAGCAGTTCGTTGAACGATCCGATGGCCGAGCCGTCGATGCTGCGGATGAGGTCACCGTTGCGGAAGCCGGCCTTCATCGCGGGACTGTCGGCGATCACCTCACCGACCCGTGGCTCGGTGACGCGAACGCCGTACCAGCTGTAGACGGCCGTGAAAATGAAGATGGCGAGCAGAAAATTGGCGATCGGGCCGGCGGCCACGACTGCGGCGCGCTGCCACAGCGGCTTGGCGTGGAAACTGCCGGCGCGCTCTTCTGGAGAAAGCCTCTCGATCGCTTCCCGGTCCGGAACGCTCGCCCCGTTCTCGTCATCCATGAACTTGACGTAGCCGCCGAGCGGTATCCAGGCGATCCGCCACCGCGTGCCCTGCCGATCGGTGAAGGAGCAGATCTCCGGGCCGAAGCCCATCGAGAAGGCGCTGACGCGAACACCGCACCACCGCGCAACCAGGAAATGCCCGAGCTCGTGGATGAACACGACGATGCTCAACACGAACAGGAAGGCGGCCGCGACGAACAGCGCGCCCCACAGGCCCCCGGCCAATCCAGACAAGGTCAGCATTAATGTTCCTATCTTGTTCCAGCGAAAGTAGCGCCTCGGCTGCCGTTGCAGCCGGCAACTCAGCCGGTACCAATCACATTGCGTGCCACTGCGCGGGCTTCTGCATCGACGGCAAGGACATCCGCGAGCGAGCCCGGTGCCGTGAACAGCGACTCGCGATCCGCTGTATCGAGGGATGTGGCCACTGATGTGGCAATGTCAAGAAAACCGATCCGGCGCTCGAGGAACGCAGCCACAGCTATCTCGTTGGCCGCATTGAAGACTGCGGGCGCTGCCCCGCCACGCGCCAGAGCGGCCCGCGCCAGCCCGAGTGCGGGAAACCGATCGGGATCGGGAGCCTCGAAGGTCAGCGAACCCAGCTTCACGAGATCGAGCGGCGGCGTCGGCGCGCTCATCCGCGCCGGGTACGACAGGCTCAAGGCAATCGGTGTGCGCATGTCGGGATTGGCGAGCTGCGCCAGCACGGAACCGTCCCGATACGATACGAGACAGTGGACGATGGATTGCGGATGCACCACCACGTCCAGCCGCTCGAGCCCGACGGGAAACAGATAGAACGCCTCGATCAGCTCCAGGCCCTTGTTCATCAAGGTCGCGGAATCGATCGTGATTTTCGGCCCCATCGACCAATTCGGATGGTTCAGCGCCTGCTCCGGCGTGGCCGCCCCGATCCGCTCCTTCGACCATGTCCGGAACGGCCCGCCGGATGCGGTCAGGGTGATCCTCTCGACATCGGCGAGATCCGAGGCGCCGAGCGCCTGGAACGCGGCGGAATGCTCGCTGTCGACGGGCAGCAACTCGGTGCCGGCAGCCGCAACCGCCGACATGAACACGTGCCCCGCCGTCACCAGGCATTCCTTGTTGGCGAGCGCGACCCGGCGGCCTTGCGCGACGGCAGCGAATGTCGGTTTCAGCCCGGCAGCCCCGACGATGGCGGCGATGACGCAATCCGCGGGCAAAGCGGCAGCGGCAGACAGCGCTTCCTCACCGGCTGCAGCCTCGATACCGGACCCGGCAAGACAGGCTTTCAACTCCTGATATCGCGACGGATCCGCAATCACGGCGAGGCGAGCACGGTGCCGCCGTGCGAGGGCGCCGAGTTCAGCCGCGTTGGTGTTGGCCGTCAGCGCCACGATCTCGAAGGCATCGGGCGTGCGACCGACGAGATCGAGCGTGCTCTGGCCGATCGAGCCGGTCGCGCCCAGCACCGTCAAACGGCGCGCGCCGGCAGCCGCGGGCGACGAAGTCGGCGTCGTCACCTCCTCTGGAACGATCCTGGTCGGGTCGAGTTGTCCAACGGACATCGGGTTGTGTCCTTCAGGACCAGAACAACAGGGACTGCGCCGGCGTCTGTACGCCACGCACCGCAGCCAGGAGTGCCGCCACTGACGCCGCGGTCACGACCCCGTCCATCCGATCCATGAAGCCGCCGTGCCCGGGGATCAGATCGCTGGCGTTCTTGACCTGGAAGGTACGCTTCAACGCCGATTCCGCGAGATCACCGGCCTGCGCCACGATCGACAGCAGGACCGCGACGAGCGCAAGCATCACCGGCGTCGACCCGGGAACCTGCATCGCGAAGATCGCGCCTGCGACGGCCGCAAATGCGATCCCACCCAGTGTACCCGCCCAAGTCTTCCGCGGAGACATGGCAGGCCACAACTTCGGCCCCCCGATCGCCCGGCCGCAGAGATAGGCGAACGTATCCGTCGTCCAGACGATGGCGAAGACGAAGAAGATGGCGGCGGCTCCGAGCCCGTCCCCACCCCGCAGCCAGACCATCGCGATCGCGGGCAAACCGACATAAACCACGCCCAGCGCAGAAAGAGGCGCCGTAACCCGCGGCGCCATCAGGTAAGCCAGCACCGTGCCGATCGCGACGAGCAGGACGCCCCAGTGCGGCGCGCCCCAGGCCGTCAGCACGACGGCCACCACGACCACCATCGCCTGCACCAGCAGCAGCCCGTCGATTGCGGTGCCGCGCACGATCCCCGACCACTCCCAGGACATGACGAGCGCGACCAGGAGCACGAGGCACGCGAACGGAACGGGGCCGGCCCAGTTGCCGACGAGAGCCACCGCAGCCAGGATCGCCGCCGACAGCGCACGGGGCCACAGGTCCCTCGGCAAAGCCGCCGGCCTCACGATCTCGCCGCCGTTCGTGACCTCCCCCACGTTGCGCTCCATCAGGCAGTCGACCGGTGCGAAAGACCGCCGAACCTGCGGGCACGCGAAGCGTATCTGTTCAGAGCCTCGGCCAGCAGCTCCCGGCCGAAATCGGGCCAGAAGGCATCGAGGAACACGAATTCCGTATAGGCGGCCTGCCACAGCAGGAAATTGGAAAGACGCAGCTCGCCGCTGGTGCGGATCAACAGTTCGGGATCGGGGACGCCCGCCGTATCGAGCTGCCCGCCGAGCAGATCCGGCGTGATGTCGACCGGCGACAGCTCGCCACGAACCGCCATCTCCGCCAGTTTGCGCGCCGCACTCGCGATCTCGCGGCGCGACCCGTAGTTGAAGGCGATCACCAGCGTCAGAGAGGCATTCTTGGCCGTCAGCTCCCGCGCTTCGTCCATCAGGGAAAGCAGCTCCGGATCGACATTCTCGCGTTCGCCGATGACGAGAATCCGCACCCCGGCCTTGTGCAGCTCCGCGAGATCGCGGCGGATGAACCGCTTCATCAGCCCCATGAGATCGTCGATCTCGGCGAGCGGGCGCGACCAGTTCTCGGACGAGAAACTGTAGAGCGTCAGATACTCGATCCCGAGCTCGATGCCGGCCCTGACCGTCCGCCGCACGGCCTCGACCCCCATCCGGTGGCCGACGGCCCGCGGCAGCCCGCGCGACTGCGCCCAGCGACCGTTGCCATCCATGATGATCGCGACATGCCGGGGCACGCCGGCTTTCGCAGCCGCCTTGGATCGTAGCTCTTTGTCGATCATCTCCACGTGCTGGACACTGGCCGGTTCGGGGTTGCTCATCGACGCACCATCGGGCGCCTGCATCGTCGCGTCGATCGCTTCGGGGACCTGCGCTTGCCGTATCAGACCTTATTGATCTCGGCTTCCTTGGTCGCGAGAAGGGTATCGATTTCCTTGATCAGTTTGTCCGTCAATTCCTGAACTTTGGTAGAGGTTTTCTTGGCCTCGTCCTGGCTCATCCCGCCCTTTTCCGCCTTTTTCAGCGCCTCCATGCCGTCGCGACGAACATTTCGGATCGCGACGCGGGCGGCTTCGGCGTACTTGTGAGCGAGCTTCACGAGTTCCGCGCGGCGATCGGCGGTAAGCGCCGGGATCGGCAGCCGGATCACCTGCCCGTCGATGATCGGATTGAGGCCGAGGTTGGCTTCGCGAATCGCCTTGTCGACGGCCGACACCGCCGCCTTGTCCCAGACCTGCACGCTGAGCATGCGGGGCTCGGGGACGCTGACGTTCCCCACTTGGCTCAGCGGCATGCGCTGCCCGTAAAGCTGCACGAACACGGGATCGAGCAGGTTGGCGCTGGCGCGACCGGTGCGCAGCCCCGTCAACTCCCGCTTGAGGGCATCGAGGCCTACACGCATGCGCTTTTCGAGATCATTCAGATCGAACAGGGCGGCCATTGGCGTTACCTCGTCTCGGTGCCTCCAGGGCACCCCATCATTTCGGCGCGCAATTCAGCGCGACGGAAGCAAAACGTCCCACCAAGTCAAGGCCCTTCGCCGAACGCGCATCTACCCGGCCCCACCCCGATGCGCGCGCTGCCCGACCGCAACCTCACCTGAAACGCATCAGAAGGAGCGGATCAAGCCCGGCTCGTGATGACGGTTGCCCTCGCCTCACCACGGAGAAGCTTCAGCAGGTTCCCGGGCTCGTCGATCGAGAATACAATTACCGGAAGATCGTTGTCGCGAGCAAGCGCAATGGCCGCACCATCCATTACTTTGAGATCGCGGGCCAACACGTCGCCGTAGCTGAGGCTGTCGTAACGGACGGCATCCGGCACTTTCTTGGGATCGGCCGAGTAGACGCCGTCGACCTGCGTCGCCTTGACCACGGCCTCGCAACTCATCTCGACGGCGCGCAGCACGGCGGTCGTGTCAGTCGTGAAAAACGGGTTGCCGGTGCCGGCCGCGAACACGACGACGCGGCCCTCCTTGATGTGCGACAGCGCCTTCGGCCGCACGTAGCTCTCGCACACCGTCGGCATCGGGATCGCCGACACGACCCGGGCATCGACGCCGATCTTCTCCAGCGCATTGCCGAGCGCCAGCGCGTTCATGACGGTCGCCAGCATGCCCATATAGTCGGCGGTCGCCCGTTCCATGCCCGCGGCCGCCCCCGCGAGACCGCGGAAGATATTGCCACCGCCGACAACGACGCCGAGTTGTGCGCCGGCTTCGAGCGCCTGCTTGATGTCCTCGGCCAGGCGGTTCACGACGGCATTCTCGATGCCGTACTGGCCCTTTCCCATCAACGCTTCACCGGACAGCTTGAGGAGCAGTCGCTTGTAGCGGAGGGGGGCGTGGGTGCTCATGGCAGGCGTCCTGCGGGCTCGTGTGACGGCGCGGCCCTTCTAGTCAGTTTGCCGAGCGAGTGCAATTGGGGCGCTGCCCCGTCGAACGGCTGCGCCCGGCGGGTAGGGTCGAACGGGCATCGAGATGGAGCTGTTCCCTGCTCGACGATCCTACGGCAGGTAGAACTTTCCGGGCCAGTAGGCCTCGAATTGGTCCGCCAGTGCGTTGAGCCGCCCTTTGAGGACATCGGGCTCTATCAACTGATTACGCAGCAACGCACTTTCGAAAACCGTGAACATCGAGGTCGTGCCGTCGCTCCCCAGCTCCTTCAGACGATCGCGGATATAGGAATGTGTCAGATGATACGCCATCATGTAGAAGACGGCCCGCGGTTCGGCGCCGATCGCGCCGGTAATCGTCAGTAGCTTCTCGACCTCGCCCAACGGCATCGTCTCGACCTGGCAGATGCGCTGCAATCCATCGAGCTCTTCCAAGGCGTCGTAGATACCGACGCGATCGAGCCCCTTGAGACGGCCATCGACATCGAACTTCGGAAAGACCGGATAGAGGCGGCAGATCGTCGGGCGTGTCCCGGAATCACAGGCGCACCCCTGACGGCGGCTGACGATCGTCTCGAGCCGAAGCAGACGGTTCTCGCCGAACTGATAGCGCAGGACGCGATGCTCCTGCTCCTGGAACTGAGCGAGATAGCCTTTGGCGGCCATGTACTCATACTCACCGGGCAGCAGGGGAAGCTCCTGGCCCGGTGTCTTGCCGAGGAATTTGAACTTCGCTTTGTGCCGGCTGAAGGAGCAGCAATGCGCATCCCCGCACAGCTTCCAACACCCTTCGACGAAAACCAGATCGGTCGCGTAGATCGTCTCGAAATCAACCGCCGGAATGGTCGTGTGGATCAAGGCCACCTCCTCGAAATCTGGGCGGGGATGTACCGTTCCACATCATCAGAAACGCTCAACCACCTATCGCACCACGTACTTATGTCCGCAGATTTACCCTCTCGAGTAACGTTGATTCAACCGCAATGCGCAGCACTACGCAGCACTACGCAACCAGCAGCAATCGGAGTGGCCGGGTAGCGCGGCATCGCTACGCCCCGTCGCAGTCGCAAGCATGCGCCTCAACCGGACGCTCCTGGGACCGGCGCCACGAGCCGACGCTCGAGAAAGTCGACGAAAACAGCGGCCATCTCGAAGTAGAGGCTCTTCCATTCCTCGGGCGGCGTGACGTCGAGGTCGTGCTCGATATCGGTGACGTAGTGCAACTCGCAGGAAGGAATCATCGGGGCCACCAGCGCGCCGCGTGCACGCGGGTGGGTGAGATCGTTGCCGGGGATGATGCAGACCGGCATGCTCAACGAGCGCAGTGCTGCTTCCGACGTACCGATCAGCGGCAGGTCGACACCGGCGAGGAAGTGGCCGCGCCACGCGTTCATGCAGGCGATGAAATCGACCGGGTTCGTCGCCATCAGCAGATCTCGGTTGGACGGACGGTTGCGGATCAGGTCGGCGAAGTGCTCGGTCTCGCAGACCGCCGCCATGCCCCCCGCAGCGGCGGCACGGGAATGCACGTCGAAATACTTTTCGATCAGGCGCGCGACGGCAAAACTGCCGCCGGTGATCCGCATCAACAGGAGCGCACGCACCGCACCGGGATAGCGCAGCGCGTAGGTCAGTGCCAGGCGTGCGCCCGAGGAGCTTCCGCCGATGATCGCGGGGCGCAGTCCCAAGTGCCCGATAAGCCCGTGCATGTCGTCGGCCCACATCTCGAACTCGGAGCGCGTGGCATCGAAGCCGACATCGGACGCGCCGCAGTTGCGCCGGTCGTGCAGAAGCACGCGGTAACCCGCCTCAGCCATCAAGGTGCCGAGCTGGCGCATCTCTTCGAGCGGGCTGCGGCTGCCCGGCGAGAGCGCGATCGCCGGAGCGTCGGATCTGCCGCGGGTCGGCTCCAGGATCTCGTACGCGATCGAAGCACCCGCGATGGTTGCGAAGGGCATGAGTGTCTCCCGCAAGGCGGAGCCGACGAGGCGGCACCTGCCAGCCTCGTTCAGTCTGCATCTCGTTCAGTCTGCATTCAGTCGATGGAAACTATCCCGCTCCCGAGCAGCCATCGGCTCGAACCGGAAGATAGTTATCCCCAATGCGGCCAGATGTAACAGGTTGCTGTCCCAATTACGCCGAACCCGCTATGTACCAGCCGCGTTCGACATGAACCGGCCGCCCGACGGCCGTCCCACTTCTCCATTCTCGAACTACTCCGTTCACCAACACACCGAGGACAAACGATCATGAAGCGTTCGATTGCCGCGCTTGCGCTCGCCACCACGATGGCCCTCGCCGGCACCGCCTATCTCGCCCAGGTTCAGATCGCCCAGGCCCAGAGCGTTTCCTTCCTGAAGGGGCAGGTCCAGGGCGAGCTCGCGACCGCGCGTCTGGCCGGCACGCCCGTGTTCAATGCGAAGGCCGAGGTGGTCGCCCGGGTCTCCGACGTCATTCTCGGTGCCGACGGCAAGGCAACCACGGTCGTGCTGACTGTCGGCGGCCTCGTCGGCGTCGGCGGCAAGACTGTCGCGCTGCCGTTCTCGGCCCTGAAAGTCGGTCCGGTCGTAGAAGGCAGCCGGGTTCTGCTCGTCGACGTGACCAAGGAGCAACTGGCTGCTGCGCCGGCCTACGTGGTGACCGATCCCGGCCGGATCGAGCGCGCCCGCAAGAAGGCCGGCGACTGGGCGAAGATCGCCAAGGACAAGGCCGTCGAACTGGGCAAGGAAGCTGCAGAGGCCGTGCAGGGTATGCGCGAAAAGATGCAGTCACCGGCGCCGGAAGCCAAGAAGTAATACCGGCGTTCCCGACAGGCGACCCAATGAGAAATCGTGTCCCGGGCCTGCACCCCGGGACATTTTCTTTGGTCCCGCTCTCTGGTCTCGGCCACCAGAGGATCTTTATCCGGCCAGAGAATCGCGAAAGCGATTCCGTCTGGTCTGATCATGACCTAGTCTGCCCAACCTTTGCCGGACTTTAACGATTTCCTCGCCATGGCTTGATATTCACACCGAGCGCCCCGTGGGTTTGCCGGTTCATCGTCTCGATGCGGAGTATCGACTTGTTTTCCAGGCGCCAGATGCTGCGGGGCCTTGCCGTCACCGCAGGCAGCAGCATCGGCATCGGCGGCTATGCCGTCGCCGAGCCGCAAACGCTCACCGTCAAGACGTACCGTCCCCAACCCACCCAATGGCCGGCGGGCCTGAAGCTGCGACTTGCGCTGCTGGCCGATTTCCACGCCTGCGATCCCTGGATGAGCCTCGACCGCATCGCCAGCATCGTCGAGCGGACCAACACATTGAAACCCGATGCCGTGCTGCTGCTGGGCGACTATGTCGCCGGGCGCAAGATGCTCCGGTTCAGCTGCAACATCGCCGAACGCGACTGGGCGCGCGTGCTCGCAGACCTCAGCGCGCCCTACGGCATACATGCCGTCCTGGGCAATCACGACTGGTGGGACGACAGCCGGGCGCAACTGCTCCGCCAGGGACCGCCGGCCGCCCAGCGCGCGCTCGAAGCCGCGGGCATTCCCGTCTACGAGAACCGGGCCGCTCGTCTCGTCAAAGATGGACGGCCTTTCTGGATCACGGGCCTGGGCGACCAGTCCTCGTTCGCGCCGCGCGCCTGGGCTGCCGGCAGACGCGCGGGGCTGTCGCCCGCGGACGGAACCCACGATCTGCCCGGTACGCTGCGCCTCTTAACCGACGACGCGCCCGTCGTGATGATGGCGCACGAGCCCGACATCTTCGTGCAGATGCCGGAGCGGGTGGCTCTCACCGTCTGTGGACACACCCACGGAGGACAGGTGCGCCTGCCGGGGGTGAAACCCTATGTTCCCTCGCGCTACGGTGAGCGCTTCGTCTACGGCCATATCGTCGAGCACGGCCGGCACCTGATCGTTTCCTCCGGGCTGGGATGCAGCGGCGCACCCGTCAGATTCGGCGTTCCCCCAGAAATCGTCGTCGTGGAGCTCGGCAGTTGGTCAGCCGTCGCGCAGTCCTGAAAGCCCTGCTTGCGTTCGGCGCCAGCAGCACTGCCCTTGCCGGCTACGCCCTGGGCATCGAGCCGAATTGGCGGCTCAGGGTGCAGACCTACCGGTTTACACCGAAGGGCTGGCCGAAGGGCCTGCGGCTCAGGGCGGCCCTGATCGCGGACCTGCATGCGGGCGAGCCGCAGATGTCGATCACCCGCATCGGCGAGATCGTCGCGCGCGCCAATGCTCTCGAACCGGATATCCACCTCCTGCTCGGCGACTACGAGGCCAGCCACCGCTGGCTCACGCGCCGCGTGCGCGCCCCCGAATGGGCCGCCGCACTCGCGCCCCTGAAGGCCCCCCTCGGCGTCCATGCCATCCTCGGCAATCACGACTGGTGGGACGATCACCAGGCCCAACTCCGACGCGCCGGACCGATCATCGGGCGGGTGGAGCTCGAAAAGCGGGGTATCCGCGTCTACGAAAACGATGCCGTGCGCTTGATGATCCGGGGCCAGCCGTTCTGGCTTGCGGGCCTCGCCGACCAGCTCGCGCTCGATCGCAGCTACGAGCCCGGTTTCAAGCGGTTGCCACGGGAGCAACGGCGCTTCCGGCGATATCAGGGTATCGACGATCTCCCCGGCACCCTCGCTGGGATCACCGACGACGCGCCGGTCGTCCTGATGGCACACGAGCCCGACGTCTTCCCGACCGTGCCGGGGCGGGTTTCAGTGACGCTGTCGGGTCACACCCACGGCGGACAGGTTCGGCTTCTGGGCTACTCGCCGGTCGTCCCGTCGATCTATGGCAATCGCTACGCCTATGGCCATATCGTCGAAGAGGACCGGCATCTCGTGGTATCCGGCGGCCTCGGCTGCTCCATCATGCCCGTGCGGTTCGGCATGCCGCCCGAGATCGTGCTGCTGGAACTGGGCGCGTAAGCAGCGTAACTTCAGCTCATGCAGAGCGAACACCAGTCTTCCCCGCGGGTTGAACGCCGTTGGCCCGATCTCGCCGGGCGCCTCGTCGTAACCGAAGGACGGCGGCACCACGCGTTGCCGGTGCGAGTTTACTTCGAGGACACCGATTTCTCCGGTCTCGTCTATCACGCCTCCTACGTGCGCTGGTGCGAACGGGGCCGATCGGACTTCCTGCGTCTGGTGGGCAACGATCACCGCGGCCTGATCGACGGCAGCGGAGGGCGAGAGCCGGCGGCGTTCGTCGTGCGGCGCATGGGCCTCGAATTCCTGAAGCCGGCGCGGATCGACGAGATCCTCGAAGTGGAGACCCGCGTGAAAGAGGTAGGTGCGGCGCATCTGGTCCTCGACCAGCGGATCGGACGGGACGGAACGGCGCTGTTCACAGCCGAGGTGATGGTCGTCCTGGTCTCGGTCTCGGGTAAGCCGCTGCGGATCGCGAGCGCGCTCCGGACGGCGTTCAGCAACGAAAAATAGCCCGGGCCCTCGAAGGCGGAAAAGCCTTCTTTCATGAGGACCCGGGCCCGGCACCTGCCGCCGACGCGCGGGGATCGCGGAGGCCGAGTTGCCGATCACGCTGGAAATATTCGCCTTTCGGAAATTCCGGATCAGTCGTCCATGCAAAGATCGTACGCGGCCTTCCAGGCGGGGCTGCGGGTCATCATCCACTTTGCGAGATAGGGGCTGCACTCGCCGGCACCGGCCGCGGCAACCGTCGCTGCGGTGACCATGGCGGCGGCCATCCCGGCTTTCGCGGCCTGCGCTTGCGCAAGCTGAGCCTGGCGAGCCTTCTGCATCTGCATCATCTGCGCCTGCTTGAGCTTGGCCTGCTGCACCTGAGCCTGCGACATCTGCATCCGCGACTTCGAAGCCGTGGCTCCCTGGGCCGATGCGACGGCCGAGGCCGACATGGTGGCGACGCAGACGAGAGCGGCGGCGGTCATCAGGTTCGTGATCTTCGACATGAGATTTATCCTCTCCGATTTGATCTGGTTGGCGTCGCGTTGCTGCGACCGTTCGATGGGGAGAGAATGCCTTTCCTCGACGAACAGCGCTGTTCCCTCTGGAACTCATGAGCTTACGAGCGCGGCTTCATTCGATCGGACAACCGCTGCCTCCGTCCCGGGCGCGTCGCCGACACGCCGGCCGCTGCGCGCAATTCCGTGGATAATCAAAGCGTGACACATGGCGCCGGCTGCCGCTCCAGACGTAGTTTCGCCCCATTGGCGGACGACAAGGTCGGCATTGCAATTCGACGGGTAGAACGGGCGTGGGGTTATCGGGGCTCGGACAGTCCGTGCTGGCTCGGCCGGTCTGGCGTAGGCCAAGCCTGCAGTGACAACGACCGGCTGTGAAGCGGGCCTGGAGTGACACGGGTGGCGCGCGCGTCGAGAACTCCGTCGCAAGAACTCGGCCGGGCGCAGGGGTTGCGCGCTGGCCGGTTTCGTGTTGACCAACGCGCCGTCAGGGGCGGCTGCTCGCACCACCGGCAGTATGCGCATTCGAATAGTTCGACGACGGACCCACAGGACCAATCATGACCAATGCTTTGAGTCACGACACCGGCTTCCTTTCGCTGTTCTTGTCAGCGCATCTCGTCGTGCAGATCGTGATGCTGGGCCTGCTCCTCGCATCGGTGTGGTCCTGGGCGATCATCATCGAAAAGCTGTTCGCGTTCCGCAAGGCGCGCGCTGAAGCCGATAAATTCGAGCAGATGTTCTGGTCGGGCCAATCGCTGGAAGAGCTCTACAGCGCCCTGTCACGCGGAACCGTGATCGCGACCGCCTCCCTGTTCGTGGCCGCGATGCGCGAGTGGAAGCGCTCGGTCGAAGGCTCGATCCGCGCGCTGGGCGGCATCCAGATGCGGGTCGAGAAGGTGATGGACGTCACCATCAGCCGCGAAATGGAGCGGCTCGACAGGCGCCTCCTGTTCCTCGCAACGGTCGGTTCGACGGCCCCCTTCGTCGGCCTGTTCGGCACGGTGTGGGGCATCATGACCAGCTTCCAGGCGATCGCGGCCTCCAAGAACACCAGCCTCGCGGTCGTCGCTCCCGGTATCGCGGAAGCGCTGTTCGCAACGGCGCTGGGCCTGCTCGCCGCTATTCCCGCCGTGATCTTCTACAACAAGTTCTCCGCGGACTCCGCGCGCCTGTCGCAACGCCTCGAGGCGTTCGCAGACGAATTCTCCGCGATCGTGTCACGTCAGATCGACGTCCGGCAGCCGCAGTCTCAGCCGCCCCAGCAACCGGCTATGGCCTGAACCAGAGGACCGACGGTTATGGGTGCCACGATCAAGACGGGCGGCGGTGGCGGTGGACGGCGCAGGCGGGGCCGCGGACGCGGCCACGTGCCGATGAGCGAGATCAACGTCACGCCGTTCGTGGACGTGATGCTCGTGCTGCTGATCATCTTCATGGTGGCGGCGCCGCTACTCACCGCCGGCGTGCCGCTCGACCTGCCGCAAGCGAAAGGCCGCACGATCGAGGCCCAGCAGAAGGCCCCGGTCGTCGTGTCGATCACCAAGGACGGCAAGATCTTCGTCGGTGACGAAGACAAAAGCAACCTAACGCTCGACGAGTTGGTCCCGCGCCTCAAGGCGATTTTCGAGGCGCGCGGCACCAAGGATGAAGCCATCTTCCTGCGCGGCGACATGGCCGCACAGCACGGCGTGGTCACGCAGGTGCTGGCGCGCATCAAGGAGTCGGGTTTCCAGAAGGTCTCGATCGTCATCGAGAGCAAGCCGGGAGGCTGAGACGCCGGTGCCCATCCAACTACCGTCATCGCGAGCGAGGCCCGGGACTCAGCGAAAGGATCGCGCGAAGCACACCACATCGTGCGCTTCGCGCTCTCGTTGTCCTGGATCCCGGCTCCGCGCGCGGCCCGAAGGGGCCCCGCTCGTCCGGGATGACGTTCGTGTTCTTGCAAGTGGAGATCGATAGGCGGTGCGCTTCAGCCTGCCATCATCGATGCTGCTGCACGGCGGCCTTCTCGCCTGGGCCCTGATCGGGTTCCAGGCGGTGAAGCCGTTCAAGCCAGCCGAGCCGGAGCCCGTCGAGGTGGCGATCATCTCCGAGGACGGCTTGACGCGCCTGCGCCAGGGCGACCGAAGGGCAAAGAACCTCGAAGCGGCTGCAGCCAAGGAAGCGCCGCCGAGTCAGGCCGTGAAGGAAACGCCGAAAGCCAAGCCGCCCGAGCCTACCCCACCTCCGCCCCCCCCGCCGGAACCGGCCAAGGCCGAGCCGCCGCCACCTCCTGTCGCCAAAGTCGAGCCGCCGCCGCCTCCCAAGCCCGCGGAGCCGCAGAAGGACGAGATCGCCGAGCTCGCGCTCAAGGCGGAAGCCGAAGCTCAGGCCAAGGCTGAGGAGCAGCGCAAAGCGGAGGCGGAGCGGAAGCGAGCAGAAGACCTGAAAAAGCGGCAGGCGGCCGAGAAGAAGCGGCGGGACGACGCCAAGAAGAAGCAGGACGAGCAGAAGAAACTCGCCGAGCGCAAGCGCCAGGAAGAAGCCAAGAAGAAGCCGAACGACGATTTCTTCGACGACATGCAGAAGGCACTGAAGGACAACGATCCCCGCAAGCGCGCGCCGCAGCCCTCGGGTTCGCAGATCGCCCAGGCGTCGAATGTGAAAGGTCCGCTCGCCGGTGCGCCGGAAGGCAAGGATACGAAGTTGACCGCGAGCCAGGCCAGCCTGCTCGGGAGCCTGATGAAAAAGCAGGTCCAGCGCTGCTGGAACATCAATGCCGGCGCCGACGGCATCGACAAGATCAAGGTCGAGATCGAGGTGAAGCTCGGGCCGGATGGTCGCATCCAGGGCCAGCCACGTGTCGTCAGCCGCGGGTCGGGGCCCCTCTATGCCGACATGGCCGACAGCGCTATGCGCGCGCTGCTGCAATGCCAGGCCTATGACCTGCCGAAGGATCTCTACAAAGGCGGCTGGGATCACATGATCGTCGATTTCGATCCGAGCCGGATGTTCTGACGCCGGCATCGAAGCCCGAATTCACCGCTGTGCCGCACAACCTCCGCAAAGATCGTTATAACCCGGTATCCGAAACGGTCGACTTGCGCTCTGTCCCGCACTGATTGTAGGGGCTGGGTGTACGGCAGACACGGTTCCCGGCAGAATTGCCGCATCAGATTCGCTGGCTGGACAGCCGAGACAACATGATCGATCCGCGCAGCTCCCCGTCACGACGCACGATCCTGCAGGCTGCAGCAGGCGGTTTGGCCGCCCTCGCTCCACTGCCGCTGACGGTACGTGACGCTGCCGCGCAAACGCGGGTGACGGTCGACGCCGGAAACATCCAGGCGCGGCCGATCGCCATTCCCGATTTCATCTCGTCCAATCCGCAGCTTGGCCGCGACCTCGCGATGGTGCTGGCGGCAGACCTGCAGAACTCCGGACTGTTCAAGCTCCTCAACCCCAATGGCTTCCCCGAACGTCTCAACAGCGCCAGCCAGACCCCTCGCACCCGCGACTGGGCCGCCGCCGGTGCCGAGGCGCTGGTCGTAGGCCAGGTGAACCAAGCCGGGGACGGTCGCGTCCAGGTCGAGTACCGGCTGTGGGATGTGGTGCTCAATCGCAACATCGACGGCAAACGGCTGGCCAATCCGGCATGGCGGCGCTTGGCCCATATAACCGCCGACCAGATCTACGAGAAGCTGACCCTCGAGAAGGGCTACTTCGATACCCAGATCGTGTTCGTCGACGAGACCGGCCCGAAGGCCAAGCGAACCAAGCGGCTCGCCATCATGGACCAGGACGGCGCCAACGTCCGCACGCTGAGCCAGGGCCGCGAGATCGTGCTCACGCCGAGGTTCAATCCCGTGAAGCAAGAGATCTGCTTCATGACCTACGTGGGCGAGCAGGCGCGCGTGGTCGTCATGAACCTCGCCAGCGGCCAGCGGGAGGTCGTCGGCAATCTGCCCGGCATGACATTCGCCCCGCGCTTTGCGCCGGACGGCCAGCGCCTCGTCATGAGCTTCGGCCAGGGGGCCGCCTCCCAGATCATCGAAATGGACCTGCGCTCGCGCCAACCGCGACAACTGACGCCCCTCGACCCCAGGATCATCGACACCTCACCGTGCTACTCGCCCGATGGACGCCACCTCGTGTTCGAGAGCGACCGCGAAGGCACACAGCAGCTCTACATCACCGGCCTCGACGGCTCCGGCATCCGCCGCTTGAGCCGCGGCGAGGGCCGCTACTCGACCCCGGTCTGGTCGCCGCGCGGCGACAACATCGCCTTCACCAAGCAGGTCAGCGGCGGGTTTCTGATCGGCGTGATCAAACCCGACGGCACCGGCGAAAGAATTTTGACGGAAGGCTTTCACAACGAGGGGCCGACATGGGCCCCGAACGGCCGGGTGATGGCATTCTTCCGCGAAAGCCGTGGCGCCCAGGGCGGGGCGCGCCTCCACAGCATTGATATTACTGGCTATAACGAACGCCAGTTGCCAACACCGTCGTTCGCCTCCGATCCGGCCTGGTCGCCGCTCCTGACCTGAGCCGCCCCGCGCTGCCCCGTCGTCGAGCCGTCTACGCTCGTCGCGCGTGCTTCGAATCGAGACACCTGTTAACTGTGCGCTAACCTGCAGCGTCCAAACTGCGGGCAGGTCAGGGTTTGCGCCCTGATCGAAGACGACGCCAGCCCCGCCGTGCCTTGTGGATAATGTTGCGGCGTAGAGCCAGGTTCCTGGGTGCTGGAGAAACATCGCGTGGTAAATTCGCATCATCGGGGTTGGAAAACCGCCACCAATTGGCCTCCGTCCTTGATCTGCGAGCCCCACACCGGTACCCAACTAATGGCGATCGCCAAACATTGAGGAGAGCAGACTATGCAGGGTTTCAAGGGTGTACTCATTATCTCGGCCGTTATCGCTTCGGTGGCGCTCGGCGCTTGCCGTCGTGAGGTCGAGCACACGCCGATGAAGCTCGGCGCGGAAGTTCCGGCCGCGGCAGAAATCGCTCGTTAATATTTGGCGCGTCGAAACTCAACAGGAGACTAAGTCATGAAGGGCGCAATCGTTATCGCTGCTGCTATCGTTGCAGTCGCTCTGGGCGCATGCCGTCGTGAAGTCGAGCATACCCCGATGAAGCTCGGCGCTGAAGTGCCGGCTGCTACCCAGACCCGCTGATCGCGAAGTCTGGTTTGGAGGCGCTCTGCGTTTCCAAAGATTAGAAGACCGTATCTTACCGCTCCGGCGGCAAGATGCGGTCTTCATCGTTTTGTAATCGCGTGATCATGCACGAGACCACGAGACCGACGCCTTCAAGGCCCTGCCTTGAACGAGTTCTTCGGCCCAATCGACGAGTATGCGGCCTCACCTCGGATCGGGGTGCCGGGCTCCAGCCGACAACAACAGCTTGCGTGGGCGTCGAGTTGGATCCCGGAGACGAGCACTGGAATGACGAGCATCGGGAAGACAGCTGCGGAAATGTTGTCAGTGGGCCGGAACCGTAGCTCATTATCCCGTTCCAGATCCTCGGTTTGCACGCCGTCGAGGCGCCATCGTCGCCATCACGTGACAGCCTCATCACGGGTCGTGCGCTGCCGATAGCTGCACGCCCCGGTGCAACAACCGAGGTCGCCCTCAACGGACGGCACCCCGATGCCACAGCCGCCTCTGATGAGCCCGACTTCGATCCAGCCGAAATGAGGGTCATGTCGCCGGTAATGGGAAGCATTTGACGCAATGCAAAGCCATCTTGCCCGCCCCACGTCATATTTTGACTTCATAAGCACAATAGAGAGAGGCCGGTTCGGGCTCCGCTCGTGGTGATTCACGGCGCGAAGCTGCAGCCAGCGACCAGCAACGGTTACTCGCCTTCGTCGCGCTGCCCGGTACGGGGAGCGACCGTTCACAGGGAACACCCGACGTCGGGAAGACCGGACGCCGGGAAGATTGTGGGGCATAACCCAGGGCCTCGTCTTGGACCGCCAGGACGCTTCGGTTATGCAGCGACGAGACGAATACGGGGATTCGCCCGGCGCCAGCGTGTGGCGGCAGGGCCGATACAGGGAAAGACACATGGCGATTTCCACGCCCTACGGCCGGTTTCTGCGAATCGCGGCTGCCCTCGTCATGGCAGCTTCGGTCGCTGCTTGCGCCGACAAGGACAAGGAAGGGCTCGAAGCGGGTCTCGCCGGCAAGGGTACGCCAGCAACGCCGGGTTCGGCCCGCGACTTTTCGCAGAACGTCGGCGACATCGTTTACTTCTCGTCCGACAGCAGCGACCTCACGCCCGAAGCGCAGCAGACGCTCGGTAAGCAGGCGCGCTGGCTGCAGCAGTACGCCCAATACACCATCACCATCGAGGGACATGCCGAC
The DNA here is from genome assembly GCA_964574325.1 of uncultured Devosia sp. Lineage (GTDB taxonomy): Bacteria > Pseudomonadota > Alphaproteobacteria > Rhizobiales > Hyphomicrobiaceae > CAMDPA01. The sequence continues at coordinate 37,639 of CAZNMY010000023.1, read as the reverse complement.
GAGCGCGGCACCCGCGAGTACAACATCGCGCTCGGCGCGCGTCGCGCCGTTACCGTGCGGGACTTCCTGACCCGCAACGGCGTTTCCGCTCAGCGGGTCCGTCACGTCTCCTACGGTAAGGAGCGGCCGGTAGCCGTGTGCAACGACATCTCCTGCTGGTCTCAGAACCGGCGCGCCCAGACGGTGCTGAACAACCGCACCGCGAAGGCAGGAAACTGACACGGAAAGATCGCGGAGGCCTTCGGGCCGCCCTCACGGAATTCGATTCGGCGGGAAGGCTCCATGACCTTGCCCGCCGTTTTCGTGTGTTCGGTCCCTATTGGCCGAGCCCCGCCCGATCTTCCCCGATCCACCCCGAGCAGCCGGCATGACATGGCCCCACCATTCGACCGCTTCGGAGCAGGTCTTCAACCAAATTTAACCAACCCGGCCCCAAGGTAGCGGCACTCCCACCGGGAGAGCTGCCAATACGGCTCGGCTCGCTCGTGGGGTCAGATCGAGGGACCGATCGCTCAGTCCGGAACGAGTGGTCCCGATCGGGGTTGCGCGCGTGCCTCCAATGGCCCCTGCGAGACGTCCGAAGGTGTGCGCAGTCGAGTTGAGGATTGAAGTTGTTGGGTTCGAGTGCGCGATCCCGCTGCAAGCACTTGTCGCCAGCCGCCATTTCAACGGCGCTGCGCGCCAGGCATTGCATGGCTCTGCCGAGGATGACGCTGGCGTCTCCCGGCAGCCTTGTCGTGTCTCTCATCGCGCTCGCGGCACTGTCCGGCTGTGTTGCTCTCAATGCCCCGCAGAACGCGTCCAGTCAGCTCTATGGGCCTGAAAAGGCTCCGCGAGGCCCCAGCCGCAAGACGTTGAGCTGGGCCGACCGTGCGTGCCCCGCACCCGGCACGGCATCCTTCATGATGCCGGCTGCACAAGGTGCGCGAAAGCTCGGCGGCCCCACGCTCAGCCCGATGCGGTATTCGCCCGGCGACAGGATCAACATCCTCGTCTACGGCTCCGCCGAATTCTCGGGCGACTACGCCGTCAATGCGGACGGTACGATCATCCTGCCCTACGCAGGCCAGGTCCCAGCCGTCGGCCTCACCAACGCGGAACTCACGTCGGCCATCGAGCGGCAGTATCTGCGCGCAGGCATCTTCACGCGCGCCGGTCTGCGCCTCGCCGTGCGACCGGTTCAGTATGCCCCCGTCAACATCACCGTATCGGGCTCGGTGTTCAATCCGGGACGGCATGCGATCGGCGGCATAAAGGACAGCGACAAGCTCGAGCGCGCTCTCGCGAAGTTCGGCGACAGTCCGATGGAGCGCTTCGTGCCGGCGGCACTGCGCGCGGCCGGCGGTGTACGGCCCGATGCGGACCTGTCACGCGTCAAGCTGGTGCGCGCAGGCAAGACGACGTTGCTCGATTGGCGCGGCGCCTTCACCGGCCAGCCCGTGGACGACATGCCGCTGATCGACGGCGATCACCTGCAGGTCGAGGAAGCCGGCTGCTATCAATCGGCCCTCGTCCGGCCCTCGCAGATCACGCCGCACGGCATACGCCTGACCTACTCCAACATGACCGCACCGACTTTCAGCAACGCGGGAACCGTGCAGAGCCCGCTTTCGGCCGGCAGCGCTCCCTACGGTACGCGTCTTCTGCAAGGGTTGGTGCAGGCGAGTTGCGTGGGCGGCTCCTATTCGACCAACGCACGCCGCTACGCGGTCCTGATCACGCGCAATCCCAAGACCATGGAGACCGAGGTCATCCAGCGCTCGGTCGAGGAACTCGTGCGCAGTGCAGGTCGCGATGCCATCAATCCATACCTGATGCCGGACGATTCCATCGCCTGCTACGACAGCGCCGTCTCGGAGTTCCGCGACGTGATGGGCGTGCTGCAGTCGATCGCGGTGCCGGCGGCCGCCGCGCGCGGTGCGATCGCGCCCTGATCCGGCAGCGGATCGCACAACCGGCTCCGCCCACCACCGGACCTCACGGATTTCAAGGCGCAACTCGCCCGGTGGCTACCCGCGTCGAGACGCCGAATCCAGAGCTTCAGGCATAAACCAGGGGTGCTGCTTCGCGCGCGCCCAGTTGGCTCGAGAACGGGCTCCGATAACGCCTCGAGAGCGCGACGCCCAGAACCACCATGCCGGGCCAGATCAGGTAGGAGACGATCTCGAGATTGTCACCGAACGAGAACAGCACGAAGGCCACGATCACACCCAGCGCCGCGCGCGCGATCCGGTCGGTCTGCGACTTGAAGAACAGCTCCACGAACGTCCAGGCCAAGGGAACAGCGAGCGCGGCGAAGCCGACCGCTCCCTTCACGAACAGCAGGCCATGCCAGGTGTGATGCGAACCGATCGCCATGTACTGGACGAGATGGGGACCACGCTCGACGATGCCATGCCCGAAGATGGGCGCCTCGGTTTCCCAGCGATGATAGGCGATGCTCGCGAGTGCGGCGCGAACGCGGCTCGACGCTGCACGCGCGCCCTTGAAGCTCTCGTAGGAATCCACGAGCAGCATCTCGATCTGGTCGGTGAACAGGATCGCGACTACTGCGGCGAACGCCGCCATCAAGAGCAACACGGGGCTGCGCACGTTCGCGATGACGAACAGCGTGACGAGGATCGCGGGAATCGCCACGATCGACGTTCGCGAACCCGCCATCGCACACACCACGAGCGCGGAGACGACACCGATGATCTTCCACATGCGCCACCGGTCATAGAGCGCGAAGACGAATCCGATGCCGGCGATGAATGCCGCGGCCGTCGACCACGGCGCGAAGAAGCGCCAGCGCAGCGAACCGGACGTATCGTTGTCGCTGTAAAGCGTGACGTTGAAGAACTCGGGACCGGGACCACCGACGATGCTCAGCGGCGAAACGTACAGCTCCGTGGGCAAGCCGATGACCGCCGCCATGATGAAGAGCGGCACCAGTGCCAACGTCTGCGCCGCCAAGATGCCCGTTGCGCGATAGACCAGCGCGGGCCGGATGTGCAGATAGGTTCCCGCGACGATGTAGACGGCCAGCAATGCCCAGCCTTTCGCCCAGCCCATGATCGACTTGATCGTCTGCATGAACCCCAACTCGAAATCGAGATGGGCCACGATCAGCGCCACGAGCATCAGCAGCATGCCGCCGACCCACAGCGCGACGCTGACCGGCAGATACGACAGCCGCAGCGGTTCGGGAGAGATGCCCAGCCACCGCACGATCACGATGCCGAGCAGGACGAAGCCGAGCACCGGACCGACGATGTAGAGCGCCCCCAGAAGCCAGAGGCCCCAGGTCGATACGAGCGTCCAGTAGATCAGGCGCTCTTCGAGCGTCTCCGGCTGAAGCTGGCGCCAATCCATGCGGCCCCCCAGGCCATCAAGACCATCAGTGTTCCAAGGATGCCGGCGGCCAGGGCATAGCTGAGCCTGGGCTGGCTGCGGTTCTCGGGCAGATCCGGCTCGGCCAGTACCTGCACGAGCGGATACGACGAATAAAGATCGCTACGATTGGTATCGAGACGCGCCATCGCCGAGGTCAACACCGCCTCCGCGACGAGCTGATCCTTCTTCAGCGCCTCCAGCCGCGATGCGTGTCCGCCGAGCCGCGCGACATCTGCCTCGATCCGCGCGAGTTCGGCCTCGATCGACTTCTGCTCGTTACGGCGGCCGTTGATGGCGGCCTCGTTGGAAACGATCGTGCGCAACAGCTCCGATTGGTGCGACGAGTTGAGCATCAGCAGCAAGCTGCGCAGGTCGACCGAAGGATCGATTTTGGCCATCCTGGCGATCCGCGTCAGTTCCGCGTAGGCGCTATCGCCCTTGGCGCGCGCGATGACGCGAGCGGGATGGTTGGGGCCCAGCAGCAGGTTGTTCTCGTTGACGGCGGTGGCGGATTCGGCGAACGAGGTCGCGATGCGCGCGAAAGCCGGGTCGGCCGCGAGGCGCAAGCCCGCAGCCGCCGCCGCAGGCTCCACGCCGAGGCGTGCCATCAGGCGAGCCTGCTCGGCGGACAGACGCTCGATCTCGCTCTTGTGGTCGGCCTGGCGACGCCGCAACAGCTCGGCCGTCGAGGACGACTCGTTGAACTGGTTGATCGACAGCAACCCGGTTTCGCGCTGGAACTCCTGGATCCGCGCCTGCGTGGCCTCGACGTTCGCCTGATAGTGCTTCAGGTTGTCACGCACGATCTTGGCGCGCTTCTCCTGCTCGTCGCGCCGCAGCCGATCGAGCTGAATTCCGAGAGCCTCGATCATCGCGCGACCGTACCCGCGTGCGAGTTCGGGCGATGCGCCGGTGATCTGGAACAGCAGCATCGACGTCTCGTCGACCGCCTTGATACGGATCTTGCCGATCCGGCGCCGGTCGACATTCATGATATCGGCGGCGATGTTGCGGACCTGCTCGCTCGAAGCGATCTCGCGGTAGATCGCCTTGGGGCTGAGCTGCAGCGTGCCGAACGGTTGCGTCGGCGTGGTCGAGGTCTGGCCGATCGTATCGATCTGCACGGTCGAGCTGCTGTTGGACGTCGGCAGGATCATCGACCACTTGCTGACGTAGGTCGAGGGAACCAGGAAGTAATAGCCCGCCGCAGCGGTCCAGATCAGCCCGATCGCCGCCGACGAAAGCTTGCCGCGGGACGGCGGCTTGGCGAATACGGCTTCGATGCGCCGCTGCTGCTCGCGCGCATCGAACCGCGGGCCTCGCTTCTGATCGGCGTTCCTCCGGTCGGCCTTCTTCTGGCCGGCATTCTCCGGCGCTTGCGTCTGGGGCGCGTTCATCGTGATCATGCCCGCACCGCCGCCAGTTCGACGCCAGTAACGGCCGGGTTCGAAGTCCTCTTCTCGACGCGCGAAACGAAGCGGCGCGCCCAGATCGTCATGCCGAGCTGCATCGCTATCGTCACGCTCGCGAGCACCGCCACGCCGAAGAACAAACCTTGCGTGAGGCCGAGAGCGAGTGAAACGAGCATCACGAACGTGAACAGCATGGCCGATGCCAGCTCGCGGCCGGGATGGCCGGCGGCGCGCAAGAGCTGGGTCGACAGATCCGCCCACGACTTCGACGCAGCCGACAGGCACAGCACCGCGACGATCGGAGTCATCGGCGCCCACTTCTCACCGAACAGCAGGGGCACGTAGACGAATACCGCGGCTGCCTGGAGCACGATGAGAACCGTGATCAACGCCGCCAATCCGAACAGCGCCTTGTCGAACCGGGCAAGCAACTCAGACGCACTCAGACGGTGATCGGCCAAGTGAGGGAAGCTCGCGGCCGCCAAGGCACTGGTCAGGACGAGGCTCAAGCCGTAGCCTGCGCTGAACGCGAAATAGTAGATGCCGAGCGCTTCCATGCCGAGCATCGCGCCGACGATCATCTTGTCGAGGTTGAAACGCACCGCGACCAGCATCTCGCTCGCAAGGATCGGCCCTGCGAACTTGAACACTTCGGACATCGGAATGGTGCCGGCCGACCGATCGCGCTTCCAGGCGATCGACATCCGCGTGCCCGCGAGCCAGATCGGCGCGGTCAGCAGCTTCGGCAACACGACGGCCCACGCCCCGAAACCCGTCACGGCGAGTGCTGCCGTGATGATGTTGTCGGTGCCGACCTGAACCGCATTGATCACCGAAAGGTTCGCCATCCGGTATTCGCGCTGCAGCAGCCAGCCGTGGACCATGGCCCAAGGCATGAAGGCATAGACGCCGGCGAGACAAACGATGAGCGCGAGCAATTCCTGGCGGCCGGTGACATGGGCAATGACGAGACCGGCGGCAATCTGGATGACGGCCATGATCCCGCAGACGAGCCAGGACAGGCGATAGGCCGTGTTGCAGGTGGCAGCCAGGCGATCTTCAGAAGCGCGGACGACCATCTGGCTGATACCGCCATTGGCCAGCACGCGCACGAGCTCGAAGCAAGCCAGCGCCGTTGCCGCGATCCCGAGCTCGGCCGCGCTGAGGCTGCGTGCCAGAACGATGGTCGTCGCGATGCGCGAAACACGCACGAACAACTCGCCGATCCCCAGCGCGCCGAAGCCACGCAGCAGGCGATCCCCGAGAATCCTTTCGACTGACCTGGTCACCATGCTGGACAGCACGGCCGTACTCCCAAAACTGCAACGCGACACCGACTGCGACAGGACCACATTGCCCGAGCGTGGTTAAGGAGGCTTTGCCGAAACCAAAACAATTGAACGTGTTACGTTGCCCGCGTGATTGCACCGGATGAACTCCCCGGGAGACGTGCGCACGTCTGCGCTCCACGCGCGACAGGCCCCGAAACTCGGAGGTGAACTGCACTCGGAGATGAACTGCGCTCAGAATCGCATACCCGGCCGCTGCGCCGCCCAGCGCAACGCCGCGACCTCCAGGCGCTCGAAAGCGCCCGCTGCGAGAATGCGTTTTGCGATCGCCGCACCGAGCGTGGCCAGCGTCCGGGCCGGTTCCTCGATCAGCGTTCGCGGAAACGTCCGCAGTGATGCGAGCGCCAGCGACAGCGCCTGCCCACGATCGCGTGATCTGACGGCGCGGCGTGCGAGATAACGTAGCTGATAGGCCTCGGCGCGACTTCCGTAGCGCGCGACGAGATCGGGGGCGTAGGTCGCGACCTTGTCACGGAAGCGTCGCCACGTCGCGAGTTGTGCATCGACATTGGCGGAAAGACCGCCGCTGTTGACGCGATAGAGCGTGAGCGGGGCGTCGACGAAGCCGAAGCGGCACTTGCCCTTCGCCTTCAAGCGCATCCAGCACTCGATATCCTCGGACTGCCGGAACGCCTCGTCGAACCAGCAGGCCCGCTCGAGATGCGCGTCGAAGAACTCGATGCGGTCGAGCGCGCGGCGGCGCAGCACCGGCGCCGAACCGTTGCCGACGGGATTGCGGCAGAAGAAGTCGACGTCCTCGAGGCTACTGCCGAGCGGCTTCTGCACGAGACCGACGTCGCGTCCGTCGTCGTCGATCAACCGCGAGGCGGAGAAGCTGACGTCGAGCGCGGGATCGCCGTCGAGATGCGCGACATGACGCGCCAGCTTCGTCTCGTCCCAGAGATCGTCGGCGTCGATGAGCGCGATCAGGTCGCCGCGGGCGTTGCGGATGCCGGTATTCCTCGCCCCCGCGAGGCCCCGGTTCTCCTGGCTGACGACGCGGACACGATCATCCGCGCACGCTCGCGCGATCGCCGGGCCTTCGTCGCGTGAACCGTCGTCGACGACGATCACCTCGAAGTCCCGGAACGTCTGCGCAAGCACTGAATTCAGCGCCAGTTGGATGTAGCGTTCGGTCTGATAGAGCGGAATGACGACACTGACACGTGGATGCATCATGCCACTCCCGTCTGAAGGCGCGCTGCACGACGGACGATCAGACCGGTCAGTTTCGGCGCGAGCACGGCGGCGATCGTCTTGGCGGTCGCTAACGGCTCGCGAAGCAACAGATCAGGTGCGGTGCGCAGCATCCGCCAGAGGTAGCCGCGCGCTGCGCTGTCACCCGTGTGATGGTCGAGAGCGCGGCGTGCACAGTAGCGGAGCATGGCGCCGGTCGACAGACGGCCGTGGCGCGCAACGAGTGCCGGCGCGATACGGCTTGCCGAAGCGAGCATCTGTTCGTGCGCGTCGAGCATACCGGCGATGTCGTGGGACAGGCCGCCCGGCGTGATGCGATAGCTGGCGATAGCGCGGTCGATGCCGCGAAACTCGAAGCCGGCCGCCGCCGCGCGAAACAGCCACTCCTGATCCTCCATGCGTCGCAGGTTCTGATCGAATGTGCCGGCCCTTTCGAACACCTCGCGCCGCACCACGACGATCGACGTGCACGGGTTCGAGCACAGCAGCAAAGTCGCATCGAGACCACCCATCGGCGGCTTCGTGACACTGCCGGTCGGGCGGCCCATCTGATCGACCAGGCGGATGCGCGAATAGGAAACGCCGACGCTGCCGCTCGCGAGATTGCGCGCGTGCGTTTCGAGATAATCGCGGTCGAAGAGATCGTCGCCGTCGAGGAGCGCGATAAACTCGCCCCTGGCCGCGCCAATGCCCGCGTTGCGAGCCGCACAAATGCCCTGGACCTTTTCGGCGATGATCCGCAGCCGCGGCTCGGTGCGAGCCAGTTGCGTCAACACCCCGGCCGTGTCGTCCGTCGAATAGTTTTCGACGGCGATGATCTCGAGATCCGCGCACGACTGCGCGGCCACGCTCGCGATCGTTTCCTCGATCGTGGCGGCCACGTTGTAGCAGGGAATGACGACACTGAACGCCGGGCTACGCATACACAGCCTCGTTTCGACCGAGCCCCGGATGGACCACGCTCGACCAGGGTATCGCAGAGATCGGTTAAGGTTCGGTGCGTGGCCGGCTCGACCAGGCCCCGCCGCACCGGCCGGTGGAGATGGCTCGAATTCGAACTATTCGATCGACCCTTTCTCCACCATGCCGCGAGGTTCTCCCCCCGCGAGCCCCATCGGTTAAAGCGGCGTAAGCAATGGCCGCAGAATAGTGGACCCGGCAAAAGAGCAGCGTCGCGCAAAGACGCTGCCGGCACAGGTTCGGGGCGTAGCAGAATGTACCAGGAAGTTTCAGCCGGCAGGAGCAGCGATCCCGTCCCGCGCGGCCATGATCGCACCCTCAAGCTGTTCGGGCTCGAGATCACCGACACAAGCATTGCCGGCGCCGCATCGTGGATCGTCCAGCGGGCCGCGCACGGCATCGCGACCGACGTCGCCTTCCTCAACGCACATTGCGTCAACGTCGCGTATCGTTCGCGGGACTATCGCGCCGCCGTCGCCGGCATGAGCCGGGTGTTCGCGGACGGCGCTGGCGTACGCATCGCCGCCCGGGTTGCAGGCACCGACCTGATGGACAACGTCAACGGCACCGACCTCTTCCCCGTCCTGTGTCGCGAAGCCGCCCGCACCGGCCAGGGCCTCTATCTGCTCGGCGCGCGCGACGGGATAGCCGCCGCTGCTGCCGCCAACATGCAGGCGCAGACCCCCGGTCTCGTCGTCAGCGGCACGCACCATGGCTACATCGCCGCCGCCGACGACGAGCAGCGCGTGATCGACGAGATCAACGCGAGCGGGGCCTCGATCCTGCTCGTCGCATTGGGCGTGCCGCACCAGGAGTTGTGGATGGCACGCCACCGCAGCCGCCTGAAGGTGCCGGTGGTGATCGGTGTCGGTGGCCTGTTCGACTACTATTCGGGCCGGATCGCGCGGGCGCCACTTCCGCTCCGCAAGGCCGGTCTGGAATGGGCCTGGCGGCTCGCGCAGGAACCGCGCCGGCTCGCCAACCGCTATCTCGTGGGCAACGCGGTGTTCCTGGCGCGTCTCGCGTGGCTCAGGCTGATCGCCCCCGGTGACCTCGCGACAGGCTCAGCTGCTTGAACCGGCGGGTGCGAAGTTTCCGTTCGCGCCCGATGCTTCGACCGTAACAGGCTCGACAACAGCCGGGATGGGCGCGGCGGAAGCCCCGTTCCACCACCGCTGCGCGGGCATCTCGATGTAGCGCCACGTCAGCATCGACACCCCGATGACCACCGCCACGTAGACCACCACGAGCGCATCCATCGCCCATGCGCTGCCGAACGAGATCACAAGCGTGCGCTCGCCGGCATGCTCCACGACCTGCGAGATCTTCACACCGCCGATCTGCTCGATCACACTGATGCCGCGATGCGCAACCGCGATCACCAGCGAATGCACCATGTAGATCGAATAGGACACGAGGCCGAGGGCCGCGAACGCGCGCGTTTTAAGGACGTATGACACCGCGCCGCGCTCGAGCGCGAAGATCCACACGATCACGCCGAAGACGAACGGTGCGAAATACTCGAGCCGCGTATGTGCGGCGGCGATCACGAACAGCACCATCGCGGCGAGGCCGATGACCTCGATCAGCGTGGGTTGCGGCAGGCTCACCGGCACCGCCCGAACGAGCCTGAAGACGAGATGGCCGACGAAGAAACCGGCGATACAGCGGAAGATCCCCAGATCGTAATCGACGCCGATGTGTCGTGGGGAGACGCTCGCCAGGAAGATCAGCGAAGCGGCCACCATCAGGCCGGCTGCGATCACGGTGCGGCGACGCAGCAGGACCATGGTCAGCGCGAAGATCACATAGGTCCACAGTTCCGTGCTGATGCTCCAGCTCGGATGATTCCAGGTAAGCCGATCGTGAAGCCCCAGACCATGGATCAGCAGCAGATTGGTCGGAATTGCCCAGAGCGAGGCCGATGTCTCCGGATCGAACGCGGCTGCAGCCGTGCGCTTGACGCCCAGCAGCATCGACAGCACCGGGACGGCCAATTCGAGCAGGATGAAGCCGACCAGGATGGCAACGTGAAGCGGCCAGAGCCGGCCGAGCCGCCGCCACAACATCACACCGGCAGCGCGCAGCGTCGAAAGCCGGTCGATATAGGCGTAGGTGATGACGAAGCCGCTCAGGACGAAGAAGAAGTCGACGAACAGGTAGGAGTTCCGGACGATCCCGGACTGGCTGAGGTGGCTCGTCGTGTGCAGATGGTAGATCGCCACGAGAATGGCACATACACCGCGCCATCCGTCGAGCGCGGTGAAGTGTCCGGGCATCCTGACTTGTGTCGGCATCAAAGGGTTCCGGTGTCCGGCTCTCGGCGGCCAGTCTGTTGCGGCCAGTCTGTTGCGGCCAGTCTGAGGCGGCCAGTCACAGGACGCCCGCAGGCGCCGACGCTAGGCCAACAGCGTAAACGAACTGCATAGTTCAGCCGGCACAATCCGACATCCCGCCACGAATGCATCACACAACATCGGCAGCAACTGGTGGCTTGACGAGAGGTCGGGCCAACCCTCACACTGGTTGGACAGGCGTCCGCAGATGTTCAACGCGGCGTGCATAAATCAGGGGAGGCGGCAATGGCATCTGCCACCAATGGACGTGCCACCAGTGCGCGCGGGCGGGCCGGTATCGGCGTCTGGGCGGTGATGCTGCTCTCACCCATGATCTCGGTTGCCGGCGCAATTCCTTCCACCGCGCAGGAGCTTCCGCGGCAGATCAAGATCGTGTTCCCGTTCCCGGCCGGCAGCGCGGGCGACACGGTAACGCGCATCGTGGGCGCCGCCTTGCAGACACAGACCGGGCGAACCGTGATCGTCGAGAACCGCGCCGGGGCGGGCGGCATCACCGGCACGCGCAGCGTCGTGAACGCGGAAGCCGACGGCTCCACGCTGATCGTGACGCCATCGGCGGTCATGACGATGATCCCGCTCTACAACGCCGATCCCGGCTACAACCCCCAAAAGGATTTCAAGCCGCTCGCGCATCTCGTCAGCCAGGACCTTTCGCTCGCGGTCGGTCCGGCACTGCCGGTGAAGTCCCTGCAGGAATTGATCGAGACGGTGCGCAAAACCCCGGGCAAGGGCTCATACGGCACCCCCGGGGCCGGCTCGAGCCTTCACCTGATCGGCGTCAAGCTCGGCGAACTCGCGAAGATCCCCCTCGTTCCGGTGCACTATCGCGGCGCCGCCCTGGCGCTGAACGACGTGGTGGCGGGCCAGTTGCCGATGATGCTGTCGCCGATGCCCGACCAGATCGAGCAGCACCGCGCGGGCCGCATTCGCATCCTGGCAACGGCCGGCGACAAGCGCTCGCCGTTCCTAGATGGCGTCCCGACCCTGAAGGAGAGCGGTTACGACATCTTTTCGCAGGGCTGGTACGGCGTGTTCGCGCCCGCTGCCGTTCCCGACAAGATCGCAGCGGAATTGGGAAAACAATTCATCGCCGCCGTGAACGTCCCCGACAACAAGGCGCGCCTGGCCAAGATCGGCTTCGTCTCGGTCGGCGCACCCGGTCCGACCCTCGGCGCCATGGTGAGCCGCGACATCGCGTATTGGGGACCCGTGTTCAAGTCGTCAGGCTTCAAGCCCTGAACTCGGGCCCGCGAGTGTCAGCGTACCAACGCGACCAGCGACACATCTAAATACAACTGGAGAAGCCGATGCGCGGGATGATTGCACGTGTTGTCGCTGCCGCCTCGATCATCGCGTGCGCCGCCATCGCATCGATCACAGGCGTCGCAGCGCAGACCTTTCCCTCCAAGCCGATCCGCCTGCTGGTCGGCTTTCCGCCGGGGGGCTCGACCGACGTACTGGCGCGGACACTGGCACAGGAAGCGCGCGCCGCCCTCGGCGAAATCGTCATCATCAACAAGGCCGGCGCCGCCGGTACGGTCGTCATCTCGGAAATCGTCGCCTCGCCGCCGGACGGCTACACGATCGGGATCACACCGAGCACGGCGCTGACACTCGCCCACCAGTTCCAGAACATCCGGCCGGATCTGCTGGAAAGCACCGACGCACTGTTGATGGTCGGCCGTCAGCGCGTGGGGATGGCGACCTCGAAGAACAGCCCGCACAAGACGCTCCAGGACTTCATCGCAGCGGCGCGGAGCAATCCCGGCAAGCTGTCGCTGGGAATTCCCGGCGCGGGCACATCGGTCGATCTGATGTTGCGGGCGCTGCTGGCCCGCGAGAAGATCGATGCCAACATCGTGCCGTTCCAGGGCGACGCGCCCGTCGTCACGGCGTTGCTCGGCGGCCACATCACTGCGGGTGCTTTCGCGGCCGGCGGCTGGGCGCCGCAGGTACGGGAGGGCGGGCTGCGGCTGCTCGCATCGTTCGAGGCCGAACGGGCCGAGGTGGCGCCCGACGTGCCGACACTGGCCGAACTCGGCTACGGTCTCAAAGGCAACGCGATCCAATACCTTCTCGCGCCCAAGGGCCTGCCCGCGCCGGTCTCCAGCAAGCTGATCGAAGCTTTTCTCGCGGCCAGCCAGAAACCGGGCTTCATCGACATCGCCCGCAAGAACGCGCTCTATGACAAGGCGACGACGTCGGGCACTGCGCTCGACCGGCAATTGCTGGCCGACCGTGCCGAGTTGGCCGCACTCGTCACCAGCCTGGGGCTCAAGAAGAAATAGACGCCGGGAACGCTCGGCTGGCAACGCTCGGCTTGCGCGGCGGGCGGTGTTGGAGTATCAGGCGCAATGCTCGCGTGGAGTCGATCTCCACTGCCGATCGTTTGCCGCGGTAGCTCAGGTGGTAGAGCAACGCATTCGTAATGCGTGGGTCGGAGGTTCGAGTCCTCTCCGCGGCACCATGATCCATACCGGACGCTGCAGCAAATCGTTCAGCCTCGACGGCTCGAGATGATAGGCGTCGCGGTCGTGCTACGCGGCGCGGCTCACCGATGTCGCGCTCTCCGAACCTTCCGGCAGGGCCAGGCACAGGCCCCAGCAGCAGGCCAGCATCGCCGCCGATCCGATCAGGCAGGCGGTCATGCCGCCGAGTTGAAAGAGCGCGCCGGACATCAGGATACCCATCAACCGTCCCGCCGCGTTCGCGGCATAGTAGAACCCGACATCCTCGGCCGCCTTCTTCGAGCCGGCGTAGGCGAGGATGAGGTAGGAGTGCAGCGAGGAATTGACGGCGAACGGCAGGCCGAACAGAGCCAATCCCGCTACGACCCACAGATCCGGTCTGCTCGCACCGGACTGCAGGACGACTGCGAGCGCGAGGGGAATGACAACCAGCGCCGCAGCCCAATACCGAGCGGCCGGAACCTCACGGCTGAAACCGTCACCACTCCGCTGGACGAGCGACGGTGCGACCGCCTGGATGAACCCGTATCCGATGGTCCATGCAGCGAGGAAGCCGCCGACCTCGGCGAAGCGCCAGCCGCTGGCGTACAGGAAAACCGGCAGCGCCACGACGAACCAGACGTCGCGTGCTCCGAACAGGAAAATGCGCGCACCGGCCAGCATGTTCACGCCGGACGACTTGGCGAACAACTCGCGTACAGACTTCGATGCCTTGGCCTTGCCGAGGTCGCGCGGAAGCAGCAGGCAAGCTGCGAGAACGACGCCGATCAGCCCGGCCATGAGCCACAACGCCGGCTTGAAGCCGACGGCATCGAGGAGGAGGCCACCGATGAAGAAGCCCAGCCCCTTCATCGCATTCTTGGAGCCCGTGAACCAGGCGACCCACTCGAACAGGCGGCCGGAGCCCTCGGCCGACGTGGCTTTGATCGCGGACTTCGAGGCGGTCTTCGTGAAATCCTTGGCAAGTCCCGAGATGCCTTGCGCCATCACCACCCACGCGACCGAGACCGCCGCCGTCCAGAGCGGATCGAGCAACGACAGCATCGCGAGGCCGGCGATCTGCAGCGCCTGCCCTGCCATCAGCATCCGCGGAATGCCGAACCGGGTCGCGAGCCAGCCCCCCGCGAGATTGGCGACGATGCCCGCCAGCTCATACAGCAGAAACAGGAAAGCCAGCGTGAAGGGCGAGTAACCAAGCTTGAAGAAGTGCAACAGGACAAGCATGCGCAGCGCGCCATCGACCAGCGTGAAGCCCCAGTAGGACGCCGTCACGATCAGGTAATTCCGGACTGCATGCTCCATCCTATTTCTCCGCGGCGATAACGATGGCGGCGAGATCGACCATGCGGCACACGTAGCCCATTTCGTTGTCGTACCAGGCGTAGACCTTGAGCATCGTACCGTCGGTCACGAGCGTATATTCAGCATCGACGATCGAGCTGCGGGTGTCGTTGCAGTAGTCAGCGGAAACGAGGGGCCGCGTCTCGTAGCCGAGCACACCGGCAAGCGGCCCACGCGATGCCGCGAGGAACAGCTCGTTGATCTCGGCTTGGCTCGTCGGCCGGTTCAGCTCGAAAACGCAATCGGTGAGGCTGGCGTTGAGCACCGGCACGCGCACGGCGTGGCCGTTGAGCTTGCCTTTGAGATCGGGATAGATGAGCGTGATCGCGGTGGCGCTGCCGGTCGTCGTCGGCAGCATCGACAGCAACGTGGAGCGTGCGCGGCGCAGGTCCTTGTGCGGGAAATCCACGACGACGTTGGTGTTCGTGGGATCGTGGATCGTCGTGATCTGTCCGTGCCTGATGCCGAGGTTCTCATGCACGACCTTCACAACCGGCGCGAGGCAGTTCGTCGTACACGACGCCGCCGTCAGCAGGCGATGCCGCGCGGGATCGTAGAGATGGTCGTTGACGCCGACGACGATGTTGAGCGCACGCTCGTCCTTCACGGGCGCTGCCACGATCACGCGCTTCACGCCGCGATCGAAATAGGCTTGCAGGTGCTCGGCCTTCAGGAACTTGCCGGTGCATTCCAGAACGATCTCGCAACCCAGATCGCCCCAGGGAATATCGCCGGGATTTGCGCCTTCGGTGAACCCGAGACGCCTGCCGTCGATGCTGATCGACGTCGCGCTTTCGGTCTGGATGCCAGCATGCCAACGGCCATGCACGCTGTCGAACTCGAGGAGATGCGTCGTCGTCGCCGCGCCGCCTTTGATCTCGTTGATGTGCACGACATCGAGACGATTGGCGGCGCGTGGATCGCCGTCTGCACGCCGCACGCCGCCCAGCGCCGCCCGCAGCGCCAACCGCCCCATGCGGCCCATGCCGTTGATGCCGACTTTCATGTCGCCCCTCATTTCAAGCATTCATCCTGCTGCTGTCGCCGAGTTCATCGAGCCGCGCCTTCAGCGCTATCCGGTCGAGGGAACTGAACGGCAGGTTCGAAAAGGCTGCGAGGCGTCGCCGGATCATGCCGTAGAGTTCGTTCAGCAACGCCGTGCGCTCCACGTCCGAGCCTTGAAACTTCGCCGGGTCGGGGAAGGGCCAGACGGCCGTGATCGGCCGATCGCCGAGATCGGGGCACGCCTCTCCGTCAGCGGGGTCGCAAAGCGTCAGCACGAAGTCCATGCGCGGGGCATTCGCGCCGGTGAACTCGCTCCACGACTTCGACTTCAGCCCCGAAACATCGTGCCCCATCGCGCCCAGCCGCTCCAGAACCTCGGGCATCGGCGCGTCTGCCGGAGCCGATCCCGCGGAGTAGGCGTTGAAGCGCCCCTTTCCGACTTTTCCCAATACCGCCTCCGCGATGATCGATCGCGCAGAATTGCGGGTGCAGATGAAAAGGACGTTGAACGTGGGTGTCATCGACGGCTCCTCACTCGTTTCCTCGGGTAAGAGACGTGCGAGGTCGCCGCAAAGCTCCGGCCTCCCCCCGCAACATGTCTCGGTCAGGTAGCTGAACAGCGCGCGCAGGCCGCTGAATCGGACTGCGTAAATCACCTGCCGGCCGCGTCGGGTCGAATGGAGAAGGCGAGCCTGCTCGAGCGCCGACAGATGAAAGGAAAGGGTCGAGGGAGGCAGACCGATGCGGGATGCGATCTCGCCCGCCGGCATTCCCGATGCGCCGCGTTCGGTGAGCAAACGCATCAGGCGCAGCCTCGTCTCCTGCGAGAGTGCGGCAAATCCCAACGCTGCAATCTTCTCTTCCATATTTCTAGAATAATCAGTTTCAATGACATCCGTGTTACTGCGTCGCCGAAGCCGTCGTCAACACCGTCGGCATCGGGCCTGGCAATACTCCCGGCGGTCGACGTCGAAAGTTGGAACGTTTCGCAGCCGGGACACGTTTTCCCAGACGGAGCGCGTGGTGATCGCTCTAGTGCGGGGAAGTTCCATCACATCGGCCCCGACAAGCCAAACAGGAGTGGCTGATGGCCTTGCCAGCGAAAAAGAACAGGGACGAGCAAAAGCTCGCGGCCGACAGAAATGAAGGTCAAGATTCGCAGATCGTTCTGACAGGCACGGAGGCACGGCAAGGCACGGGTCCGCGATCGATGGTGATCGTTGTCGCGGTGTCGACGATCGTGGCTTTGATCGTGGGCTACTCGATCACGTATTACTTCACCAGTAGCAGTCCGGAGCTGCAGGAAACCCGTCCCGAAACGGGGGGACCGCCCATCATCCCAGGTAAGTGATATCAAGGAAGTGAAATCCGGGCCTCACTGCGGTACGGGCTGTTGTGGCGGAATGCGGGTCGGATCCGGCATTATCGCTGGAGCGTCGATCGTTGGGCGATCCGCCAAGCTGACGACATAAGCTGCTCCGAACCACGCAGCTAATCCCGCCACGACGAGCGCGGCAATCGCCAGAGGAAGCCATATGAGAATTGAATACGGACCGGACCGGGGCCGCATCTCTCCGGGGTCGCGTTCGTAGGCCATGGCCTTTCTCCATCGCGTTCCCCATCCTCATCTGCCAACGCTTCAATCCAAAGGCCGTTCCTGATCGACGCCCCGAGCACGCGGAGAACCGATGGGGTACACCGATGGGGTACTGGCCAAGCCGCTCGCGGTGTCACATTCTTCGAGCCGACAGGGTGAGGAGATGCCGACATGAGCCAAGCGCCGGAACGACTGATCGAGGGCAAGAAGCGGCCCTTCACGGGGGCCGAATATCTCGAGAGCCTGCGCGACGGCCGCGAAATCTACGTCTACGGCGAGCGCGTCAAGGATGTGACGAAGCACCCCGCCTTTCGCAATGCCGCAGCCTCGGCGGCGCGGATCTACGATGCGTTACACGATCCGGAGCAGAAGGAAGTGCTGACCTGCGAGACCGACACGGGCTCGGGCGGCTTCACACATCGCTTCTTTCGCGTGGCGCGGTCAGCCGAGGATGTCATCAAGCAGCGCGAGGCGATCGCTGCGTGGGCGCGCATCACATACGGCTGGATGGGTCGCAGCCCCGACTACAAGGCGTCGTTCCTGTCGACGCTCGGCGCCAATGCGGAATTCTACGGGAAGTTCGCCGACAACGCGCGAGCCTGGTACAAGCGCGCACAGGAGAACGTGCTCTACGTCAACCACGCGCTGGTCAATCCGCCGATCGATCGGGCGAAACCCGTCGACCAGATCAAGGACGTCTACATCTCCATCCAGAAGGAGACGGATGCCGGCATCTACGTATCCGGTGCCAAGGTCGTCGCGACCAATTCCGCGCTGACGCACTACAATTTCCTCGGCCAGAACATGGCGCAGGAGATCAACGATCCCTCGATGGTCGTGATGTTCATGGCGCCGATGGACACGCCCGGCATCAAGCTGATCTGCCGGCCATCCTATGAGTTGGCGGCGGCGACGACGGGTAGCCCATGGGATTATCCGCTGACGTCGCGGTTCGACGAGAACGACGCGATCTTCGTGTTCGACAACGCGTTCATCCCCTGGGAGAACGTGTTCATCCATCGTGACGTCGAGAAGCTGAAGGCGTTTTATCCAAGCTCCGGTTTCGTCAACGGCTACACATTCCAGGCGTGCACGCGGCTCGCGGTGAAGCTCGATTTCATCGCGGGCCTGCTGATGAAAGCGGCAAAGACGACAGGCGTCGACGGCTTCCGCGGCGTGCAGGTGCACATCGGCGAAGTGATCGGCTGGCGCAACCTGTTCTGGGCGCTGACCGACGCGATGGCGCGCAATCCCGATCCGTGGGTGAACGGCGCGGTGCTGCCGAACCTGCGTGCGGGCAGCGCCTACCGGCTGTTCGCGACCGAGGCCTATCCGGCCGTTCGCTCGATCGTCGAGAAGGTGGTGGCTTCGGGGCTTATCTATCTTCCCAGTCATTCGCGCGATTTGAAGAATCCCGAGATCGACAAGTACCTCGCGAAGTATGTGCGCGGCTCTAACGGCATCGGCCATGTCGAGCGCATCAAGATCATGAAGCTGTTGTGGGACGCGATCGGCACGGAGTTCGGCGCGCGTCACGAGTTGTACGAACTGAATTACGCGGGGAGCCACGAACTCGTGCGGCTGTTCCCGCTGCAGCACGCGCAGGCGACGGGCGTGACCAAACAGATGGAAGCCTTTGCGGACCAGTGCATGGCCGACTACGATCTCGACGGTTGGACCGGCAATACCTGGCACGACGGCAGCGACATGTCGGTACTCGGCAAGTTGGAGTAGAGATCAAAATGGCAGGGCGAGGGTGCCGCGGGCGCGGGAAACGCAGGGGCTGAAACAGTGCTCGCGCTCGGCGGCGGACAGGCAGCTGTCTTTGTGGATCACGTCGCCTTCGACGTACTCGGTCGCGCACTCGCCGCAACTGCCGTTGCCGCATCCGGGCTCGATCGGAAATCCGGATGCCAGCAGCGCCTCCAGCGCGGATTGTTCGCCCGACACCGCTATGCGGCGATCCGACCAGACGAGCCAGATCTCGAACGGCTCCCAACGTGCCAAGCTCACGTCTCCCGCAACGCTGTACTCTAATCCGAGCAGCACGTGAGGCGAACAGCCGCCGAGACGGCATCGCACCACGCTTCGACAGCGGCGCGGTCGGCGGGGACCTCGCTCGTGAGGTCGCCGCCGAACTCCCGCCACGCCTCGACGTAGTCGCGATGCACAGGGGCGAGGACCGGCACGCCGCGCGAAACCGCCGATGCGATGGCTTCACGAAACCCGGCGCCTTGCGCCTCGCGCTTGCCGAAACGGCTCGCGAACATCACGTCGGCGCCGTTGTCGAGCGCCGCCACCGTGAGGCCGACGAAATCCTCCAATGCTCGGCTATCGAGGCGGCAGCCCCGCGCTGCGGGGCCGCGATCCTCCGACAGCGCTCGCTCTACGCCAGTCGCGAGATCGCGCCCGATGAGGTCGCAGCGCATCCGGTCGGAGCGCGCCGCCTGACGCTGGATCGTTCCGGCAAGGCTCAGCCCGCGTCGACCCAGCAGCGCGGCAGCCTCCTCGACAAGAGCATTGGCAGCCTCGCCCGTGCCCGTCTCGTAGACGAGCGCTGTGAGCAGAGGAATTGTGTTTTCGGCGGTCAATCTGGTGTCCTCGTCGCGTCTACGATCATCGAGCTATCGACAACCGCAGCAGTCCGGATTGAGCGAGATCAAAGAGCCGCGACGTCACTCGACCGGCTCTACGTCGACGGCGACGGCCATTCGCTGATCGCCGCCGCCCAGCAGAACGCCGCTGATCGGGCTGATGTCCTCGTAGTCGCGTCCGTAGGCGACAGTGATGTGCTCTATACCGGGCATGATACCGTTGGTCGGATCGAAATCGACCCATCCGGCCTCGGGCGCCCAAACCGACAGCCAGGCGTGCGACGCATCGGCGCCCTTCAGCTTCTCCTGCCCCGGCGGCGGTCGCGTCAGCAGGTAACCGCTGACGTAGCGCGCGGGAATGTCGAGGGTACGCAGACCCGCGATCGCCAGATGCGCGAAGTCCTGGCAGACACCGCGCTTCAATTCCAGGACGCGCATGATCGGCGTCGACATGTCGGTTGCGGTCGGGTCGAACTCGAACGTCTCGAACATCCGCCGCGTCATGTGCATCGCGCCGGCGAGCACGGGACAGCGCGCGGGGAAGCTCTCGCTAGCGAACGCGCGAACGTCGCGCGAGGCCGGTGTCAGTCGCGATGCGCAGGTGAACTGCAGCACACCCGAATCGAGGCCGCCATCAGGCGTCTGCGCTCGGGATGCGACCTCCTCCCACGGTGTCGTCGCCACCGGATCGACTGCTGCGGGTGCCGCAACGTCGATGGTGCTGCGGGAGTGGACGACGAGTTCGGAGTGCTCGTCCTCGATGCGCAACAGCGTCGCGGCGTTGCCGAAATAATCGACGGCCGCGGTGCTGGTGACGGGCGCCGGATCGATCAGCAGGCTGTGATGCACCACTGCCTGCCGCGCGGAGGCGCGGGGCTGCAAATGCACCACGTGGTAGGATTGCGCGACCGGCAGCCGATAGCTGTAGGTCGTGCGGTGACTGACCTCGAACCTCATGACTCCTGCCGCGACGTAGCCCGGATCCACCGGGGTTCCTTCTCGACAACACTGAAATAGCGCCTCGTCAGCGCATCCGACAACAGCGGAATGCGTTCGACCTGCCGGCTCAGAAGCGACACGAGCGCGGGACGCTGCCCGTCCGATCCCTGTTCGGCCAGTGTCACAACGTCGGCGAGCCGAACATCGGTCAGCATCGCGAGTGCCGTCCGCTGTACTTCGGTGCGGCCACGGCCCTTGCCGGTCTGCGGCAGGGTGTCGATGTGATTGGACAGTGCCGCGAGCTGGAAGGCGAGGCTGCGCGGGTTGGTTTCGTCGACGATCAGAAGGTCGAGCACCAGCGCCAGCGTCGGGTTGACGCGATAGCGCGAGCGATAGGTGATGAAGCTGTCGGCAAGCTCCAGCACGAACAGCATCCGGCCGGTGTCGTCCTCGGGGCCGACCACCGTCGACGGCGCCAGCCGGAACGCGGACAGCAGCATCTGCGACAGATTGAGCGCCCGCGACGTGCGCCGGCCCATGTCGAGAAACGACCAACCGTAATTCCGCGTCATGTTCTCGTGCGTCAGCCCGTTGAATGCAGCGACGACACCAAGGCCCGCATCGATCAGATCGAGTTCCTCGCCGATCGAGCGCGGCCAGGCCTCGGGCTGCCAACGTCGGCCCACGTAGAACGAATTGAGCGTACGCCAGGCTTCGAGCGACAACCGGTCCCGGGTGAGGCTCGCCACGCGATGAATGTGCGACAGCGTCTGCGGCAGACCATACGCACGGTCGGTCGATGACATCAGCATACGGGCCAGATATGCAATAACGCGCGGCTCGTCGAGATCCGGGGGCACATGGACCGGCGACGTGTTGTCCCGGTCGAGAAGCGTGATCAGCGCCATCCGCGCGAGCTGCAGGTTCTGCCTGGGGCCGCTGTCTTCCTCGATGCGGCTGAGGCAATTGCGCAGGACACGGAAGGTCCAGTCGGCGCGCTCGATATAACGGCCGAGCCAGAACAGGTTGTCGGCCGCGCGGCTCGGCATCTCGCGCGGGCCACGCTGGACCTGGGCTGCTTCGATCGCGGGCCGCCACAAGCTCTTGAACGCAGGCTGAGCGTTTTCGCTGAGCACCCAGACATCGCGCGAAGCGCCGTCCGGAGCCGTCAACGCCATCGATGTACCGGCGTCGACGGTCATCGCGAGCCCGCCGGGCATGACGGCGAAGCCGCCGGGCACCGCCGTTGCAAAGACACGAAGAGCGTAGGGCTTGGCCTCGAGGCCATTCGGACCGTAAGACGGCGTCGTGCCCAGCGTGGTCTTTTCCTCCGCGACGAGCGAAGCGCCGTCGTTCTCGATATCCTCGATCAGTGCGGCGCGCTCAGCCGAGGTCATCCGGGATGCGTCGCGGCCGGGGGCGGCACGGCCCGGGCGCGCGGTCTGCTCGTGGGCGCGACGGATGAAGTAGCGATCGAGGTCCGGGATGACGCTCGCGCGGACGGCAGGATCACCGAGCCAGCGCTTGGCGACGTCGTGAACGAGAAGATCTTCGCCGAGCAAGTCCCGGGCGAGGCCAGGTAGCAGGCTGCCGAGACCGCGGTTCTCCGCGATCGCGGTGCCCAGCGCATTGAGCACGAGGCTCGGCTGCTGGCGCACGGCCTGCACGAGCCCGACGGGTCCGAGGAAACCCGACGGATCTAGTTCGAGCGCGTCGGACAGCGCACCGGCGACGCACCTGACCACGAGGTCGATCGGCTGCAGACCATCGAGCGTCTTCAGATAGACACGGCCATTGTCGACGCGGAGGTCGTCACCCTCGACCAGCAGGAAGCCGAGATACCGCGCGAGATAAGCGTGGCTGAAGAAATCGTTGTGGCGCGGCCCCGGCGTCAGCAACGCAATGCTGGGATCGGGACGATTGATCCGCTGCGAAAGCTGATCCTGCATCTGCTGGAAATAAGGCGCGAGCCGCACGGCCTTGGAGGCCGCGAACATATCTCCGGATATGTGGGTCAGCACAGTGCGGTTGGCGAGCGCATAGCCGATGCCCGCCGGTGTCTCGACGTGCGTGTCGACGACACGCCAACTGCCGTCGTTGCTGCGCGTCAGATCGACGGCGATGAACTGGATGCGACCGCCCCGCGGCTCGATGCCGTGACAGGCGAGCAGGAAAGCCGGATCGCTGAACACGAGTTGCGGCGGCACCAGCCCGCGCTGCATCAGACGTTGCGGACCGTAGAGATCCGCCACCACGGCCTCGAGCAGGCGTGCGCGCTGGATCACGGCCTGCTCGATGCGGCTCCAGGTCGCCGCGGGAATGACCAGCGGCATCAGGTCGAGCCGCCACGGCTGCACGTTGCGCGAAGGGTCGGCGAACAGATCGTGGGCGATGCCGGTCTCGCGCACGCGCGAGTTGATCCGGTCGATGCGCTCGAGCCGCTGCTCGTGGCTCAGGGACTCCAAGCCCGCGAGGACCGGCTGCCAGTGCGGGGCGATAGTGCCGTCGGGCGCGATCAACTCGTCGAACGCACCCGAGCGCACGTAGCCGTCAGTAATCGAGGCAGTGCGCGCGTCTGGGGCGAAGGCTGACATGCTGGTCTGATCTCTTTCCACTCTGCCTGCACGTCATTCGCGTTGGTCCGAAGCTCATCGAGCGAGCGCGAGTGCTATGGCTATCCCCCCTGCACCGACTCGCGCCAGCCGCTCGCTTCATGTGCGGGCTACAAGTTGCTCCAATACCACAGCGGTTGTTTCGACGACACCCGGCGCAGGTCCAGCGCAAACGGGAAATCGGGCTGGATAACGACACGCTTCGGACTGCCGGCAGCACGGGCTCCAGCCCCTCGAAGGCGTCGACCGAGAAAGTCTCGAACCTGGGACCGCCCGGCTGGGAGACGTGACAGCGGCAGCCGCCGACGACAGTCTCGCCGAAGGTGCCGGTTTCGATGAGCGGGACGGGGAAAGCGAATCACGAAGTGCAGCAGGAAGTGATGCAGGATGAAGCAGCCGGGCCGCGTCGTCACGCTGCGGATCCGCGGCCAGCGAAAGCTCTCCTCTTCGGCATCCAGCGTCAGCAGGCACGCCGAGCCCCGCATCGGCGGCGACGGAACGCGACGTTGATATTCGCGGGGATCGGTGTTGGAGTTGCATCACCGCCGACGCAGCCCCGGCGAAGCTGAAGGGTGCGGTCATCGCAGTCGCGACATCGAACACGACCTGGAGTTATCGCATGAGCCTGCTCGACGCGCTGACAGACTTCGTATCGTCCGCACGAGCAAGTGACTTGCCTGCATCCCATCGAGCGATATTGCGCCGACACATCGCCGACACCGTCGCAGCGCGGCTTACAGGAGCCGCCTGCTCCGAAGGAAAGGCGATCGCGGCGTTCCACCCGCCCGGAGAGGGCGCGGATTCGATTGCGGGACTGGCGACGCTCGTCCGCCTCACCGAAACCGACGACATCCACACGCCGACGGGCACGACGCCGAGTTCGGTCGCGGTGCCGGTCGCCCTTGCGCTCGCCGCGGCATCGCCCTGCGGCCCGGAACAACTCGAAAGCGCGATCTTCGTCGGTCTCGAGACGATCGTCCGGCTCGGCGCGGCGGCAGGCGGCGCGGGTATTCACTATCGCGGCGTCTGGCCGACGAGAGCCGGCGCGACGATGAGCGCAGCCGCTGCCGCGTGCCGGGTGTGGGGCCTCGACGCGCCGACGACGAAACGCGCGCTGTCCCTGGCGGTGATCCTGTCGTCGGGCCGCAGCGGCCGGTTCCAAGGCGAGCCATCCGGACGATGGATCGTGTTCTCGGTCGCAGTCGCCAACGGCATCCGGGCAGCGATGGCGGCACGCGCGGGCTTCAGCGGCGATCCCGATGTCATCGACAACGGCGGGCTCGACCGAGCGCTCGGCGTGCCGGTCGATGCCGGCGTCCTCGTGCACAAGCTAGGCCGAACCAGCATCCTTCCGGAGCTGTCGCTGAAGCCCTACTGCACGTCACGACAGGCCCTCCCCGGAGCAGAAGCGATGCGGGCCCTGGTCGGCCAGGGGCTGTCTCCCGGTGCGATCGAGGCTTTCACCATCCACGTGCCCACGGCCTACGCCGGCATGATCAGCCAGAAGCTCGATCCGGCGATACGATCGTCGGCCTATGTCAGCGGTGCGGGATCGGCTGCCATCGCGGCTCTGGAACCCGATGCGCTGTACGACGTCGAACGCGAAACCGCGCTGCGCGATCCACGCATCATGGCGCTTGCCGCCAAGGGCCGGATCGTGGCCGATCCCGCGCTCGACGAGATCTATCCGGGGCAGTGGCCGGCGCGGCTCGAAGTCACGACCCGGTCCGGCAAACTCCTGCACGAGATGCTCGCTCCTTCGGGCGATCCCGGCAATCCCATCGGCGACGAAGAACTCGCCGAAAAGGTGAAACGGGTTCTCGGCCACGCCGGCCTCGCCGGCGATTTCGAGACGTGGCGCGCCGTCACCGCGCGACCATTCCAGAGCGAGGCTTCGGCAGCGGCGTTGGCGCGATACTTCGTCGATGGCGCGGCTTAGATATCGAGGACCATCGCCCACACGGTGACGCCGACCAGCCAGGAACATGCAATGCCCTCGAACGACCCGCAAAAGCGCTCACGCAGTTACGTTCTGGCCGTCCAGGACACCGAGTTCCTGCTGCGAGACGAAATGCGCTCCATCCGCTTTGCGTTGGAGTACGGCAAAGCCGAGCTGCTGCTGCGGGACTGGGGCGTGCGCTCGACCGTGATCGTCTTCGGCAGCGCGCGCATTCCTTCACCCGAGGCTGCAGAAAAAATACTGCGCGCGGCCGACGGTCCCGCGGCGCTCGCGTCGGCGAGAAAGCGGGTGGGGCTCGTGCGCTGGTACGAGGAGGCCAGACGCTTCGCCCATATCGTCTCGGAGCGAGGCGGGGCGAAGGTCACCGATCACCACCTCCGGGACAATGTCATCGCCACCGGCGGCGGCCCGGGCATCATGGAAGCGGCGAACCGCGGCGCATCGGAGGCCGGCGCGCCTTCGATCGGCTTCAACATTACGCTGCCGGCCGAGCAGGAGCCCAATGCCTACTCGACGCCCGAGCTGACGTTTCGCTTCCACTACTTCGCGATGCGCAAAATGCATCTGGCCATGCGCGCCAGCGCACTCGCGGTATTCCCCGGCGGCTTCGGTACGATGGACGAGCTGTTCGAGTTGTTGACACTACGCCAGACCGGCAAGGCGCCGGCGATGCCGATCATCCTGTTCGGGCGGGACTACTGGAACAAGGTGATCAACTTCGAGGCGATGATCGAATTCGGCATGATCGCCGCCGCGGATGCCGACCTGTTCGACATCGTCGACGATGCGGAGGAAGCGTGGACCATCATGGTCGAGAACGGGCTCGTCCCGCGCTCAGCCGATTTCACATCGACAGAAGGGCAGCCCAGTTGACCTGCCGAGAATAGACCTTGGAAGGAGCCGGCATCATGCGTCTGACGTTTCTCGGGGCGACCGAAACGGTCACCGGCTCGAAGTACCTGATCCAACGAGACGGCGAGCGCTTCCTCGTCGATTGCGGTTTGTACCAGGGGCAGAAAGCGCTTCGCGAGCGCAACTGGGAAAGCCTGCCGTTCGCGCCGTCCGCTCTCGATGCGGTGTTGCTGACCCACGCGCATATCGACCACAGCGGCTATATCCCCCGCCTCGTCCGCGACGGCTTCACGGGACCCGTCTACTGTTCCGAAGCGACCGCCGACCTGTGCGGCATCCTGCTGCCCGACTGCGGCCGCATCCAGGAGGACGACGCGGACGCGGCCAACCGCTACGGCTATTCGCGGCACAGACCGGCGCTACCGCTCTACACGGAGGAAGACGCGCGGGCAGCGCTGGAATCGCTGAAGCCGCTCGGCTTCGGCAAGCCGCACGAATTCGCGCCGCGTCTCACGTTCACGCTCTCGCGCTCCGGCCACATCCTCGGCTCTTCGTTCATCCAGATCGTGGACGCCGACGCCGGCTCGATCCTGTTTTCAGGCGACATCGGCCGGCCGAGCAGTCCCCTGATGAAGCCGCCGGCGCAGATGCAGGAAGCCGACTATCTCGTACTCGAATCGACCTACGGCGACCGGCTGCACGGGCCTGAGCAGCCCGCCGCGCAGATCGGCGAGGTGGTGCGGCGGACCGCGGCGCGTGGCGGCACGGTCGTCGTTCCCGCCTTCGCGGTCGGGCGCACGCAGGACCTGCTCTATCATCTCTACCGGCTCAAGCAGGACCGCCAGATCCCGGATATCCCGGTGTTCCTCGACAGTCCCATGGCGATCGACGCGACGAGTGTGCTGGTGCGCCACAGGAACGAGCACCGGTTGTCGCCGCAGGAGTGCGCCGCGGTGTGCGCCATCGCGCGGACGACGCGCAGCGTGGACGAATCCAAGGCGATCCGGACGAGCCCGATACCGAAGATCATCCTGTCGGCGAGCGGCATGGCGACGGGCGGGCGCGTGCTGCATCACCTCAAGGACTATGTCGGCGACCCCAGGCACACCGTACTACTCGCGGGCTATCAGGCGCCGGGCACGCGCGGCGACCGGCTCGTGCGGGGCGAGCCCACGCTGAAGATACACGGGCAGGAATGGCCGGTGCGCTGCGAGGTCGTCCAGCTCGACACGATGTCCGCGCATGCCGACTATTCGGAGATCCTCGATTGGCTCCGCCACTTCCGCAAGCCGCCGCGCCAGACGTTCATCACGCACGGCGTACCGGCAGCGGCTGAAGCCATGCGCCAGCACGTCATCGACCGCTTCGGCTGGAACGTCGTCGTGCCGAAGTACGGCGAGAGCGTGGAACTGTGAGGCCGGCGCCCGCACCGGCAATCGCCATTACCCCGGGCGAACACCGATCATGCCTAGGATCAGCGATGCGACGAGGAAGCCCGCTGATACGCAGGCCGTGTTGAGCGCATTGCGCAGATAGGCTTGCCGGCGGGCGCATCCGATCAACTGCTGCGCGATAGCAGCCCCCGGTCGATCGGCCGGAGCGAGCATGATCCAGACCTCCGTCCGCTTATAGGGCGTCCGCAGGGCGGACAAGCCGCGCACGGCGAGAATGATGGTCATGATGAGACCCATGATTCCGCCCGCCTTGAGCGAGACCTGCATCTGGTCGGCCAACCCCGTCATCATCGTGAATATACCGACCGAAGCAAACCCGCATCCGCGCGCGACCGACAATTCCGCAGCCGCATCCAGCTTGTCCAACATGATCGCCCAGAAACACTCGTGTGCAGTCTCGAGGTGCGAGTATCGATGCCGGCCCTCGACCCGCCAAGTACGAAAGCGGGGCAATCGCGGGGATTTGATGGATCCGGCGGCTGATGCTCGCATGCAAACTACCTGATTGTCCGAATGTCTCCTCTGACGCGGTGCTACCGCACGCTCTCGGGTAAGCGCCAGCGGCAACCCGCCACCATCGCCCGTCGTCATGCCGCCCGAAGACGGGGTCCGAGGTTCATCGACGAACTCGTTCGTGTCCTGGATCAACCGGCTGAATTGGGTGATGACGAAAGGTCGGATACTCCAACGACTGAGGAACGACGTCACGGTCCGCGGAGGCGGGCCATCCACGCCTCATCGAGACGAGAAGCACTGCCAACCCACGATTGGCATGGACCGAGACGTGACGTGGATGGCCGCCTGCGCGGCCATGACGACAGGAGATGAGATTTCCAACAATCCGATCACGTCACGATCTGCACGACGGTGCCGTCCTTGGCGCGGCCCTGTACGCGGTACTGGCCGATCTTCTGGAGCAGCGGCCGGTCGTGCATGGTGTAGAGCACGGCGTCCTTCGTGCCCTTGTTGACATGGCGACGCCACAGGAAGTTCGGCACCACGAATATGTCGTTCTCCTCCCAGTCGAAGGTGCGGCCACCGACCTCCGTCTGCCCGCGCCCTTCGAGCACGACGTAGACGACGTTGGAGGTTTCGCGCTTCGCCAGCGTTTCCTCGCCCGCGCGCAGCATCTGCGCGCCGAAGCCGAGCGTCGCGAACAAAGGAGCGCCGTTTACGGGATTGACGATGTCGAGCGGCACGCCCTCGTAAGAACAGCCTCTCTCGCCGCGTAGCCCATCCAATGCCGCGCGAATGTCGGCGCCGCGATAATGCACGTTGGGGGACACGCCGTGGCCCGCGCCGCGGTTGTGCTCGAGAAACGACGGGACGAGGCCACCGCGTCCGTAAGCGCGCTGCGAGTATCCGGCATCGAGCGAGGTTTTCTGGATCTGCACGTTCGCGCTGACATCGACGGTCCCTGTGGGCATGTCCTCGTCGAGCCAGATGCAATCGAGGAACTCGAGGATCGGCCAATCGAGCGTGTCGATCCACACGACCGGCTTCTTGTCGTCGTTGCCGTGATCGTGCCACGTGCCGTTCGGCGTCAGGATGAGATCGCCGCGCGCGGCGCGGATCTTCTCGCCCTCGACGTTGGTGTAGCCGCCGCTGTCCGACAGGATCGTGCGGCTCGCGTTCGGCGTGTGTAGATGAGCGCGCGCGAGGTCGCCCGGGTTGTAGATCGACACGGCGCAGCGGATCGTCGAGGCGACCTGCAGCCGGCCGGCGAGACCGGGGTTGGTCAGCAGGAACTGCTGGCGCTCGGCGAACTCGACGGGCGGGACGTCCGCGTTGGCGGCGATCTGCGCGATTCTGTCCAGGTAGGGCGAGATCTCCCGCCACTTCCAGTGATGCGGCGATGCCTTCATCTGACCCGCCGCGACCTTGCCCTGTGCCATCTCGCCGGCATCGGCCGCGCCGGTATGCGTGAACCACGGCTTCTGCGAGGGCGCGTTCGCCTGGGTCCTGAGCCAGATCGCGAGATGCCCGGCTTCGCCGTTGAGCTTCTCCATCGCCTCCCGGGCCTTGGCGGCCAGCGGCGCGCGTGCGGCGTGGGCGGGCGCGTGAGGCTTCGCGCGGGGATCGGTGTCCATGGCGTCTCTCCGGATGGCTTGGTTGGCCGAGAGCCTAAGCCGAATTCGGGCCGAGGCCAATCGAACCCGCACCTATTTGCTTGGCCGCCGTGCAGCGACGAACGCCGCGACGGCATCGGCGGCGGCGGCGAGATTGCCCTTGCGGGTGTGCCCGGAGCCGCCGCGCGGCCCGAAGTCGTGATCGCCGTCGCCGGCCCAATGGAAGGAGATCGAGGGGGCGAGACCGAACGCCTCGATTTCGGCCTTGGTGCCGAACGGATCGCGTTCGCCCTGGACGATCAACGCGGGACATTGCAGCGCGAGGAGATGCGCAGTGCGCGGCTTGTCGGGAATATTCGGCGGATGGAACGGATAGCCCAGGCACGCGAGCCCCTTGCAGTCGCCCTGCGCGTAGACCGCGTCCGCGACGAGGCTCGCGATGCGGCCGCCCATCGATTTTCCGCCGATGAACAGCGGGCGATCCGGATGACCCGACCGGCACTGCGCAACCGCCTCGACGTAGGACGGCATCATCGTTTCGGCCTTCGGCGGCGGACGTTTCTTGCCCCCGGCCCGGCGCGCCGCCATGTAGGGGAACTCGAAACGCGCCACGCCGATGCCGCGCTCGGCCATCAGCGCGGCGAACGCCTCCATGAACGGGCTATCCATCTGCGCGCCGGCGCCATGGGCGAGGAGCAGCAGCGGGCCGTCATCCGGCCCCGTGACGAGCATTTCCAAAGTCGCGTTCTCCGCACTGGTCGCAGCTTGAACAGTGATCGCGGCATGACACGGCCGCCGCCGGCAGGCAACGCCTTCCCGGAGGGCACATCAAGGGAAGTAAGGTCATCCCGGGCCTTGTGCCCGGGATCCAGAATGCCACAACTCGGAGCATTGCAATTGGAGCACCCTGGATCCCGGTGACGAGCACCGGGATGACTTGCGTGACTTGGACAGTCGCTTGACAGCCCTCGGGCGAACCATTGTAAGGGCGCACCGCTGAGGCATTATCGGGGAACGTCGGATGCTGCTGGTCAAGACCCGCCTGGGTATGAGCCCGATCGAGGGCATCGGCGTCTTCGCAGACGAGTTCATCCCCAGGGGAACCCCGACCTGGAAGTTCACGCCGGGGCTCGATCAGCTACTTTCGCGCGAGGTGGTCGAGGCCATCGCCGAGCCGATGAAGAGCGCGCTGCTGCGCTACAGCTATCTCGACCGCAAGACCGGGCTCTACATCTACTGCCTGGACAACGCGCGGTTCGTGAACCACGCGGACGACGCGAACACCAGAGGCGACTACCCCGACAGCGCCAACATCTTCGGGCAGGACATCGCCACGCGCGATATCCAGCCGGGTGAAGAGATCACCTGCAATTACGCCGAGTTCGACATGGAGTTCCGGTTGAAAGTCGCGCCCTGATCTCAGTCGTTCCGATCCAAGTAGTTCTGATCGGGGGAGTTCGCCCCTGGAGCTTCAGGTCGTCAGCAGGCTCGCAGGCTTGCCCAGGCCCTCGATACGTGCGCGCCTCGATTGTGCGCGGCGGCGGCTCTTGAGGCGCACGATGCGCGCTGCGAGATAAGGCGAGTAGTACCCGGCATAGCGGACCCACAGCGCCTCGTTGCGCCAGTCCTTGCCGCCGACGTGGCCCCGGCACTGCGGAGCGCCGCACGAGCAGGGGAAAACGTCGTAGTCGGAACCGTCGCTCATCGCGTAGTCGTAGGTGATCTCTTCGCCGGCCTGGATATCGCGCATCGAGACCAGCGAGATCTGGCCGCTGAGGCCCGCGTTCGGATTGCAACTGTGATTGACGTAATCGGCCGGCTCGCAGTCGGTCAGCGAGACCAGGAACAGATCCTCCTCGACCTGCAGCGAGTGGCGGCGGAAGGCATCCGGCAGCGTTTCGAGCCTGGCGCCGTCGACGAGGGTGCCGCTCCACATCACCAGGAGCTCGCCCTTCGCGATGGGCTCGGCGGCATAAACGGCGTAGCCGCCTTTTTCTTCGGCGATGCGGACGATGCACTTGGCGGAGAGATAGGAATTCGAAGCCTGCGACGATCGTCGGACGTCCATCTGCTGCTCGAGGTGAGACATGGCGCTCTTCGGAGTGTTCGCTGGGGATGACAGGGAAAGGGGACAGGCCGCATCCTGCCCCGACGTGACCGGAGCGGACGTGACGGAGCCGGCGCGTTCGGGCTCGGCCCTCACAGGCACCGGCCTCGTGCCGCTGACGCGGCGGCGGCTCTCAGAGAGCCGCTTCCTTCCCCGGCGGTCCCTGGGGATGAGCGCCGAAAACGTATTCGGCGACGCTTGCTGCGCCGCCGCCATCGTTCCAGCACTCGATTTCGCTGGTTTTACACGATGTGAGTGCCTCGCGATCCGGTGTCGGATCGAGGGAGGAGCGCACGTCGTACGTGCGTTCAGGCCGCTTCGCCTCGGAAGCTGGTGCCATGATGGACGACTGTCCTCCGCATGCCGCAGCCTGCATACGAGCGCCAACTCCTCCCTGTCCGGAGACACGACAGAAGACCCCTGGCGAAAGCGTGCAGTTCGGCCGTGCCGATACGGGACCCCGCTGGTCCCAACGGCGAAGGAAGATAAGCGCGGCTTCAACCATTGCAATAGGAGAATAAGGGTTTCCCGCAAAGAAACCGGGAAGCCTCCGATTTTCCTGCGCGCGCGTGTCGGTGTTGCCCTGATGCGTCAGGCGGACCGCTTCAGCGTGGCGACGAAGAAGCCGTCGGTGCCGTGACGCGCCGGCGTGAGCAGCAGCGTGTCGGTACGGCCGTCCGCGGATACGGGGGGCGGTGTGGAGAACGCGGCGGCCCACGGCACTGCGAACGGGACGATCGAGAAGTGCGGCTCGGCTGCGGTGAAGCTCGCGATCGTGTCGACGTTCTCTTCCGGCAGCACAGAGCACGTGACATAGACGATGCGACCGCCGGGTTTCACCGACTTCGCCGCGAGGTCGAGCACCGTGCGCTGCTCGACCTGACGCTCGGCGAGATTGGCAGGGCGCACCCGCCATTTCGCATCCGGCCGCCGCCGCCAGACGCCGGAGCCCGTGCACGGCGCGTCGACGAGAACGAGATCGAAACGCGGCCCCATCGCTGCGAGCGCCGCCTCGTCACCGGCATCGAGGACCTGCACGTTGCGCGCGCCGGCCCGCTTCAGGCGCTCGAAGATCGGACGCAGCCTCGCGCGGCTGTCGTCGTATGCGTAGATCTGGCCGGTGTTCTGCATCACGGCTGCAAGAGCGAGCGTCTTGCCGCCGGAGCCCGCGCACAGATCGAGCACCTGACTGCGCGGCCCCGCGCCCGCCATGAGCGCCGCGATCTGGCTGCCTTCGTCCTGGATTTCGAACCAGCCCTTGCCATGCCCCGTCTCGGTCTCCACGTTCGGCGTGCGGCCGGGACCGCTGGGGGCTGGAATACGGATGCCGATCGGCGACATGGACGTGGTGACGGCGCCGTATCTGTCGAGCGCCCGAAGCACTTTCTCGCGCTCGGCCTTCAGCGTGTTGACGCGCAGGTCGACCGGTGCGCGACGCGCGAGCGCCTCGCCTTCGGCGGCCGCACGCTCCCCGAAGCTGCGGGTCATCGACGGCGTCAGCCACTCGGGAAAGTCTCCGGCGATGTGGGGAGCAAGCCCAGGTTCGGCCTCGCGTGCCAGCGCCGTCCGCTCGGCGTCCGTCAACGGCTCGAGCGCATGCTGCGTGCCGTCGGCTGCGGCATCGATCTCGACGATGCTCATGCCGAAAGCGGTCCGCGCTGCCGCCAGTGCCAGCGCACGCGGGGTATCAGAGCCCATCCGATGGCCGAGCGAGTTCCGCCGCCGCAGCACGTCATAGACGAGGTTGCCGATCGCGGCTCGGTCGCCGGAGCCCGCGAAGCGATGGCTCTTGCCCCAGTCGGCCAGCGCCTCGGCTGCGGGACGGTGACGCGTCTCGATCGCCTCCAGCACCTCGGCGGCTGCGCGCAGTCTGGCTCCGGGCTTCACTTGGTCATCCTCAGAAAAACGCGTGATCGACCGATCCCCCGGTGAAACCCACCGAGTGTGGCTTCGCCGGTGCGATCTGCCCGCATGCGCTGATAGGCGAGAAGTACGCAGCCGGCAACAGCCGATCACGCGCCCTCGGCGAAGATGCGGAAGGCAAGCCAGATCCACATCGCAACGAGCGTGAAGGCGCCGACGACGTAGGCTCGGAACCGCAGCGGCACGTCGTTGCTGGTAACGTACACCAAGGCGTGAGCGATGCGGCTCACGACGAAGATCCAGGCGCCTGCAACGAGGACGAAGTCCGTCTTCCGCGTCACCAGCGCCAGCAGCACCGCGACGTAGAACAGCACGGGGAGCTGGTACTGGTTGTCGTGCGTGTTGGAGATCTGGGTGACACGATCGGGCCATGCTTTCTGGCCAAGCGCGATATCCTTCAGCTTCACCTCGCCACGCTGCAGAGCGCCCACGCGGGCCGGCCCCATCCAGAACAGCAGCGCGAAGGTCATGGCGACCTGCACGAAGACGGGAAGCAGCAGCAGCGTGGCATGTGTCATTCGGGCATCTTTCGCCTCCAGGCTCGCGTGTCGCCTCACCGCGGCAGATCGGAGCGGCCCATCAGGAAGCGATCGATCGCGTGCGCGGCCTGGCGGCCTTCGCGGATCGCCCAGACGACCAGCGACTGGCCGCGGCGGATGTCGCCTGCAGCGAACAGTTTCTTCGAGCCGGAGCCGCGGATTCGATAGTCGCGCTCGTCCGCATCGAGGCCCTTGAAACGGCCGCGCGCCACGATGTCGAGACCGAAGTCCTTGACGACATCGTTCTCGACGGGGCCCGAGAAGCCCATCGCGAACAGCACGAGATCGGCGGGCATCTCGCCTTCCGAGCCCGGGATCGGCTGCAGCTTGCCGTCGACCTTTACGTACTTGAGACCCGTGACGACGCCATCTTTGCCCGCGAAGCCGACGGTGTTGATCGAGTACTCGACCTTCGCGCCTTCGGCCTGGCTGGACGACACGCGCAGCTTCATCGGCCAGTGCGGCCAGGACAGAGCCTTGTTCTCCATCGCCGGCGGCATCGGCATGATCTCGAGTTGGGTGACGCTCTTGGCACCTTGCCGAAAGCTCGTCCCGATGCAGTCCGAGCCGGTGTCGCCGCCGCCGATCACGACGACATGCTTGCCTTTGGCCGAAATCTCCTTGGTCTTGGCCGGCTGCTTCTCGCCGCCGACGCGGCGGTTCTGCTGAGGCAGGAAGTGCATGGCGAAATGGATGCCGTCGAGATCGCGGCCGGGCGCCTTCTCGAAGAAATCGAACGGCTTTTCCGAACCGCCGGTCAGCAGCACCGCGTCGTGGTCGGCGTCGAGCTTCTTCGCCTTGAGGTCCTTGCCGACGTGAACGCCGCAATGGAACGTCACGCCCTCCGCCTTCATCTGCTCGACGCGGCGGTCGATGATGTCCTTTTCCATCTTGAAGTCGGGGATGCCGTAGCGGAGGAGGCCGCCGGGCTTGGCGTTCTTCTCGTAGAGATGCACGTCGTGGCCGGCGCGCGCGAGTTGCTGGGCGGCGGCGAGACCTGCCGGTCCCGAGCCGACGATCGCGACCTTCTTGCCGGTCTTCTTCTCCGGCGGCTGCGGCACGACCCAGCCGTTCTCGAACGCCTTGTCGGCGACCGCGCACTCGATCGTTTTGATGGTGACGGGCTTGTCGTCGATGTTGAGCGTGCAGGACGCTTCGCACGGCGCGGGGCAGACGCGGCCCGTAACCTCGGGGAAGTTGTTCGTGGAATGCAGGTTGAGCGCGGCCGTCTCCCAGTCGCCCCGATAGACCAGATCGTTCCAGTCGGGGATCTGGTTGTTCACCGGGCAGCCGTTGTGGCAGTACGGGATACCGCAATCCATGCAACGGCTCGCCTGCGCCTTGGTGCCTTCGTCGCCCAACGGCACGACGAATTCGTTCCAATGCTTCGTCCGCTCCTCGGCCGGCTTGTATTTCCGGTCGGCGCGGTCGAGTTCCATGAAGCCGGTGATCTTGCCCATTTTCGTGTCCTGAAGGGTGTCGAGGCTTTAAGGGGTATATGACGGCGTCAGCCTGGGTGTGCTAAAGAGCTGCGATAAACAGCGTCACCGAGGTTGCCATGCAGATAACGAGGTTCGGCGATGGTTTGGCCGTCGTTTTGACGCCTGAGCTTGTCGAGCGCCTGGGCTTGAAAGAGGGCGACGAGGTCGTCGTACTTCCTGCGCCGAAGCCTGCACTTCGGACGCAGGCCGAGATAGACGGGGCTTTCGACGCCTTGAAGAAGTACCGAGGCCGCGCCCCTGCCGACTACAAGTTCAAACGATCGGACGCCTACGAAGATGGCGACTATTGAGCCGTTTCTCGACACGAATGTTCTCGTGTACTTGATGAGTGCGGGCACGGACAAAGCCGACCGTTCACATACCCTCGTCAGAGCTGGTGCCGTCATCAGCGTGCAGGTGCTCAACGAGTTCACGCGCGTGGGACGTCGCAAGTTCGGGCTGTCCTTCGCCGAGGTACGCGATATTCTCAAAACCGTGCGGACGACCTGTCGAATAGTTCCGCTCACGCTGGAAGTCCATGAACAGGCGTTGCGCCTGGCCGAGCAATACCAGCTACACATATTCGATTCCAATATCGTCGCCTCGGCCGTACTCGCCGGCTGCTCGACACTGTATTCCGAAGACATGCACCACGGGCTGGTCATCGACGGGCTCACAATCACAAATCCTTATCGAGCGTAGGCTGCGTCGCGTTGCGATCGACCCAGCCTCGCCTCCGTTACCGGAACCTTCCGCTCCAAACCGAACCTACTTCCTCACTCCGATCTCGAGCACTTCGAGGCCGGTCTTGTCCTCGGACTGGGCGATGGCGAGCTTCGCCAGCGCCTCGCGGTACTCGACCGGCATCACCTTCTTGAACTTCGGCAGCCACGTCGGCCAGTCCGCCAGGATCGCCTTCGCTTTCGCCGAGTTGGTGTAGTGCATGTGGCGCGTCACGAGCCGGTGCAGGCGCTCGGCGTCCTGCTGGCTCATGTCGGCCATCACGTCGACGAGACCGTGGCTGTGCAGATCGCCGCTCTGCCCCTGCAGCCGCTTCATCACTTCCTCTTCGGCCGCGACCGGCGCGAGGTCGATCATCGCGAGGTTGCAGCGGCGCTCGAAATCGCCGGTCTCGTCCAATACATAGGCGATGCCGCCGGACATGCCGGCCGCGAAGTTGCGGCCCGTGGGTCCGAGCACGACGACGACGCCGCCGGTCATGTATTCGCAGCCGTGATCGCCGGTGCCTTCGACGACCGCGATCGCGCCGGAGTTGCGCACCGCAAAGCGCTCGCCGGCAATGCCGCGGAAATAGCACTCGCCGGTGATCGCGCCGTAGAGCACGGTATTGCCGACGATGATGCTCTTTTCGGGTTCGATGCCGGACTTCGGATCGGGCCGCACGATCAATTTGCCGCCCGACAGCCCCTTGCCGACGTAGTCGTTGCCTTCGCCGATCAGATCGAGCGTGACGCCGCGTGCAGTCCACGCCCCGAAGCTCTGGCCGGCGATGCCTTTGAAGGTCAGCCAGACAGAATCCTCCGGCAGCCCGGTGTGACCGTGCTTCTTCGCGATCACGCCAGACAGCATGGCCCCAGTGCTGCGGTCGCGATTGGAGATCGCGATCGGCTTCTTCGGATCGGTCTGGTAGCGCGTGCCGCCGTCGACGGCCTTGCCGACCGTCTTGATCAGCTTGTTGTCGAGCACCTTCTCGAGGCCGTGATCCTGGCGCTCGGAATTCCAGATCGCCACACCCTCGATGTCCGGCATGTAGAACAATTTGCGGAAGTCGAGACCGCGCGTCTTCCAGTGGCGGATGGCGAGATCTTTATCGAGATAGTCGGACTGGCCGATCATGTCGGAGAAGGTGCGGAAGCCCATCTGCGCCATGAATTCGCGCACCTGCTCGGCGACGAAGAAGAAGAAGTTGATGACGTGCTCGGGCTTGCCCTGGAACTTTTTGCGCAATTCCGGATCCTGTGTCGCCACCCCCACCGGACAGGTGTTGAGGTGGCACTTGCGCATCATGATGCAGCCGGCCGCGATCA
>CAZNMY010000022.1:0-70461 GCA_964574325.1 uncultured Devosia sp. | reverse complement strand
CCGACGGTTCGGATCAAATCCGGTCGTGGCGGCCTGAGCTAAAGGGATAGGCCTGTCGGCTAGATGGAGTGCTATTTCAGTTGCGGGATTTAGAAGAGGAGGGAGGCGCTCAGGCGAGTCCGCAACAGCGCTCGCTAATCAGCTACTTGACGGGCCGCCTAACGCTGCAAGCCAAACTGGCGAGATTGCTGATCCTAGCTCAGGATACCGTAGATCTCGTCTTGTTGACCAGCGTCGCTGAACGGATAGGTCTACTGATGACCGACTGTCAAGCCACTGCCGTTGGAATGACCCGAAGCATCAGCGATAAAGTTCGATTGAAAGCAGAAGCGCTGCGCCTACGGGTAAGAAAATTCACGACCCGCATCAAGACTATTATCGTTGTACTAAACGGGAATCGCAGATCATTGACGCAAGAGAATAGAGAGCGAATCGTCTCCGCGCTCAAAAGTATTAAGCACAGCACGACCTTCCTATGGCCCAACGCTTTTGTGAACAACCACTCCACGCCGACTGCTGCTATTCGAGCCGCGACATTACGGAGAGTCAATGATGATCTTGACACGCTTGTCGGGCTTGGCTTGATAACGACATCTATCAGCGCCACTCATTTAGTAGACCATGAGAAAACTGTTTATGATGTTCGCGTTGCCATACATTCGGAGGAGCTTAGGTTCCTGATCGCAGAAATTTCCAATAGCTGAGTACTGTTGTCGAGAGGGAGAAGTCCTCCCGTGAACCACGAACCAAGGAAAATCAAATCTTCCACCCCGAGTGTATCGCCGCCACGCCGCCGGTCAGGTTGCGATAGCTCACGCGCTCGAAGCCGGCTTCGCGGATCATCGCCGCGAACTGTTCCTGTTTCGGGAATTTGCGGATGCTCTCGACCAGATACTCGTAAGGCTGGGCCGCTCCCGCCGCCAACTGCCCGAGCCTCGGGATCACGTGGAACGAGTGCAGGTCGTAGAGCTTGTCGAGCAGCGGCACCTGCACTTCCGAGAACTCGAGGCACAGAAACCGCCCGCCGATCTTGAGCACGCGGAACGCCTCCGCCAGTGCATGATCGATGTGCGTCACGTTGCGGATGCCGAACGCGATCGTGTAGGCGTCGAACGAACGATCCGGAAACGGCAGCGCCTCGGCATTCCCCTGTACGATCGACACCTGCGCGGCCCGCCCCGCCTTCTCGACGCGACGACGCCCCACGCTCAGCATTTCCGGGCTGATGTCGCACAGCACCGCCGAGCACCCCAGCCCCGCCCGGTCGAGCGCGCGCAACGCGATATCACCCGTGCCGCCCGCCACGTCGATCAGCCGCCACTCCCGCTCGGACTTCGGCGGGTTCAGCGCATCGACGAAATCGTCCTTCCACAGCCGGTGCATCCCACCGGACATCAGATCGTTCATCAGGTCGTAGCGCTCGGCCACGGCCGAGAACACCTCGTTGACGAGGCCCTGCCGCTCGGCTTCGGGCACCTCGCGGAAGCCGAATGTGTTTTCCGTGCCGCTCTTTGTCTTTGTATCGCTCATGGCGGGCAATGTAGAATGCCGGACGGCACCACGCCAGATGCGGAAAGCCGCATCGTTCAGCCCCCAATTGCCCTCGGAGTTGCAGCCCCTCGCATGAACCCGACGAGCGACCGCCTCACCGCCATCCGGGCATCCGGCGTGCTCCGCATCGGTCTGTTCCCGTCGTTCTTCTACGCGCGCTCGGAGAACGGCGAGTTCTCCGGCTGGGGCATCGAGATGGCCCGCGCGTTTGCTGCCGACCTCGGCGTCGATCTCCGCCTCGTCGAGCGCCCGAGCCCGCCCGCGATCGTCGAAAGCCTCCGCGCCGGCGAGTGTGACGCCGCCTTCATCGGCATCACGCGGGAACGCCGCGAATTGCTGGACTTCACCGCCCCCTGGGTCGAAGGCGATTTCACATTCCTCGTCCCAGCCGGCTCGTTCGCCACCAGCATCGCCGACCTCGATCGCCCCACCACCCGCATCGGCGTCGTCGCCGGACACGCGATGGACGCCGCACTGGACGGCAAACTCCCCGCCGCCCCGCGCATCTACGCCGACACGCCCGACGCCGCCTTCGAGCTGTTGCAGCGTCGCGAGATCGACGTCCTCGCCGGCATCCGCCCGGGCCTCATGGCTTACGCCGCCCGCGTCCCCGGCTCCCGCGTGCTTCCCGACCGCTACGGCTCCAACGTCATCGGCCTCGGCGTCGCCAAGAACGACGCCCCCTGGCTCGCCTTCGTCAGCGCTTTCGTCGCAAGGAGCAAAACGTCCGGCCTCGCCCGCAACGCCGCCGAACGCTGCGGAGCCCAGGGGTTGGACGTCCTCGAATAGACCTCTCGCCGCGAAGCCGAGTTGCCCGCCGGCAACACCTGTCGCATCGCTGCCATCTTCCGTCCTGCGCTGGCACTCACTACATTCGATTGCCAAACATGCATCTGACCAGATCGAAGTGCGGTGCCGAAAGGGCCGCCAGGAGAGCCGATGGCCGACACAGCGAACAAGATCACGATCTACACGACCCCGATCTGCCCCTACTGCCAGATGGCCAAGCAGCTTCTGCAGCGCAAAGGCGCCGCGTTCGAGGAGATCAACGTGATGGGCAAGCCGGCCCTCCGCGCCGAGATGGAGGCGAAATCCGGACGTCACACAGTGCCCCAGATCTGGATCGGCGACCGCCACGTCGGCGGCTGTGACGATCTCTACGCCCTCGACGCACGCGGCGGCCTCGACCCGCTGCTCGCCGCCTGATCGCCAACCTTGCGGAACGATGCTGATTCCGCTCTGCACCGAATTGGCATAGATTATCGCAGGCCCGAGCCTTCGAACGAACGAACGGAGGGACCGGCCGTAGGGAATGACCTGAAATGATCCGCTACCGCCTCGTCTGCCACAAGAAGCACGAGTTCGAATCCTGGTTCGGCTCGAGCACCGCCTACGACCGTTTGGCGAAGAAGGGTCAGGTGGAATGCCCGCAGTGCGGCTCCAGGAAGGTGACGAAGGCAATGATGTCGCCGGGCGTGGCCACGCGCAGCCGTTCCAAGGAGAGTCGCGAGGTGGCGGTGCCCGCCGAGCACCATGTCGAGCAGGCCCCCGCCGTCCCCGTGCCAGCGCCGAGCCCGGAAACGGTCCAGCGCGCCGAAGTGCAACAGCAGTTTCTCGACCTGATGCGGAAGGTCCGTGCCGAGGTCGAGCAGAAGGCGGAGTACGTCGGCCCGAAGTTCGCCGACGAGGCGCGCAAGATCCATCATAAGGAAGCCGAAGCGCGCGGCATCTGGGGCGAGGCGACGCTCGACGAGGCACGTGAACTGGCCGAAGACGGTATCGATTGCCTGCCGCTGCCGCGCCTGCCCGAGGACAGCAACTAGGCTGCATTTTTCGTCACACGCTGGTGCCCGCGAGCCGCGCCAGGAACGAGCCGCACACCTGGGCGACGTTGCCTTCGGATATGTCGCCCGAAACCTGCGTCGGATTGGCGACCACGTCGATCGTCCCGCGCTTGGTTTCGAGCAGCATCCAGTAATAGGGCTCCCGCGTCGCCGGGTTGATGTGCCGTATCGCGCGCCGCACGATCCCCGTAGCGAGCCCCAGCGTGATCGGGCTCTGCCGGTACGACAGCTTGACCTCCGGCACGTCGGCTTCCGTTATCGGATTGATCGAGCCGACCCTGATGCGGCGGTTGCTCGGCGTCTCCCGGCTGTAAGCCGTCCCGTCCGGATACGCCCACACCGCGTGGGCGAAGCACACGATCTGCGCGGTCGTCTCATAAGCCGGCGTGCGCAGCGCGTGCAGTCCGTAGGGCGCGAGTTCGAGCACGATCACCTGCTCGCGGCCGCCGCCCGCGGGCGCCGGCAGCCAGGCCATGCACGAGCCCTCGAGCGGATTGATCCGGTCGATCGCCAGATACCGCCCGATCCTGACCTGACA
This sequence comes from uncultured Devosia sp., assembly GCA_964574325.1. Lineage (GTDB taxonomy): Bacteria > Pseudomonadota > Alphaproteobacteria > Rhizobiales > Hyphomicrobiaceae > CAMDPA01. The sequence goes on along the minus strand of CAZNMY010000022.1, from coordinate 66,528 downwards.
ATTCGACAGCCCACGATGGAACGGCGTGACGGCGACCGGCCGTTCGGGCAACGGCAGTTCCGGCTGCTCGGCGCGCGATGTTCGCGTTGCGCCTTTTCGTGCCGGATAGTGGAACCACAGCTCCGCACCCTGCTGCGATCGCCACAGGCGATAATTGCCCTTCGCCCCGCCGACGAGCTTCGATTTGTTCTCGGCCAGCTTCTCGATCAGCGAGAGCATCTCCGGCGTCCATTCCGACGCGAAACCCAGCGCATGCAAACGCGTACTCATCCACCCCGCCCCAATGGAACGATGAACGACGGCCCGAACAGAAGTGCCCGAACAGAGCTGTCCCGATGTGCTGAGCCCTTCTTCTCAGGCCCAAGCGGCTTTTTCTAGACCTGGAAAGCCACGCTGCTCGAAAAACGAATTCCTGTGTCGATATTATCTCGGATCACGCGCGGAGAAAACACCGAATTGCCGCCCGCATAACACGCGAACGAAATGGCGGTCACAATAGAAAATGATATCGACCGCAACTCAGAACGGGAATTGCGCGCCTTGCGTACTGCCGTGGACCGTCGCGCGGTCATAGTCACGCTGCCGCGCCTCGCCCCGGGTCATGACCTCGTCGACGACCCGCACGCTCGCCGAATTGAGCGCATCGCAGCCCGCTGCAGAGGCCATCCCGACGAGCTCCGATTCGATCTCACGCGCCACGTCGTGGGCAACCGCGCCATGCCCCTTTTCGTGCACCGTGAGCCCTGCGATGTAGCGGTCCCACCTCTCCCGCAGCCGAGCCGGCGCGGCATCGCGATCAGCCCAATTCGGCAGGGTATAGGTGACATTGACCGTCGACGTGACACCACCGATGCGGCAGCGCGTTGCCTCGTGCTCGAAGCACGCGCGCCATTCGATGTGCCAGTCCGTCTGGCCCGTGAACCGCCGCTCGCGCCCCTCGTAGTCCATCGAAACGAGCAGCCGCTGGCGCAACGAAGTGCTGGCAGCTTCAGCCCGGGCGCCGAAGAACTCGTAGTTTCGCACGTTCTCCACGAGATTGATGCTCGACGTGCACAGCCGTGGCGCACGTTCGGGCACTTTTTCGACCGGCGCCAACGCGGCAAAGCGCTCGCTTTCCGCCAATGACAGCAGAACGATCAGTCCGATCGCACTGAAGGATGCTTCGAGCCGCACGACGCAATACCGATGAGGGCCAACTCCGAGATGGTCGTCAGCATCGCCCGGCCGCGCTAAGGCTGCGTTAGCGAAGCCCGGTTCGGCAGCCGCCGGATCGCATTGTACTGAACAGCCGGTAAATCGCTGTGTCACCCCCGCATTCAGCGGCCCGGCAGCACCCAGACCTGCGGCTTGTCGGGCAGCGTCGCCCGCGAGATCGAAACGCGCGGCACCGGGTGCTCCACCACTTCGAAGTCCTGGCGGACACGACGCAGGAAGCGCTCCAGCCCGAACGAGCTGAACATGTGCATCGGGATCATCACCCGCGCATTCAGCGTCTTCAGCACCTCCGCCATGCCGTCGAGGTCGAGCGTATAGCCGCCATCGACGGGAACCAGCAGCACGTCCATTTGCCCGATCTGGCCGAGTTGCTGCACCGTCAGCGTATGATGCAGGTGCCCCAGGTGGGCGATGCACAACCCCGCCACCTCGAAAACGAAGACCGAGTTGCCGTACTCCCGCGTTCCCCCGGCGAAATCTCGGATATTCGTCGATATGTTCCGCACGTGCACATCTTCGACCTTGAGGTCGTGCTCCGCAGGTCCGCCGCGCGGGTTCCACCCCGGCAGCACGTGGCGGATACGCGGATCGGGCGCCCGCGTGAAATGGCTGTCGTGCGCGATGTTCATCGTGATGATGTCGGGAACGACCTGGGGCCGCACGTAGTCGTTGTAGTCCGTCACGATGCTGATGCCCTTGGGGCTCTCGATCAGAAACGTCGCGTGCCCGACGAAGGTGATGCCGACGCTGCCTTGTGCTTTCTGCGCGAGTTTGAAGTTCGCGGGCTGCACCAGCGAAACGGACGGTCCACGCGCCAGTCCGACGCACTGCTGCGCGACGGCCGGCGCAACGGCCGAAGCGGCCATCACGGCCAGCAGCACGATGCCCCCGGCGACCCGGCATCCGATGGCTTTCAGGCAAAAGGAGAAACGCCGCACGAGACCCTCCGATCATCCGTCACGTACCGGGATGATAACCATGCACGGCTGCGCGGGCCAATCCTTCACGTCTGCCTTCTCGCGCGAACGTGATCGCCGGTTTCACGGCGTCTTTGAAGCGCCACCGAGCACACGCGGCAGCAAGATGCTCGCCGCGAACAAGGCCGCACAGCACCCGATCATGACGCCGATCGCAGTGAAACCGGCGCCTGCCCTCACCGCCAGAACCGACACCACGACGCCGCCCACCTGTTGCAACAGCCCGAGCCACGCCGACGCTTGGCCCGCCATATGTGGAAACGGCCGCATCACGATCTGGATGGCGTTCGCGTGCGTGAACCCGAGCCCGAGATAGAACGGCAGGATCATGATCAACGTCACGACCGGCCCGGGATTGGCCCGCGACAACGCGAAGTAGCCCCCGATCGCACCGGCCAGCATCAGCGGCGCGCCGGCAGCGACGAGCCGCTCGGGCGTGATCCGCCCCGCGAGCCGCGCCGAGATCAGCGAGCCACCCATATAGCCGAGCGAGCCCAGCCCCAGCACGACCGCGGCCCCCGTCGTCGAGAAGCCGAGCACATCGATCATCAGGAACGGCGACGTCGATATCCACGTGAACAGCGCGCTGTAGAGCAGCATCGTGATCGTTGCGCCGTAGATGAAACGCGGGTGCGTCAGCAGCTCGCGCGCTGCCGCGAACGGCGTCGGCGTATCCGCGACCGTCGGCGGCCGCGTTTCCGGCAGGCGCAGCACGACCGCCGCCAGCAGGAGGAACCCGTAGACGAAGAGCAGTCCCATCGCCGTGCGCCATCCTCCCCAGGCCGCCGCAATGGCGCTGAGAAATGGCGCGGTCAGCGGCGACAACGACGCCAGGGCGTTGACCAGCGAATACACACGCGCCGCCTCGGCCGGGGTCACGGCGTCCCGCACGATCGCCCGCCCGAGTATCGGACAGACCGCGATCACCAGCCCTTGCACGAAGCGGCATACGGTCAGCACTTCGAGACTGCTCGACATCACCACCGCACTCGTCGCCACCAGGAAGGCGAACGCGCCCCCGATGGCGACCGGCCGCCGCCCGTAGCGGTCCGCAAGCACGCCGACGAACAGATGCGCGACGCCGAAGCCCAGCGCGAATGCCGCCATGCTGGAGTGTGTCGCCGCCAGACTCGCGCCGAAATCACGTGCGATAGCCGGCATCACGATGAGATAGATGTCGGTCGCCATCGGCATCAGCCCGGTCAAGGCCGCAGCGAAAGCGATCAAGGTCGATTGTTTGACGCTGACCGCGCCGGATGTGGACATGCCCACGTCATCAGCGAGGTCCGGGCGAAGCGCAAGCGATCCTTACGCATCACCTTCCCCAGACGCTGTGCTGCCTGCAGCAGCCCTGCACTGCGGACATGGCTGCTTCGGCTTGCCTAACCCGGCTTGCGCACCCTGAAGAAACCGACGTCGATCTCCCCGCGCTCGAACCCGGCGGCGCAATAGGCGAGATAATAGTCCCACATCCTCCGGAACCGCTCGTCGTATCCGAGCTGCCTGATCCTGGGCCAGGCGGCATCGAAGCGGCTGCGCCAGGCATGCAACGTCAGCGCATAGCTCGCTGCGAACTGCTCGACGACCTCGAAGGCGAGCCCATTGGCTTTCGCGTGAACCTCCATGGCCTCGATCGTCGGCAGCATGCCGCCGGGGAAAATGTAGCGCTGGATGAAGTCTGGCGACCGGCGATAATCGGCATAGAAGCGCTCTGGAATCGTGATCGCCTGGATCACACCGACGCCTCCCGGCGCCAGACGCTCCGACAGCGCGCGGAAATAGTCGGGCCAGTGCGCCTCGCCGACAGCTTCGATCATTTCGATAGATGCTATCCGGTCGAACGCCCCCGTGACATCGCGATAGTCGAGAAAGCGTATATCCGCCGTCGCGCCCGGCATCTCGCGCGCCATTCGATCCCGCGCCCAGTCGAATTGCTCCGACGAGATCGTAATGCCCGTCGCCGCAGCACCTCGCCGCGCCGCGGCCTCGATCAAGCTGCCCCATCCGCACCCGATCTCGAGCAGCCGATGCCCCTGACGCAGTTCCAGCAACTCGATCACGCGCGCGATCTTCGCGGCCTGTGCGTCCTCGAGCGATGTCGACGACGAGGCATGGAGGCCACTCGAATACGTCATCCCCTCGTCGAGCCACAGTCGGTAGAAATCGTTGCCGAGATCATAGTGCGCCGCGATGTTCCGCCGGCTCCCCGACCGCGTGTTGTCGCGCCGGCGATGCACGCTTCGATCACCCCGGTTCGCACGCGCCAGCAGCTTTCGAGCACCCGTGAACATCGCCTCGTTGTCGAGAACGAGGTGAAACAGGGCATGCAGGTCCGACACCTCTACACTGCCGTCCATATGGGCCTCGGCAAACCCGAGCTTGCCCCGCGTCAAAACCTTGCAGAGCGCGCCGTAGTTGGAGAACCCGATGTGAACCTCTCGGCCCGGAAGACGCCCGGCGATGTTCGCGCTCGCACCGCCCGGCGCGGTCACGCAGATTCGCCCCGCCTCGAGACGCCCTGCGATCAAGCGGATGAATGCGATGAATGCGCGGTCACCCCAACTGGGACCGGCCGCCGGCCGGACAACGGCGCCTTCCGCGGAAGATGCCGGCGCCGCACGCGCTGTTACCCTCGGCTCACGCATGAAGTTTCGTCCCCGCACCTTCGCCGTCCCCTGCTCCGACCACCGTGAAGGAATATGCCGGCGAGACATGCCTCGGCACGATCGGAACGCCTTTCGTCCATAGACGCGCGGCTTCCAGATGGATGCCGGCCAGGACCTTCAACGTCATCAGCGGATGGGCAGCCGACGCCGCAACGAGACTGCCGCTCGTCAACGCCACATGACGTCCACGGAAGCGCGCGTTCAGCACCGCACCTTGCTCGTCCCGCAATGTGATCCCGACGAGAACATCGTCTTCCGCGCCCCCCGGCGGGCGGATCGAGAACGTGTAGCGCCCCTCGGCCTTCGTGAACGGCGATACATACATTTCCTTGGCACACGATTGCCGAACCACCGCGCCGGCATCGTCGCCCACGGGGATGACGTAGCTCTTGCGCTCGCCGAACGTGTTGTTGACCTCGTACACGATGACGCCCGGCCGCTCGCCCTCGGCGGCGCAGAAATAGACGCTCAGCGGATTGAACACATAGCCGAGGATGCGCGGATAGCACAGGATCTGCACCCGAGCCCCGAACCGCGCCAACCCCGCCGCATCGAGCAGAGCGCGAATATGTCCCCCGACCGGCGTACCATCGCCCGCGCCGTGATCCCGATCGTGAAAGCTCGTCCAGCCGAAACGGTTGCGCGAAAATCCGCGCAATCCTCGAGCGAGGTCGTCGATTTCGTCGACATCGAGACACATCGAGAAGACACTGTAGGACAGCCGGTGGCGCTTCGGCCTGACGCGCTGATGCACGACCTTTCCCACATAGAGGCAGGAACGAGCGCTGCTCATGCCACCCTCTCGAGACCCGAAGACGGCTCCCCGCCGCGCGCCCCCGTTTCGAGATGCAGCCTCGCCGACTCGCCGTTCACCTGCCACGGCCGCCGCACGCCCCCCAGCAACTCCGCGGCTGCAAGCCCCGCCTGCAGTCCGTCCTCGTGGAAACCGTAACCGAAATAGCTGCCGCAGAACCAGCTTCGACGACGCCCTTGCAGGCTCCACAAACGGCGCTGCGCATCGAGCGACGCCTGGTCGAACTGTGGGTGCCGATAGTCGAACCCGTCGATGAAAGTTCCCGGCGCCAGCGGCCGATGTGGATTGAGCGTGACGAAGTAGTCGCGCGCCGTCGCGAGCGGCTGCAGTGCGTTCATCCAATAGGTCACCGACAAGGCGTCATGTCCGCGCGCCGTCCTCGACCCGATGTAGTTCCAGCTCGACCACACCCGCTTGCGCTTCGGCATCAGCGTCGCATCCGTGTGCAGGACCGCGCGATTGGAGCTGTAGCGAAAGGCTCCGAGCAACGCGCGCTCGTGCGCATCGGCGTCCGTCAGCAGCGACAGCGTCTCGTCGGCATGGCAGGCGAATACGCAAGCATCGAAGCGCCGCTCGGCATCGTCCGCCGACGTCTTGATCCAGGCCCCGTCTGAACTTCTCCGAACCCTGACGACGGCAGCGCCCGTCTCGACGCGCCCCCGGTACGCCTTCGCCAGACGCGACACATATTCTCTGCTGCCGCCCGCGACCGTGCGCCACTCCGGCCGGTTGTTGACCCGCAGGAGACCATGGCTCGCGTAGAACCGGACGAAACTCGCCGCGGGAAAATCGAGCACCCGCGCCGACGGCGTCGACCAGATCGCTGCCGCCATCGGCAGGATGTGCCGGTGGATGAAGCCCGATGAATAGGCCTCGGCCTGGAGATAGTCCCCCAGCGACTGCCGCGATGCCGGCCCATCCAGCAACTCGGGAGCTTCGCGAAAGAACCGCAGGATCTCCGCGATCATCCTGTAGTGCGACGGCCGGAATGCGTTGGCCGGCTGTCCGAACAGACCCCGCACCGTTGTCCCCGAATACTCGTAGGCGCCGCCGTCGAGCGAAACAGCGAACCCCATCGTGGTCGGCGCAACCGGCACCTGCAGGTGCTCGAACAACCGCACGAGGTTGGGATAGGTCTCCGGATTGTAGACGATGAACCCGGTATCTACAGGCACGCCACCGCCCGAGCTTCCTCCCGGCCCCGGCGCAACGACCGTGTTGCTGTGCCCGCCGAGACGGTTCTCCCGTTCGATCAGCGTCACCCGATGCCGCTGCGACAACAGCCAGGCAGCACTCAGCCCCGAGATACCAGAGCCGATAACGGCGATGTCGAGCGGCTCGGTGGTCATCGGGATGGCCGGATCCTTCGGCGGACTGAGTTGAGGTCTGTCCGGGCAATAACGGCCCTCGCCCACGAATGGATCACCCCCAGCCGCCGCGCCCAGTCACTTTCCAAGTCACCTTCCGAGTCAGGCCAACGGCAGCTTGCCACCCGGCACCGGCGCCTGAAAGGTATTCAGCGTCATCGCCACCATGACGTAGAACCCGACGGCCGAAACGAGCTCGACCATCGCCTCCGATCCGAGCATCGCGACACCCCGGTCATAGGTTGCCTGAGACAGCGTCCGCGTTGCATCGAGTTCCCGCGTGATGTCGTAGACGAGCCGCTCGTCCTCCTTTTCGAAATCCGGCGTCCGCCGCTCTCGGATCGCCTCGACGACGGCCTGCGACACCCCCAGCCGAACCGCGTGCGGCTCGTGCACGAACCACGCGAATTGCGCCGTGGCTGCCCGCGCCAGAACGAGGATCATCAACTCCAGCAACCGCCGGTCGAGCTTGCCCCGCTTGGGAAACCAGTCCTGCAGCGCCAGCGCCCGCTCGCACAGCTCCGGGCTCGTCAGCCAGATCGCGAACGGCCCACGCACCTGTCCGCGCACGCGCAGAATTTCGTCATACGCCGCCCTCTTTTCCGGACTGAGCGCTTCAGGTTCGACAGGCGGCAAACGCGGCATCGGGTCTCCATCTGTTGAGCGGCAGCCAAACCACTGCATCACATCCAAACTCGATTTACTCGCCGAGCCTGCGATAGCCCCACCCGAACGGTCGGCTCCGCAGTAGTCCAAACCGCCCCATTCTTCGTCGTCATGGTCCGCGAAGGCGGGCCATCCACGTCTCCCTCCGGCATAGAGCCTCTCGCATTCGCTTTGACAGTTTGCGCGAAGAGAAGAAATCGGCCTGTCGTGGACGGCCGCCTTCGCGGCCGTGACGGTGCATGTATTTCGAGGGCAATGCGGAGGAGCGAAGGTTGTCAAAAAAGAGCCGGCCGATCGCCCCGCAACCGGCCTCGTGCGCCTGATCTCAAGGCTCCCCAGCATCGACCAGCACGAACGCGATCCGGCAGGGCACTTTCCCGCGATTGATCCAGGCGTGATTGGTGCCCTGCTGGATGAGCACGTCGCCGGCCTTCAGACGTACCTCGCTGTCGTCGAGCAGCATCGTGATCTCACCCGACAGGATCAGCGCATAATCGAGCGAGCGCGTGCGGTGCATGAACGGATGCCGCGGCGGCAACCCGCGCTTGGGCGCGTCCTTGCCGATTTCGTGCTGCCGCTGAGCGACGTCGAGCCTGGCTTCCTCCTCGGGCGTCGTCGGCGGATAGTCGATGATGCGAAAGGCCGTTCCGTTAGGCGGCGGCTGCGTGCCGATTTCGACTGCTCCGCGATCCTGGCTCCCCGTGATGTCCGCCGGCGCGCCGTTTGTCGCCCAAAGCAGGTTCATCACGTTCTTGCGCGCCGGCCGCACGCTGCAGTTCGGGTTCTGCCCATCGAACAGCACCACGGCTTTGCCACTCGCGTCGACCGTCGTCACGACGCGACGCACCTTGCCCAGCTCGACCATGTTTCCTCCCGCGCCGACTTTCTTGTCCGACCTACTCCCTACTCCCTCACTTCTCCCCGATTTCCCGCCGGAAAGCACTCGCCTTGTAGGTGCCCAGCACTTTCAGCTCGGTCGAAAAGAACCCCAGCTCCTCCATCGCGAGCTGCACCCGCCGTTCGGACGGATGCCCCTCGATATCGGCATAGAACATCGATGCGGAGAAACTTCCCTCCGGCTGATACGACTCGAGCTTCGTCATGTTGACGCCGTTGGTCGCGAACCCGCCCATCGCCTTGTAGAGTGCAGCCGGCACGTTCCGGACGCGGAAGATGAAGCTGGTGACGAAATCACCGGTATCGTGGTCCGCATCCTCCGGCTCCGCCGCCAGGATCACGAACCGCGTCGTATTGTGTGCCTCGTCCTCGACGTCCTTGGCGAGAATATCGAGGCCGTAGATGTCGGCCGCGAGCGGCGGCGCCAGCGCGGCCCGGCTGGGATCGTTCCACTCGGAGACTTCGCGAGCAGCGCCCGCCGTATCGCCGGTCACATGCGCCTTCAGCCCGTGCTTGCGGATGATCTTGCGGCACTGGCCCAGCGCATGCACGTGACTGTAGACATCCTTGATCCCGTCGAGCTTCGCGCCCTTGATCGCCATCAGGTGAAACCGCACGCGCAGGAAGTGCTCTCCGACGACGTACAGTCCGGCGTTGGGAAGCAGGTGATGAATGTCCGCCACCCGCCCCGCGACCGAATTCTCGATCGGGATCATGCCGTACCGCGCCTCGCCCGATTTGACCGCGGCCAGCGCGTCCTCGAACGTCGCGCACGGCATCGGATCGAAATCGGGATGCGCTTCCTTCGCCGCCATATGCGAGTTGGCGCCGGGCTCGCCCTGATAGGAGATGCGGTTCGACACGGGCCGTGCCGTCGGCTTCTTCGATTTCGTCACGTGATCGACTTCTTTCTCGTTGGTTGTGCCCGCCGGCCGGCAGCGAGCTTGCGAACCGCACCGGATTTCCCGGTGACGGGTCTGTTTTCGGCGATCGCTTTCTTCGCGGAAAGGGAGGGTCTGCCTCGGGGATCGAGCAGCTTGCGAGCCCGCTCGAGATCTGCGGGCGTGTCCACCCCCAGCGGAACCGTTTCGACGATGCGAACGTCGATCCGCATCCCCGCTTCCAGCGCCCTCAACTGCTCGAGCTTCTCCCGCAATTCCAAGGGCGACGGCGGCAGCTTGACGAACCTTTCCAGCGCGGCCCGCCGGTAGGCATAGATCCCGATGTGGTGATGGAGCGGACCGTCGCCGTAAGGCGCGCTGCAACGCGTGAAATAAAGCGCGCGCAACGTGCCCGGCGACGCGGTCGGAGTTCCGACGACCTTGACCACGCTCGGCTCCGTCCGCTCGTGCTCGATCCTGATCTCGGCGGCCAGCGTCGCGATGTCCACGTCACGCTTGGCGAGTGGTGCCAGGCAATCGCGCACCAGCCGCGGATCGAGCGTCGGCAGATCGCCCTGCAGGTTGACGACCAGATCCGCCTTGCGATCGGGATCGACCTTGCGCAGCGCCTCGAAAATCCGGTCCGACCCAGAGGGATGATCGGCCCGGGTCATCACCGCCTCCCCGCCCGCCTTTCTCACGACTTCGGCGATGGCCTGGGTATCGGTCGCGACCACCACGCGCCCCACATCGGCCTCCATGGCGCGCCGCCAGACGTGCACGATCATCGGCTCGCCGTGGATATCGGCCAAAGGCTTGTCCGGCAGCCGCGTAGCCTTCAGCCGAGCCGGAACGAGAACGATCGCGCGAGGCATTCACTTGATCCAGGTTGATGAGATGTCGGCGACGAGCTTGACCGGTATCGCATCGGCAGCATAAGCCACCGTGCGTTGCCCCCAAGTGACAATTGGTCTCGGCATCAGCCACTAGAACACGCTCGCGGAGAGTGGCAAGGGGAAGACACGGGGCCGGTCTGCCTGACGGGTCAGCCTGTCGGGTGTGCATTGTGCCCGCGCGGCGGTCCGGCGCGGCCACGACCTGTCATAGACTGCACGAAAACACCGCTGGCAATAGATCTGGCAACGGGTACTGCTGGTATCGACTGTGCGGTCGGCTCATCGCTGGAGGTTAACGGGGGCATGGACAGCTGGTTTTTCAATAAGATCGCAGGCGCGGTTCTGGCTGCACTGCTGGTCGCATTCGGCTCCGGCACGCTGAGTGGGATCGTCGGCGGCGGTGGCCACGGCGACGCGAACCACAAGGCCAAGCCGGGCTATGCCCTGCCGGTCACCACTGGCGCAGCGACCACGACTGCTGCAGCCGCACCCGCCGCATTCAAGTTCTCCGACATCGCGCCGATGTTGAAGACGGCCAGCGCCGAGAACGGCCGGGCCGCATTCGCACCGTGCCGCGCCTGCCACACCGTCGACAAGGACGGCAAGGCGCTCGTCGGACCCAATCTCTATGGTGTCATGGGCCGCGACGTCGCCTCCAACGCCGGTTTCCCGCGCTACTCGAACGCCCTCAAGGGTGCCAAGGGTTCGTGGACCTTCGAAAAGATGGCTGCATATCTCCACGACCCGCGCGGTGCCATTCCCGGCAACCAGATGGCGTTCGCCGGCGTGAAGAACAACGCCGACCTCGCTGATCTCCTGGTCTACCTGCGCACGCTGTCGGATTCACCGCAGCCCCTGCCGAACTGAGAACCCGACCTGGCGAAGTTCCAGCTCGATGGAACCCTCTGCCTCGCGTTTTTCAGCGAAGTCTGAATTGACATTCGACCCCGCCACTTTGTGGGCGGGGTCTTTTGCTGTAAAAAGCGCTACCGAAAATGGCCCGCCCTGCTGCAGATCAAGCTCCGCCTTCTTATCTCCCCTGAAAATGGTCCCCTCGAGGAGTAGCCGAACCGATGCCCATTCCTGTGTCGATCCGGACCAGCCTCAGGTCCGCGCTGGGTGTGGCAGCTACATTCTCGTTGGCAATTCAGCTCGTTGCGCAGGACGCAACTGCCCAGCAGAAGCCCGAGCAGCATCAAGCGCAGAAGCGCCACGCGATCGCCCTGATCGGCGGGCCCGCCTACAAAGCCGACTTCAAGCACTTCGACTGGGTGAACCCCAACGCCCCCAAGGGCGGCAACATCAGGCTGTGGGCCGAAGGCTCCTTCGACAGCTTGAACCCCTACACGCTGTCCGGCGTGCCGGCCGCCGAGCTCGACAGCACCTACGACAGCCTGATGATCACGAGCGCCGACGAACTCAACGTGATGTACGGCCTCGTCGCGGAATGGGCGTCGTACCCGGACGACTTTTCATCCGTGACTTTCGGCCTGCGCAAGGAAGCCCGCTTCCACGACGGCAAGCCGATCACGCCCGAGGACATCATCTTCACCCTCGAGGCGCTCAAAAAGGCCAACATCCGCTACGCCCAGTTCTACAAGGACGTCACGCGCGGCGAGAAGACCGGCCCCCACGAGGTCAAGTTCCACTTCGCCGGCCCCGGCAATAGCAAGCTCCCCTACCAGGTCGCAGGTCTTCCGGTGCTCCCGAAGCACTACTGGGAAAGCCGAGACCTGTCGAAGACGACCCTGGAGATACCTGTTACATCAGGACCTTATCGAATAAAGGAAATCGATCGCGGCCGCTCGATGGTGTACGAGCGCGTGCCGGACTGGTGGGCCAGGGACTTGCCTGTCAATCGCGGCCAGTGGAACTTCGACACCTTCCGGATCGATTATTTCCGCGAGCGCACTGCCGCGTTCGAGAGCTTCAAGGCCGGCGGCATCGACTATTGGCCCGAGAACACCGCGAAAGCCTGGGCGACCGAATACGGCTTTCCCGCCGTAAAGCGAGGGCTCGTCAAGCTCGACCGCCTCACCAACAAGCGCCCGACGCCGATGCAGGCCTTCGCGCTGAACCTGCGCCGCCCTCAGTTCCAGGACCGGCGTGTCCGTGAAGCCCTCAACCTCGCATTTAATTTCGAGGAGATGAACGAGCAGTTGCTCTATTCGTCTTACATCCGAACCAACAGCTACTTCGACAATTCGGAGCGCAAGGCGACCGGTTTGCCGCAAGGCCGTGAGCTTCAGCTTCTCGACGAAGCGAAAAAGCTCGCGCCCGATGGCGTACCCGAGAGTACCTTCACCCGCGAGTTCAAGCAGCCCGTCGGCGGGTCCCCGACAGCCCACCGCAAGAATTTGGCCGAAGCAGCCAAGCTGCTCGAGGCCGCCGGCTACAAGATTGTCGGCAGGCAATTGCGCAACGCCGCGGGCCAGCCGCTCAAGATCGAGATCCTGCTCAACTCACCGGCATTCGAGCGTCACACCCAGAACTACAGCGCCGACCTCCGAAAGCTCGGCGTGGAGACGAGTTTGCGTGTCGTCGACCCCGCGCAGTATCAGGCGCGGATCCGCTCGTTCGACTACGACCTCATCGTGCACGTCATTCCCCAGCAGTCGGCTCCCGGCAACGAGCAGCGGCTCTATTGGTCGAGCGAATTTGCCGACCGCGAAGGCAGCATGAACATCATGGGCGTCAAGAACAAAGCCGTCGATTTCCTGGTCGAGAAGGTCGTCTTCGCCAAGAGCCGGGACGAGCTGAACGCATCCGTTCGCGCGCTCGACAGGCTGTTGCTGTGGAACAACTACGTCGTCGCGCAGTGGAACTACCCGTTCGACCGGATGGCATACTGGGACAAGTTCTCCCGGCCCGAAAAGATGCCGTCGTTGAGCCCGTCGTTCGATCGCGTCTGGTGGTGGGACGAAGCTCGAGCCGCCGCGCTCGCGGCGAAGCGCGCACAATAGAGCGGCCGTCGCCGGGAGCACCTGACAGTCGATGCGAACGTCGGCAGCCACCCTGATTTCGGCAGCGCTGCTCGTTATCGCGGCAGTGGCTCCGGCATGGGCCGAGCCCCGCCACGGCATCTCCGCCTTCGGCGAACTGAAATACCCCGCCGGCTTCAGGCATTTCGAATACGCCGATCCCGCCGCCCCCAAGGGTGGCAGGATGGCGCTCGTCGGCGGCGCGCTCACGTTCGACAACTTCAACCCCTTCATCCTCAAGGGCGAAGCAGCCCAGGGCGTCGCCGATCTCGTGTTCGAAAGCCTCATGGTGCGCGCCACCGACGAGCCCGACGCGATGTATGGCTCGATCGCCCACGCCGCTGATATCGCCCCCGACCGCCTCTCCGTCACCTTCGACATGCGCCCCGCGGCCCGCTTCTCCGACAACTCCCCCGTCACGGCCGACGACGTGGTCTTCAGCTTCCTGACCCTGAAGGAGAAGGGCCACCCGAATTTCCGCACCCGCCTCCGCGACGTGACGAAGGTGACGGCACTCGGCCCCCATCGCGTGAAATACGAGTTCCAAGGCGCCCAGATCCGCGACCTGCCCCTCGTCGTCGCCGGCCTGCCCGTGCTCTCGAAGACCTACTACACCCGCGTCGCCTTCGAGGAGACCTCGCTGCAGCCGCCGGTCGGCTCCGGTCCTTACGCGCTGACCGACTTCCGGCACGGCGCATCCGTGAGCTTCACGCGCCGCCCCGACTGGTGGGGCAGAGACCTGCCGGTGAACAAGGGCCGCTTCAACTTCGACACCATCCGCTTCGAATACTACCGCGACCGCACCGCCCAGCTAGAAGGCCTGAAAGCCGGCGAATACGACTTCCGCGAAGAGTACACGGCACGCGATTGGGCGACCGCCTATGACGTGCCCCAGGTCCGCGACGGCCGCATCCGGCGCCTCACGCTGCCCGATGCGAACCCTTCCGGCGCTCAGGGCTTCTTCGTCAACACGCGCCGGCCGAAGTTCGCCGATCCGCGCGTTCGCCGCGCGCTCGATCTCGCCTTCGACTACCAGTGGATGAACGCCAACCTGTTCTACGGCCTCTACCAGCGCACCGCGAGCTACTTCGAGAACTCGCCTATGAAGGCCACCGGTCCCCCCTCGCCGGCGGAACTGGCCCTACTCGAACCCTTCCGCGATAAGCTCCACCCCGAAGTCCTCACCGGCGAGCCCTACTCGCCGCCCGTGTCGGATGGCTCCGGCGCCGATCGCAGGAACCTGCGCGAAGCCGTCAGAGTGCTCGCATCGGCCGGTTGGACGATCCGCACCGAAACGGTCGAGGAAGGCGCCTGCGGCGTCCTCTGCAGTCTCGGCCGCACGATCGGCCTGGGTCGCCGCCGCACCGAGCAGATCATGCGCAACGCGCGCGGCGAGCCTCTGGAGATCGAGTTCCTCGTGGTCGAAGCCACCTCGGAACGCATCGTCACCCCCTACGCGCAGACGCTCCGCCTGCTCGGCATCCGCGCGAGCGTCCGCCGCATCGATCCGGCACAGTATCAGCGCCGCATGAAGACCTTCGATTTCGACATCGTCACGCAGCGCTACGTCATGCGACTGACGCCCGGTTCCGAACTCGGCAACTATTTCTCGAGCCGTGCCGCCGGAACCGAGGGCAGCTTCAACCTTTCCGGCATCGCCGACCCCGTGGTGGACGCTCTGATCGGCAAGATCCAGGAGGCCCGCACCCGCGACGAGTTGACGACCGCCGCTCGCGCCCTCGACCGCGTGCTGCGCGCCGTCCACTACTGGGTGCCCCAATGGTTCAAGGCGTCCCACAACATCGCCGTGTGGGATCGCTTCGGGCGTCCCGCCGTGAAACCCCGCTACGACCGCGGCGTGCTGGATACCTGGTGGTACGACTCGAACAAAGCTGCGAAACTGGCAGGCGGCGGCAACACCGCGCCGGCAGTCCCCAGAACCGTCACGGGAAAATAGTCGAACAGGCAGGGTGTCCCCCAGCCGGTTCCAGTGAGCGAAGGCAAGAGGAATGGCCGCCTATCTCGTAAAGCGACTTCTTCTGATGATTCCAACGCTGCTCGGCATCATGCTGATCAGCTTCACGATCATCCAGTTCGCGCCCGGCGGCCCCGTCGAGCGCGTCATCGCACAGCTCACCGGCACCGACGTCGCCGCGACGTCGCGCATCGGCGGCGGCGGCGTGGACATCGCCGGCCAGCAGCCCAACGCTTCGCAAGCGAGCCAGGACGCGGGCTCCTCGTCCTATCGCGGCGCGCAGGGCCTCGATCCCGAGTTCATCCGCCAGCTCGAAAAGCAGTTCGGCTTCGACAAGCCCGCGCACGAGCGCTTCCTGCTGATGATGAAGAACTACCTGATGTTCGACTTCGGCAAGAGCTACTTCCGCGATGTCAGCGTGCTCAGCCTGATCCAGGAGAAGCTGCCGGTCTCGATCTCTCTGGGCCTCTGGATGACGCTGATCACCTACCTGATCTCGATCCCGCTCGGCATCCGCAAGGCCGTGAAAGACGGCGAGGACTTCGACGTCTGGACGAGCGGCTTCCTGGTCATCGGCTACGCGATCCCGGGCTTCCTCGTCGCGGTCATGCTGCTCGTCTTGTTCGCCGGCGGCTCGTTCGTCCAGTGGTTCCCATCGCGTGGCCTGCATTCGGAAGCCTACAGCGGGCTGTCGTTCATGGGCTGCGCGACGAGCATACCCTGCGTGGCCGATTACTTCTGGCATCTCGTACTGCCGCTGACATCGATGGCGCTGGCCTCTTTCACGACGATGACCTTCCTCACGAAGAACTCGTTTCTGGATGAGATCCGCAAGCAGTACGTCCTGACCGCGCGCGCCAAGGGTCTCAGCGAAGGCAAGGTTCTCTACGGCCACGTCTTCCGCAACGCGATGCTGCTGGTGATCGCCGGCTTCCCCGGCGCATTCGTCGGCGCTTTTCTCGGCAGTTCCCTGCTCATCGAAACGATCTTCTCCCTCGACGGCCTGGGGCTTCTCGGCTTCGAATCGATCATCAACCGCGACTACCCCGTGGTTTTCGCAACGCTCTACATCTTCTCCCTGGTCGGCCTCCTCGTGCATCTGCTGACGGACTTCACCTACACCCTCGTCGATCCCCGGATCGACTTCGAGAGCAGGGAGGCCTGACCCGATGGACGACGGCATTGCCATTCCCGCTCCCCCATCGCCGCAGCGGATGATCGATCCACCCCGCCCCACCGGCCCCCTCGGCCGCACCATCGAGACGTGGCGCGCCAAGCTCGCCTCGCCGATCTGGCAGCGGCGCTGGCAGGCCTTCAAGTCGAACAAGCGCGGCTATTTCTCGCTCAAGCTGTTCATCGCGATCTTCGTCGTCAGCATGTGCTCGGAGTTCATCGCCAACGACAAGCCGGTCCTCGCCCGCTACAAGGGCGAGTTCCTGATGCCCGTGCTGGTCGACTATCCCGAAGCCAAGTTCGGCGGGTTCCTCGCCATCACCGACTACAAGGATCCCGTCATCAAGGACGAGATCGAGCAGAACGGCTGGATGCTCTGGCCGCCGATCCGCTACTCCTACACCTCGATCAACAAGGACTATCCGCGGCTCAAAGGCGGCGAAGGCCGCTGCCTCGGCTTCCCCGCGCCGCCCTATTGGGCCACACGCGCCGCCTATTGCGAAGCCCCGCCCGATCAGCTCCAGCGCTTCCAGGCGATCGGTAACCGCAACTGGCTCGGCACCGACGACCAGGGCCGCGATGTCGTCGCCCGCGTGCTCTACGGATTGCGCCTGTCACTGCTGTTCGGCCTCATCCTGACGATCGTATCGGCCGCCATCGGCGTCACCGCTGGCGCAGCGCAGGGATACTTCGGCGGCTGGGTCGACCTCATCTTCCAGCGCTTCCTGGAGATCTGGTCGTCGATCCCCTATCTGTACGTCCTCATCATCATCTCGTCGGTGCTGGTGCCGGGCTTCTGGACGCTTCTGGGCGTGCTGCTGCTGTTCCAGTGGGTGAGCCTCGTCGGCGTCGTGCGCGCGGAGTTCCTGCGCGGCCGCAACTTCGAGTACATCACCGCCGCCCGCGCGCTCGGCCTCAGCGACTGGAAGATCATGTTCAAG
This sequence comes from uncultured Devosia sp., assembly GCA_964574325.1. Classification (GTDB taxonomy): domain Bacteria; phylum Pseudomonadota; class Alphaproteobacteria; order Rhizobiales; family Hyphomicrobiaceae; genus CAMDPA01. The sequence continues at coordinate 49,079 of CAZNMY010000022.1, read as the reverse complement.
CACCTGCTGCCGAACGCGATGGTGGCGACGTTGACGTTCCTGCCCTTCAAGCTGTCCGCCTCGATCACCGCACTGACCGCGCTCGACTTCCTCGGGCTGGGCCTGCCGCCCGGGTCGCCGTCCCTGGGCGAACTGCTGGCCCAGGGCAAGGCGAACCTTCAAGCGATCTGGCTCGGCTTCACCGCCTTCGCCTCGCTCGCCGTCATCCTCTCGCTGCTGATCTTCATCGGCGAAGCCGTCCGCGACGCATTCGACCCGAGGAAGACGTTCAGGTAAGGTGGTGACATGCACCTTCCCCGACAGCAGCGATTGGGACGGGAGCTGGACCGCGCTGATAGCCCATTGGGAGCGTCTCAGTGGTGTCAAATCGCTATATCAGGAGGTTCTGAGCGATCTCCTGGCATCGAGACCTTTAAAGGCCACGCATATGGGCGAGACCAAGAAAATCGTAGTCGACCACTTCCCCGTCGAGAAATTGCCGGATGAATTGCGACGCGGCATCGAGAGCGGGCAACTGGTCCGCGTCACCGTCGAAAGCGACGCTCCCGAGGAGACTTCTGATCGCCAGCCACTCAGGTCGTTTTTTGGTGCGGGAAAAGGTTGTTACACAGAAGAGGAGGCGGTGAGCTTCATACGCAAACTGAGGGATGAATGATGGTCGCGGTGCCGGAGCTTGGTGCTCAGATCTACCTCGACACCAACATCTTCATCTACCTTGTCGAAGGCCATCCAGCCTTTGCGCCGCCACTGATGGAGTTGTTCGAACGTCTCGAGCTGGACGCGTTTCGGGCCGTCACCAGCGAGCTGTCCCTGGCCGAGGTGCTGGTCAAGCCGATACGCGACAACCAGCCAGCGATCGTCGACATCTACAAGAAGCTGCTCGAGCCCGCATCCAAGATTCGCACTCTTCCGATCGACCGTCCAACCCTTTTGGTGAGTGCGGATATCAGAGCGCGACTCGGCGGACGCGCATTCGATGCCATTCACGTCGCCACTGCGATGCTGGCAGGGTGTACATCTTTCATCACGAATGACGAAGGCATACGCGGTTCGAATTCGCTGCGCATCGTGCGCCTGTCAGATCTGGTCACTTGAGATGCAACCCACCCCCACCACCACCCTCGTCAACGTCCGCAATCTCTCGGTCGACTTCCGGGCGGGCACGGCTGTGTCCCATGCCGTGAAAGGCGTCTCGTTCTCGATCGATCGCGGCGAGACCGTCGCCCTCGTCGGCGAGTCCGGCTCCGGCAAGACCGTTTCGGCGCTGTCGATCCTTCGCCTGCTGAACTACCCCGCCGCCTCCCACCCGTCTGGCGAGATCTACTTCGCCGGCAAGAACCTGCTCACCGCCAGCGAAGAGGAGATGCGGCAGATCCGCGGCCGCCGTATCTCGATCATCTTCCAGGAGCCGATGACCTCGCTCAATCCGCTGCACTCGATCGAGAAGCAGGTCGGCGAGATTTTGCGCGTCCATCGCGGCCTCGACGAGAAGACCGCACGCGTCCGCACGCTTGAACTGCTCGCAAAGGTCGGCATCCGCGATCCCGAGAAACGCCTCGCCGCCTATCCCCACCAGCTTTCCGGCGGCCAGCGCCAGCGCGTGATGATCGCGCTCGCTCTCGCCAACGAGCCCGACCTGCTTATCGCCGACGAGCCGACGACCGCCCTCGACGTCACCATCCAGGCGCAGATCCTGGCGCTGTTGAAGAGTCTGCAGCGCGAGCTCGGCATGGCCATGCTGCTCATCACCCACGATCTCGGGATCGTGAGGAAGATGGCCGATCGCGTGTACGTGATGAAGTCGGGCGAAGTCGTCGAAACTGGTCCAGCCGAGCAGGTCTTCACCGAACCTTCGCATGCCTACACGCGCCATCTGCTCAACGCCGAGCCCAAAGGCAAACCTCCGACCGAAGATGGCAATGCGCCCGTCGTGCTGGAGACGAAGGACCTGAAGATCTGGTTCCCGATCAAGCGCGGCCTCCTGCGCCGCACGGTCGATCACATCAAGGCGGTCGACGGCATTTCGCTCACGCTACGTGCCGGACAGACCCTCGGCGTGGTCGGCGAATCCGGCTCGGGCAAAACCACGCTCGGCCTCGCGATCCTCCGGCTGATCGCGTCTGACGGCCCCATCGTCTACATGGGACGCCGCATCGACGGTTTGGGTGCCAAGCAGATGCGCCCGCTCCGCCGCGACATGCAGATCGTGTTCCAGGATCCCTACGGCTCACTCTCTCCGCGCCTTTCCGTCACCCAGATCATCGAAGAGGGATTGCTCATCCTCGCGCCCGAACTGGGCCCGGACGAACGCCGCGAGCGTGTCGGCCAGGCACTGGAGGAGGTAGGCCTCGACGCAGCCGCGCAGGACCGCTACCCGCACGAATTCTCCGGCGGACAGCGCCAGCGCATCGCCATCGCGCGCGCCATGGTGCTGCAGCCCAAGCTCGTCATGCTGGATGAGCCGACCAGCGCCCTCGACATGAGCGTGCAGGCACAGATCGTCGATCTTCTGCGCGACCTGCAGAAAAAGCACCAGCTCGCCTATATGTTCATCAGCCACGACTTGCGCGTCGTGCGCGCGCTGTCGAACCACGTGATCGTGCTGCGCAATGGCAAAGTGGTGGAGGAAGGACCGGCGGCCGAGCTCTTCTCCCGCCCGCAGACCGAATACACCAAGGCGCTGCTTGCAGCCGCCCTCAACCTCGAAGTCGCCCACGCGGCAGCGGTGGCGACGTGAACGGACACAGGTCAGGTTCGCACCCTAAATCCGCACCACCCGGATGTTGTTCGTCGTGCCGATGGTCGCGAACGGGATACCGGCTATGATGACGATGCGCTCGCCCGCCTTGGCGAGCCCCTCCGACACAGCCAACTGCTTCGCCTTCTCCACCATCTCGTCGTAGGTGTGGATCTCCTCGGTCGGAATCGAGTGCGTCCCCCACAACAGCACGAGGCGCCGCGCCACTGCTGCGCTGGACGACAGCGACAGGATTGGCACCCGCGGCCGCTTGCGCGCAGTCCGCATCGACGTCGTCCCGCTGCCTGTAAAGGCGACGATTCCCGCAGCCCCGATGGCGTCGGCGACATCGGCAGCAGCAGCCGCGATCGCGTGCGCGGTGCTGTGCTCGGGCGTGGGCTGGATCGCCTCGATCAGCGAGCGATAGAGCTTGTGCTCCTCCGTATGCGAAATGATGCGATCCATCATCGCGACAGCTTCTACCGGAAAATCTCCGGAAGCCGATTCCGCCGACAGCATCACGGCATCCGCGCTGTCGTAGATTGCGGTCGCGACATCGGACGCTTCCGCCCGCGTCGGCGACGGCGTCTTGATCATCGACTCCAGCATCTGCGTCGCGACGATCACCGGCTTGGCCGCCTGCCGGCAGATGCGGATCAATTCCTTCTGCCGGCCCGGCACATCCTCCGGCGGAATCTCGACGCCCAGATCGCCACGCGCGACCATCACGCCGTCGACCAGCGGCACGATTTCGTCGATCCGGTCGAGCGCCTGCGGCTTCTCGATCTTGGCCATGATCGCGGCGCGCCCCTTGATCAGCGCTTGCGCCTCGATCACGTCGGACGCGCGCTGCACGAACGACAGCGCGACCCAGTCGACCCCCAGCGAAAGCCCGAACTCGAGATCCCGCCGGTCCTTCTCGGTCAACGGCGAGATCGGCAGATCGGTATCGGGCAGGTTGACGCCTTTGCGGTCGCTCAACATGCCGCCGACCTCGACCCGCGCATCGAAATAGTCGTCGCCGCAGCCGGTGCACACCAGCCGCAGCTTGCCGTCGTCGATCATCACGACATGTCCGGGCATGATGTTCTTCACGACTTCCGGATGCGGCATCGGCACGCGCTCGGCATCGCCCGGTTCGGCCCCGAGCTGGAACCGCACGGTCGAACCATTGACGAGTTGAACCGGCCCGTTCTTCATCGTCCCGACGCGGATCTTAGGCCCCTGCAGGTCCTGCAGAATGCCGATGGGTCGCCCGACCTCCGCTTCCAGCGAGCGGATGATGTCGAACCGCTCCTTGTGGTCGGCGTGGGTGCCGTGGCTGAAGTTGAGCCGGAACACGTCGGCCCCGGCGATGGCCAGACGGCGGATCATCTCGCGGCTCGAGCTTGCCGGGCCCAGCGTTGCGACGATCTTGGCCTTGCGGTTGCGTCTCATGCGATTTCTCCAGCCGAATGCGATAGATGTACCGGGGTTGTGGGGGACCGGACGCCGCTCGGCAAGCCCTGATCGCCAGATTTCATCAACACGACGCATAGCGTCCTTACCGCGCTGAACCCATGTCGGAATTGTGAATTCAACGCTTCGTGTCGATCACGCATCCCCCGGCGAACCGAGCCGACCGTCGAGATCACCGGCGATGGCCGCGATTTCCGCGGTCGACCGCTTTTCCCTCGGGCTTGCGATATCGATCTGTCCGATCACGTGAGCCGGCCGCACGGACAACAGCAACACCGTGTCGGCAAGCTGTGCCGCCTCCATCGTATCGTGGGTAACGAGCAGCGTCGTCACCGGCCTGCGCCCGAGCAACGCCGACAACTCCCGCCGCAATTCCTGCGCCAGCAGCGCATCGAGCGACACGAACGGCTCGTCCATCAACAGCACGCTCGGCTCTACGGCGAACGCCCGCGCCAGCGCCACCCGTCGCGCAAGCCCGAGCGACAATTCTCCCGGATAATGCCGTCGATGTCCGCCGAGCCGCAGAACGTCGAACAATTGATCGAGTGCGGCATCGCTCGCTTCCGGCGCCGCCAGCCGGATGTTCTCCTCGACCGTTCGCCACGGCAGCAGCCTCGGCTCCTGAAACACCATGCCGAGCCGCATGTCGGCGGGCTTCGAGATCCGCCCGCTGAAGTGCACATCGAGCCCCGCGACGCAGCGCAGAAACGTCGTCTTGCCGCAGCCGGAAGGCCCCACCAGCGCCGCGAGACGTCCCTGCTCGACAGACACGCGCATGTCGCGCAGCACGTCGATCTCCGCACCGTTCGCCGCGCGGACGGCCTTGCAGATGATTTCCGCTTCAAGCCGCATGGGGCCGCCACCGCGTCACGCGACGCTCGAAAGGCTGCATCGCCAGATATTCGATCGCCACGATCACCACGACGAAGGTCAGCGCATAAGCGAGTATGCGCGCTACATCGAACAGCTGAAACGCCGTCCCGATTTCGAAGCCGACACCGTTCGGCCGCCCCAGAAGCTCGACGACGAGCACGATTTTCCACACCAGCGAAAGCCCCGACCGCGCCGCCGCCGCGATGAACGGCGCAAGCTGCGGCAGCACGACATGGCGCAATCGCTTCGCCCGATCGAACCGGTAGACCTGGGCCACCTCGTCGAGCCCGCGATCCAGCGCCCGCGTCCCTTCGCGCACCGTCACGGCCGTATTCGGAAACTTGTTGATCGCCACCGCGAGGATCGCCGCCGTCTCGGTCAAACCTGCCCAGATATAGGCCAACACCACGATCACCAGCGCGGGCAGGTTGAGCAGCACGATCAGCGGCAGATCGAACAGATCGTCGGCCGTCCGGGAGCGCCCCATCAGGATGCCGAGCGCCGTGCCGGCCAGCATCGCGATGCCGAATGCGACGGCGACCCGCGCCAGCGTGATCGCGATATTGGAAAACAAGGCGCCGCTGCTCGCTTCCTCCGCAGTCGTTGCCAGCACCGCCAGCGGCGACGGCAACAGCCGTGGCCCCGCCACGAGGGAGCCCACCGCCCAGATCACGAGGATCGCCACGAGCGATGCCAGCCTCAGCACGACCTGTCGGCGCTGCCCAATCACTGGCAACCTCACTTGCTCCGTCCCGGCCGCCAATAGACCGCAGGATCGAGTTCGAGCGCAGGCCCAACCAGTTCCTTGCCGCCGATCGAAGCCATCACCCGGTAGAGCGCACGCGCATCCGCGATCTCGTCGTCGAGGGCCCGCCGCGGGACCCCTTCGGCATAACGCTTGCGATAGTGCTCCAGCATCGCTGCATCGCTGGTGCCGATCCGCGATGCCAGCCGCTGCCACTCGGCCGGCGAGTTGGCCAGCACGCTCTTCGCCTGTTGGCTCGCCTCGAACAACCGCGCGAGCGCATCGGCGTTGCGTGCTGCCCAATCGCCGTCGAAGCCGAACCCGAGGATGGCGACCTGCCCCTTGGCGCCGAGCGCCGCTTGCACGTCCGCCATCTCGATCAGACGTCGATACCCTTTGGCTTCCAGCCGCGCCGCGAAATTCCAGAACGTCAGCACCGCGTCGAGTTCGCCTTGCTCGAGCTTCTCCGACAGCAGCGGCGGCGCGCCATAGGCGGGAGTAGCCTGGCGCTTGAGATCGAGCTTTTGCCCCGCCGCAAACGCCGACAGCATCAACCAGCTCTTGTCGAGCGGCCCGCCCGCGATGCCGATCTTCGCGCCCGCCAGATCTTTGAGCGCAACGCGCTTGGAAGCGGCAGGCACCATGACCGCGCCGAGCGTTCCGCCATACGGATAGAACTTCAGTTTGCCGCCCAACGCCCGTTCACGCGCGACCCACAGCAGGTCCGTCACGATCACGTCGGCAGAGCCGCCCTTCAGCGCGATTTTGCCCGCCTCCGGCGCAGCGAGTTCCGTGATGACGAGATCGATCCCCGCCTTCGCATCGAGCCCGTGAGCCTTGATGACGGACAGCTCCCACGCGAGCGTCCCCGTCTTCTGCGCCGCGATCCGGATGCGATCGGCAGCGTTGGCGGTTCCACAAAGGCATGTCGTGAAAGCAGCCAACAAGCCGATCGCGAACACCGCGAAGCTTCCCTCTTCCCTGTTCTTCGATGACGGCGCACTCCGAGCACGTTTCTCCTCCCCCCTCTGTGGGGGAGGGGCCCCGTAGGGGCGGAGGAGGGAGAGCCATGCATCCAACTGTCCCGACCTCATGCCCCGCCCCTCGTCCGCCGGATCATGCCGCTCTGTGGATCATACCCCCACACCGCCGCCACGAAGAACACGACGCCCGACGCGACCACGACCGCCGCCGCCGTGGCGTTGAACATCCCGTAGAGCGCGAACCGGCAAAGCTCGACCGCATACGTGAACGGGTTGGCCACCGCGAGCAGATAGACGATCTCCGCGCCGCCCTCGCGCAGCTTCCACAGCGGATAGAGTGCCGACGAAATGAAGAACATCGGGAAGATCACGAAATTCATTGTGCCCGCGAAGTTCTCGACCTGCCGGATGTAGACCGAAAGCAGCAGCCCCAGCGCTCCCAGCATCAGCCCCGACACGATCAGCGCCGGCAGCACGGCGAGCCACCCCAACGGCTCGAACGTCACATCGAAGAACGCAGCTACCGCCAGGAAGGCATAGCACGTGATGACCGACAGCACCGTCCCCGCGAGCAGCTTGCAGAACAGCAGCACCCAGCGCGGCAGCGGCGCCGTCAGCAACAGCCGCATCACGCCCATCTCACGATCGTAGACCATCGACAGCGACGACTGCATGCCGTGGAACAGCAGCACGATCCCGATCAGCCCCGGCACGATGTACGTCTGATAGGTGATGTACGACTTGTAGGGCGGAATGATCGACACGCCGAACACGTTCTGGAAACCGGCGGCGAACACCGCGAGCCAGAGCAGCGGCCGCACCAGCGCCGAGAACAGTCGCCCGCGCTGCCGCGAGAACCGCACCAGCTCCCGCATCGTCACGGCCTTCATCGCCCTCGAAATGTGCACGAGCCGCATATCCGGCGTTCCCCTCCCACTTCATCGGCCGCCCTGATCGAGCCGGCAGGGCGATTCTGCCGCGTCGTCGCCGAGCGTATCGAGCCGGTTCGTCTGATGCAGAAAGCCCTCGACCGGAGCGATCGCCGCCACCGCGAGCGACGTCGCCAGCAGCATCGGCTGACGCACCTGTTGGTCCCACGCCCGCACGCTCACGGCAAGTCCCTTGCCACCGTCGAAGCCCCCGCCCTGCTCCACACCCGATTTGATCAGATGCTGCTTGATCGCAGAGACATCCCGGCTTCCCGTGCGTAACACCCCCTCCGAGATCATCTTCACCGCCATCCAAGCCGCCCAATCGGACGAGCTCATCCGCTTGCCGCCGCTCTTCGCCTGAAACCGGCCGTTGAGTTGCGGTCCCCCGTTGCGATCCCACGTCCAATGCCACGCTTCCGACTCCAGTCCCGTCGCCCCCGCGACCGGCCGTGGCCGCGTCGTCCGGAACGGCAACTGCCGCGCCATCTCCAAGCCTTCGTCTGCGACGATCACGACATCGTAGTCACGGTTGATCGCCGTCAGCAGCGCCGGGTTGTTCAACTCACGATCGCGCGGATCGTTGCCGGGCTTGAACTTCTGATGCGCCGCAATCCTCACGCCGAACTTCTTGGCAGATCTCTGCAACGCCGCAGCAACGGCAGCGTCTCCCGCTTCCGGACCTTCGATCAGCAGCACGTCACGCCACTTGCGCGAAACGAGATGCTGCAACAGCGCATCGGTCCGCATTGCATAGCTGGGCGCGACGTGCACGATTTCGGCGGCACACAATTCGCGGCGCAAGGCATCCTCGGAAGCTGACACGTTGAACGCCAGCGCTTGCATTCCCTTCAGCGCCGCCGCCGCCGTTCGAACTTCCCCTGCAGGCAGATCGAGCAGGAACAGCGACACGCCGCGCTCCTTGACAGCCTTCGCGATCGCTTCAGCGGCCTTCCCCGGGGCGGCCGTGATCCGATCGAGCACGAGCGCCGTTCGCGTCACGCGGACCAGTGCCGCCGCATCCTCGATCCCCACCGCCGCCCCCGCATGTGGCCGATGCGGCGCTTTCAGAATGATCCGCTCCGTCGTGCGGATAGGCTCGTATCGAGGATCGTCCTCGACTTCGACATACCCGATGACGAGTTTGGCCGTGGCATCTTGCGCGTTCGCAACTGGTGTCAAAGCGAACCCGATGGCGATCAACGCCGCCCACCGAATGGCACCTCGCTTCTTCCACACCCCGCCGTCGTGGCCCGCGAAGGCGGGCCATCCACGACACGTCGAAGTCGAATGCCCATACGAATACGCACCAGCTACCGCGCATCCCAGCACGACGAACGCCGACAGAATTTCAATCATCGATCGCGATGCCCCATGGCGTCCGCCCAGCTGCGAATGACGCCAGAGGTCTCCGGCTCGGCAACTCGACCACCGTCACGTCGTCGCTCATGCCGTTGGCGACCCAGAGGCGCTTGCCGTCGCGAGAAACAGCGACGCCCCACGGCCGCTTGCCGACGAGCACATACCCCGTCACCTGCCGCGTCGTCACGTCGACTTCGGCCACGTGCGCCGCTTGTCCCAAACCGACATAGGCCTTCTTCCCGTCGGGCGACACCGCCATGCCGACCGGCGTCACGTCGCTCCGCTGCATTCCCGGCGGCTGGAACACGATGCGGCCCGCAACGGCCATCTTCGCGCGGTCGATGATCGTCACCTCTCCGGATAGCTCGCACGTGACCCAAAGCTCCGTTGCCCCGTTGGCCAGCGCGAACCGGCGCGGCCTGTTGCCGACCACGATATCCCCAACGATCACCCCCTTCTCCGCGTCGATCACGTGCACGAGGTTCGCTACTTCCGATGTCACGTAGATCGTGCGGCCGTCGTCCGCGAGCAGGACGCCCTCCGGCTCACCGCCGGTTTTGATGGCCCCCAGCCGCACGCCTTTGTCGAGGTCCAGGATCTGGAGTTCTGAATCGTCCTCGGCCGCGACGTAGATCCGCCGCCGCTTCTCGTCGATCCCGAACAGCTCCGGGCTCTTTCCCGTCTTGAAGCGCGAAACGACCTCGCCCTTTGCCGTATCGATCACATCGATCGTATCAGCGTCGCCACACGCCACATAGAGACGCGCGCGATCGCCGGAGAAATGCATGTCGCGCGGCCGCCGCGACGTCTTGATGGTCTTCGTGATCTGCAGCTTCTGCGGATCGACCACGAATACGGCGTTGGACTTCTCCGCGCTCACGTAGGCCACGCCCGATCGCGCCCGCACAGGCTGGGCCGACGACGCGCCTGCCATCGAGAGCGCAACAGACACGGACGCCATGCCCCCGAGCATCTCGCGACGGCTCGGAGCATTGCAGTTTACGCAAGTGTGATGCGTTGGAACGGGCATTTGTTCGCTTTGATCCAGAGGCGAAGGTTGCTGCGCATTGCTGTCGAGACTATATCGCCAACTATAGTTCGGAACACCCCCCGGCGAATGCCGCCACACGACTCGACGCTACCTTTCGACATCATCGTGCTCGAGTTGCACAGAGCAGCCCGGGACGATCACGGAACCATGGCCCACATCATGCCCCGTATGCCCTCGCTCTATGTCTCGCACGGCTCGCCGAATCTGGCCCTCACGCCGCAGACCCCGGCGTACAGGTTCCTTGCCGGCATCGCTGCCGAGCTGCCTCGTCCCGAGGCGATCTTGATCGTTTCGGCCCACTACACCACGCGAGCCCCCGCCGTAGCGACGGCATCCCGGCCGCCGATGATCTACGACTTCGGCGGCTTCTCCCGCGCGCTGTACGAGATGAAGTATGCCGCCCCCGGCGCCCCCGAAGTCTCTCGCCGCGCAGCAGCGCTTCTGGCGGCAGCCGGGATGCCCGCGGCAGAAGATCCCGATCGCGGCTACGACCACGGCGTCTGGGTGCCGCTGCAGATCATGTACCCCAAGGCCGATATTCCCATCGCGCAAGTCTCGATGCAGCCACTGGCGGACGCTCGCCACCACTACCGTCTCGGCGAGGCACTGGCCCCGCTGCGGGACGAAGGCGTGCTGATCGTCGCATCGGGCTCGATGACCCACAATCTCCGTGCGATCCAGCGCGACTCCATCGCCGGAAGCCCACCCGAATGGGTCTCCTCGTTCACGGATTGGATGCACGACAAGCTGGTTTCCGGCGACCGCGAAGCCGTGCTCGATGCGATCGATATCGCGCCGTCGGCACAAGCAAACCACCCTTACGACGACCACCTGCTGCCATTGTTCGTCGCCATGGGCGCTTCCGCGACAGACGAGCCGGTCCGCCGCATGCATTCGAGCTACGAATATGGCGTACTCGCCATGGATACCTATCGCTTCGGCGCTTGAACCCGGCACAGCAGAGGCAGTGCCATGAACTTCGACTGGATCGCGAACGAGCTGGCCATTCGGATGAGCGCCTTTGCTGCGGTCCTGGCGACGATGGCGCTCGCAGAAACCTTCGCTCCCCGGCGCCGGCGGCCGCACGGCCGCGCGACGAGATGGCCGGGGAACCTCGGCCTCATTCTGGTGTCGTCGGCACTGATCAAGCTGATCTTCCCGATGACAGCGGTGGCCTTCGCCATCTTGTGCGAGTACCGCGGTATAGGCCTGCTCAATCACTCGTCACTGCCGGCGTGGACCACCGTGCCCCTCGCCGTCGCCGCATTCGATCTCGCGATCTACGCCCAGCACATCGTCTTTCATCATGTGCCGCTGCTGTGGCGCTTGCATCGGATGCATCACGCCGACCTCGAGTTCGACGCCACGACCGGCATCCGTTTCCACCCCATCGAGATGATCCTGTCGATGGCGATCAAGTTCGCCGTGATCGCGGCACTCGGAGCGCCGGCTCTGGCGGTGCTGCTGTTCGAAATCCTGCTGAACGCCACCGCGATGTTCAGCCACTCCAACACCAGATTGCCTCTGCCCGTCGACCGCGCCCTTCGCGCCTTTGTCGTCACACCGGACATGCACCGCGTGCACCATTCAGCCATCCCAGACGAAACGCATTCCAACTTCGGCTTCTGCTTGCCCTGGTGGGATCGGCTGTTCCGCACCTACCGCGATCAGCCCCAGGCCGGCCACAACGGCATGACCATCGGTCTGCCGATCCTGCGCGATCCCACGGAGCTGCGCATCGACAAGCTCATCACCCAGCCGTTCCGAAATGCTGAGTGATGTGCGCATCACCCGCGCAGGCCCCGGGCGAAGCGAGAAACTTGCCGTGAGCGAAGAAAATCAGCCACTCACGCCGTCCACCAGCGCCAGCAACCCCTTCAATATCTCGACCGGCGGCGGCGGGCATCCCGGTATCGTCAAGTCTACTGGGATCACCGCCGACACCGGCCCGACGCAAGCGGGACTTCCCTTGAACACGCCGCAGTCGGCGCCGCAGTCGCCGATCGCGACCACCCACTTCGGATCGGGCGTCGCCGCATATGTCCGTTCGAGCGCGGTGCGCATGTTCCACGTCACCGGCCCCGTCACCATCAACACATCGGCGTGACGCGGTGAAGCGACGAATTTCAAACCGAACCGCTCCACGTCGTAAACCGGATTGTTCAACGCGTGGATCTCGAGCTCGCAGCCGTTGCACGAACCGGCGTCGACCTCCCGAATCGAAAGCGAACGCCCGAGCTTCTGCCGCGAACGCTCGCCCAGCGCCTCGGCGAGTTCCCTCACCATGGCATCCGACGGCGTCGGCGGTTTCATTACCGCCGTCCCCTTGAACAGCGCGTCGAACAGCAACTTGCGCATAGCGGCATCCTAGCTGTCGTGGCCGGAATAGGAGCAGTTGAACGACTTGTTGCACAGCGGGAAGTCGGCGACGATGTTGCCCTCGATCGCCGCTTCCAGTAGCGGCCACTGGAACCACGAGGCATCGCGCGCATGAAGCCGCGCCACCCGCCCCACTTCGTCGAGCCTGACGGACAACAGCACGTCGCCGCGGAACGCTTCGACCAGGGCAGCGCCCTCGCCCGCCCTCATCGCCGGTGCAGCCGCCATCACCGGTCCCGGCTCCAATGCGTCGAGCAGTTGCGCGATGATCGCACGGCTCTGCGCGACCTCCTCGATTCGCACCCACACCCGCGCATCGACATCACCCGACATGCGCGTGGGGATGCTGAAATTAACCCGATCATAGGGCGCATAGGGATAGGCGCCCCGCGCATCGAACACGCGCCCCGAAGCCCGCCCGACATGCCCGCCCGCCGCGAACCGCTTCACCAACTCTTCACTGACGATTCCCGTCGTGACCGTGCGATCCGCGAGCGAATGCAATCCGTCATAGATCCGCACGACCTCCGCGAACTCCACTTCGATCCGATGCAGCAAGTCGCGAAGCTGTTGCGCGCCGCCCTCGGCCAAATCACCAGACACGCCCCCCGGCACGATCCGGTCCATCATCATGCGATGGCCGAAACACAGCGCCGCCGTCGCCAGGATATCTTCGCGGATCAGCGTGCAGCGCGCGAGGATCGCGACCACGCTCGCATCATTGCAGATCGCGCCGACATCGTTGACGTGATGCGACAGCCGCTCGATCTCGGCTATCACCCCTCGCAGAAGCTGCGCCCGGACAGGCGGGATCCATTCGAGCGCGGCTTCGACCGCCAGCGCGAATGCAAAGCCGTAGGCCACCGTGCTGTCGCCGGAAATACGTGCCGCGATCCGCCCCGCGCGCGCGATGTCGGCCCCTTCGCACAGCGCCTCGACGCCCTTGTGCACATAGCCCAGCCGCTCTTCGAGCCGCACCACCGCTTCACCGTTCGCCGTGAACCGGAAATGCCCCGGCTCGATGATCCCGGCATGCACGGGACCGACCGGGATCTGATGCAGCCCCGCTCCCTCGACCGGCAGGAACGGATAGACGTGCGCCGCAGGAACCTCGCCGGCCCCGCGCGTCACGAACGACTTCGGCCACGCGCCGTGATCGAGCCACGGCCGCAGATCCGGCATTCCCTCCGGCAGCGTTCCGTGCAGATCACGCATCGCCCGCTCGAGCCGGATCGCCGGCGCGTGATACTGCCCGACACTCGGATAGGCACCGGCACGTGTCGGCAGCGATACGATCGCGCGAACCTTCGCGCCGGCATCGCTCGAAGCCATGCGAACGTGAGAACCGTCGCACCACAGCGAGACGAGATCGTGCAAGCCCTGGGCCGCGCCCTTCGCCAGCGCGATCCACTCCGCCTCGTCCACAGCGACACGCACGAAACCATCGGCACCGGGCTTCTTGCCCGCAGCAATTCGGGAGATGGAGACGGGCTCGCTCATCCCAGCATCTCCGCTGCGCGCTCGAGCCACCCGGCGAGATCAGCCGGCACATAGAGACCGGAAATCAGCACCAGCGTCAGATGCACGAGCAACGGCACCATCGAAACGCACACAGCCTGATCCACACCCTTGGGCGCACCAAGCAAAAGATCCTGAAGCCGCAGCAGCAGCGCGCCGAAGGCGAGCACGATCCCTAGCGCAGCGACAACCGCCAGCAGCGGCGCGCTCTTGAACGTCGTCGTCACGATCAGGAACTCGCTGACGAACACGCCGAACGGCGGCAAACCCGCGATCGCCAGCACACCCGCGCCGAGCCCGATCGCAAGCCCCGGATGCGTCACGCTCAAGCCCCCCATCTCGGTCATCCGCTGCGTGCTCTTGATCTGCGACACGTGCCCGACCGCGAAGAAGATCGCCGACTTCGTCAGGCTGTGCATCACCATGTGCAACAGCGCAGCGAAGTTCGCGAGCGGCCCGCCCATGCCCAGCGCGAAGACGATCAGCCCCATGTGCTCGATCGAAGAGTAAGCGAACAGCCGCTTGATATCCCGCCGCTGATACAGCATCAGCGCCGCGAAGATCAGCGATCCGAGCCCCAGCACGATCATCACGGGACCCGGCTGGATCGCTGTCGGGCTCGCCGCCACGATCATCTTGAACCGCAGCAGCGCGAACAGCGCCACGTTGAGAAGCAGCCCCGACAGCACCGCCGATATCGGAGTCGGCCCCTCGGCATGCGCATCGGGCAGCCATGCGTGCATCGGCACGAGCCCGACCTTCGTTCCATAGCCGACGAGCACGAACACGAATGCCAGATTGATCAGCGCTGCATCGAGTTGAGGCGCCACCGCCAGCAATCGGCTCCACGTCATCGCCGGCGCACCCTCGCCCACCACGGGCTGGCCCGCGAGGTAGAACAGGATCGTGCCGAAGAACGCCAGCGAGACGCCGACGCTCCCGATGATGAAATATTTCCACGCAGCCTCCAGCGCTGCCGGTGTGCGGTAAAGCCCCACGATCATCACGGCGATCAGCGTGGCAAGCTCCAGCCCGACCCACAGCAGGCCGATATTGTTCGCGATGAGCGCGAGGTTCATCGCCGCCATCATCGCCTGGAACATCGCGTGATATAAGCGCACCGTCCGCAGTGTCAGCCGGCCGCTCGCCATCTCGTGACGGACATAGGTCGCGCTGTAGATCGACGTCGTCAGGCCGACCAGCGTGTTGATGACGATGAAGCAGATGTTGAGATCGTCGACGATCAGCAGGTCGCTCGGCACCCTCGGCTGCACCGTGAGCGACAGGCCCGCGGCGAAAGTCGCAGCAGAAGCGAACACGTTCAGCCAGGACGCGATACGATAGCCCGGTATCAGCGCCAGCAGCAGCGCAGCAATCCCCGGCACGATCGCGACGAGTGCGGGACCTTCGCTCATCGCTCCTCTCCCCGTGCCGGATGAAGCTCGCCGACATCCAAGCTGTCGAAGCGTTCACGAATGCCGAACACGAACACCGAGAAGACGAGAAGCGCGATCACCACCGAGAACGCCACGCTGATCTCGACCACGAGCGGCATCCCCCGAGCGCCGGTCGCAGCCAGGATCAAGCCATTCTCGATCGACATGAACCCGACGATCTGCGACACCGCATTCCGCCGCGTTATCATCATGAGAAATCCCAGCAGCACGACCGCGAGCGCCAGCGCGAGCCCTTCGCGTGTGAACGAATGCGCCGCCTTCGTCACCTTGAGCACCAACAGCAGCGACAGCGCCGTCAGCGCGATCCCGATCAGCATCGTCGCGCCGATGTTCACCACCTTGTCCATCTGCCGCTGGATGCCGAGCTCGACGATGATCCGCCGCAACGCCAGCGGAATGACGATGGCCTTCACCCCCAGCGCGATCGCCGCCGTCACATAGAGTTCGTGCCGGTCCTGCACCCACGCTTCCCATGCGACCGCCAGCGACAGCACCACAGCCTGCAGCGCGAACGCGCTCACGACCGCGAGAACCCGGCTCTGATAGAGCAGCATGAAGCTGACCACGAGCATCAGGCCCGCCAGCAGATGCGAGACGTCGTAGGCGTGATTCATCGGAGGATCTCGCCGGAAAGAAAGGCCAGCAGAATGGCGAGAAAGGCGAACACGAACGCCCCGCCGAGGAATTCGCCGACGCGGAACACGCGCATTTTGGCGATCGAAACTTCCCAGAACCCGAGCACGACAGCCCCCGCCGCGAGCTTTGCGAGATAGATGCCCGCTCCCGCGATCCACTGCACCGGCCCCGCGCTCGCAGGCGCCATCCCGAACGGCGCGAACAGGCAGATGATGAGCGAGAGATAAAGCGCGAGCTTCAGATGGCTCGCCGCCTCGACCATGGCGAGGTGACGCCCCGAATACTCGAGCACCATCGCCTCGTGCACCATCGTGAGTTCCAGATGCGTCGCCGGATTGTCGACGGGAATGCGCGCGTTCTCCGCCAGCGCCACGATGACGAGCGCAATCATCGCCAGCGCCAATGAAACACGCACGCTGAGCGGCTGCGAAACGAAGAAATCAGCGACGCCCGGCAGCCGCGTCGTCCCCGCGACGATCGCCAACGTCAACATCACCAGGAGCATCGCCGGCTCGGCCAGCGTCGCGATCATCATCTCGCGCGACGATCCGATCCCGCCGAAGCTCGTGCCGATGTCCATCGCCGCGAGCGCCTGCCACATGCGGGCAGCCCCGATCAGCGCGACGAGCGCCACCACGTCGGCCGCCCAGTTGAACATCAGCCCCGATGCGAACGTCGGCACCAGCGCCGCCGCGACCCACGTCAGCGCGAACATCACATAGGGCGCGGTACGAAACAGCCACGACGCATTGTGTGCGACGACCGCCTCCTTGCGCAGCAGCCGGACGAGATCACGATAGGGCTGCATCAAGGGTGGCCCTTGCCGCCGCAACAGACGCGCTTTGACGATGCGTGTGATGCCGACGACGGCAGGCGCCGCCACCAGCACCAGCAGCATCTGCGCGCCTTGAGCCATCGACTGCAGCACTGACAGATCCGCGAGAGCCGGCATCACATCACCCCAGCGGTGACGATGAGCAGGATGACGAGCGTCGCGAACATCGCCACGAGATAGTGCCGGATGCTCAGGAACTGGACGACGTTGAGCCGCTCGGAGACGCCCAGCACGAACGCGGCCGGCACCTCGTAGAGCCAACGCCACAGATAGTCCGTCGTCGCCACCTGGAGCCGCGCGGCCCGCATCTCACCGGGTGCCGGCATGTCGATCTTCTCGGTCGCCCCCATCGCGACACTGCCGAACATCCGCCGCAACGGCTGCGCGAAACTCGACGCAGAATATTGCGTCAGCACGGACGGCTCCGGATATCCGCAATCCCACGCCGCCGATCTGCGCGTGCGACGCTCCGAGACCCGATGCACGATCAGAATCGTCAAGAGAGTGGAAATGACCGCGAACAGCATGATGATCGGCGCATCGTAGACGCTGCGTGCAACGTCGAACGGAATGAGCGCCCACGGCGTCGGCGCGTTGGTAGCCACCGGCAGCCGTCCGCCGACCGTCAGATCGAGCACCGGCGCGATCACCACCACCAGCACGCTGCCGAGCACGCCCCCGATGACGCACAATGCAGCCAGCAGCCCCATCGCGAACCGAGCCGCGAGCGGCGCCTCGTGCGCCTCGGCCGCTTCCGTGCTCCGCGCCCGGCCGAGAAACGTCATGCCGAACGCGCGCACGAAACACGCCGCCGCCAACGCCGCCGAAAACGCCAGCATCGCCCCGATGGCCGGCGCGAGAAAACGCAGGATCGGTTCAGGGAATTGAGGCCCCGCGAGCACGGCCTGGAACAGCAGCCATTCCGACACGAAGCCGTTCAGCGGCGGCATAGCCGAGATCGCGAAAGCCCCGACGAGAAAAAATACGGCCGTCTGCGGCATCCGGTGGATCAGCCCGCCGAACCGGTCGAAATCGCGGCTCCCCGTCGAATGCAAAACCGCCCCCGCCCCGAAAAACAAGAGCGACTTGAACCACGAATGATTGAGCGCATGCAGCAGCGCCGCCGCCATGGCGATCGCTGCCGCACCCGGAAGGCCCGAGGTCTTGAACGCGATCGCAAACCCGATACCGACGAGGATGACGCCGATGTTCTCGATCGTCGAATAAGCGAGCACACGCTTCAGATCCTCGTCGAGCACGGCATGGATCAGCCCATGCACGGCCGTGATCGATCCGAGCAGGATGAACGGCAACGCCCACCACCACTGCTGGTGCGCGCCGATCAGATCGAACACGATGCGGATCAATCCGTAGATCGCGACCTTCGTCATCACGCCGCTCATCAGCGCCGACACGTGGCTCGGCGCAGCCGGATGGGCGAGCGGCAGCCACGCATGCAGCGGCATCACGCCGGCCTTGGAGCCCGCCCCGAGCAGCGCCATCGCCAGCACGATCCCCGCTGTCGCGGCCGTGAGCTTCGCCCCGCGGATGTCGTAGAACGCCAGCCCGCCCGCAGCCCCCGCCATCGCACCGAAGGCGAACAGCAGCGCCGCCGTCCCGAATGCCGCCATCAGCAGATAGACATGGCCAGCCTGCCGCGACTGCAGATCCTCGTGCCGCGACACGACCAGCGCCCAGGACGCCAGCGACATCAGTTCCCAGGCGAACAGAAACGCGAAAGCGTCGTCTGCCACCAGAACCGCATTCATCGCGATAACGAAAGCCGCGAAGAACGGCTCGACACGCCCTGACAACTCGGTTCTCCGATCGAGGCCGAGCCCATAGAGGCACGCCGCGATGACACCGATGTTCACGATCACGCCGAAGAAGGCGGACAACACGTCCAGCCGGAAGCGCAGCCCCGTCCCCGAAAGGCCCAGCGGCAGTTGCGCCGTGGAAATCTCCGCCCCGAACAGAGCGGCCGCATGAGCCGTCAGCGCAATCGCCGCCGCGATGCCCCCGACGGGATAGACGAGTTGCAGAGCCGCCCCTCGAAACACAGCAGCCGCCAGACCCGCGAACGCCATCAGCGCCCCGGCTGCCGCAAGCAATGAAAGGCTATCGCCCCCCAGCCCCACCATTCCCGCTTCCTTTCCCGACCCGGCCGGCCCAATGCAATCGGCCCACCGGGAAATACGGAACGAAGCACCGGCGTCGCGGATCGGTCGATCCACGATTTCCCCTGCCTGCGCGACAAATCAATAGACGATAACGCTACCCGACGAGGTTCGATTCCTCAATGCGGCGTAGTCGTTCACCGCCGCTTCGGCCTGCAATGTCGCGCTCGCTTGCCCTGCGAGTCCAAAGCAACTAAATGGTTAGAGCGCTAAGCATGACCTGCCCACAGCGGCAGGAAGACATGACGCCGCCACCCCAGGAGCAGACACCGAACCATGCCTTCCGACGCCGTCGAAAAGGGGATGACGCCCCTCGTGGTCGCGCGAGCCGGCGTGGCGGCCGAGGACATCAGGTTGTTCGAGTTGCGCGATCCCGTCGGTGCGGAGTTGCCCGAATTCACCCCCGGCTCGCACATCTCGGTGAAGACCCCTGATGGCCAGATCCGCAAATATTCGCTCGCCAACGATCCCGCCGACCGCAGCTTCTACCAGATCGCCGTGAAGCGCGAGGCTGCCGGGCGCGGCGGCTCCAGATCGATGTTCGACACGCTGCAGGTCGGCGACACGATTCCGGCCTCGGCCCCGCGCAACGACTTCCCGCTCGTGCCGAGCCCCGCCGGCTACACCCTGATCGCGGGCGGCATCGGGATCACGCCGATCCTCTCGATGGCGCGCCACCTCAAATCGACCGGCGGGCGCTTCAAACTCTACTATCTCACGCGCTCACGCGAGACGACCGCGTTCCACGCCGAATTGAGCCAGCCGCAGTTTCGCGGCGTCGTCACCATCCACCACGACGGCGGCAATCCCGACGACGCCCTCGACCTCTGGCCCGTTCTCGAAAAGCCGCGCGGCCACGTCTATTGCTGCGGCCCGCGCGGGCTGATGATGGCCGTCCGCGACATGACCGGCCATTGGTCGTCCGCGGCCGTACACTTCGAGGCGTTCCAGGAGCCCGAGAAGAACGCCGTCGACAACAAGCCGTTCAAGGTCTCGATCGCATCGACCGGGGAGACGATCGAAGTCCCCGCCGACACCAGCATCCTCGATGCCCTCCGCGCCGCGGGCCACAAGGTCCCCTCCTCCTGCGAGAGCGGCACCTGCGGCTCCTGCAAGACGAAGCTCGTTTCGGGTGATGTCGATCACCGCGACCTCGTGCTGACCGAGCAGGAGAAGTCGGGCCGCATCATGGTCTGCGTCTCACGCGCCCTGACCGGCGATCTCGCCATCGACATCTGAGGATATCCGCGTGGGACCGAGACGACTGAGGATCGGCATCGCGGGCCTCGGCCGCGCCTTCAGCATCATGCTGCCCGCACTCGCCAGCGAGAAGCTGGAGATCGTCGCCGGCGCCGATCCGCGCCCCGAAGCACGCGAGCGCTTCCGCGCCGACTTCAACGGTAACGCCTACCCGACCGTCGAGGAGATGTGCGCCGACCCCGCGGTCGAAGCGGTCTACATCTCGACCCCGCACGCGCTGCACCGCGCAAACGTCGAAGCCGCCGCCGCGAACCGCAAGCACATCCTCGTCGAAAAGCCGATGGCGCTGACGCTCGAGGATTGCCGCGCGATGAATGCAGCGGCGAAAGCGGCCGGCGTCGTCATGGTCGTCGGCCACAGCCACAGCTTCGACCTCCCCATCCGCCGCGCACGCGACATCATCGCGTCGGGAGCCGTCGGCGAACTCCGCATGATCACGTCCGCCTACTTCACGGACTTCCTCTATCGCCCGCGCCGCCGCGAGGAACTCGACACCGCCCTCGGCGGCGGCGTCATGTACAATCAGGCGCCGCATCAGGTCGACGTCGCCCGCCTCCTCGGCGGCGGCCTCGTCCGCAGCGTTCGCGCCAACGTCGGCGTATGGGATCCCTCGCGGCCGACAGAAGGCGCTTATCAGGCGCTTCTCTCCTTCGAAAGCGGCGCGACCGCCTCGCTCACCTACAGCGGCTACGCCCACTTCGACGGCGACGAGTTGGTCGACTGGGTCACCGAAGGCGGCCTTCCAAAAGATCCCGCGCGCTATGGCGCCACGCGCAAAGCACTGAGCGTTGCAGCCTCTCTCGAAGAGGAAGAACGCCTTAAAAGCCGCGTCAACTATGGCGGCGAAGGCTACGCCGGCCCACAGAACGCTGCCGCTGCCGGCGCGCAGCGCTTCCACCAGCACTTCGGCCTCGTCGTCGCCTCGTGCACCGGCGGCGACCTCCGCCCTACCGCCAAGGGCGTCCACGTCTACGCCGACAGCGAACGCCGCTTCGAAGCACTCGCTACACCACAAATCTACCGCGACGAGGTCATCGACGAGTTGTACGACGCCATCGTCCACGGCGCGCCCGTCATCCACAGCGGCGAGTGGGGATTGGCGACGATGGAAGTCTGCCTCGCGATGCTCGCCTCGCACACTGAAGGCCGCGAGATGTTCCTGAAACACCAGATTGCACTCGAAGGGACTTGATCGATGAGCCCCAAGCCCGAGCATGACGGCGCCCCCCCCTCGGCGCCACTCGATGGCACCGATGAAGGCACCCGTGCCATTCTTCGTCATTGGCGCGAGGCCGTCCCCAACGACCGCATCGCCCACTTGGTGAAAGACGCGATGCGCGGCCTGATGCGCGCTCTTCAGATGCGCCAGGCGATGCATTCCGTCTCGTTCGGCCATTGGTCGTTCCTGCGCATCCTGTGGGAAGCCGATGGCCTCACCCAGCGCGAGTTGTCCGAGCGCGCCGGACTGCAGGAGCCCACCACCTACGCCGCCCTGAAAGCAATGGAGAAGCTGGGCCTCATCACGCGCAAGCAACTCCCCGACAGCCGCAAGAAGGTCTACGTGTTCCTGACGCCGAAGGGACGCGCGCTGCGCCCCAAGCTCGTGCCGCTCGCCGAGGAAGTGAACGAAGTCGCTCTCGCCGGCATCTCGCAGGAGGACATCGCCATCACCCGCCGCACGCTCCTTGTCATGATCGAGAACCTCGCCCGCGACGAAGCCGACCAGACCCGCCTCGACCATCGGATCCCCTCCACCCGCGAGTTGGCGCGTCTGGTCGCGGAAGCGGATGATCGAACGTCGTAGGTCGAACTTCTTCTTAGGCAGGCCCTTACCGATGGCATCTGTGATCAAATACGACTGGGACCCTGAGAAAGCGGCAACCAATCTCGCCAAGCATAAAGTTTCGTTTGAGGATGCGATGACGGTATTTCAAGACCGGCTGGCCCTCTCCCGCCTCGAAGCAGCATCCGGAAATGAAGAGCGTTGGATTACGATCGGAGCAAGTCGAAGCAAGGAATAACTACTCGTAGTGCACACCCACGTCGAAATAGAGCAAGACGATATCTACATTCGGATCATCTCAGCCAGAAAGCCCACCAAGCACGAAAGACGCCAATATGAGCAGGAAAGCAGCTAAGAACACCGACGAGATGAAGGATGAATATGACTTCTCGGGTGCGACGCGTGGGAGGTTCTTCCGCGCCGGTGCGGTGCATGTGCCGCCGGTACATCTCCAGCCCGAGGTACTGAAATTCCTCCAGCAGAGGGCGATGGCTCGAGGGGTCTCGCTGAACAGCCTCGTCAACGATTTACTGAAAAAAGATATCGAACTCATCGAGACCGCAGGCTAGCCGAGCCATTCTGCAATTACGGCGCGTCCCACTCGAGGCGGCGCCCTGGATAACAGGTAGTGGCAATCTCGGCCTTGCGCCACCAACGAGAAGACTTCGGAACAGGACGAGATGCACGACATGGAATTCGACCACGAGCACGGCGGGCTCACCGACGAGGAAAAGGCCGAGATCGCGCGCTATATCTGGGCGCAGGAGACGGTCGAGCTGAAAACCGTCGGCATCGACATCGGCTCGTCCACGTCGCATCTGCTGTTCGCCAAGGTCGTGCTGCAGCGTCAGACGCAGGGCCTGTCGAGCCGCTTCGTCGTCATCGACCGCCAGGTGATCTGGCGCTCCGACGTGATGCTCACACCCTTTCTCCGCGATGACACGATCGATGCCGCCGCCCTCGGCCGCTTCATCGCCGGTGCCTACGCCGAGGCGGGCCTCGCCAAGTCCGACGTCGACAGCGGCGCCGTGATCCTTACCGGCGAAGCGATCAAGCGCAAAAACGCCCGCGCCATCGATGAATTGTTCGCCGAGGAAGCAGGCAAGTTCGTCTGCGCCACCGCCGGCCACAAGCTCGAATGCCTGCTCGCCGCACACGGCTCCGGCGCCGTCCAGCTTTCCAAGGACCGCGATGCCTGCGTGCTCCATGTCGACATCGGCGGCGGCACGACCAAGCTCGCATTGATCGACAAGGGCGTCGTGCTCGGCGTGGCAGCCTTCGCCGTCGGCGGCCGCTGCATCGCAACGGACGCGAACGGCCGATACACCCGCGTCGACGATTCCGCCGTCTCGATCGCGAAGGCACTCGGCATCGAAACCACGCCGGAGACCCTCGCCCAGCCGGACGTCCGCCAGAAGATCGCCGCGCGCCTTGCCAAAATCGCCGCCGACTACATCCTCGACGCCCCCCGCGATCCGCTCGGCGCGAGCTTCCTCCTCACCGAGCCTCTCGCCCGCCCGGCTCAACCGACGTTGCTCACGTTTTCCGGCGGCGTGTCGGAATATATCTTCGGCCGCGAGACCGCAGAATTCGGCGACATCGCGCGCCCTCTGGCGAACGAACTCACGAAGCTCCTGGCCGAGCGCAAGGCGCCGACATCCGTCGATCCCGGACAAGGCATCCGCGCAACCGTGATCGGCGCGTCGCAGTTCACGGTTCAGGTGAGCGGCAAGACCGTCTTCCTGCCGTCCCCCGAGTTGCTTCCCGTTCACAACGTCCCCGTCGTCCAGGTCGCCCTCGATCTCCCCGAGGTCATCGACGTCGAAGCGACCGCCGCGAAACTACGCGCCGGTATGTCCAAGATGGACCTCGATCCGTCGGCCCGCCTTGCCTTCGGCTTCACCTGGGAAGGCGATCCGGAATTCTCGCGCCTCGATGCCATGGGCCGCGCCATCATCGCCGCACTCGGCGCGGGAGCGAAATCCGACAACCTCCTGCTGCTGATGATCGACGGCGATGTCGGCAAGACGCTCGGCCGTCTCCTGCAGTACGAACTCGACCTGAAGCGCCCGCTGATCTCGATCGATGGCGTTCAATTGAAGGAACTCGATTTCGTCGACATCGGCGAGCTTCTGACACCTCCCGGCGTCGTCCCCGTCGTCATCAAGTCCCTGCTTTTCAGCTAGCCTCGTTCTGCTAAAACAGCGTTTCAGTTTCCCGTAGGTTGGGTCGAGGCCGCAATCAGCCGAGGCCCAACTTTCAATCGAATGTTCCAGATCGTTGGGCCTCGCTACGCTCGACCCAACCTACGAAAGGAAGTCGCATGTCCGCAAACCCCACCGCCCGCTATGGCTTGGACCCCTACCTCGACTGGATCGCCAAGGAAGGCCTGCTCGTCGTAGAGGACTACGGCATCGACCTGTTCAAGGTCGAGACGAAGCACTGGGCGCGCGTCGACGCGAAAGCCTCCGCCGTGCATCTCAAGGGCCGCGGCGACTTCGCCAACATGTTCCTCTTCGAGTTGGCTCCGGGCAAATCGACTTCTCCGCAGCGCCACCTCTACGAGGAGGTGATCTACGTCCTCGAAGGTACCGGCTCGACGCAGATCGAATTGGCCGACGGCACCAAGCGCGGCTTCGAGTGGGGCCCCAAGAGCCTGTTCGCGATCCCACTCAACGCCAAGCACCGCCACTTCAACGGCTCGGGCCGCGAACGCGCCCTGATGGTCTCCACGACCGACCTGCCGATGGCGATGAACCTGTTCCACAACGAACGCTTCATCTTCGACAACCCCTTCGATTTCGAGGACCGCACCGGCAAGGAGTCCTACTACTCCGGCGAAGGCGACCTCATCACCGTGAAGCCCGGCAACCACATGTGGGAGACGAACTTCGTCCCCGACCTCTCGGCCATCGAGCTGAAGACCTGGGGCGACCGAGGCGCCGGCGGCACCAACATCATGTTCGTGCTGGCCGACGGCTCGATGCACGCTCACATCTCCGAAATGCCGGTCGGCACCTACAAGAAGGGCCACCGCCACGGCCCGAGCTTCCACGTGATGTGCGTGCAGGGCCAGGGCTTCTCGCTGCTGTGGTATGAGAACCAGCAGGACTTCCTGCGCATCGACTGGGGCCACGGCGTCGTCTTCCCGCCCGCCGACCGCCAGTTCCACCAACACTTCAACACCGGCCCCACGCCCGCGCGCTATCTCGCGACGGCCGTCGGCGGACTTCGCTACCCGATGATGGAAGCGCAGCGCCGCTCGCTGATCGGCATGAAGCCCGGCGAGAAGGGTGCCGTCTCCACCAGCATCAAGGAAGGCGGCGACCAGATCGAATACGAGGATCAGGATCCCCGCATCCACCGTATGTGGCTCGCCGCCATGAAGAAGAACGGCGCACCGCCGAAAATGGAGAAGTGGGTACCGACCCCGCAGGACTGGGCGGCAGAGTAACGCACACGACGTAGGGTGCGGTATGCTTCGCTACCGCCCCCTACTTTCCCACCACCTTCTGATAATAGCTCGTATCGATATACCGCGCCGGCTCGCCAACTTTCGAGCCGGCCTGCCGCCGAAGCGCCAGCACCGTGTCGATGCCTTTGAGATTGAGCGCACCTCTGCGGTTCATGCCGCCCGGTGACAGCAGCCCGTCGTAGATGATCCCGGCCGTCGCCTCGTCGAGCCCCTTCACCCGCGCGCGCAAGACATCGGTCGCGCCTTTGCGGTTGGCGACCAGCCACTCCGTCGCCGCCACCGTCGCGCGGACATAGCCGAGCACCGTCGCCTCGTTCGCTTTCGCCCAACTCCGCCTCACCGCATACGTGCTGCCCTGATAGGCACCGATCTCCACCGCCGCGTCTCCGAGAATCCCGAATCCCGCCGCCTTCATCAGTTGGTCGTCCGGCGAGGAGATCGCCGCGATGACGGCGGTTCCTTCCTTGAGCGCCTTCACCCGAGCGCCGGTGCCGCCGACTTGCAGGATCTGATAGTCCTTCCCTTGCACCATCCCCGTCTTGCGGCGGATGATCTCGTACATCATCGTCGCATAGCCGGACTTCGGGCTGTCGACCGCCAGCGCCTTCCCCTTGATGTCGGCATACGATTTTATGTCCGCCCGCACGACCACGCTGTTGAAGCCGCTGTGCGCGCCCATGATCGCGACGATATCGAAGCCCGGCAGATTGTCCCGCCCTTCGCCCTCGGTGTAGGCGATCAGGTTGTCGAAGGCCGTCGTCGCGAAGTGATACTTGCCGGCCATCATGTTCGCCATCTGCTCACGCGAGCCCGGCGTCACATCGAGCGTGACCTTCAGGTTCTCCTTCTCGAAGAACCCCTTCTCCATCGCGATCCACGTCACGAGATTGTTGGCCCCGCCGAACCCGATCATCCGCACGTCGACCTGCGCCATGGCAGCCGACGTCGCGGTGACGATCGCGATCAGACCCATTCCCAGACCCGCCCATCCGCGTAAGATCACCTTCATCGCTTGCCCCATCTCTGCCACCCCCACGCGCTCACGCTTGATTTCAAAATCGCATGTCATCCCGGTGCTTGTCACCGGGATCCACCTCGGAGCTTGCTCGGAGCTTGCTGCACAATGGGTCCCGGCAACAAGTGCCGGGGTGACAGTTGCATGCCTATCCCCTTGCCTCAGGCGCTGGCTCAAAATCGCATGGCCGACCAACGTCATAGGTGGTCGGGTGCAGATCATGGGGCCGACGTGCCACTTGGTTGATATCGCAGCCATTTCCGCGCTCACGCCTGAGGCAAGGGGATAGGCATGTGACAGTTGGGTACTTTCAAAAATTGGCAGACTACACGCGAAGATGACATGCACACATCTGCGCGCGCCCGCCCTTTCGACCGACCAGTCTGTCAGAATTTCGTCAGATAGACGAGCGTCGCGTAAGGGTTGCGCGGCTCGGCGATGTCCCCGGACACGCCCCCCGAAACGGACAGCTCGCCCCCGAGCCAGTCGTATCGCGCGAAACCACCCAGCCGGCGATTGTCGCTGGCCTCGTTGCCGAACTGCCCGCCCTCGATCCCGAGCGACACCTTGTCGACCACCCGATACCCAACCCGCAGACGGCTGTTGTAGTTCGCGTGCGCGGTGGCATAGGCGAGATCGACCTGCGCCCATGCCGTGGGCGTGATGTTGAGCCAGCCTTCGAGCACGCCCTTGGCCCCCGTCGCGATCGCATCGACCGGATTTTTCTCGTCGTACACCGACAGGAAATGACCGTCGAATGTCGCGCCGGCAAACGCCTTGAGCGTGAGTGCGCCCAACCCCATCTGATACCCGGCGAGGAGATCCGCGAACGCAGCCGTGCCGTAAATAGTTTCACTACGTCCGTCGACCCAGCCTCGATATCGATATTCGCCATAACCGCCGGCTGCCCGCAGCCGCACCCCATGGTCGGCGAGCTTCCCGAACGGCGCCCAGGTGACACCACTATAGGTAGACCACGAATGCCGGATGGCATCGGCGCCAGACCACCACTCCAGTGCGCCCGTAACGAACGGCGTCGGCAGCCCACCGTCTGCCGCATGCGACCGCGGCGAAATCGAAATGCCGCAAAGGAAAATAAGCGCAGAAATGCAACCCGCTGTGATGCGAAGACAAAACGCCGAACGTGTACTGAGCCGACCGAGCACGACGCAACTCACCAACGCAACACGACACGCACCACAAATGCTCTCTCTGAGCACGGAAGGATGAGCCGCCAACCTGCGGAGTGTCTACGCAGCCCAGGTTGCGCCCCCCGGCGCATCGAGGTTGCAGCCACCGTCGCAGCCGCGCATATCCTTCCGATCACGCATCTCGATCGATCGACCGGTTCCACCCCATGCAGGCATTCGCATCCTGGCTATACCCGACGCCCGAAGGCCTATTCTGCGAGCCCGGCCGCTTCTTCATCGACCCGAGCCGCCCCGTCGATCGCGCCATTATCACGCATGGCCATTCCGACCACGCTCGCCCCGGCCACGACCAGGTGATGGCGACGCCCGAAACTCACGCCGTAATGCGCCTCAGGATGGGAGCAGCGGGTGCCGGACGGTCGCCGCATCCTCTCGCGTTGGGCGAGCCGATCACGATCGGCGACGTCCGCGTCACCCTGCATCCGGCCGGACATATCCTCGGCAGCGCCCAAGTGCTGATCGAGTACAAGGGCGCACGCGCCGTCGTCACCGGCGACTACAAGCGCCGCCGCGACCCGACCGCCGCACCGTTCGAGCTCGTGCGATGCGATCTGCTGGTCACCGAAGCGACGTTCGCCCTGCCGGTGTTTCGCCACGAGCCCGACGCGCGCGAGATCGGCCGCCTGCTCGCTTCCCTCGCCGCCTTCCCCGAACGCGCCCATCTTCTCGGCGCATATAGCCTCGGCAAGGCGCAACGCCTCATCGTGCTGTTGCGCGAGGCAGGCTGGGACCGCACCATCTATCTCCATGGCGCGATGATCGGAATGTGCGACCTCTATCGCGACCTGGGCATCGAATTGGGGCCCCTCGAACCCGTTGCCGAAACGACGCGTGACAGCCTCGCTGGCGAAATCGTGCTCGCCCCGCCGTCAGCCCTGGCCGACCGCTGGTCGCGCCGCATCCCCGATCCGGTGACGGCGTTCGCCTCGGGCTGGATGCGCGTGAAGGCCCGCGCCCGCCAGCGCGGCGTCGAGCTGCCGCTCGTCATTTCAGATCACGTCGATTGGCCCGAGTTGATCTCGACGATCGAGGACACCGGCGCGGAGGAAATCTGGGTCACGCACGGCCGCGAGGAGGCCCTCGTCCGCGCCGCCACTTTGATGGGCCGCCGCGCCCGTGCTCTCGCCCTCCTCGGCCGGGAGGACGAAGCCGAATGATGCCGCCGCTGACTGAGTTCAACGCGCAGGAAGATGCCTCTTCGTCGGCAACCGACGGCCGGCAATCATTGCGCCTTGCCGCAGCTCACGCCCTCGGTGCTCACGACCCGCAGCACTGCAGCCTTCCGCTCGATCGATACGGCACCATGGAAGTCTTGCGAGACGCGATTGAAGTTCGCCTGCATCCGAGCCTTGTTCGGCCCGCTCTGAACGATCGCCTTCACGATCGCACCTGCGAGCCGGTACTCGTCCTCGGTTCTCAGCGCCCCGTCGAAGCCGTCGAGCATGCATTTGCAGATCTGACTGGAATTGCGCTCGCGAATCGCGCCGCGACAGCTGGCCATGAAATTTTGCGCGAAACCGGGAAGTGCGCTGTCCTGCACCGCCCTGGGCGCCATCCTCTGAATCGTGACCGAGCCCGCCGCCCCGATGACAAGCAGAGTTGCACCAACTGCACCGCCCACAATCCACTTCGTACTCATGACTGTCCCTCGCAAAGCGACGAGATCAGCGTACTCCACAATCACTTAGAAACCCTGATGACCCGCCTTGATTTTCCGTTGACCCGTGCCCCACTTCGAAGCGGTCCGTCCACCGTTTCGCGCCACGCGCGGCCTCGCCCATGAGCCCCTTCGCCGAACTTTTGGACCGCCTCGCCTACACCCCCGCGCGCAACGCCAAGATCAAGTTGCTCGCCGACTACTTCGCAGCGACGCCGGATCCGGATCGCGGCTGGGCGCTCGCCGCCCTGACCGACGGCCTGCCGTTCTCGTTCCCCGTTCGCCGCACACTCGCCGAATTGATCGAGCCGCGCGTCGACGCGGAACTCTATCGCCTCTCCCGCGACTACGTCGGCGATACCGCCGAAACCGTCGCGCTGCTCTGGCCCGAACCCGAACCGGACGTGCAGCCACGAACACCACCCCGCCTCGCCGACATCGTCGCCGAGCTCGGCCTCATCGATCGCCACAGCCTCGCTCAGCGCTTGGCTTCTTGGCTCGACGCGCTCGATTCCAACGGCCGATGGGCGCTGCTCAAACTGCTGACCGGCGCCCCGCGCGTCGGCGTTTCGGCGAGGCTCGCCAAGACCGCGCTTGCCGAATGGTCGAGCCGCACGAGCAGCGGCGCGACCGTCGACGACATCGAGGAGGTCTGGCACGGGCTTGCTCCGCCTTATCTCCCGCTGTTCGGCTGGCTCTCTGGAAAATCGCCTCGGCCCGACATTTCCGGCGCACCGGTATTCCGTCCGCTCATGCTGTCTCATCCACTGGAGGAGGACGATTTGGCCGCGCTCGACGTCGGCCAGTTCGCCGTCGAATGGAAATGGGACGGCATCCGCGTCCAGGTCGCCAGCGGTCGGGGCGCGACACGGCTCTACTCACGCACCGGCGAGGACATCGGCCGCGCCTTCCCCGACATCGTCGAAGGCTGGAACGCGGAAGGCGTGTTCGACGGCGAATTGCTGGTCGTCCGCAACGGCGAGGTCGCACCGTTCTCAGATCTGCAGAAGCGGCTCAATCGCAAGGCCGTCACCGCGCGAATGCTCGCCGAATTGCCCGCCCACGTCCGCCTCTACGACGCCCTCATGATCGGCGACGAGGACCTCCGCCAGTTGCCTTTCGACGACCGCCGCACACGTCTCGAAAGTTGGCATGCCGCGTCCCACCCGCCCCGCACGGACTTGTCGCCGTTGCTGGCGCCGACCGACAAGGACGCGATGTTGGCCACATGGAACGCGACGCGCGGCAACGCCATCGAAGGCCTGATGCTGAAGCGCCGCGAAAGCCCCTATCTCGCAGGCCGGCCGCGTGGCCACTGGTTCAAGTGGAAGCGCGCCGCACTCACCGCCGATTGCGTGCTGATGTATGCCCAGCGCGGTTCCGGCAAGCGCTCGTCCTACCATTCGGATTTCACGTTCGGCGCCTGGGTCGCGCGCACGGGCGGTGACGAGCTGGTTCCCGTCGGCAAAGCCTATTTCGGGTTCACCGATGCCGAGCTTCTCGAACTCGACCGCTGGGTGCGCAACAACACGCTGGAACGCTTCGGTCCCGTCCGCCGCGTGGCACCCGGCCTCGTCCTTGAAGTGGCGTTCGACGCCATTCAGCGCTCGCCGCGCCACAAGTCCGGCATCGCCATGCGTTTTCCCCGCATCCACCGCATTCGCTGGGACAAGCCGCCGGCCGAAGCCGACCGCCTCGAAACCCTCGAACGCTTGATCGAGAGTTGAGCCGAGCACCTCGAACCTCGCACGACCTGTCCCCCCCCCCGCGATGGGGAGGGGATAGGGGTGGGGTGACCGCGGAGGGTGGGGCGACCATCGTGTGGACTGCCCCACTCGGCCCGAATTGACGACCGCCTACTCTGCAGCCGCCGCCGGTGGCTTCTCCGGGCTGGCCTTTGCGGTCCTCACCGCAACCGTCGCATGCGGATTGACCGGCATCGGCTGCGTCGGCGATCCCGACCACACCGTGCTGGTCGGCAGCGTCTCACCCTTCATCAGCAGCGACAGCGGCCCGACCTGCACCCAGTCTTCGATCTTGGTATCGTACAAAATCGTCGTGCCTGAGCCGACCGTCACGCCTTTGCCGATATCGATGCGACCGACCTTCATCACGCGGTCCTCGTAGAGATGCGTCTGGATCTCGGCTTGCATGTTGATCGCGGAGAAATCGCCGATCCTGATGCAGTCGAACTCGGTGATATCGGTCGAGTTGATGTAGACGCCCTTCCCGACCTTCATACCGTAGGGCCGAAGCAGCCAGGGCAGGAACGGTGTTCCGCGCAGATACTCGAGCAACACCTTGCTCGAAAGGCCGCCGTAGAACACCGCTACCGCCTCCGTCCGCATCGCCCACCACGACCACATCGGCTTCATGATCGGCTTGTAGACGCCCATCAGCACCCACTTGAAGCCCATCGAGAAGAAATACATGATGAAGGAATTGATGATGCCGGCCGCCATGAAGATGCCGAGCGCCGTCCAGTAGTGACCTTGATCGATGGGGATAGCGATCATGTCCGCTGTGATGTAGGCGATGGTGATCAGCACCGCTGTCGGGAACGACGTGTGCATCGATTCGAAGAGCAATCGCCCATACAGCATGTGCGCTGGCGGCTCGTAGGTCCAGTTGCCCGACAGCACGACCTTCTGCCTGTTCGGCAACTTGATCGCAGGACTGCCGAACCACGTCTCGCCGGCCTTGACGTAGAGATCGTCCGGCATCCGTGACTTGACGCCGATCAGCGCGTCGTCCTCGATCACGCTTCCCTGCGCGACCACGCAGTTGTTGCCGAAGAAGACTCGGTCTCCGGTCTTGACCCGCTTCAGGATCATCCAGCCGCGATGCACATCCTCGTCGCCGAATATCGTCTGGTCGCCGATGAAGCTGTTCTCGCCCATTTCGATCAGGTCGTAACGCCCCGCGAAATTGGACGAGATCTCCGTACCGCGCCCGAGCTTGCAGCCCATAAGCCGGTACCAGTTGCGCATGAACAGGGTCGCGTAGAGCGAATTGAGCGTCTCCAGCATGGACTCGATCATCACGCCGAGCATCCACTTGCGGAAGTAGAAGCCCGAGAAGATCGAGTAGCTGCCCGGTTGCACCCGGTCCGGCAGCAGCACCCAGCGCATCACGATGGCGACCCCCATCGACACGAAGACCAGCGCGAGCGCGGCCGGCCATGCATAGAGCGGCACCAGATGCCAGGGGATCACGTAGTCGACGTCGCCGCTCGTCCAGTTGTCGATGTTGTAGAGGACGTAGAAGGCGGGAAAGATCGGCAGCAGGCCGATCATCATGATCAGGTTGTAGGCGAAGAAGTAGCCGACCGTCTGCCACCTCCGAGCCTTTTCGCTGAGCTCGGGATGCTCCGGCAGCGACGCCTTGTCGATCATGCCGACCTTCTTGGCCGGCGTGCCGTCCCACCTTTCGAAGTCGCCGACGACGGCTCCCGGCGCGATCGCCGTCAGGTCACCCAACTCGCAGCACTCGCCGAGCTTGGTGTTGTGCCCGATCACGCAACCATTGCCGATGTGGGCGTCGGCGCCGATGTCGATCCTGCCGACGTAAACGAGATTGCCGACCACTTCGACGTTGG
This sequence comes from uncultured Devosia sp., assembly GCA_964574325.1. GTDB lineage: Bacteria > Pseudomonadota > Alphaproteobacteria > Rhizobiales > Hyphomicrobiaceae > CAMDPA01. The sequence goes on along the minus strand of CAZNMY010000022.1, from coordinate 15,940 downwards.
CGAGCTTGACCTTCGCTCCCAGGCTGCACCGCTCCCCGAAACTGATCAGGTCGATGGCGCCTTCCTCGAACTCGTTGATGATCGCGTCGCGCCCGACCTTGGCGCCCAGTGCCCGCAAATAGATCCGCATCAGGGGCGTGCCCTGCAGGAACTTGTGCTGCGTCAGGTGAACGATGCGTGAGAGCAGCCAAAGCCTGTAGTAGTACCACCCCCACATCGGATAGACGCCGGGTTTGGTGCGGCCGATGACCAGCCACTTCATGACGACCACGACGATCTTCGCGCCCATATTGAGCGCGACGTAGATCGAGCACAGCGTCAGCACCTCGATCCACAGCGGGGTCTCGTCGCGCACGAGATAGATCGACGACAGCAGCAGGCCCATCCACTGCGCCGTCACGATGGCGATGATGAACGGCAGCGCGATCATCTGGCCCAGGCCGCACAGGAACCGCCGCAGCAGTGGCGGCGGCTCGAACGAGATGTCGACCTTGCCCGCCTGCGCCCGATTGTCGAGCGCCTCGCCGATCTTGCGCAGCGTCCGCAGCGAATACATGTCCTGCAGCGCGATCGAAGCGAGCGCCGGGTTCTTCCTGAGCTCGGAAACGAACCGCGCCGCGATCAGCGAATGGCCGCCCAGATCGGTGAAGAAGTCGGAATCGAAATTGACGACCGGCAGCCCCATCACGGACTTGGCAGCCGCCAGCAATTGGGCTTCCGTCGGCGTGCGTGGTTCTTCCTGCTCTCCCTGCTCGACCGCCATCGAGATCGGCATCACCGCCAGCGCCTTGCGGTCCACCTTCCCCGACGCGAGCCGCGGCAGCGTATCGTGCACCTGCCACACCGGCGGCACCATGTACGGCGGCACCTTCCCGGCAAGCGCCTTCTTGGCGCCTTCCACATCGAACTTCTCATCGCCCGACACGATGTGCGCGACCAGCGTCTCGCCCGCGGTCGGATGCTGGTGCACGGCAACAGCGGCGGTTCTGACGCCGGGTTCGTCGGCGATCAGGCTCTCGATTTCACCGAGCTCGATCCGGTAGCCGCGGATCTTCACCTGATCGTCGATGCGCCCGTGGAATGCGAACCGGCCCTGCGGATCGAGGCTGACCGCGTCCCCCGTTCGGTAGAGGACCGGATCGCGCTTGGACCCCGGATCGAACGGATTGGCGACGAACTTCTTCGCCGTCATCTCGGGCAGATTGATATAGCCCTGGGCGACACCGGGACCGCCGACCACCAGTTCGCCCGTCTGTCCGGGCGCCAGCAATTGCATGTTCTCGTCGACGACATAGGCCGTATAGTTCGCGATCGGCTTGCCGATCGTCACGGGATCGCCGGGCTTCAGCTCCGCGTAGGTAGCAACGACGGTGGTCTCGGTCGGACCGTAGGTGTTGAACAGGAACCGGCCCGGCCTCGCGAACCGCTCCACCAGCGCCGGCGGACACGCTTCGCCGCCCAGGACGATCACCCGCAGCGACGGCACGTCGCGCTCGAACATCGACAGCAGCGTCGGCACGGTATCGATGACCGTGATGCCCTCCGCCTCGATGATCTCCGGCAGCCGGTCGGTCTGCTTGACCGTATCCATCGTCGCGACTTTCAGCGTCGCGCCGACCAGATAGGGAACGAAGATCTCCTCGAGCGACAGATCGAACGCCACCGACGCCTGCTGCAGCACGACGTCGGATTCGCGGAAGCCCAGCGCCTCGTTACCCGCCCTGAGATAATGGCAGATGTTGCGGTGGGTGATGACGATCCCTTTGGGCTTGCCCGTCGAGCCCGAGGTGTAGATCGCATAGGCCGGATCGTCCGGCCCGGCCGAAGGCGGCGCTCCGCCGTCGCGGTCATCGGCCAGCAGCGCCTCGAGCGGCTCGACCGGCGACGTCAGCTTCGCCGTCTCCGCGGCCATGCCCTCGTGCGACACCAGCAGCCGGGCGCCGCAGTCTGCCAGACACGACGCGACACGGTCGGCAGGAGCCTCCGCATCGAACGGAATATAGGCAGCGCCAGCCTTGAGGATGCCGATCAGCGCGACATGAAGGTCGAGCGAACGCTTCAGCCACAGCCCGACGAAATCGCCCCGTCGCACGCCGCGCAGGGCCAACTGGGCCGCCACCTTGTCGGAGCGCCGGTCGAGTTCGCCATAGCTCAGCCGCTCAGCCGTCCCGATGAGGGACAGCGCGAGCTTCTCGGGGTTGCGCGCCGCTGACGCCCTGAAGATGTCGGCCAGCGTCTCTTCGCGAAGAAGATTGGGCAGCTCGACACCCAGCACGACAGAACGCACCGGCGCGAGCTGCACCGCATCGATTCCAGTATCCATCCAGTTCAGGCCCCGGCCCTCGGGACCCCTCCCAGCGGCTTGGTGTGTATTGTCGCATCGAGCACCGCCACGGCTTCTCAGCCGCCAGCCGCACACCCCCCAGCCGGGGCTGCATTAGGGCTCACACTCATGAACAGTGCCGGCGACACCGTCCATTCTCTGTCAAGCATCGCCGCAAACAAACGAAGCGCGCCGAGCTTGTTACCACGGCCAATATGAACGCCACCCCATCAGGCCGAGCCTTCCGCCCGTCCTGCCTCAGTGATCCTACCCGGATCGGATACGCATCGATACACGATTGCGAGGCAAAAAGGACAGTCCTGTTGTAGCAGCGCGGCAACGAGCCTCTGTACAACACTCTCAACGATATCCGACATATGCGACAGAGAAGGGCTATATCGGTGCTTGCTGCCCTGCGCGCCCCATGAAGTCGATTTGAGACGGGAACACCAAGATGCTCGAACTCTACAAGGCCGGCAACTCCATCTGCACCCAGAAGGTATTGATTACTTTGGCTGAAAAGGGTCTGTCGTTCACCACGCGCGACATCGACCTGTTCAGAGGCGAACAGTACAGCCCCGAATACCTCGCCATCAATCCGAAGGGTGTGGTGCCTGCCCTCATCCACGACGGCAAGCCGATCACGGAGTCGACCCTGATCTGCGAATACCTCGACGACAGCTTCCCCGCGCCCGGACTGATCCCGACGAGCCCCTATGAGCGCACCCAGATGCGCAAATGGAGCAAAGCCGTCGACGAAGGATTGTTCGCCGCGACCCGCGAATTGAGCTTCTCGGCCATGTTCCGCGAGCGCATGCGCGGCATGAGTGACACCCAGCTCGAGGCCCGCTTCACCAACGTCGGCGACCCCGACAAGCGCGCACGCTTCATGTCGACCTACGAGCTCGGCGTCGAATCTCCGTATGTATTCCAGGCGATAGCCAACTACGAGATCGCCTTCCGGGATATGGAGAAGGCCCTCTCCAACAACCCCAGCGGATGGCTGGTCGGCTCTGCCATGTCACTGGCGGACATCAATATGATGCCCTTCGTCGCCCGCCTCGCCTATCTGCAACTTCTGGACGTATGGACCGGTAGCCGCCCCCACTGCCGCAGCTGGTGGACCCGCGTGCAAGACCTCCCCTCGTTCCGAACTGCAGTCCGCGACCCGCTGACCTCAACCGAGCTGGACGCTATGGGCACCTTCGGAGCCCGGATCGCTGGCCGCGTCGCAGAACGCCGGGCGGAGTATCTCCACCTGCTGGCATCCGCGCCGAAGGCGGCGACCTGACATGACGGTCGCTGTCGAACGCAACCTGCCGGTGTGTGGCGCGAAGGTTGCTTCTTCAGAAAATTCAACCGGAACAATCCACAGAAAATTCCCTACGTGACAGAATTGAACAGCCATCTCCGCAACGAATTGGGGGACCTATACCAGAATTGTCGCTACTGTTCCGGATAGGATGAGAACGCCGCGTCGGGACCGGCAATCGGAAAACTTGCTGGTATCTTGGAAGCTCGCAACATTTTTTTTCGACCGCCCCCCCGATACAGCGCCCCGGTCTAGAGCGACACGGTCCGATGAGACGGACGATGAGACGGACGATGATCGAGGTGTCTCCGGAAGGGGCAGGTGCCGCCTCGTTGCTGGAGATTGCATACGGATGCACGGGCTTGCCCTCCCGCCGGCCCCGTGCATAAGCTAGGTTGATTGCGGCGGGCAGAACGATTTGTATCGCGGTATCGATAACCGTTTACTGGCCGGGTAACACCATGCGCATAGCGCTCGGAATTCTGACTTTGGCAGCAGGTGTCGCTGCGTCGACGATGTGGCTCGTCCCTTCGACGGTGGAATCGGGTCTGGCCGTCGTGTCTGATATCGGTGCCGGCGGGGTCGCCAGCCTTTCGACTTCCACTCACAGGTCCGGGTCCGATCGCCAAGACGCGACAGCCGCTGAGACCGGGTCCGGCCCGCGCTTTTTCGGCGCTGCCCTTCCCGTGCCCGCTGCCCGGACGTCGACGGCAGATGCCGCCCACAAACCCACGTCAGCTACCACCACGAGTGCCCCGCGCGGCTGGTCGACAGATGTCGAGGTTCATTCTCGCTCACGCGATCAAGCCACTGCCCCTGCCCCCTCTGCCCGCGTCGTCCAAACCAGCAGCGCCATCACATCGAAGCCATTGCCGCGTCAGGATCTCGCACGTGCCTTGCAGGCCGAATTGAAGCGCGTCGGCTGCTATGTCGGCGAGGTCGACGGGGAATGGGGACCAGCTTCGAGGCGCGCGCTGCGCGCCTTCATCGAGCAGGTCAACTCCGGCCTCTCCGGCGACGAGCCCGACCTGATCCAGCTCACGCTCGTCCGTGGTTATCCCGGCAGCGCCTGCCGTTCGGCTCCGGGCTCCGCTGCCGGCACCATGACCGCACACCGGTCATCGCCCCCCCTCGGCCCGACCCTCGCACCAGCCCGCCCGTCATTTGCAGCGTCGGCGCCGACGTTCGCAGCAGCCCCCGTTCCGGCGCCCGCCCTGGTATCGCAGGCGCCGGTCGTCACGGGCACGATCGCCACGCCGACGGCCGAGGCGGCACGCCCCGCTGGTTTCGAAGGTCGGATGGCCATCGGCGCACCGATGGCGCCTGACAGCACTGCCGGCGATGCCGCGCCGCTGATTGCTGCTGCACCGCCCCCCCCGCGCGCCCATCGCCCGCGCCCGGCCGCCCAGCAGGCGCAGCGGCGCGAGCGCGCCTGGACCGGGACATTCTTCAATCAGTAGCCGCCGCGAAGCATCCGCAGCCAAGCCTCTGTCACCGGACCTCTGTCACTAGTCCTCTGCCTCGAGTCCTCTGGCACCCGACCGGCGTAGCCCGGTCGGCGTCTCGTCCAGACGATGACGCCCTATACCGGACCGGCCTGATTATCGAGCGGCCACTTGAGGCCATTGCGCTCTTCCCAGTTCAGGATGCCGCGCAGGCTTCGCCCAGCCGCCTCCCCGAGCAACCACACGATCAGACCCGGCACCAGCGGCAGAGCGAGATCGCGGATCGCGTAGGCCGTCGCGTCGATCGCGATCAAGGCCACGATGGCGATCAGCGTTCCCACGATATGCAGCCCCGGCCCACGTAGCCATCCGACCAGACCTGCCGCGCATGCCAGTGCGAACAGCGCAAGCCGCGTCGTGCGCGAATCGATACCGCTGATCGCCCGCCGGTCGAGCATCTGCGCGATGGCCTGCGCCTGGATCTGAATGGGCGCCAGCGATTCGCCCGACCACAGCGTCAACGGTGTCCTGTGCCGCTCGATCTCCGCGATCCCCGTCGTGACGAGAACGAGCCGCCCAGCGAACGCGCGCCTGGGCATCTGCTTGGTGCTGTCGATCAGGTCCTCCGCGAACAGCAACCGGAACGGCTGTTGCCCCCCGACATTGAAGAACCGTGCGAGCCAACTGGAATCGTCGACTTTCTGCAGCCACGCGATTTCGCTGAAGTCCCGCTGCACTTCCGGTCGCAGAGCCCGCGCCATCAGCAGCGCGAAGCTATCCGGCACGCGACCGATCGCCTGTACGCCGGAATCGACCGCCACCGCCCGTCCCATCCCTTCGTCATAAAGCGTCGTGATGTGTCCGGCTCTGCGGCCGGTGCCGGAAATGAAGCGATCGAGCCAAGCCCGCCTTTCCGGATTGGCCTGTGCGCTGTTCGTCCGCGATGCGATCACCACTCGGGCTTTGGCCTCGCGCAGCGCCCGTTGAAGCGACTGATCCTTGGTCGCGTCACCTGCCCCAAGCAGAGGCACATCGAAACCGATGGCGCGTGGGGCGCTGTCGTCGATCGCATCGATCAGGCGTGCGAGCAGCCCGCGGTCCACGTCGATCGCCGCCTGGTCGAACGTCGCGCGCGTCGCGCTGACGTTGGCGCCGACGCTGACGATCACCACGTCGGGATGATCTCCCGTGATCCGATCCGAGAACAGCGCCGTGCGGATATCCGTGAACCCCTGCTCGACCCGCTGCAGAAAGCCCGTGCTGTGCCCGCTGAGCACGACCGCGAACGTACACGCGAGGGAAACGAGTGCTATGATGAGGGCCCGCCGTGGAAACGCCGATCGCGTGGCGGGCCGGGTTTCGATGTACGCCATGTTTGACCTGCACTCTCCCCGGACGCCGGATTGGTCCCGTGGCGCACGTTAACGTCGCGCCACTGCAGCCTCAATGCATGTCGGCGGTCTTGCTGAACCGAGTTGCACACACAAAACCCGTCCCGCCGTGGCCCTGCCCTGCGTTCTCGCGCAACTGATCGCCGATCAGGGAGCTTCTGGCCAGAAAGCCACCGACCTGCGGGACAGCCGATAGGCAGCGAGCCCCACCCACTCCTTGAATGCCATATCGAAGACCTGGAGACCGTTGTGCACGGTCGCGAATGGCTTCAACGCATCGGTGAAGCCGGCGGTCCGATAGTCGACGGGCCACGCCGTCACATCGAAACCCGCCGCCCTGAAAGTCCCCATGGCCCGCGGCATGTGGAACGCCGAGGTGACCAGCACGAACCTCTGGCCGGGCTGTGGCTTCAGGATGGACCGCAGGTTGTCCGCGTTCTCCCACGTGGTCCGCGACACCTCTTCGAGAACGACACGCTCCCGCGCGATCCCGAACGCGACGAAGGTGTCGCCGATCGACGCTGCCGCTTCGCTCTTCGACGATCCCAGCAGCCTAGCCTCCCCACCTGTATAGATGAGTTTCGCCTTCGGACGGCGCAGCGCGAGCCGAACGCCTTCCGTCAACCGCTCGCCCGCCTCGTTGAACGAAAGCTGGCCGCGCGCCTGCGTCATCGCGCCCATCTCGAACCCGCCCAGGACGATCACGCCCTGGATTTCGGACGGCAGCGCACCCCGTTCGAATCTCTGCTCCAGCGGCAGCAGGAGAGCGTTGCCGACGGGACCGAAACCACACGCGATGAGAAGAACGCTCCCCGTCACCAGCGCGCGTCTGCTCCAAGCACCGCCGCGGCCGGTGAGCACGCCGGCAGCACCGACCACCAGCAGCATCGTGATGACGCTCGACGGCCATATCAACGCCGAGATCAGCTTCGAGGCGTAGAAGAACATCGGCGCTCAACCACCGACGCGCTCGACGGCGACCGCCGTCGCCTCGCCGCCACCGATGCACAACGACGCGATCCCGCGCCGCCCGCCGCGTTTCTCGAGCGCCGCCAGCAGCGATACGATGATCCGCGCGCCCGACGCCCCGATCGGGTGACCCAGAGCGCACGCGCCGCCGTGGACGTTGACCTTGTCGTGCGGCAGGTCGAGTTCGCGCATCGCCGCCATCGTCACCACGGCGAACGCCTCGTTGATCTCGTAGAGATCGACGTCGTCGGCTTTCCAACCTGTCGCGGACAGCAACTTGCCGATCGCACCCACCGGCGCCGTCGTGAACCAGGCCGGCGCCTGCGCGTGCCCCGCGACGCCGACGATCTGGGCGAGCGGCCTCAGCGCGCGCCGCGCTGCCTCGCTCCGGCGCATCAGGACCAATGCCGCCGCCCCATCCGAGATCGACGACGAATTGGCCGCCGTAACCGTGCCACCGTCGCGAAACGCCGGCTTCAATGATGGAATTCGCGATAGATCCGCTGCGAACGGCTGCTCGTCACGCGCAACCTCGACGGCCCCCTTACGCCCCTTCACCGTGACCGGAACGATCTCCGATGTGAAGCTGCCGTCCTCGTTGGCAGCCTTCGCCCGCTTCAGGCTCTCGATTGCGAACGCATCCTGCGCCTCACGCGTGAACTGGAAATGCTCCGCGGTGTCTTCCGCGAACGTACCCATCAGGCGCCCCTTGTCATAGGCATCCTCCAGCCCGTCGAGAAACATGTGGTCCTTGACTTCCGCGTGTCCGAGCCGCGCACCGCCGCGCATCTTGGGCAGAAGATACGGAGCATTCGTCATGCTCTCCATACCGCCGGCAACGATCACGTCACGTGGCCGCGCGTGCAATGCCTCGAATGCCAGCATGACCGTCTTCATGCCCGAGCCGCACATCTTGTTGACCGTCGTGCACGGCACGTGGTCCGGCAGCCCTGCGCCGCGCGAAGCCTGCCGCGCAGGGGCCTGCCCTTGCCCTGCCGGCAGCACGCAGCCCATCAGCACGTCCGACACGTCGTCGCCCGGCACGCCCGCCCTGGCGACCGCGGACTTGATCGCCACCGCGCCGAGCTCCGCCGCCGTCAGACTGGCGAACGCGCCTTGGAAACCACCCATCGCCGTGCGCGCAATGGATACGATGACGACCGGATCTCCTGCAGACTCGGACATGCGCTCATCCCGCATCGAAGATGTTTAGGACGTCGGTCGATAACGCACCGTTGTTCCCTCCCCCCTTGCCGGGGAGGTGCCCCGAAGGGGCGGAGGGGGGATCTACGGCGCGCCGATGGCCCGCGCCGTGGATCAAGCCTTCGCCTTGATGTTCGACCGCTTCACGACATCGAGGTTGGCGCCCTCGATCCGCAGCAGACGCGAAGGCATCAGGCGGCGCGGCGAGTGGATGAAGCCGATATCGTAGAAGTGCGCGTCTCCGGGCTTCAAGTCATACACCCGCTCGGGCACGACCAGCGTCGGCTTGTCGCCCTCGCCCTTCTCGGCGACTTTCCAATCGGTCATTTCCGTGATGCCGGTGGCCTGGCCATAGATGGCCCAGCTCGACCCGTGATCGTGCGGATTCCCGACCGCATTGGGCTTGTAGACATGGCCGCAGATACAGAAACCGAGCTTGGGATCCTCGTACAGGATCTCCCGCGGATTGCCGCCCTCGGGCCGGTCCTTGAGATGTTCCGCGACGAACGCCTCGTCCTTCAGCGCCCGCGTAACGAACCCGCAAACCTTTTTCCGCCCTTCGGTTCCGGGGTCCGACTCGAGTGTCGAACGGATATCCGACGCCAGATCAGCGAGAGTATAAGCCATGTCTCTTCCTCGATTTCCGGTCGTTTCCAACATCCGGCCAGGATCGCCGGTTGAGTTGGACTATACCTCTGAATCCGAGAGACACCAAAGATGCGGCGGACGCGATGAGGCGACCCGCCACCTCCCCCTTCGGTCACGCGCGTTCAGGCAGCCATCGTTCCGGCTCCCGGCGTTGTGACCGGCACGGGACGCGGCGCACCGAACAGCGCGCCCTGTCCGTAGACGACACCCCATCCGAGCAGCCTGTCCCGCGTATCCGCATCTGCGATATCGCCTACGATGACCGACAATCCCAAGTCCTGGAAGTGCTCGCAGATCTCACTCGCCGGAACCGTCTCGCCGTCACAGAACAGGCCGGCCTGGAACACCGCCGCGTCGAGCTTCACGAACTCGAAGCCCAGCGCCTGCAGCGCCTCGAAATCCATATCGAGATCAGCGACACCCTGCAGCGAGAAGCGGAACCCCAGCCGCGCGAGATCTTCCAGTGCCGCCAACTGTCCCGGCCCGAGACCTCGCATTTCGTCCTGTGCGAACGCCAGAACCATGCGATCCGCCAGCCCCTGCGCGTGCCGCCCCGCGACGTCGCTCACGAAACGGTCGCTCTCGAGCGACTTGCCGCCGACCAGCGAGAACACCGCCCCATCCCGCCCGCGCCGACCGAGCATCGAAGCGAAGCCCGCCGCGTGACGCACATTGAGCGCATCGAGCAGCGGCAGCAACCCCGCGCCCGCAGCGATCGCGCGCTCGTCGCCCGTATCGACCCGCAGCTTCACGGAAACTTCGAAATGCCTGGCCGATTGTTCTGCGAGCCCCAGGATCGGCGACAGGAAGACGTCTGCACTCTCGGCTTGAATGGCTTCCGCGACCGCCGCCACGCTGAGTTCCGCCGGCGAAAGCTCGGGCACGACCGGCGCCGGCGCACCGCGCATGGCTTCGACCGTCGAGCGCAGAGCATCGACAGCGCTCGCCAGTGCCGAATCCGGATTTGCGGCAGCCAGATCCTCGAGCGGCACGTCTCGCCCCTCTTCCAGCTGAGCCGCCGTCACGGCATCCGGCAGCCCCGGAAGCGTGGGCATCCCGGTTGCCCCCCCTGCATCCTCCACCGCCTGTTGCTGGCGCGCTGCCGCTCCCGCGTGGATCTGATCGGCAAGCCGCTTGAGGATCGAATCGATCCGGTCGGCCTCGCGATCCCCTTCGATCCGATCGACGGACAACGGCAGGTCGGCAGCAACGGTAACGGCGTCCAGGTTGTGCTCGGCATAGGTCGGGCGGAACTCGCCGAGCGAGCCCGGGTCGGAAGCATGATGCACGACGGGCGCAGCTGGCCGCGCGGCATCGGGCTGCATCAGATCGACCGGCCTGAAACTCCAGCCGGGTGCACCAGCCTCGTTCTCGGCTGTCGCCTCCAGTGCCGGCTGCATCGGCGAGAACTCCGGATCACGCTCACGAGCGAGCGGGACGGCTCCGCCGAACTCGGCCTGCCCCCTCTCCCCGCCGATCGGTTCGACACTCGCTGTTTCGCTCGGCGGTTCGATAGGCATCGGCGAAGGCACTTGCCTGATGCCGCGTTCGGCAGCGTCCTCGGCGGCTCGCTCCGCCTCGTCGGCCATCCTCAACAGGACGTGGCACATCAACATCACACAGAACAGCGCCACGCCGATCGCGGCAGCCATCTCTCCCGTCAACCCCATGTGCAGATGCGCAGCGATGCCCATCGCGATGGCGACGACCAGCATCGCAGGCGGAACGAGGTAGTGTGCCGGATCACGATGCTCACCGCCCGCCGACGGTAATGCGCCGGAATACGCAGTGGCATCGGCCTCGGCTTCGGTGCCGCGAAGGCTTGAAATATCGGATCTCATCGCGCGTCTTTCATCACGAACATCTACGAATCGGTTGCCACTACTCTTCGCTGGAGGAGACCCGTTCGCAACGACGCAGCGACGGCTATCACCAGGAAACCTCGTGCAGCCTCACGCACTGAGCGCGGCCCATCGGCAACAGAACCCATGATTATCCCCAGTCGCGACGCATCTCAGCCTTGCGGCGCAACCTCGGCGGCGCATAGACCGGCGATGGGCAAAGCGAGGACAACCACTCCGTGATTCTGACGATCGGCGTCTTCATCGTTGTGACGATCGCCATCGCGGCATTCGTGCTCGCGCCTCGCATGTTCGAGCCGCGCATCATCTATGACCGCACGCCAGATCCGCCCGCCGCGTTCGGCTATCGCATGGCATGGCTCGCGATCAGGACGACGGACGCAGCCCGCGTCGCTGAAGCGCTCGGCCTCGACGCCATCGAGACCTCGAACTGGCGCACCGGGATCGGCACCGTCTACGACGAGAAGCTGGCGCAAGGCCGCGTCTACCTGACGCCCCCGGTCAACGGCTGGACGTTCGTCGTCGGCCAGTCCCTGCCCCAGCCGCTCGGCCGCAGCTTCGTCGACAAGTGCACGCCGATGCTGCTGGATCTGGCCGGCGCATTCCCCGAGGCGCAATACTACCTGAGCTATCCGCCGATGGATTTCTACGCCTGGGCACGCGTCACGGATGGCAAGCTCGTCCGCGCTTTCGCGATCGGCGACGAAGGCATCATCTGGAACAAGGGCAAGGCGACGCGCGAGGAGCGCAGCATCGGCCTGAGAGTGGCGGAGGTCCGCGGCGTGAAGAACCGCAAGTCGGATGTCGGCGAGTCCATGCCGATCTACCCGACCGAACCCCACGTGATGCATCTCGCGAGTTGCTGGAGTTTCGACCCGACCTCGCTCGAAGGCGCCAAGACCGGCACCGGGCTCGGCTATATCTGCGCGACGCCCGCGACCTGGCGACCGGAACGTCTGCGCCGGACGGCGTGAAGAGACGGCCTGAAGGCGATGCACGCTCGAATGCGCACATCGCCTCGGAATTTCGTATGCTGGAGTGCGCGTCCCGGGGCCTACGCTGCCCGCGCCATCTCGATCTGCTCGCCGGCCGGCGTGCGCGTCATCACGGGGAAAGGCACCACTTTGTTCGCGCGCGCAGCGACCTTCAGCGCCGGCTTCAGGACCCGCGGCCCGTAGTTTCCGTTGAGCCGAACCTTCTTCGCGCCCAGTCGCTCCACCGGAACGGCGGGCAGATCTGCGGAGCGCTTCGCCGCGATCCTCGGCTTGCGGCCGAGCGGTGTATTGAGCTTGGCGACCGACGTCAGCCGAGCCGCGAGCCGGAAATGGTCGACGTGGGCGCGTTGCACGAACCCTGCGACCGCCGGCATGAAAGCAGGGCGGACCACCTCGACGGGCTGAACCGCGGCGTCGATGCTCGTCTCCCGCCTGCCAAATCCGAACAGGCGGCTCAGTGCCGAAATTGCCGAGCCTATCGTCTCGAAAATACCCATGACATCCCCACACATCGCCACTGAGCGAAACCCACCGGCCCCACAGCCGGATATCTCTCTCGAGGCATTGTGCACGTTCACGGTGAACGAAGGGTTACCTCTCGTCTCATATTGGTAGGAAAGGTCACGCGGTGACCATTCACTTCACCTGAGCGGTGCGGCCGTTGGCGGCCTTCTGGCGCTCGACCTCGGCCTTGGAGACTTCGCCCGCGCCGATCAGCGCGTTGACGCAGCGGTTGGAGAGCTTCGGACCCGCGGCGCGCATGCAGGCGCGGACGCCCGGGCCGTCGGGATCGTGCTTGGAGCAGTAGGCGTAGTAGTCGGTGGCGCAGGCGAGCTGGACCGAGAGGCTGACGGCCGAGGCCTGGCTCGAGAAAGCGACGGTGCCCAATGCGATGGCGGCGGCGAGGATGCGGAGGCTGCTGGGGGCGGTGGTGAACATTGGGTCTCTCCCGAGGGGTTTGGTCTGCTGCGTTGTCGCTGCTGTTGTGAGACCAAGATGCCTCAGGCCGCCCGTTCGCGCTGTCCCGCGGGTGACAGGGAGCGGAAACTGGGGAAACACACAATTTCCTAATGCCGAAGTCGTTGGTGCGCAGCCCCGCCGAGGAAATTGTGTGTGTCCCCAATTTCTCCGCCGCCCTGGACGTCCGGTGCCACTTCCGCTTAGCCTCGCTCGTCTGACCGGCTCCCTCACCCGGGCAGCCTCACTGGAGAGATCGAATGGCCGCACACCGCGACGGCGACCCGGACAACACGCATCTCAGCTCGGCCCGCGAGCCGGGGCGTGGCTATCACGACCTCGGCGGCCTGCCGGCAGGACCGATCGAGCAGGACATGACGGAAACGCGGCCCTGGGAGAAACTTTCGGTCGTGCTCGGCAATTCGCTCGGCCTCAAGGGCGCGAAGCTCGTGCGCACCGACGAAGTCCGCCGCACCCGCGAGGAGCTGGGCGTCGATCTCTATAACGAGCTCGGCTATTTCGAGCGCGGCACCGCCTCGCTCGCCACCCTGCTGGTCGAGAAAGGCATCCTCGACAAGGACGAACTCGAGCGACGCATGGCACGAATTGCCGACCGCATGGCGCAGGAGGGACGATGAAAGAAGCTCCGACCGTCTCGTTCAGACCCGGCGAACGTGTGGTGATCGCCCGCGTGAACCCGCCGGGCCATCGCCGCACGCCGTTCTACGTGCGCGGCAAGGTCGGCGTCATCGAACGCGCCTGCGGCGAATTCCTCAATCCCGAGGAATTGGGCTACGGCTTCAACGGCCAGCCGCGCCGCCGTCTCTACCGCGTCCGCTTCCGCCAGCACGACATCTGGCCGTCCTATCACGGCAGTCCCGACGACACGGTCGATGTCGACATCTACGAGCATTGGTTGAGCCGGATCCCCGAATGAAACCCGCTCTGCTGCATCAGACACGAGGACAGCCGAAATGAGCGGCAATCACGACCACGACCACGATCATCACCATGATCACGACCATCCCCATCCCGGCGTGAAGCCGGACGACACCTCCGCCCCCGGCCGCTACGAATTGATGACGCTCGCGATGCAGGAACTGCTGATCGAGAAGGGGATTCTCTCGCCCGAGAAGATCCGCCGCGGCATCGAAGCGCTCGATGCCTGGCAGCCGGCGCGCGGTGCTGCCGTCGTCGCCCGCGCATGGACCGATCCCGACTTCAAGGCAGCGCTGCTCGCCGACGGCAATGCAGCCGTCTCACAATTCGGCGTCGACATGGGCGAAGCGAAGCTCACCGTCGTCGAGAGCACCGCTGACGTGCACAATGTCATCGTATGCACGCTGTGCTCCTGCTACCCGCGCGCGCTGCTCGGCCTCCCCCCGGACTGGTATCGCTCGAAGCGATACCGCGCCCGCATCGTCTCCGAGCCCCGCAAGGTCCTCGCTGAATTCGGCACAGTCATCCCCGACGACGTCGCGGTCCGCGTCCACGACAGCCTCGCCGATCTCCGCTACCTCGTCCTTCCCAAGCGTCCCGCCGGCACCGAAGGCTGGAGCGAAGAAAAGCTGGCGTCCATCGTCTCGCGCGACAGCATGGTCGGCGTCGCCGTACCCGATCCGTCGACGACCGCCTGAAGCGGTGTTTTGCAGCCCCAGCAGAAATCCAGCATCGAAAGAAAGTGGAACGGCATGACGACATTGGTCATCGGTGCGGGCCTGATCGGCTCGCAGATCGCACGCATCCTCGTCGAGCGCGGCGAGAAGCCGGTCTTGATGGATCACGCGGCCCAGACCAAGTCGATCGGCGAGATCGTGCCTCTCGACCGCGTCACCCTCGTCAAGGGCGACGTGTTGCAGCCGCTGTCGATCATCGATGCCCTGCGCACCCATTCGATCACCCGCATCGCCCACACCGCCGCCAATCCGCTGCTGACCCTCGGCGCGCAGAACGATCCCTATTCCGCGATCAACCTCAACATCATGGGCACCGTGAACGTACTCGAAGCCGCCCGCGTCACAGGCGTGAAGCGCGTCGTCGTGTCGAGCTCGAGCGTCCTCAATCACTACCTGCAAGGCGGCGAGGACCAGGGCGAATTCGGCAAGGAAGAAGGCTTCCCGCGCCCGACCACGTTCTACTCTGCCACCAAGCAGGCGGTCGAAAGCCTCGGCCTCAACTACGCGCGCTTCTGCGGCATCGAATTCGCCGGGCTCCGTTACGGCGCAGCCTTCGGCCCGTGGAGCGGCGCGGGCGGCGGCGGTCCCTCGAATATCGTGCGCGAAGCCATGCGCCGCGTCCTGGCCGGCGAGGAAGCCCTCGTACCCCCCGGTGCGATGGAGTGGGTCTATTCGAAGGACGCTGCCGGCGGCACGGTCCTCGCCCTCGAGGCCAAGGATCTCGGCAGCCGCATCTTCAATATAACGATGGGCTCGTTGACCACGCCGAGCGCGATGGCTGAGGCATTCGCCGCCGCGGTCCCGGGCGCGAAAGTGAAATTCGAAGCCCCCGCTGGCGCAGGCATCTCGCTGTCCAACCGCGACACCGGCGCCGACCTCTCGCGCGCCAAACGCCACATCGGCTACGAGCCGCAGTTCAAGCTGCACGACGCCGTGAAGGATCTCGCCGACTGGATGCGCCGCAATCCGTCCTGATCGCCAGCCCGAATTCCGCTTGACGTGAATCGCAATTCCACGATCAGCGCCGTAGGTTGGGTCGAGGCCACTGGCCGAGGCCCAACAATTCCCGGCAAGCGCTGAAAGTTGGGCCTCGCTCCGCTCGAGCCAACCTACTTGCACTGAGTCACTTTGACATGGGCCATTCCCGCTGGGAATCAGC
>CAZNMY010000021.1:0-70530 GCA_964574325.1 uncultured Devosia sp. | reverse complement strand
GCGGCCCCTTCGGGGCCAGTGCACTGCGCCAACATGAACGCCGAACAGCGCCTTTCGAAAACGCGGAACTGAGAGCGCGACCAGGGCTCGTAGATGCGGCGTGCTGTCCGCAGCGCGTGCGCAGGATTGGCCCGCAACTGCAAGCGAATCAGCTCGAGCCGCTCCAGTGGATCCAAGCTCGCCTCCTTGGGCGACCTCTCTTAAGGCCTCGCAAATGCTATCCCTTGCGCTGATCGAACCGGCGCTCGAACACGCTTTCGGCGATGCGGTTCTTGAGGATCTCGATCGAGCCGCCCGCGATCATCCACCCGCGCGTCCGCCGTACGCAGTATTCGACGAGGCTCTCCTCGCTGAAGCCCATGCCGCCCATCACCTGCATCGCTTCGTTGGCGACTTCGAATCCGGCCGTGTTGCACGCGAGCTTCGCCACCGCCGTATCGTATGCCGACGGCAAACCGCCCGCTGCTTCCGCGCCGGCAACTGCCCGATAGAGCAACAGTTGCGCCGCATCGAGCTTGACCGCCATTTCAGCGAACTTCCACTGCAGGCCCTGGAACTCGCACAAGTGCCGCCCGAACTGCCGCCGCGTCTTGGCGTACTCCCGCGCGATGTTGAACGCATGTCGGCCCAGTGCCAGCGCGCGCGACGAGTTGCCGAGACGCTCGACGTTGAATCCGGAAATCTGTTTCTTGAAGCCGCCTTCGCCAAGCAGCACGTTCGCTTGCGGAATGCGGCAGTTTTCGAAATGCAGCTCCGACCATTCCTCGCCGTTCATGAAGCGCGAGGGCTGGCCGACCGTGAACCCCGGCGTTCCCTTCTCGATCAGCACCGAGCCGATGCCGCCGACACCGGGCCCGAAGCGCACATAGACCAGGAACACCTTGGCCTCGGGGCTGTGCGTGGAGAAGATCTTGGTGCCGTTGATGAGCCAGCCGTCCCCGTCCTTTGTCGCGCTCGTCTTGAGCTCGGTCACGGCCGATCCCGCATCCGGCTCCGTCATGCCGAGACTGATGAGCGACCGCCCCGCAAGCAGATCGGGAAGGAACCGCGCCTTCTGTTCCGCCGTCGCGTACTCCTGAAACGTCCGGATCGGCCCGAAGTTACCGGCCTGAACGATGTCGGCCGAGCGCGGGCAGACGAGCGCCACCTCCTGGATCGCGATGACAGCATCGAGCAGCGTTCCCCCCGCGCCGCCGTCGGCCTCCGGGAACAACACGCCGAGCAATCCCTGCTCCGCGATCCTGCCCGCAACGTCCCAAGGGTAGCCGTGCGTATGCGCCCGCGCGAGCGCGCCATCGGCCAGATGCGCCCGCGCGAATTTGGAAACGCTGTCCGCGAACGCGCGGGATTCTTCGTTCAATTCAAAATTCATCTCATCTCCCGATTATCCATTCGCCTGAGCCGACGATGAAAAACGAAGGTGTCGTCCCGGGGCTCGTTCCCGGGACCCAGCGTGCAACTTGCAGGTGCGTTGGCGATTTTGGCGCATTGGATCCCGGTGACGAGCACCGGGATGACAGAAAATCGAGTTCCTGAGGATATGCCCCGGTCATCGAGCCAGACCGTCTCTCAAACAGACTTCTCGTGCTCGAGACGCTTGATGCGCGCGAGCAATTCATCCGCCCTCGCCTTGCCGATCACCGGCTCGGCCAGCTCCGCGAACTTCTCGTCGAGATCGCGATCGGTCAGCGGCAGTTCCGGGTCGCCCTTGCGATCGGGCTGGAAATACTCGGCGCGGCGTCCGTCCCGCGTCTCGATCGAAACCCGCGCGGCTCGCCTGCCCGGAAATTTCGCGTCGATTTCCGGATCGACGACGAGGTCGATCCGCGTCATCAGATCGCGCGTATCGCGGCACGCCAGGCGCTCGGGCGCGAACGCCTTGAGACGCGTACTGCCGTGAACGAGCCCGGTCGCGACGACATACTTGAGACTGAAGCGCGCCTCGGCCGACGTCACCGGGTGATCGTTCCCCGCCACTTCCAAAGCGGGCGCATAGGTTGCAACGCGAACGCGCGCGATGTCACCGGCACGCACGCCGAGCATCCGCTGCACTTCCAGCGCCCCGTCGATCGCCGCGAACGTGTGCCCGCAGCATGCGTGGTTCTTGAACGTCATCTGCGTGATGTTGAATTCGCGCCCCAGCGTCGCGACGGCTTTCACCCAATCGGGCCCCGCTCCCATCGCCCGGCCGAGCCCTGCCTCGCCGTCGATGATGTCGAGCGCACCCGTGACGCCAGCGCGCGCCATCTGCGCAGCGGCAATGCCGGCTTCGGCGGCGCGCCCTGCGTGGAGCGGCTTCGACATCGAGTCCGCGCGGAACGCCTGCTGCAATCCGGCCGCGAAGGTCCCACAGGTGCCCAGCGCGTGCGCGAAGCGCTTCGCATCGAGACCGTAAATGCTCGCCGCAGCCGCAGCAGCGCCGAACGTCCCGACCGTCCCGGTGTTGTGCCAGTATTTGTAGTGCGCCCGCCCGAGCGCCGCTCCGATCCGCGTCGACACTTCGTAGCCGACCGTAACACCCTTGAGGAACGTATCGCCGCTCGCGCCCAAATCCTGCGCTGCAGCCATCGCCGCCGCGATCGTCGGTGCGCCGGGATGATAGATCGCCTCACGATAGATATCGTCGACTTCCTCGGCGTGCGCGGCGGTCCCGTTTATCAGCGCGGCTGTCCTTGCGGTCGCCTTCCTCCCCGAGACCAGCCTTGCGGCACCTCGGTCGAGATCTTCGGCGTAGGCCTTTTCGAGCAGTGTCGCGGGCGCGATGATCGAGCCTGCGAGTACCGACGCATACCAATCGATCACCGCCCGCTTGGCATGATGGGCGACCTCGGGCTCGAGCGGCTTTGCCGCGAAGCCGCTGGCGAATTCCGCGAAAACTTCAGTCAGCCTCATCACCACCTCCCAAACGCCCGCCGCACCGCTTCCTCCCTGGTTCTATGTCACAAAAACGGGTGGGTGCGGGAGGCCCGGTGGGAAATCGGTCCGGCCGATTGGATCTCGGGAAAGTCCAGACGCGCCCCCGCCGCGATCCCTCGGGTTGCTCCAAGCCCTCCCCTTCGCGTAACAGACAAGGAGGCATCGCCCCAGAAAGTCCCCCATGTCCGCCATCGCCCGCCTTCTGAAACCCCGCCGTGTCGCCGTGATCGGTGCATCTGCCGACCCCACCAAGACGGCCGGCCTTCCCGTGCGCTTTCTTCTCAAACACGGATTTCCCGGCGACATCTACCCGGTGAACCCACGCCAGACGGAAGTCCAGGGCCTCACCTGCTACCCGGACATCGCCTCCCTTCCCGAGACACCGGACGTCGCGCTCGTCCTCCTCGGCGCGGCGCGTGCGGCGGACGCGGTGAAGGCGCTCGCCGAGCGCGGCGCAGAGGCAGCCATCGTCGTGGCATCCGGCTTCTCCGAAACCGGCGAGGAAGGCGCGCGCCGCCAGCAGCAGTTGCGGCAGGCGGCCGGCTCGATGCGCATCCTCGGCCCCAACACCATCGGCCTCGTCAACGTCACCGAGAGCATGACGCTGTCGGTATCGAGCGTGCTCGAGATGGATCGCTTTCCCGTCGGCGGCATCGGCGTGGCCTCGCAGTCCGGCGGCATCCTCGGCTCTTTGCTTTCGCGAGCCGCCGCGCGCGGCATCGGGCTTTCCAAACTCGTCTCGACGGGCAACGAGGTCGACCTCGAGATCGCCGACTTCGTCGATCATCTCGCCGACGATCCCGACACCAGGGTCATCGCACTCTATCTCGAGAGCGTGCGCAACGCCGGGAAGTTCCGCGCCGCCGCGTTGAAGGCCGCACGTGCGGGCAAACCTATCGTCGCGTTCAAGGTCGGCCGCTCGGACGCCGGCGCCGCCGCCGCCGCCTCACACACCGGCGCACTCGCAGGCTCCGACCGCATGTACGATGCGCTGTTCGCCGACGTCGGCGTGATCAGGGCGGAGAACTTCAGCGAACTGCTCGACATCCCCTGCGCCCTCGCGACCGGCCGGGTGCCGAAGGGCAAACGCGTCGCGATCCTCACCTCGACCGGCGGCGGCGGCACGCTGATCGCCGACAGCCTCAACCTCGCCGGCCTCGAAACGCCGCATCCCGACGCAGCGACAGCGGAGAGCCTGCAGGCGCTGCTACCCGGCGATCAGGCGACGCTCGACCGCAATCCCATCGACGTGACGCTCGCCGGTCTCCAGCCCAACGTGCTTCGCGGCGCCATCACTGCGATGCAGGACAGCCCGACCTACGACAGCCTGGTCATCATCGTCGGCTCGTCCGGCGTCGCTCAGCCCTCGCTCATGGCCGACGCCATCGGCGAATGCCTGGCCCGCAGCGACAAGCCGGTCATCGCCTACGTCAGTCCGCACGCCCCGGCTGCGGCCTCGTTGCTGACGGAACGCGGCGTACCCGCCTTCACCGCACCGGAGAGCTGCGCCGTGGCGCTCGCCGGTATGCTGCGCACCGCCGGTTGGAAAACACCGCAAGAGAGCGCCGCTGCATCCAGGCACGTGGTTCCTGTCGATCCGAGCCTCACCGGCTCCCTCGACGAGGCTGCGGCGAAGCAACTCTTCGCGCGCTTCGGAATTCCCTGCGTGAAGGAAACCGTCGTCACGTCGGCACAGGAAGCCACGACCGCAGCACTCGACTTCGGCAAGCCCGTCGCACTCAAAATTCTGACCGGTGCGATCACGCACAAGAGCGATGTCGGCGGCGTCGCCATCAACATCACGCCCGCGACGATCGCTGCCCGTCTCGACGAAATGCAGCGCACCGTCGCCGCTCGGGCGAGCGTGAAGGTCGACCGGTTTCTCGTGCAGGAGATGGTGTCGGGTGGGATCGAGCTGATCCTCGGCCTCCGCCGCGATCCCCTCGGCACCGCGATCCTGCTGGGGCTCGGCGGCGTGACCGCAGAACTCTACAAGGACACCGCGCTGAAGTTGCTGCCACCGGGCGGTGCGCTGTCCCGCGTCGATGCCCTGGGCCTCGCCCGAAGCCTGAAGGCATGGCCGCTGCTCGACGGCTATCGCGGCCGTCCGAAGGCCGACGTCGACGCCCTCGTCTCGGCCATCGTCTCGTTCTCGGAAATGGCTGCGGCGTTGGGGGATCGCCTCGTCGACGCCGAGATCAACCCGCTGTTCGTGCTGCCGCATGGCGAAGGCGTGAGAGCAGCCGATGGTGTCGCCATCCTCACCTGACGCGGCGGGACTCGAAATCACCGGTATCGGGAAACGTCGTCACGAACCGTTGCCGTCGCCCGATTTGCTACCTCGCGCCAGCCGTGACAAGCTGAGCGCGATGGCAGGTGGCAGGTTCGACAGATCCGGAGACACCGGCGCGGGAATTCGCCGCGGAGGACGTGTCGTCGGAACCTCTGAGGGCCCCTCCCCGACATCGGGCTGTGGCGGCCTCGAAGCCGGAGTTACGAACTGTTCGGGCTCGCTGTGGACCACGATCTCGGGTTGCCTGTCGTAGTACGGATCGTTTGCCGGCGCGCTGTAGTGAGCGGCATGTTGACCGTTCGCGCCCCCCGTTACGGCCAGCAATTCGGCGAGCCCCGGCATCGCGGTTGGTCCACCTGCGCCACCCGGAACCAGCGGCGGCACTGGAGGGGGAACGGGCGCGTTTGGATCGTGCGCAATCGGCTCCGGCCAGATCGTGGTATCGGGCAATGGCTGATCGAACGGTGGCGCACCGAACACGGGCGGTTGGGCGGGATGCGCAATGTAGCCGTAGTGCTGCGGCGAGGGCTCGTTCACCGGGACAGGCTGTTGCGGGGGGAAAATCGGCGCCATCGGATAAGTCGGCTCGGCCTCCGCAGGCCCCGCCGACACGTTGTGCGACACTGGCGACGGTGGCGGCGCAGAAGCCGCGGCGGCCGCCGCAGCCGCTGCCGCACCCGCGGGAGCAGCGGATTTGGCAGCCCGCGCCGCGCCCTTGTCGCGACGGCCCTTGCCGGTGAAGAACCCTGCCCGCTGCATCCGGCGCTCGTTCTTGCGGATGGCGCGCAGCATACGCTCGACCTCCCGCTGCGGGATCGGCTCACCGTAATAGTAACCCTGCGCGTACTCGCAACCGAGCTGGCGCAGGAACGCGACGTCCTCCTGCAGCTCCACACCTTCGGCGACGACCTTCTTGCCGAGCTCGTGCGTCAGCGCCACGATCGAGCGGAGAATGGCTGCGCCATTGCCGTCCGCCGTGCTCGCCTGCACGATGTCGCGATCGATCTTGATCGTATCGAACGGGAACCTGTTCAAGTAGGCGAGCGACGAATACCCCGTACCGAAATCATCGAGCGACAGTCCTGCTCCCGCCGCCTTCAGCATGTCGAGAACCTCGACCGCCCGCTCCGGATTTTCCATGACCAGCGACTCGGTCAGCTCGAGCCGCAGACAGCCCGGCGGCACCAGCATCCGGCCGACGACCTGCCGGATCTCCTGCACGAGATCCGCCCGGAACAACTGCCGGCTCGAAATATTCACCGACACGAACAGCGGCCGGTCCGCACGCGGCAACTGCCGCTGCCACACGGCCGCGTCCTCGACGGCCCGCGACATGACCAGCGAACCCAACCGCACGATCAGATCGCTCTCCTCCGCAATCGGTACGAAATCGTTGGGCCCGAGCATGCCGAGGCGCGGATGCTGCCAGCGCACGAGTGCCTCGAACCCCGCCAATTCCTCCGTCGCGATCGAGATGATCGGCTGATAAAGGACATGCAATTCCTGCCGGTCGATCGCCGCGCGCAGATCACTCTCGACCGCTGCGCGATTGTCGACCTCGCTTCGCATTTCCGGCCGGAAAGTCTCGGCGCGATCGGCCCCGCCACGCTTGGCGCGATAGAGTGCGACCTCGGCATCCTTCAGGAGTTCGCTCGCCGTCGTGATCTTCTGATCCCACAGCGCGATGCCGATCGCCGCCGTCATCACGACTTCCTCGCCGGCGATCGCGATCGGTGATCGCACCGCCCGCCGCACATTCTCCGCCACGGCGAGCAATTCCGCGGCCTCGTGCGCCTGCATCACCAACAGCCCGAACTGATTGCCGCCGATCCGCGCCAGCGTATCCTGCGTCTGCAGGTGATGCTGCAGCCGGCGCGCCAGCGTCAGCAGCAGGCTGTCGGCGACCACCAGTCCATAGGCGGCATTCACGTTCCTGAACTTGTCGACGTCGATGAGGATGACCGCCGGCATCACCATCGGCTCGTTCTTCGCGCGGGCCACGGCGACACCGAGCCGATCCATGAACAGCTCGCGATTGGGCAACCCCGTCAGGCTGCAGTGCACCGCGTCGTGCAGCAGGCGCTCCTGCGCGCGCTTCGCCTCCGTGATGTCGCGGATGAGGCCGACGCAGCGTAGCGCCCGGCGATCCGCGACCGGCGCCGCCGTCGCTTCGAGATCGAACCAGCGATAGGAATTGTCGGCGTGCAGCATCCGGAATTCGAGACGTATCTCGCCGCCGCCGTTCTCCTTCACGCTCCACAGCAGCAGCCGGAAGCGCTCTCTGTCCGCGGCATGCAGATGGTTGCAGAACTCCTCGGACTTCGAGGAAAGCTCGCCCGCGTTGAGCCCCAGCGCCGCCTCGATCAACGGCCCCGTCGCCACCTCGTCGCGCCGCACGTTCCATTCCCATACCGACGCGCCGGCTCCGTCGATCGCGAGCGAGCGCACGTGCTGTTCGCCCGGCCCCGCGCCGAACGTCGGCTCGAGCGACCGGAATGCGAACTGCGTCACCGTGAACCCGAGCAGCACGGTGATGAGAACGAGGCCGCCCGACAGGCTCGAAATGACCGCGTCACCCGACATCCGCCCGGTCAGCGTCACCATCGCGGCGAAAACCCAGACCAGGAAAAGTATCCATGTCGGCAGAAGGGACAACGCCCGGTCCTGTCCCCGCAGAGCCAGATAGCCGGTCACCAGAATTCCCAGCCCGCCGATGGCGCCGAACGACGCGCGCGCGAACGTCGCCGCGAGCCGGGCATCGAGCACGGCGAGACCGACCAGCGCGATCTGCGCGATGATCCACACGACCAGCAACATCCGCGCGAGGCTCGGCAGCGCCGTCAGCCGCAGGAAGATGTGCATGAAGACGAGCAGGCTCGCCGCCAGAGCCGCCTCGGTCGCGGCCCGATAGACGGCGTTGTCTTCCGGGCGAAGCTGGAACAGTTTGTGCCAGAAGCCGAAATCGACGCAGAGATAGGCGAGAACGCACCACGTCACGAGTGCGGCCGACGGAAAGATCGGCTTGTGGTTCGCGGCGAACACCGCGGTGAGGAAGATCCCCAATACGCCCGTGATCCCAAGCAGAATGCCGTTGTAGAGCTGGCGATCGCGCGCTTTCAGCTCGTACTCGAGCGGCTTCCAGACGTAGACGCGCGCGAACCTGTCCGACGCCAACTCCGCGACGTAGGTGACGGTCTGCCCGGGCTCCAGCGTGATCTTGAAGATATCGGCCCGATCGCTTCGCACCCGCTCCGGCAGAAATCCCAGCGACGGCGTCACCAGCTCGATCCGGCGCGAATCGAGATTGGGCCACACGATGCCCGACCCGATCACCGAATAGCGCTCGGCGGTCACCCACCGCTCCATCGGCTTGTCCGTCGTATTGCGCAGCGCGAACACCAGCCAGTTCGGGCTGAGCCCCTGGGCCGACGCCCGCACCGACATGCGCCCGACCATGCCTTCGCCATCTGGCGCGGTCTCGACCTGGATCGCATCGCCTCGCGAGCCCAGGATTTCGGCATCGACGGTGATCTCGACCGAGTCCTGATCGGCCGCCAGAGGCACCGACTTGAGCGCGAGCGCCTGCCCCGACGCACCCGCCAGCACCGACACCACCGCGACCAGCAGCGCGATCGCGGACCGAACGCCCGGCCATAGCCGCAGCACGGCAACCCAAGTCGCGGTGCGAGGCTGCGTCATGCACCACACCCCGCAGCGGGTGCGAGCGGAACCGGCAGACGTGCGTAGAGGAAATGATCCTGCCACACGCCATTGATCCTGAGGTATTGCCGCGCAAGCCCTTCCCGCACGAAACCGCTGCCTTCCAGAACCGCAATGGAAGCCGCGTTCCACGGCAGGCAGGCCGCTTCGATCCGATGCAGCCGCAGCACGTCGTGACCATGTTGCAAAGCAGCCTCGACCGCGGCGCTCATGTAGCCCCGCCGGATGTACGGCAGCCCCATCCAGTAGCCGAGCGAAGCGCTCTGCGACACGCCCCGGCGAATGCTGCTCAGGGTCAGTCCGCCGATCAGCGTGTCGTCACCGGTGCGAAAAATCAGGTAGGCGTAGCCGAGATCCTCGCGCGCCTCACGGGCATAGTGCCGAAGCCGCATCTTGAACGACGCCCGAGACAGCTCGTCCGGCGTCCACTGTGGCTCCCACGGCGTGAGATGGGCACGAGAAAGCTGCCGCAGCTCCGCCCACGCGACATAGTCGGCAGCTACCGGCGCGCGCAGCCATACGCCATGACCGCGAATGCTCGCGGCGTGATCGTATCCCAGGCCGGATCTGAGGAACGCCATCGACCCTTTCCGTTATCCTGCCATCCGCTGATCCGTCGTCTCGGCCCAGCTCCGTGATTTCTTGCCCGCGCCGACAACGGTGATGGAAGGCTTGCTGCCGCGCACCATGCCCTCGGCGAATACTCTGATCTCTTCCGGCGTCACCGCATCGACCCGATCGATCAGCTCACGGGGCGACAACAACCGCCCGTGCACGAGCAACTGTCGCGCCATCTGCTCGGCCCGCGCGGATGAACTCTCCAGGCTGATCAGCAGGCCAGCCTTGAGTTGCGCCTTCGCGCGCTCGACCTCGCCGGCTTCCGGCCTCTCCTCGACCGAGCGCTTCAGCTCCCGCGTCACGACCTCGATGAGATCCCCCATCATTTCTGCACCCGTCGCCGCATGCACGTTGAACATGCCGCCGTCCGCCAGCCCCCATGCCGACGAGTAGATCGCGTAGCAGAGCCCGCGCTCTTCCCGAACTTCCTGGAACAACCTCGACGACATGCCCCCGCCCATCAGCCCCGAATAAACCTGCGCCGTCAGAAAATCCTTGGCCTTGTAGGACGGCGCCGCAAAACCGAGCAGCAGGTGGCACTGCTCGAACGTCTTCGAAGCCGAGCGAACGCCCCCTACGTACCTCGCCTCGACCGAACCGATTCCCTGCCCACCATTCAGTGCGCCGAATTGGGCCTCAACGTGGCGCACCAGCTCGTCGTGGACGACAGCTCCTGCGGCGGAAACGACTGTACTCGACGCGACATAGCGCTCCCGGAGGAACCGTCTGAGATCATCCGCCGAAAAACTGGCCACCGTCTGTGGCGTTCCGATCACAGGCCGCCCGACAGGCTGCTCTGGAAATGCCGCATCCTGGAGCAGATCGTAGGCGAGCTCGTCGGGAGAATCGTTGATGCCTGCGATCTCCTGGAGGATCACCTCCCGCTCCCGCTCCATCTCGACCTGCGCATAGCTGGAGTTCTGCAGAATATCGGCCAGGATATCCAACGCGACCGCCTCGTCTCCCTTCAGCACACGGGCATAGTAGGCGGTCATCTCGAGGCTGGTCGCCGCATTGAGTTCCCCGCCGACCTGCTCGATCTCCTCCGCGATCGCCCGCGGCGTGCGGCGCGCGGTTCCCTTGAAGGCCATGTGTTCGAGCATGTGCGAGATGCCGTTCTCGGCCGCCGTCTCGTGGCGGGCGCCTGCCGCCACCCAAACGCCGAGCGATACCGTTTCCAGGTGTGGCATCGCGTGGCTGACGACGCGCACACCGGACGGCAACGTCGTGATCTCGGTCGTCATGAGGCGCCTCCGCCAACGACGCGGGAGCGCGCCTCGATGAACCGTTCGATCGCATCCCGATCGTTGGCGACGACACTCATGCGTTCAGGCTCGCTCATCAGGCGCGACAGCCGCGACGGCAGCCCCGGCCGCCGCCCCGTGATCTCCTGCATCGCGTCGGGGAACTTCGCCGGATGCGCCGTCGACAGGATCACCTGAGCGGTGCCATCCGGCGCCTTGTCGGCTGCGAAGATCGCGCAGGCCGTGTGCGGCTCGGCGAGATAGCCCGTCGCCTCCTCCGTTGCACGGATCGTTTCGGCGACCTGCGCCTCGTCCGCCGCCGCTGCGCTGAATTCCGCCTGCAGCCGCGCCTTCGCAGCGCCCACATCGAATCGGCCCGACTGTGCCAGCGACGCCATCTGTCCGCGAATGACGGCAGCATCGCGCCCGCAGGCCTCGAACAGGAAGCGCTCAAAATTCGACGACACCTGGATATCCATCGACGGCGACGTCGTCGGCACGACCCCGCGCGTCTCGTAGATGCCGGTCGCAACCGTGCGCGGCAGGATGTCGTTGGCGTTCGATGCGATCACGAGTTGCTCGATCGGCAGGCCCATCTGGCGTGCCACCCAGCCCGCGAGAATGTCGCCGAAGTTCCCCGTCGGCACGACGAAAGACAGCTTGCGGTGAGGTGCGCCCAGCGCCGCGCCGGCAGCGAAGTAGTACGTCACCTGCGCGACGATGCGAGCCCAGTTGATCGAGTTCACCGCCGAGAGTTTCAGCCGGTCGCGGAAAGCCAGATGGTTGAACATAGCCTTCACTTGCGCCTGACAGTCGTCGAACGTGCCGTCGACCGCGACGGCGTGCACGTTTGCTTCCTTCGGCGTCGTCATCATCCGGCGCTGGACGTCGGACACGCGGCCATCCGGAAACAGGATGACCACATCGACGCGGCTCGATCCGCGGAACGCCTCGATGGCGGCACCACCGGTGTCCCCCGAGGTCGCAGCGACGATCGTGGCCCGCTCGCCACGCTTGGCCAGCATGTGATCCATCAACCGGGCGAGCAATTGCATCGCCACGTCCTTGAACGCGAGCGTCGGGCCGTGGAACAACTCCAGCACCCAGCGATCCGGACCAATCTGGACGAGGGGCGTGACTGCGGGATGACCGAATTGCGCGTAGGCCTCACGCGCCATTGCCGCGAGATCAGCGCGACAAACCTCCCCCCCGGTGAACGGTGCGATGACCTCGACGGCGATCTCGTGGAACGGCCGGCCGGCAAGCCCAGCGATAGCGTCCGGCGAAAGCCGGGGCCACGTCTCCGGCACATAGAGACCGCCGTCGCGGGCGAGCCCAGCGAGCGTCACATCGGCGAAACCGAGGCTCGGCGCCTCGCCACGGGTGGAGATGTACTTCACGATACGGACTAATGCTCACGATGATAGTTATTCGGCACGATGTTGCGGCACCGTAGTGCCCAGCGCAGACGCGAACAAGGCGCGCCGTCGGTCTTGATTCAGATACCCGTGAATTAAGGGACCAATTCGGGCGGGTACGAGAATAGCGCGCCCATGCGCTCGCGTTCATTGCGCCTGGACAGCCTCACCGGGCATTCTTCTCAACTCATTGCTCTGACGCCGGTTTTTCGGAATTTCGCAAACGTCCTCGCGCAAACACCAGATAAAAGGCGATCAGTGCCGCCGCGAGCCCGTACCACGTGAGCGCGTATTCGAGGTGCCGGTTGGCGATCTGCAGGTTCGTCGCACCTCCCCTCGGCCAACCGCCGGGATTGGCGGGCTCGGCCTCAGCGTCGACGAAGGCGCGCACGAAGCTCGCGCAATAGCTTCCCCTCTCCTGCCCATCGCAGCCGGTCATCGCACCGAGATCCCGCCAGAACCAGATATTCTGTGCCGGATTGTTTTCCGGCGTGAACAGCGCCTTCTCGCCGGGACCGCGCAACAGACCGACCACCTCGACCGAGCCCTGCAGCTGACCGGCGGACCGGCCCTGCGGCGAACGCAGGCGATCCGGAACGTAGCCACGATTGACCATCACCCGACGTCCGTCCTCCAGAGCCATGGGCGTGTAGACATGGAAACCAAGCCCCAGTGTGGGATCGGGCGCATAGAGATAGCGTTCGCGGGCGTGCTCGAAACGACCGCGCACCCGCACCCGCGCATACTCCGGGAACGGACACGACTTTCCGGCCACACACGCCCCCCCGCGCAGCGCTTCGTCGAGGGGAACGGGCGCGCCACGCAATCCCGCTTCGATCTGCGCGATCAGCCCGTCTTTCCAGACCTTCCGGCTCATCTGCCAGTTGCCGAGCCCCACCAGCACCATCAACGCCAGCAGCACCACCAGCGTCGGCCAGATCAGCCCCGCCGCGCGGAATCTCGTCAGCATCAGTCTGCTCCGACTTGCCTGAAGTCTCAAAAAGGGGGCGGGTTTGGGAGGGCCTCCCTCCCAAACGGGTGCGGGCGGTAGCCCGCTCGCGAAGCGAACTCGCCCCCCGCGAGCCGCCTACTCCAACCGCCCCTGCTCCGCCTTGTGATGATACTGCAGCGCGACGAGCAACCCCTTCAACGGCCGCAGCAGCCCGAACGCGACGATCAGCGTCAGCGGCGCCCACAGAACCACGTGCACCCACACAGGCGGGTTGAACTTGAACTCGACGATCAGCGCAGCCCCCAGGATCAGGAAGCCCACGATCATGATCGCGAACACGGCCGGCCCGTCGCCGGGATCGATGAACTTCAGATCGAGATCGCAAATGCCGCACCGCTCGCGCACAGAGAGCGAAAACGCGCTCACGAAGATCGCGCCTTTCCCGCAGCGCGGACAGCGGCAGGTTACCCCCGCCACATAAGGCGAGACAGGCCCGGCATCGGAAGAATTATCGCTCATCTGTCCTCGATGATCGCGACGGCGCGGGTCCAGCCCGCGGACGCCGCTTTGATCTTCACGGGAAAGCAGGAGATCATGAAGCCCGATGTGGGAAGCTGATCGAGGTTCGACAGTTTCTCCATGTGGCAATAGCCGATCTCCCGGCTGGCCTTGTGGCCTTCCCAGACGAGCGCGGGATCTTTGGTCTCGGCGAACTTCTTCGCGGTGTGGACGAACGGCGCATCCCAGGACCACGCGTCGGTGCCGGTGATCTTGACGCCACGCGATGTCAGATAAAGCGTTGCCTCGCGCCCCATACCGCAGCCGGTCGGCAGATAGTCGTCCTGCCCGTAGCGCGCGCCCGCAGCCGTGTTGACCACGACGATGTCGAGCGGCTGCAAGGAATGACCGATGCGCGCGAGTTCCTTTTCGACATCGGCAGCGGTCGCGACATAGCCGTCCGGCAGATGCCTGAAATCGAGCTTCACACCGGGCTGGAAGCACCAGTCGAGTGGCACCTCGTCGATCGTGAGCGCGGGCTTGCCGCCGTCCATCGTCGAGGCGAAATGCCAGGGCGCATCGAGGTGCGTTCCCGCGTGAGTGGTGAGCTGGATGTGCTCGATCGCCCAGCCCTCGGCATCGGGAATCTGATCCGTCGTCAGCCCCGGAAAAAACCGGCACACTTCCTTGGCCGTCTGCTTGTGGTGAAAATACTTGATCTTCGGCTCGAGGCCGGGCGGATCGGACGCGATATCCCCTTGCAGACTGACGGAGATGTCTATGATGCGACGGGACATGATGCGCCTCGAAACCGGTCCGGACTTCATGCACGAGGTGCGGCAGCGACCTCGCCTCGTCGGTCTTGCGAGTTCCGCCGAAACGACGAGGCGGCAAACCACTGCGGCCGTTGTGCCACAACTTATGCCCGGTTCTCGCCATACCCACAAACCGGGCTTGTCGGGAAAACCCAGGGGTGAGACGAAACGAAGCGGCTTGTGGCGCGCGAGGCCACTGGCGGCAGCAGCCGGGATTTCACTCCGCCGATACATTCCCGCTCTGCCGAACCTCTGCCGAGTATTGCCGGTGCCTTCCGATGTAGCCCAGAGGTTTTCGAATGCCGCCCCCGCCGACAACACCCCCCGCTACGAGCCCCGAACTCCTCGCACAGATCGTCGAACTCCTGGCCAAGCCGCCTCGAGTCGACGGTTTCCACCTCGACACAGACTATTTCTCGACGACAGCGGACCTGCAAACCCAGCGGAGCGCCGCTCGGTTCCTGCTGCCGCGCGACTACGGCTGGCGTTCGATCGAGCCGACGAGGGAAACCAAGCCTCGGCTGGTGCCGCTGCAGCTCTGTGAGTTTCTCGCCTACAAGACGGCGCTCGCCTACGAGAGCGAACAACGCATCACGCGCTATCTCACCGAATGCTGCTCGGGCCACACCCACCCCAAGTTCTTCAATTCAGCCGGCAAAGACGCAAGCGAGTACGGCAAACTGGCCGACGCGCAAGGCTTCGGCTTCGTATTCGAGCGCAAAGCCTTCGTCATCTTCCGTGGCACGCTCAGCAAGCGGGACTGGAAGATCAACAGCACAGATGCGCTGACCGACGATCTGTTCGCCAGAAAGGATCGCCGCCTCGCCGGCTTGCGAGAAGCCTATGGTCCGTTGCTCGAAAAGCTCGGCGATCCCGAGCCCGGCCGTCATGTCGGCTTCTCGATCGCCTGGGCCGCCATCAAGGACCAGGTCGAGGACTGGCTCGCCGAGCGTTTCGAAAATCGTGACATCGACCAGATCGTCTACGCCGGTCATTCGCTCGGCGGCGCAATGGCACAGATCGCCGCCTTCGACCATGCACGCGTCGCAGACGCGATCGGCAAGGACCGCAACATCCGCATCGACCATATCGCGGCCGTCGTGACATTCGGTGCGCCCGCCGTCGGCAGCCACGAGTTCGTCGACGTGTACAAGGGTCTGCTCGGAAGCCGGACGGTCATCCTGGAATCGAGCGGCGATCTCGTTCCGCGGATCATGAACCGCTGGTACTATCGCTGGCTCTATCCGCTGCGCCAGCGCGTGAAATCCGGCGTGCAGTTGCACCTGCAGGCAACCGACGGCTACGGCAAGGTCGCCACGCCCTGGAGCTTCTCCAGCGAACCGCCACTGTCGAAGAGCGATATCGACAGCGCCGTGTCGACGCTTCGTGACGCCGCGCAGAAGGCCATGCGCGATCTGGCAGAACAGCATAAGGACAAAGTGAAAGAACTCTCCAAGAACGAGAAGGAGAAAGAGGCGCAGAAGACCGGCACGAATAGTTCGGGCGATGGAAAGCCCGTGGATACCAGCAGCGACGGCAGTCTCAAGCCCACGAACCCCGCCGCCACGGCGCCCGAACCGGTTCCGACATGGGTCTACTGGCTATTCATCGGTCTGGCTGCCGGGGCCGTAACAGGCGTTGCTTGGTATTTTGTGCGCCGGAAACTGTTCTCGCACGACATCGAGCAGCGCTACGCCCTCTACCTCAGCACCCTGTCGTATCAACAGTTGCGCGCCAAGCACGGCGGCAACGTCGAGCTGGCGAATGCCGAACTCGCCGAGCATCTCCGCTTCATCAGGGGCGATCTCGACAAGGGCATCGAAATCGCCAAGGAAACCCTCGACGAGAAGAAAAAGCCGACGCCGTTCTTCGATTCGGTGCTGGGTCTGCCCGTACCGATCGCGGTGCAGCATGACCCCGTGTTCGTCGAATACCTGAAGCGCAACGAGACGTTCGTTTGAGGCGGCCTGCGTCGGCAGCCCAGTCTCCCATTCGAGTGCCTGCCCGACCGCGATTTCGAGCGGCCGGCAGGAATGCGTTCCTATCGCCGGTCCTCGCGCCAGATGCCGAGCTTCTCCTGCGCGGCGCGGTCGGAGAACGTGAAGAAGATCGCGTCCTTCGAAGCGCGCAGGCTGCCCCACGCCCAGGCCGGCCACACCGCGATGTCGCTCTCGCCGACCGTCAACGTCTTACCGTCGATCTCGGCCGAGACCTCGCCTTCGACGACGATAATCGTGCGGCCGTCGGTCGCGCGATAGCCCTTGGTCTCGAACCCCTTCGGCAGATGCGTGAGCCACGTCGCGATGGTCGGCATCGCCCAGCCGCCGTCGAGCGGGTTGGCATAGCGCAGCGCGTGGCCGAGATTGGCGTCGACCGCGTTGTTGGCGACGACATCCATCAGCGCCGCCCGGCTGCGATCATAGCGGTAATTGAAGATCGGAGAGGTCATCCCGAACGGCGATGAGCCGGTCATCGGCACGAGGCCCGAGCCGTAGCGCGCCACGGATTCCTCGTCGTTCTTCACGAGCATCTGCTTCTTGTCGTTGTGGTGCTCCATGAAGCCCGACTCGAAGAAGTTGATCATGTGGAGATCGAGTCCGTCGACCCAGATGATCGGGCTGTCGCTCTCCTGCCCGTGATCGTGCCAGGCGCCGTTCGGCGTGATCACGAAGTCGCCGCGACGCATCAGCGTGCGCTCGCCCGCGACCGTCGTGTAGCCGCCATTGGACTCGAGGACGAAGCGCAGCGCCGAAGCGGTATGCTTGTGCGCCGGCGCCACCTCGCCGGGCATCACGAGCTGCACGCCGGCGTACATCGAGCTGGTGATCCGCGACTGGCCGGCAAGAGCCGGGTTCTCGAGCACCAGCACCCGCCGTTCCGCCTCTTCTGCGGTGACGAGGCTGCCCGCCTCGATCAGCAGCGGCCGCACCTTCGAATACTGCCAGACGTGCGGCACGGCCTTCGAGCGTGGCTCCGGCGGCACGAGGCCCTTCAGCACCTCCCACAGCGGAGCGAGCGACTGCGGCGCGATGGTATCGTAATACTTCTTACGCGTTGCTGCATCTGTGGTGGGCGCGGCGTTGGCCTGCATCGGGGGCTCCTCTTGGCGGACGCTGTTCCGGGGTTCGTTGGTCCTATCCTTATGACCGTGGCCCCGGCGGTGCAAGATCGCCGTTTCCTGCTTTGTGCCCCGCTTCCAGCCGGTTTCCTTCCACTTGATGCAGCCACGTCATTGCCAGACAGGTGGCAGCAGTGCGAACCTCGCCGCGTTCGATTGTTCATATGTAGGAGACCTGCCATGTTCCGCCTGCTCGCCGCCGCCGCTCTCTCCCTGACGATGCTCGCCCCTGCCGCCGCCATCGCCCAGGACGCGAAGGCTCCCGCCGCCAAGGCTGCCGCCGCCCCCAAGATCGGCAAGGATCAGAAAGTCTGCCGCCACAAGTTCCCCGATGGCAAGCAGACCACCTGGGTCTGCCAGAAGGAGCAGCCCTGCTGCGCCTGGGACGAAATCCGCTATACCAAGTGCGGCTCCACCATCACGCGCTGCCTCTGATGCCGTCCTGAACCCGGGACAACTCTGAGCAGGCCGGGGAAAGATTTCCTCGGCCACCTTATTCCTCCCGCTCGGCACTTTCCCGCTCGACCCGAACCGGCAATTCTCAACCAAGCGGCTCGCGGGATCGCCGCTGGTCGGACGCTGTTCTACCGCCGTTCATGCACCGGCTTGTAAATGACGGTGCGATGCGTCATTTACCCGGTAGCAGTGCGAACGAAACGGGACCACATCCCCGCCCCTCGCCCGCCGAGCCGGGGACGTTGCCCCTGAACGATCAGCTTGACCAGCAGCTTGCCATGGCCCGCGACCTCATATCGATCGTCATCCCCGTCCTGAACGAGGCCGCCAACCTGGACCGGCTCGTCGGCCGGTTGACGCCGGTGCTCGACCAGCTCCCCGACGCGACGTGGGAGCTGGTGTTCGTCGACGACGGTTCGCGCGACGACACGCTGGAACGCCTGCGCGCCCTCAACGCGGACGACAACCGCATCAAGGCCATCTCGTTCAGCCGCAACTTCGGCAAGGAGATCGCGCTCGCCGCCGGCATCCGCTATGCGACCGGCGATGCGGTCATCCTCATGGACGCCGATCTGCAGCACCCCCCCGAGTTGCTGTCGCAGTTCGTCGCCCGCTGGCGCGACGGCTATCAGATCGTCTACGGCGAGCGCAACGACCGCAACACCGACGGACCGCTGCGCCGCCTCGTCTCCGTCGCGTTCTACAAAATCTTCAATGCGCTCGTGAAAACCGACATCCCCGAAGGCGCCGGCGATTTCCGGTTGCTCGACCGCAAGGCCGCCGATGCGATGAACCGCATGCGCGAAGCCTCGCGCTTCAACAAGGGCCTGTTCTCCTGGATCGGCTACAAGTCGGTGGGTATCCCCTACACCGTCGCAGCCCGTGAAGGTGGCGGCGGCTCGCGCTGGAACATCCGCCGCCTCGTCCACTTCGCACTCGACGGATTGACGGCTTTCTCGACGCTCCCGCTGCGGATTTCGACCCTGCTCGGCCTCATCGTCTCATTCGTCGCCTTCGCCTACGCCATCGTCATCGTGCTCAAGACGATGGTGTTCGGCGTCGACGTCCCCGGCTATCCCTCGATCATCATTTCGGTGATGTTCTTCGCGGGCGTGCAACTGATCGTCCTCGGCATCATCGGTGAATATCTCGGCCGGGTGTACGAGGAAGTGAAAGCGCGGCCACTGTATCTCGTCGCCGAAGAGATCGGTGTCGATCCCCCCACCCCGATCGGCCGCCGCCACATCCATACCGGTCTGACTGTCGATACGCTTCAATGACGAGCGCCAACACGTCGACCAGCGCCCGGGAAGACGAGCCCGCACTCCCCGCCGGGGCCAACGTCATCTTGTGCGCCGACGACTTCGCGATCACCGAGGGCGTCAGCAGCGGCATCGAGGAACTCGCCCGCGCACGGCGGTTGTCGGCCACGAGCGCCATCGTCACTATGCCGGCCTGGCAAGCCTCGGCGCCCCGCCTGCGTGAGCTGCGCCCCTTCGTGGCGGTCGGCCTCCACCTCAACCTGACGCTCGGCAACCCGCTAGGGCCCGCCCCACTTCTCGCCCCCGACGGCGAATTCCAGGACAACATGACCCTTCTCCGGCGCTGCGCGACCGGCGCGATCGGCACCGGCGAGATCGCCGCCGAAATCGGCCGCCAACTCGCGCACTTCGAGGAAGGCCTCGGGGTTCAACCGGACTTCATCGACGGGCATCAGCACGTTCACGTCCTGCCGCGCGTCCGCCACGCCCTGTTGCAGATCCTGCAGGCCCGCTACCGCGATCGGCTCCCGCTCGTTCGCGATCCCGCCGACCGCACGATCGACATCCTTCGCCGACGCACGGCCGTCCACAAGGCCATCGTCATCCACACCCTGGCGCGCGGCTTCGGCGCGAAGATGCGAGCCGCCGGCTTCCCCACGAACCGCGGATTTTCCGGCGTATCCCCGTTCGATCTGAACATCCCCTTCGAGCAGGAGCTCGCCCGGTTCTTCTCTGTGCGAGGCCCCCGCCATCTGGTGATGTGCCACCCCGGCTATCCCGACGCCGCCTTGGCCGAACTCGATCCCGTCGTCGAACGCCGCCGCCACGAACTCGACGCGCTGTTCGCCGTTCCCCGTCTCGACGAAGCGATCTGGCACCCGGACCCGAGGCCCGACCGCCCCCCGGTCGATTGGGCGAGGGCCCTACCGCTATGACCCCCGATACCACCCTGGCGAGCAGATGGCGCAGCGCCGTCGCCAGCGGCGCCGTGCGCCACTACGGCGGCTTCGTGCTCGCAGGACTGGCCGCACTCGCGACCGACACCGCCGTGCTGACGCTGCTGACCCGCGTATTCGCCATCTCACCGTTCCTCGCGCGGCCCTTCGGCATCGCGCTGGCGATGGTCGTCTCGTGGTCGATCAACCGAACGATAACGTTCGCCGAAAAGAACCCGCCGACCCTCGTCGAGTTCTCGAAGTTCGCGGGCGTCTCGCTCACGTCTCAACTCGTGAACTACACCGTGTTCGCCGGCCTGCTGCTGGCAGTCCCGGCCCTGATCCCCGAGGCGGCGCTTTTTCTGGCCTGCTTCGTCTCGATGTTCGTATCCTATGCCGGCTTCCGCTTCGGCGTCTTCGGCGCGTCTCGGCGATCCAAGCGGGAGCCCCATTCATGACCAGGCTCATCACGGCTGCAGGCCCGCTCATTTCAGGCTATGATGCCCTCGTCTGCGACGTCTGGGGCGTCGTCCACGACGGCCGCAGCGCATACGATGGCGCCGGCGATGCCTTTGCTCGATATCGCGCGGCGGGAGGCACGGTCCTGCTGTTGTCGAATGCCCCCATGCCCTCCCGTTGGGTCGCCGAGGTTCTCGCCGAGAAGCGCGTCCGCCGCGACAGTTGGGATGCGATCGTATCCTCCGGCGACATCGCCCTCGCCCATATCGCGGAGCGCGGCTACTCCCGCGTGCTCCACATCGGCACGGAGCGCGACCTTCCGCTGTTCGAGACCGAGCCCGCAGCGCGCGTGCCGCTCGAAGACGCGCAAGCCATCGTCTGCACCGGGCTGGAGGACGATCGCAACGAAACCGCCGAAACCTATCGGCCGCTGCTCGAACGCGCTCTCGCCCGCCGCCTCCCGTTCATCTGCGCCAATCCCGATCTCGTCGTCGATGTCGGCGGGGAGTTGCTGCCGTGCGCCGGCATCGTCGCCGAACTCTACGAGACCATGGGCGGCGAGGTCTACTGGGCCGGCAAACCGCACGCCCCGGCATACCATTTGGCGTTTGCGAAAATCGCAGAACTACGCGGCAGAACGCCCGATCCCCAGCGCATACTGGCGATCGGCGATGCTGTGCGCACCGATATCGCCGGCGCGAGCGCTGCAGGGCTCGCCTCCCTGTTCATCGCCCAGGGCATCCACCGCAACGAGGTGCTGCATAACGGCGCGATCGACCCGGCCGCATTGGCCCGCCTGCTCTCAGGCCACGCGGTCAAACCCGTCGCCGCCATGGTCGGCATCGAGTGGTAGCCGCATCCCTCGAACCGGTTTCATTCGTTAGAATTTGAGATGATCAGTACCCCGTCGTGGAGGCATTGGTTACGAAACTTGCGCTATCGTTCTGTCATCGACCGCAACTCGAGCACGCGAGACGAACGATGGGCGCCGAATTGGGCTTCCTGGACGACGGCGAAAGTCTGGACTTCAGCCATCTCGACCCGACGACGAAATTCGCCGATGCGGATCGCGCGTCTCCTGCACTGCACGGTGTCGCCAGCGAAGTCGCAACCCTGGCCGGCTCGATCGCGACCGTCGCCAGCCTGTTCAATGCCGCCGAAATCTCCCCCTCGGCCGACCACCAGCATATCCTGGCGATCATGCCTCCCGAGCCCGTCGTCTATCCCGCCGTGGTCCCGGAACTGGCGAGCCTCCAGCCCGAGTTGATCGGCCAGATCCAGCATTTCCACGTGCGCCTCGCTTTCGCGCGCAGAGCGACGGCCGCGAAGTTGCAGGCCGACCCGGCGACCACCGGTTCGAACTACGGCATCCCGACCGAAGTCCTCGCCGACATCTGGCGCGAGTTGTGCCACGCAGCGATCGACATTCTCGACAAGGCCGTCGCGCGCGGCGTCGATCTGGATCAGCAGGCAGCCCGCCTGCCGCGCCTGCGCAACATTCTTGCCCGTGCAGCCGCTGGCGAAACCCCGTGCATCATGGCCGACGGAACCCTCGAGATTCCCGGCATCGCCGAGCGCCGCCAGCAACCGCGCTATGCCGTGTCGTGGCAGGGATGGCTGCAAGCCGGCGGCGACTGGCGACCGATAACTTTGTTCGACATCTCGCGCGGCGGCATCGGCGCCGAAGGCGATATCGGAGTCGAGGTCGGCCAACGTGTGAGCCTCGTCGTCGGCGACCACAACCTGCAGGGCAAGATCGCCTGGGCCAGCGCCGATCGCTTCGCCGTGCAGCTCGACGCCCCCCTCGCCTACGACGACAAATTGCTCGCAGCCGCCCGCAGCCAGACCACCACCGCCTGAAGGCTCGTTTCGCGTCTCACTTCGCGCGCGGGGTTTCCGACTTCGGCCGCTTCGGCATGCCTGTATCCGAGAAGCTGTTGAACACCATGTCGGGCGACGACGTGTTGTGCTGCGACGCCGACGTGCGCCCCATCCAGACATCCGTCGCCACGGCCTTGCCGAAGCGCATGATGTTGTCTTCCCGCCAGCCCTTGGCGCCCTTCTCGCGCACCGCGATGCGCGCGACGTCGTTGTTGAAATCGGTCACGTACATCGAGCGCAGCATCGCGAAGGGACGGCCGGCAACCGGCTTGTCGTAGGCGACGTCGATCGCATTGAGGCGGTTGTCGGTGCGCACCATGTCGAGCGTCGCCGAGCCGCCGCGCTCGAACGCAAGCGTGAACTTCTTGGCCTTCGGATCGAACGCGACCTCCTTGATGCGCACGATCGGGCGGCCCTCGTCCTCGACAGGGCCGACGAGAAACGACGAACCGAACGCCGTCGGCGGCATGCCGGCGGGAGCCATCGGACGAATGCGCCAATACCCGTCCTGCGGATAGAGGACGAGCACCTCCTCGCCGCCCATCGGACGGATCTGCCAGAGCTGCAGCAAATGGATGTTCTTCTCCACGCGGTCGCCGATACGCACAGTTGCTGTGGCAGGCCGCCAGTAGGACTCGAGCGTCAGCCCGACGACCCAGAACCCGATCTCCTCATAGAGCGTCTGCCGGCGCGGCGGCACCGGCACCTTGTGCACGGGGTCCGCGCTCATATCGCAGGCGGTCCAGTCCGCCTCGAAGCTGTCGCGCTGGATCATGCCGATGTAGGCGGGATGCGCGGCCTCGATGCGGAACGCGCGCACATTCGGTGCTGCAAGCGCGATCGTGACGTTGTCCTTCTCCGCGCACAGCACCGGCTCCGACCTGTTCGTCACCTCGACCGCGAGACCGTCGAGGGAGGCTGCGTCAACCGGAGCGGCTTGCATGAGCAGCAATCCCAGGGAAACCGTAAACCCACGAAAGCAGCTCATGCGATTTCCTCTTCTTGCGCCTCGGCAACCTCGCGCGGGCGCTTGGCGATGGCGCGCAAATAGCTAGCCGTGGCCTTATCGGGCTGGCAGCGGCCCTGCTCCCAGTTCTGGACAGCATCGATGTCGAGCCCAAAGCGCAGGGCGAACTGCTCCTGCGTCAAACCAAGCGCAGCGCGAACCGCCTTCACATTGATTGGCGAGCAGGCCAGTCGTTTACCGACGACGCCCGCCGCATCAAGTTCAGCGGCCAGAACGGCGGCGTCCTCGACGGTCGGCGCATGCACCACCGCCTCGCCGACCTCCACCATCGCCTCAACCGCGCGCTTGGCTTTGGTAACGCTTGCCCCGCGACGCACCAGCGCCTCAATGGCCGAGATCGTCTGGATCATGGCATGCTTACCCGACGGCCTAATCACCAGATCGACGGGTGAACCTGATGACACGTGGTCGATGTCCGGGGTTCGCCCCAGTCGTGCGAGCCGCGCCCTCAACTCTTGCTTCATCGCAGTCGATCCTTTCCAAGACCACTTCGGCGATCACGCGCAGGTTTGCAATTCCGATCGAGTTTGCGCCAAGGGCCCCTTGGATATGGGCGCCGCGGACCAGCAGGATGCGCCCATCAAGTTCGACATCGCCCATGATCCGAATCTCGCCAGCCGGCGTGGCTACACGGATCGTAAGCGTGTCGCCTTCTGACATGCCCGGCTCGATATCGACGGCAGCGATGTGTTCGGGCAGCCACCGCATCATTCTCTGTTCGATCTAGATACTACGCTTTTAGCGTACCAAGAACAAGTCACACTCGATCTATTCTACGCAGCAACTAGACCAGTCGCGCATACACGTCCCCCGAATTGGCATCGTGCGGCAGCGCGCGGATGTGCTCGGCCATCTCGGCTTTGGACACCCAGCGGCCGAAGTGTAGCTTCTGGCTTTCGCCGAGCGCTATGTCGAAGCCGTATGTCCCGATCTCCATCAGCCGGTCGAGGCACTGGTACGCCACGTCGCGCTGGATCGTCGTGAACTCGAACGACAGGCACGCCAGCGGCTTCGACAGCCCCGCCAACACGTCGCCCTCGAAACCCTCCACGTCGATCTTCACGAAATCCGGCCGGCCGTGCGCCGCAATCAGCGCATCGAGCGTTGTCACCGGCACCTCGATCGCCTGATCCCACACCTGGCCTTCCCACCCACCAGCGCCATCAGCGGCCTTGACGAAGTCGGTGCTGGCCGTTGTCACGGTCGGGTTGGCAGAGTTGATGTGCAGCGTGAGCTTGCCGGGCTTGGGGCCACAGGCAGCCTCGACCAGCGTCACATCGGCATCGCCAGCGTAGATCTCGCGGATCACACGGGCACAAAGCGGCTGCGGTTCGAGCGCCACGACCCGCGCACCACACCGCCGGAACGAGCCGATCCGGTCGCCGACGTGGCTGCCGATGTCGAACGCGAGCCCGCCCGGCCGCACCAATGTCGCATAGAGCTTGTCCATCGCGGCGTCACGCGGGGCATCGCCGTAGTACACCTCGATCGACCGGCGCAGCGAGGCGAGTTCTGGATCTGCACGCAGGCGGGCCAATCGCCCGGCCAATGGCGTCGTATCGGTCATCAGGCACCCCGGTGGTTCAGCGGCAAGCGGCGGCACACCCATACTGTCGGATGTCCGCCGCGGCCAGGAAAAATCGAGCGGATTCGGGCAAAGTCCCTGTGCCGACCAAGCCCCAGGATTGCGGCAGGCACGAGGTACCAACCTGAATGTGGGCCGAACGCCCAACAGATCGATCAGCCCAACGCCGGGCGCGCCCCCGCGACCCGCAGCACCCGCCCGGCCCGAGATGCAATCGCCCGCGCCGCACTGCCGCCTGCGATCTCGACGCGATCGGCCAGCATCAGCCCCCACACGATCGCCATCTCCAGGTAGAAGTGCCGCCAGTGGTCGAGGTCGATGACGAAGCCTTCGAAGGCATTGCCCAGGAACGCACCGAACGCGATCAGGAACAGCGGCTGCGTCGCGGTTCGCAACATCGCGTGGCGCAATCCGAACAGCGCCGTCAGCCAGACGTTGGCGGCGAACAGCAGGCCGCCGATCCAGCCCGCATTGAGGAACATGTTGAGGTAGACGTTGTGCGGCTCCTCGTGATGGTAGTAGGGCGCGAACGTCTGCGCACCGAGCCCGAGCGGATTACCGAGGATCAGCCCCTTCGCCTTCTCCTGGCCACCGAACCGGCCCTGCGGCCCCACGTCATAGGATTGCGTCAGCGCCGCACGATCGGACAGCAAGCTGCCGACCGCCTCGGTCTGCGCTGCCGCCGCCAGCACCACGCCGGCCGAAGCCATCGCGACCGCCCCGAGCACGACGAGCTTCACGCGCTGCCGGTTCGAGCGCGCGAACACCAGCGAACCGTAGATGTAGACCGCAAGCGCCACCGCCGCATTGAACCAGGCGCCGCGCGAGAACGACAGCAGGAGCGCGAAGCTCAGGAACAGCAGCATCACGCCCGGAACGATCGTGCGGTGGAGCGGCTCGTTCAGCACCTTGTGCAAAGCATAGAGCAGCGCCGGCACGAGGAACGGTCCGAACACGTTGGGGTCCTTGAACGTGCCGGTAGCGCGGCCGTAGCGCGTGAACAGCTCGAACGCTCCGGGGACGAGGTTGAAGTAGCCGATCACGCCAGCAGCCGCACCCAGGAATGCCGCCCACAGCCACGCATCGAGAATCAGCCTGATGTGCTGGTAGGGGCGCTTGGCGACGAAGCCTGCGAACACGAAGAATGCGGCATAGAGATAGAGCGAGATCGCGCTGTGCGTGACCGAACGGCCGAGGTCGGGTGCGAACGACGAGCCGATCAACGCGCCAGCGCCGCATACCGCCCAAACGCCGAACACCAGCCACAACGCCGACGGCACCGCGACGAGGCCCACGATCGGCAGGCCGACGATGAGCCCCATCGTCAGCACGTCGACGGGAGCGGGCTCCGTGAACACGACCGCACCCAGAGCGACCGCGATCCACACGAGCCCGAGCGCCACGCGCTGCAGCACCGTGAGCCTCCCCGCGCCGAAGCTCGCGGTGGTCGTGGTGGCCGACGAAATCGGGGCATTGAAGGGGGCGGCGGCGGCGTGCATGTCGAGGTCTCTCGCGGCGATTGTGCCAACCGGCTGTTCCCTCGGGGGACATCGCCGGCGATAGACCTTCCAATGCAGCTTGCGTGCCGCAGCCTACACTTTGAGCTCCGCGTCTCTTACGTAGGTTGGGTCAACACCGGGCGCGCGTAGCGCGGGCCGGGGGCGACCCAACATCTGCGGCATTGCGTGAGAATGTTGGGTCGCGGCCAGTGGCCTTGACCCAACCTACGGTGCCATTTGGCATCATCAACCAAATCGAGCTGAACGCGCTCCAGCCGTGCGTGACAATTCGAGCGGACTTGCTTGCTCACATAGCAACCGATGCGACCGGAATGAAACGACCCGCGCGGGCGCGGTCCCAGCGCGTGACGCAATCGCAAAAACTATGGCAGTGAAGTTCGCGCAGTCCCACGCTCAATACGCGTTTTCCGTCTTGAGCAGAGACATCGGCGTCCGCAGGACGATCCACAGATCGAGCAGCAGCGACCAGTTCTCGATGTACTCGAGGTCGTGCTCGATCCGCTTGACGAGCTTTTCCTCCGTATCCGTCTCGCCGCGCCAGCCGTTGATCTGCGCCCAGCCGGTGATGCCGGGCTTCACCTTGTGACGCGCGAAGTAGCTGTCGACGGCCTCGTCGTAGAGCTTCCCCGCAGCTTTTGCGGAGACGGCGTGCGGGCGCGGACCGACGAGCGACAGTGATCCCGTGAGCACGTTCAACAACTGCGGCAACTCGTCGAGACTCGTCTTGCGTATGATGCGGCCGACCTTTGTCACGCGCGGATCGTCCTTGGTGACGAGCTTCGACGCGGTCACGTCCGTCATATCGGTGTACATCGAGCGGAACTTGTAGACCTCGATCAGCTCGTTGTTGAAGCCATAGCGCTTCTGCCGGAAGATCACCGGTCCCTTGCTGTCGAGCCGGATCGCCAGCGCCGTCAGCGCCATGACAGGCGACAGCGCGACCAGCGCCAGTGCCGCGACGACCTTGTCGAACACCGCCTTCGCCACCATGCCCCAATCCGAGATCGGCTTGTCGGCGAGCGCCACCAGCGCGACGTTGCCCACGAAGTCGTAAGCGCTGCGCGCCAGCCGCAGCCGTGAAGCCGAAGCCGCGAGCCGGATGTCGACCGGCAGCACCCAGAGCTTCTCCAGCAGACCCATCAACCGGTTCTCCGCCGAGATCGGCAGCGCCAGCAGCACCAGATCGACGCGCGTCGAGCGTGAGAATGCAATGAGATCGCCGAGCCGGCCCCGATTGGGATAGCCACCCGTGTTGTCGCCGGCACGCTCGTCGCCGCGATCGTCGAACACGCCGCAGATCCGGATATCCGTGTTGCGATCGGCCTCGAGCGCCTTGACGAGTGCCGCACATGCAGGCCCGCTCCCGTAGATCACCGCGCGGCGATTGAGGCGGCCGGCCTGCGACCAGCGCCGCGCCTGAGCTGCGATCACAAGGCGGCTCATCGTCAGCACGAGAGCGCCGGATAAGAACCAAGCGGCGAGCCAGACCCGCGAGAACTCGTCTCCGAGCTTGAGGAAGAACACGACAGCCGCAACCGACGCAGCAGCCGCTGACCACCCCGCGCAGACCCGCACGAGCGAGCGCACCGGGTTCAGCATCGCCCCGATGGAATAGAGGTTGAGCCACGACAGCAGCGCGACCATGAGCGCGCCCGCAGCCGACGACGCCACCCAATACCGCGCCGCCCCCGACGCATCGGCCCCGACGTAGATGGTAGCAACGGCAACCCCGCAAGCCGCGACGAGACCCCCTTCCAGCAGCCGCGTCGCGCCGGCGAACACAACGGGCGAGATCAGGGAGGACCGGGTGACGGAGGCATCCGCCAGCCGCGGCGCGGTGGCGGGAGCAGGCACGATGTAGGAAGCAGCGTGGACGGAAAGCATTGCGGTTCGGCTCTCGAGTTGGCGCCTCGCGGCGCAGGATCGAACCGAACGCTAGCAGTCTGCGTGCCAGGATTGACGAATGCTGAAGATCGGGGGGCGGCGCCTTCGCGGAACCCTAACGAAACCTTAAGCCGCCCGCGGCGGAGCGACCCGTTCGTAAAGATCCGCGATGTCGCGCGCCATCCGGTCGACGGTGAAGCGGCTCTGCACCGCCTCGCGCAATCGCTTCGCCCGCGCTACAGCTTCTGCAGGAGCAGCCAGCGCCTCGTTGATCGCATCTACCAGAGACGGAACATCGTCTGGCCGCACGAGCTTGGTATCCGTCCCATGTACGATT
Organism: uncultured Devosia sp.; assembly: GCA_964574325.1. Taxonomy (GTDB): domain Bacteria; phylum Pseudomonadota; class Alphaproteobacteria; order Rhizobiales; family Hyphomicrobiaceae; genus CAMDPA01. The sequence goes on along the minus strand of CAZNMY010000021.1, from coordinate 41,592 downwards.
TCGGGAATCCCGCCGACGTCGGTCGTGATCATCGGGATCCCCGCCGCTGCCGCCTCCAGAACGATGTACGGGAAACTTTCCCACCGCGACGGAATGACCAGCATCCGCGCCGTGTTGAACGCCTTGCGCGCCGGCACCGCCCCGGGAAACGACACGACGCCCGCCAGCCCCAGCGCTTCGGTCATTTCCCGCAAGACCGCCGCATCCGGACCATCGCCGACGATGATCGCCTTGACGTCGTGCCTCAGCCGCACGGCCGCCAGCGCCTCCAGCAGAAGATCGATCCCCTTGGCATGACGCAGCTCGCCGATGAACACGATATCGACGGCATCGTCGGCGGGCTCGTGCTCCTCGAAATCGCTCGGCAGCAACCCGTTGGGCACCACCCGCACCGCGCACGCCGGCTCGCACACCTGCCGCCGGTAGACACGTTCCGACCATGCGCTCTCGAACACAACGCCGCCCGTCATCCGCTCGAGCCGCCGCTCCAGCGCCATGTAGACCTTGCCCTTCATGGTGGACGGCGGGAAGTTCAGGCTGCCGCCGTGCGGGGTATAGAAACTCGCGACGTCCCTGCCCGCCTTGCGCAAGGCAGCCGAGGCGAGCCGCGCATAGGCGCCACCCTTGGCGCCGTGACCATGCAGGATGTCGGCCTCGCATTCGATCGCGACATCGCGAACCGTACGATAGGCGTTGGCATCGGCGAGACCGACGCCGCGCTGCATGGGAATGAGGTGGAGCCCGAGATCGAGATGCGGCTCGAGCGCCGCCAGACGCTCTCTCGTAAGTCCGTCTGCCGCGTTGCTGTCGCACACCATGCCGACCTTCAATCCCAACTCGCGCTGCGCGGGAATGAGGTCCCGGACATGACGGAACAGCCCACCGACGGGCGCGCGCAGGACATGGAGAACACGATGCACGATAAATCGATCCTCGAACCGGGAATGCCGTAGATCACACGGCACTCGTTACCAGAGAACTGCCCAGAAGAAGGGCTCAGAAGAAGCGCTCGTAGACATAGAGGGTGTCGCCGGGCTCGACCTCGGCATCGGTCGGCACGTCGATCACCTCGTTGTATCCGCCGACGCGCCGAGACAGACGCGCCTTGCGCTCGTTGGCCCGCTCGCCGAACCCTCCCGCGATCGCCACAGCCATTTCGACGGTCATGCCGGTCACGTAGGGGTACTGGCCGGGCGCGCGCACCTCCCCCAGGATGAAGAACGGCCGGTTCTGCTGCACATCGACCGTCACCTGCGGCTCGCGCACCAGCCCCTGAGACAACCGGCTGCGAATGGAGCCCTCGAGCGATGCCGTCGACAGCCCGCGCGCCCTGACGTTCCCGATCAGGGGAACGGAAATGTTGCCGGACTGGTCGACGTTGTAGATGCGGGAAAGATTGGGCTGGCCGTAGACGAACACGCGCAAGCGGTCGCCGGTGTCGAGCTTGTAGGCTCCCTGCCGCGGGCTGCGGTCCTCGACCACGTACCCATCCTGCTTCGTCGGATTGCCGGTTGCCGCGGCATCGCCGGGTTGCATCAGAACCTTGGCCGGCTCGACCATCCCGGCGGCCATCGGCGCCTCGGCGACAGCGACGGCAGCATGGCCCCCATCCGGGTCCGCGAGCCAACTGCCGGAGGCACAGCCACCGAGCGCCGACGCAATTATCATCACTGTCGCCAGGACAGCGCTACGCCGCGACATCGCAACAACCCCTTCAGAACATGGTCACGTTCCTCCGTCTACATCCCCACCCGTTAAAAAAGCTTCAAACCGCGTCCCGAAACGCAACAAAAACGTCCCGCGGTTAAGGGAATGATTACCTGCTGCGGGTCTAATCCGAGCCTGGAGAACTCCCTGATCTGCGCGCGACCGTGTGAGCAACATGCCATCCAGCAGCCACTTTCCGACCCAGGCGCCCCAACCGCCGGTCGCCGACATCCAGCTCGCGACGCTCTGGCAATCCGTCCGCCGGAGCTTCAAGACGCTCGTGGTCGTCTCGGCACTGGTCGGCGGCGCGACCTACGGCGTGCAATCGCTGATGGCCTCGCGCTTCACCTCCGAAAGCCAGCTCGAATTCACCGCCAAGCGCTCCAATCCGTTCCCCGAGTCAGGCGATCGCCCCGCCGCCCCCGGCAACAATGCCGCCCGCCTCGACCAGGCCGCGATCAACACGCACGCCCGCGCCCTTCTCTCCTCCGATCTCCTGCTGAAGGTCGCGACCGAGCTCAAGCTGACCCATCGCCCGGAGTTCAACAGCGCCCTCGGCCCCGTCGACACCTGGAGCGGCATTCTCCGCATCGCCGGCATCGGTGCGCCGCTTCCCGGTGAAACCGAGGACGAGCGCGTACTGTCCGTCCTGCGACGCCAACTCGTCGTTGCCGCCATCAAGGATACCCGCTGGATCGGCATCGCCTTCAGCTCCACCGACAGCAAGCTCGCCGCCGACTTCGCCAACGCGCTGGCCGAAACCTATCGAGCAACCCTCGTCTCCCAGCCGCTCGACGAAACCAACAAGGCCGTCGAGGTGCTGAAACCCAAGGTCGATCAGCTCCGCAAGGAAGTGCTCGATGCGGAAGGCGACGTCGAGCGGTACCGAGCGACTTCCGGCCAGTTCAAGTCCGGTCCGCAGAGCACGCCCGTCAACGACACCCGCATGGCCGGTCTTCAGGACGAGCTGCTGAAGGCAGAGGCCGCCCGCAACGAAACCGATGCACGCTGGAGAACCGCCCGCGAGCTGCTGCAGTCGAACAGCGCCGAAATCCTGCCCGACGTGCAGAAGTCCGCACTGATCCAGGGGCTGATCCAGCAGCGCGTCCGACTGGAGCGCCAGATCGCCGAAGCCTCGGCGGCCTTGCTCCCCGGCCATCCCCGCATGCGCCAGCTCAACGCCGATGTCGTCGGCCTTCGCCGCCAGATCACGGCCGAAGTGCAGAAGGTCGTGCAGAGTATCGAGAAGGATGCCCGCTCGTCCGCGATCCGCGTCGAATCCGTGACGAAGCAGATCGATCAGCTCAAGACCAAGGTCGTCGACCAGACCGGCAACGAGGCCCGTCTGAAAGAACTGGAATCCCTCGCGCGCTCCAAGCGCACCGAGCTGGAGCGCCTGCAGAAGCAGCTCGAGGACAACCGCACCGTCGTCAATATCCGGCAAGTGCCGATCGAAGCGCAGATCATATCGCGTGCCCTGCCGTCCGCGACACCGACCTCTCCGCGCAAGGGCCCCTCGACGATCCTGGCGACTGCAGCGAGCATGATCCTCGGCCTCGCCTTCGTAATCACCCGGGCGCTCGTCAGCACGCCTCTCCACGTCCCCTATCCCCAACCGGCCAACCTCGCGGCAGCCGCCGCCTCACGCCCGCCGGAGCTGGATGCCCCCAGCACCAGCCACTTCGCCCCCCGGCTCCCGAGCGCGCCCAAGCCTCCGACGCGGCCGCCGGCCGCAATGACGCCGTTGGCCACCGCGAATACCTCGGCCGCCGCCTCTGCGCCGCCGCAGTTGCTCGCCCTTGCCGATCGCCTTTCCGTGAGGACCGATGTCACGGCCGGTGCCCGCACCCTGGTTGCCGGCGACGAAGCCGGCATCGACAGCCTGCCCCACGCGAAGGCGCTCGCCGAAGTCCTCAATGCCTCCGGCAAGCGTGTGCTCCTGGTGATGTGGAACCTGTCGGATCGGCGCCGCCGCGGTGCCGACCCCGCCCAGGGCACGCCCGGCATGGCCGACCTGATCATGGGCGCAGCCGCCTTCGACAAGGTCATTCACCGCATGCAGGGCAGCAACGTCCATCTGATCAAGCCCGGCAACATTCCCGCCGACCGCTCGGCCGTCCTCGCCTCGGACCGTCTCAACATGACGCTCGACGCCCTCGACGAAGCGTATGATCAGATCATCGTCGCCTCCGACTTCGCAGACGCCCAACTGCTGTTCGAAACCATCGAAGGCCGCTTCGACGCCGCCGTCGTCGTCACGCGTGAGCCCAAGCCCTCCACCACCGATGCCCAAGTCGAGGACGCCGACGTGCTCCTCGGCTTCGAGGTGACGGGTATCGACACGGTGCATGTCCCCCTCGGCGAAGCCGACCAGCAGCGGATCGCCGCCATCCCCAGCGCGCCCGCAAAGCTCGCCGCCCGCCGGTAGCCGCCCGTTAACACCGCATCAACCAATCGGTAATGCCCGCTTTGCAGGGCCATCTCGTCTCGCCCGACGGCGCACGATCCTTGCATAACCGTCCATCGAAACGGTCACCGCACCGCGATGGAGCACACCACCGAGATGGGCCAGAGCCTCACGATCGCCTTCAAAGCCGCACTCGCCGCCCTGCACTACAGCGGCGCCACGCGACTTATGCGCCCCTATACGAGCGGCGTCGGCGCGATCCTGATGCTGCACCACGTCCTTCCCGGCAAGCCCGCCGGCTTTGCTCCCAACCAGTTGTTGCAGATCACACCGGAGTTCCTCGATGAGGTCATCCGCGAGGTCCGGCGCCAGGGTTACGACACCGTCTCGATGTCCGAAGCCCGCGCCCGCATGACAGGCGAGGTCGAGGCGACGCGCCCGTTCGTCGCGTTCACTTTCGACGACGGCTACCGCGACAACCGCGACCAAGCGCTGCCGGTCCTGAAGCGCCACGGCGTGCCGATGACGGTCTACGTCACCTCCGAATTCGCCGATCATCGCGGCTTCCTGTGGTGGACCGTGCTGGAACGCGTCATCGCGCGCCGACAGTTCATCGCTGTCGAGCTCGCCGGCAGGCTCGAGACGTTTCGCTGCGCCAGCGACACCGACCGTCAGGCAGCCTTCGACCGCATCTACCGGCACCTGCGCACAATCCCCGAGGCCGAAGCCCGCGCCCTCGTCGCTCGTCTGGCGACAGAGGCCGGCATCGATCCCCTCGAGCCCTGCCGGGAGCTTGCGATGACGTGGGACGAGCTTCGCGAGTTCGCCGCCGAACCGCTGGTCACCATCGGCGCCCATACCCAGAGCCACATGGCGCTCGCAAAACTGACGGCTGGCGAATGCCACGCCGAGATCATCGGCAGCGTCAGGCGGACCGAGCAGGAGTTGGGCCGCCCCTGCCGTCACTTCTGCTATCCCTACGGCGATGCCGACAGCGCCGGCGAGCGCGAGTTCGACATCGTCTCGCGTCTGGGCCTCGAAACCGGCGTCACCACGCGCAAGGGTATCCTCGGCTCAGGCCACAGCCTGTCCGCCCTGCCGCGGCTGTCGCTCAACGGCCTCTACCAGAGCCCGGCATATTTCAAGGCGCTGCTGTCCGGACTGCCCTTCGCCCTGATGAATGCGGTGCCACGGCCCGCAGCCGCGCCGGCCTACTCGGCAGCCCCCGCATCGGGCTTCTGCATCCACCGGACGAGCCATGCCGCCGGCACCACCCAGGCGAGCCCGCCGACCACGTAGAACAGAAGTTCCACGACCTTGCTGCCGCTGACCTGCAGCACGACGGCGACCATCATCGCGAGAAACGCGTAGACCGCGATGAACACCAGCAGCGCGATCGTACCAATGAGCTTTCGCGTCCGGATCGTCATGTCGTCTCCAAGAAACAGCACGTGAGCACGATCGACACTCGGCACAGGCCCCGATCAGCGGCCTGCGTCCGCCTGCCCCATGCCAGACGCATCTGCGCGCTTGTGTGCGCCCGCGGCACGCTCTAGCACGCAACACAGCGCCATCGACAGTGGGTGTTACGCGCATGGTCTTGTCTTCGTCCGCCTCCCCGATCCGCACGTCTCCAGTGCACGCTACAGTCGCTGTCCAGACGTGGCTGTGGATCGTCGCCCTGCTCGTCCTCGTCATGGTCGGTGTCGGTGGCGCCACGCGGCTGACGGGCTCGGGTCTCTCGATCACCGAATGGCGGCCGATCATGGGCGCTCTGCCCCCGCTGTCCGATGCCGACTGGCAAGATGCGTTCGCCAAGTACAGGGAAATCCCGCAGTACCAGCAGGTGAACAAGGGGATGAGCCTGTCGGAGTTCAAATCGATCTTCTGGTGGGAATGGGGCCATCGGTTTCTCGGCCGCGTCATCGGCTTCGCCTTCGCCCTCCCGCTCGCCTGGTTCTGGTGGCGGGGCGCGATCACGCAGCGCCTGGGACGGCAGCTCCTCGGCCTCCTCGCGCTCGGCGGTCTGCAAGGCGCCATGGGCTGGTATATGGTGATGTCCGGCCTGACCGAACGCACCTCGGTCAGCCAATACCGGCTCGCGGCCCACCTCGGCCTCGCCATCCTGATTTTCGGTCTCGTCGTCTGGATCGCCCTCGACCTCGCAGGAAGAAGCCGGCGAACGATCAGGCTCGCCACGATCACACCTGCACTGCGGCGCTTCGCTTACATACTGGTCGCGCTCGTCTTCGCGCAGATCATGCTCGGCGCCCTCGTCGCGGGCCTGAAGGCCGGCTTCACCTACAATACCTGGCCGTTGATGGACGGGAAGCTCGTACCATCGGGCCTCTTCACCCAGACGCCCTGGTACGCCAACATTTTCGAGAACATCACGACGGTGCAGTTCAATCACCGCATCACCGCCTACCTGCTGACGATCGTCGCCGGGTGGCACGCATGGTCGGTGCAGCGTGTCGCTGACGACGCGAGTGTCTCGGGCTCGGCCTGGGCGCTACTCGCCGCCGTGCTCGCACAGGCAGCCATCGGCATCTGGACGCTCCTCGAAGTCGTGCCGCTATCGCTGGGCATCGCCCATCAGACCGGCGCGGTCGTCGTGTTCGGGATCGCCGTCTGGCACCTCCACGCCATCACACGCTCGGCCGCTACCTGACGCGACGAGGCGCGTGCCCTGCACCGCGCAATGAAGCCGACTGCTGAAGCCACCATCGCGGGATCTTGCATCCGCGCAGGGCAACGGCACGTTCACATCCGCCGCCGAGATTTGATCGCCGCGGACAATGTGCCTTCGTCGAGATAGTCGAGCTCGCCCCCGACCGGCACACCCTTGGCGAGCTCGGAAACCGACACTTCGATTGTCCCGAGCGCTTCCCGGATGTAGTGCGCCGTCGACGCCCCCTCGACCGTCGACGACAGCGCGAGCAGCACTTCCGACACCACCGGATCGCGCGCGCGCTCGATCAGCTTTGGGATGTTCAGCCGATCCGGCCCGATCCCATCGAGCGGTGACAGATGCCCGCCGAGCACGTGATAGCGCGAGTTGATGACCTGCGCGCGTTCGAGCGCCCAGAGATCACCGATCTCCTCGACGACGACGATCAGCCCGCCGTCCCGCCGTTCGTCGCGGCAGATCATGCACGGATCGACCGTATCGATATTGCCGCAGTTGGCGCACTCCCGCAGCTTCTCGGCTGCCTCGCCGAGCGCCGCCGCGAGCGGAAGCAGCAGTTCCTCCCGCCGCTTCACGAGCGCCAGCGCCGCCTTGCGCGCGGAGCGATGACCGAGCCCCGGCAACCGACCCAGAAGCTGGATCAGCCGTTCGATCTCAGGTCCTGCGATCTTGCGGGCCATGCCTGTGCTCTATGTCCCGCTCGCGTGGGAAACATCCCGCAGTCGAAGATCCGAGCGGCTCAATTGAACGCGACGAGCTGCGCACGGTCGGTGAGCACGTAGAGCTTGCCGCCCGCCGCGATCGGAGGAACGAACGTGGCAGCCCCTACGTTCGCCTGGCTCGCGATCCGCCCGGTCGCGGCATCGACGCCGACCATGGCCCCCTTCGCCGACACCAGCCAGAGCTGACCGCCCGCCAGCACCGGTCCCGACCACACATTGCTGTCGGGAAGCTTCGCCGTCCACAGCGTCAGCCCGTCCCGACGGTTGAGGCACAGCAACTGTCCGGCGGTGTCGACCACGAACACGTAGTCCGCGATCACCGACGGCGCCTGCGTGCTCGACACGTTGACCGACCACAGCCGTTCACCGCCGCGCAACTGCACAGCCGTCGTGCGCCCGCCGTGCGCCGTCGCGAACACGACACCGCGATCGATGACGGGCCGTGCCGCATCACTGAGCGCACCCATCGCCGATCCGCCACGCGCCCGCGTCAGCGATTCACTCCACACCTGCTCGCCCGTGCCGAACTTCAAGCCGACGACTTCGCCGCTCGGGAACGGCACCACCACCATGTCGCCGTCGACGGCCGGACTGGGGCTGCCGATCAGGCTCGCCTGCTCGCTGAGCCCGCGCGCCTGCCACAACTCGCTGCCGTCGGCACCCGAGAGCGCGATGACCTTGCCTTCCGTCGTGATGACGAGGACGCGATCACCGACGGCCGTGGGTGCAGCACGAATGGGCGCCGCCTGTTGCTTCGTCCACAGAACCTTACCCGTCTTCGGATCGAGCGCGGAGACCGTCCCGTATCCCGTCGCCACGTACAGCCGGCCATTGTCGGCAGCGATACCGCCACCATAACCGCCGCCCGTGCTGTTCGATCCGATGGTGAAGAAATTGCCCGCCTTGCTCTCGCGATCCGGCACCATCGACGTCCGCCACACGGTCGATCCGCCGCTGACTGCGAATGCGGTCACGCGCGCGCCGGCATCGAGCGTATAGACGCGGCCGTCATAGACGATGGGATTGGCCGTGACCTTTCCCGTCGTGCTGGAGCCCGCGCCGGCGTCGGCACGCCACGCGACTTTCGGCGCCGCCGAAAGCGATGCGTGCCCCGGTGCGTTGTTGGGCGATCCGCCCGGCTGCGCCCAACTGTCGAACGCCGATGGCGGCGGCAGCACGATCGGCCTGTCGGCCGGCGCGAGCGTGTTCGAGATGCTGCCGGTCGCATCCATGATCGCGACCCGCTTACCGGCGAGTGGCGGTTCCTTCTTGGCGAATGGATTGAGATCGCTCGCCTTGGGCAGTGAAAATCCCTCGGACGACGAACAGCCCGCGACAGCCATGGCAGCCAGCGCGACGAGCGCGCCGCCGGCGATGCCGGACCGCGCCGCCGCCAATCGCTGCGACCGCACGCGCGCCCTATCAGGGCCCTCGCCGATCGACCGCTGATCCTTACGCCCCATCTGGGCCCTCACTTGCCTTTCGCCGCGCCCCCCTTGGGCGATGCCGCTTTGGGTCGCGGCACCTCGGCTTTGGGTGGCGATACGTTGCCGGCCGGAGCCGGCGCATCGGATGCTTCAGTCTTTTCCAACTCGACTTTCGCCGGTGCGGACTTTGCGAGCTCGGCCGCGACGACGATGCTCATCAACGCCCCCGCCCGTTCCCTCACGGCAGCAGAAGCACGCGGATCGGCGGCGAGCGGCGCCAGCAGATTGCGTGCGTCGTCCATCCGCCCCGCACGGATCGCCGAGACGCCGACGAGTTCTCGCGCCATGTAGCGCCAGGGACTCTTGTCACCAACCAGATCGTTGAGACGATTCTGCACCTCGGTAAAGTCGGCCGTATCGATTTTCAACGCCACAGTCTGCAACCGGGCGAAATCCTTGATCAGGGTGTCGTCGGCTTTCGCCGCAGCCGCTTCGTAAGCGGCGACCGCAGCTTCCGTGTTCCCCGCCTTGACCGCTTGTCCCGCAAGCGCGAGTTGCGCCAGCGCGCCATAAGCCGACCGCGCAGCGCCGATCGTCCGCAGGACTTTCTGCGCCTCGGCCTCGTTACCCGCGCCAGCCAATTCGAGCGCCTGCTCGAACTGGCCGCCCGCCACTTCGGCAGCCGCGATGCGACGACTATCCCACCACTTGTAGCCGCCCACGACGAACAGCAGTGCTACCGCAGCCCCGATGAAGTAGGTCCCGTACTGGTCCCACAGCTTCTGCAGCTGATCTCGGCGCAGCTCGTCCTGAACTTCACGCAACAGCGCGTCGCGTTCCATGGTCATCTGGGGGCGGTCTCCGGGAAAGAAAGAAACATCGTGTCGAGCGAATAGCCAATAGGGAAGTCCACGTCGAGCACCTTCACCCGATCATATCCCGATGGCCTACCATATCTCTCCCGCCTGCCCTTCTCCCGGTTGGAAATCAATTCCCCTCAGGTGAGCCCTGTTTCCGGCGTTTTTGCGGCTGCCCCGATGCGCCGGCAGCACTGGTATTTCCCGCCGGCGTCGCACTCATCGCATAGGTGTGCTCGACGGCAGGGAAACTGCGCTGCTTCACCTCACCCGCGTAGTCCCGGATCGCGCCCTCGATCTGCTCGCCTATCGTGCCGTACTTCTTGACGAATTTCGGCACCCGCGGCGACAGTCCCAGCATGTCCTCCATCACCAGGATCTGGCCGTCGCAATCCGCCGATGCGCCGATCCCGATGGTCGGGATCGGGATCGCCTTGGTGATTCGATCCGCCAGCGCGGCCGGAATAGCCTCGAGCACGACCGAGAACGCACCCGCCTCGCTCACCGCCTGCGCGTCCGCTTCGAGCGCCGCCCATTGTGCGTCCGTCCGCCCCTGCACCTTGAACCCGCCGAGCACGTTGATCGACTGCGGCGTCAACCCGATGTGCGCCATGACCGGGATGCCGCGATCCACGAGGTAGCGGATCGTCTCGGCCATGCGCCGCCCGCCTTCGAGCTTGATCGCACCGCAATCCGTCTCCTTCATTACTTTCGCAGCGTTGCGGAACGCCACCGGCGGACTTTCCTCATAGGACCCGAACGGCATATCGACCACGACCAGCGCCCGCCGAGCTCCCCGCACGACCGCCTTGCCGTGCATGATCATCAGTTCAAGCGGCACCGGCACCGTCGTCTCGTAGCCGTGCATCACCATACCGAGGCTGTCGCCCACCAGTAGGAAGTCGCAGTATTTGTCGGCCAGCGCCGCGGTGTGCGAGTGATAGGCCGTCAGGGATACGATCGGTTCGACGCCCTTCTTCGCGGCGATATCCGGCGCGGTGATGCGACGCTGCGGCGTGGCTGGCTGGCTGGACATGCGCGAAGCGCTCCTGATGCGACGGTTGCCGAGAGGCTGCCGGGTGTGCCTGAGAATAGAGCATATGGTGCGCCGCAAGAAGGCACCAGGGCGGTATATGATGCAAGGTGAAGACGACGGTGCCCCCTTCGGATCGCTGAATTTTCAACGACCTTTCAGGACAACAGACGGCATGCCCCTCCCCCCCACCAACGCCGACCGCGCCCGCCACGCCATCGGCCTCATGGAGCAGGGCCGGCTGAAGGCCGCCGAGCGCCTCCTGAAAGACGTGTTGAAGGCGGACGCGGGGCAATTCGAAGCATTGCTGGGCTTCGGCGTGCTGTGCGGGATGCGCGGCGACGATGCGCTGGCCGTGAAGCACCTCGAACGCGCGGTCCGCAAGCGGCCTTCGTCTCCCGAGGCCCTCTATAATCTGGGCCAGGCGCTGATCCGCCTCGGCAAGACGAACGAGGCGGCAACCGCCCTTCGAGCAGCCGCCGCAGTGTTTGATGGCCCCCACATCCACGAGAAGCTCGGGGACTGCCTGCGCCAGCTCGGCACCCTCGACGAAGCCGTCGTCCACTACCGCCGCGCCGTCGAGCAGTCCGGCCGGCGCGCCGGCGGCCTGTTGTTGTCGAGCCTCGTCGAAACGCAACGTCGCCTCTGTGATTGGACCGGCCTCGACGACCTGGAGACCCGCCTCCTCGATTGCGTCGCACGCGGCGACATCGTCGAGCCGCTGCTCCTCCACTACATCACCGACGATCCGGCCGCCGCCCACAAGAACGCCGTCGGATACGCCACGAGGTTCCTGCCGGACCAGATCGGCCCCGCCGCGACGGCTGATCGCTACCGCCACGCCCCCCGCGCCCGCGCACGACTTCGCATCGGCTATCTCTGCTCCGACTTCCGCCAGCACGCCACCGCCCACCTGATGGCCGAGCTGTTCGAGCGGCACGACCGTAGCAGCTTCGAAACCTATGCCTTGTCGTTCGGACCCGAAGACAGCGGCCCGATGCGCCGCCGTCTCCAATCGGCCTTCGATCGCTTCATCGATCTCGCCCGCTTCACCGATGCCGAGATCGCCAAGCGGATTCATGCGCTCGGCATCGATATTCTCGTCGAACTCAACGGCTACATCGCCAACGCCCGTCCCGGCATCCTGATGGCGCGGCCAGCGCCGGTCCAGATCCATTACCTCGCCTTCCCCGGCACGCTCGGGGGCTCCGCGATCGACTACATGCTCGTCGATCCCGTGATCGCACGGCCCGGCGACGACCGGCACTACACCGAAAATCTCGTTCGCCTCCCCGACTGCTATCAGCCCAACGACGCCCGACGCGAAGTCGCGCCCGCACGGCCCTCACGCGCCGCCTGCCACTTGCCTGAAACAGCGACCGTGCTCGCTTCCTTCAACAATCCCATCAAGATCGGGCCGGATTCCTTCGCCGCCTGGATGCGCGTCCTGGCAGCCGTGCCCGAAAGCATCCTGTGGCTGTTCGCCGACAGCACGAGCGCGCCCGACAACCTCCGAGCCGCAGCCTCACGCGCCGGCATCGCATCGGAAAGGCTGGTGTTCGCCGACTACGTCCCGTCGCCGGACCACCTGGCGCGGCTCGCCAACGCCGATCTCGTTCTCGACTGCTTTCCCTACGGGGCCCACACGACCGCGAGCGACGCGCTGTGGATGGGCGTTCCCGTGCTGACGCGCGAGGGCGCATCCTTCGCCTCCCGGGTCGGCGCGAGCCTGTTGCGAGCCGTCGGCCTGCCCGAGCTGATCGCCAGCACCACCACCGACTATGAACGCCTCGCGATCGAGCTGGCGCAGTCGCCTGCCCACATTGCCGCCCTCAAGGCGAAACTGGCCGCCAATCGTGCGAACGCACCGCTGTTCGACACGCCGCGCCTCGCCCGCCACATCGAAGCCGCCTACACCGGGATGTGGCGGCGCTGGACGACCGGCGAGCCGGCAGCGGCGTTCGACGTGCCCCCGGTCTGACCGACGAACTCGATGTCATCGCCCACGCCCTGTCTGCGATCACATGCGCTCTTGCCCGGCATGCCGGTGCTCCGATAGCACTGGTGCCACCGTCAACCAGCAAGGCCATCTATGCCCGACGTTCTGGAGATGACCGGCGTCACGTTCCGTTGGCCCGGTCCGTCGCGGAAGGAGCCCGGCTTCGGGATCACCGTCGACCGCTTCTCGCTGGCCCCGCGTGAAAAGCTGCTGCTGATCGGCCCGTCCGGCAGCGGCAAGTCCACTTTGCTGTCGCTGATCGCCGGCATCGTCGCCCCGCAGTCGGGCCGCATCGCCATCCTCGGAACCGACATCGCCAGCCTCTCCGCCGCCCAGCGCGACCACTTCCGCGCCGAGCACCTCGGCGTGATCTTCCAGATGTTCAACCTGCTGCCCTACGGCACCGTCGTCGACAACGTCCTGCTGTCGCTGAGCTTCGCCAAAGGGCGACGTGAGCGCGCGGGCGGGCCAGCCAGCGAGCGACAGGAGGCGATGCGCTTGCTGTCGCGGCTCGGGCTGGAGGAAAAGCTGATCGCGGGCCGCTCGGCGTCGAGCCTCAGCGTCGGACAGCAGCAGCGCGTCGCAGCCGCCCGCGCCCTCATCGGACGGCCCGATCTCGTCATCGCCGACGAGCCGACCTCGGCACTGGACCGCAACCGCCAGATCGCTTTCCTCGACCTGCTGTTCGGAGAACTCGACACCGCGGGCGCTGCCCTGATGATGGTCAGCCACGACGAGACGCTCGCATCCCGCTTCGACCGCGTCGCCGACCTCACCGAGATCGCGCGCCTACACACCGGCGAGGAGGCCACGCCATGATCGTCCTCCGCCTCGCGCTGCAGTCGCTGGTCAACCGCTGGGTCACGGCGCTGCTCACCATCGCTTCGATCGCGCTGAGCGTGCTGCTGCTGCTCGGCGTCGAGAAGGTCCGCACCGGCGCGCGCGCGAGTTTCGCCAACACCATCTCCGGCACCGACATCATCGTCGGCGCGCGCTCGGGCTCGATCCAGCTCCTGCTCTACTCGGTCTTCCGCATCGGCAACGCCACCAACAACATCACCTGGGCGAGCTACGAGGAGATCGCGAGGCAACCCGAAGTCGCCTGGGCCGTGCCGCTGTCGCTGGGCGACAGCCATCGCGGCTTTCGAGTGCTCGGCACCACCACCGACTATTTCAAGCACTACCGCTATCGCCGCACCAACACCCTCGAATTCGCCACCGGCAAGCCGTTCGCGGATCTGTTCGACGCCGTCCTCGGCGCGGACGTCGCCGCCAAGCTCGGCTACAAGCTCGGCGACCGGATGGTGGTCGCCCACGGCCTCGGCGACGTCTCGTTCGTCGAGCACGACGACAAGCCGTTCCGCGTCGCCGGCATCCTGAAGAAGACGGGAACGCCGATCGACCGCACCGTCCACGTCAGCCTCGAAGCGATCGAAGCGATCCACGTCGATTGGCAGAGCGGCGCGCGCCAGCCGGGCCAGGAGATCTCCGCGGACGACGTGCGCAGCCTCGATCTGAAACCCAAAGCCATAACCGCCGCCCTGCTCGGCCTGAAATCACGGCTTTCGACGTTCCGCCTGCAGCGCGCGATCGCCGAATACCCGCGGGAGCCCCTCTCCGCGATCATCCCCGGCGTGGCGCTGCAGGAACTCTGGGACCTCGTCAGCGTCGCCGAAACGGCGCTGACGGCCGTTTCGGTGATGGTGGTCGTCACGGCCCTCATCGGCATGGTCGTGATGATCCTCACGACCCTCAACGAACGCCGCCGCGAGATGGCGATCCTGCGCTCCGTCGGCGCCCGGCCCACCACCGTTCTCGGATTGTTGACCGCCGAAGCAGGCTTCCTGACCCTTGCCGGCGTAGCGTTCGGCACCGCTTTGCTCTATCTGTCACTCGCCGTGCTTCGCCCCGTGGTGGACCGCCTCTTCGGCCTCGATCTGACCATCGAAGTGTTGCACTGGCACGAGTGGCAGATGCTCGGCGCAGTCGTGCTCGCGGGGCTGCTCGCCGGTCTCCTGCCGGCCTTGCGCGCCTACCGCCTGTCGGTCGGCGACGGCATGACGATCAGGACCTGAGCGTGGGTGCCAGACATGAGGTCGGCAGAAATGATGCAATCCCATAGGCGATCACTTCTCGTGTCGGTTCTCGGCGCCGTGCTCGCGGCGGCCGCCCCGCAAGCGACCTCGCCCCTTCTCGCCCAAGGCGCCGCGCAGATCATCAAGTGGGCGGACCTGATGCCGCCCGCGCCGCCGAAGCCGCCGCGCTCGATCGTCGCCGGCCGCACCCCCATCGATCCGCTGAACCCCACGCACGAGCGGTCCGTACCCGAAGGCCGCTGGCTCGCGGGCGGCAAGTCGGCCCCGACCGCGCCCGCCCCCGTCGTCGAAGCGCTCAACGGCAAGACCGTACAGCTCGGCGGTTACATCGTACCGCTCGACTTCGACGCGACGACCGTCAAGGAGTTCCTGCTGGTGCCGTTCGTCGGCGCTTGCGTGCACGTGCCTCCGCCCCCCGCCAACCAGATCGTCTACGTGCAGGCCCCCAAGGGCATCAAGGTGAAAGGCCTGTTCGAGCCGGTGTACGTGACGGGCAAGCTCTCGACCGCGCCGTCGTTCACCGGCCTCGCCGACGCCGGCTATACACTCGAAGCCGACCGCGTCGATCCCCGCAAGGAGTAGCCCGGCTTGATCCATTTCGATCGACGGCAGGCGCTGACCGCGATCCTCGCCGCCGCCTGTCCAGCATCCGCGCCGATTGCCTTAGCGCAAGGGGCGGTGCCCGCGCCCAAACCCGCCGTCCGCCCACCCGCGCGACCGGTCCGTCCGCCGATCCCTCCGCTGAGGATTTCCGCTGCGACCGCCGCAAGGGTTGGCCGGCAGGTCTGGCAGAACGAGAGCGGCGGCAGCCTCGACGGCCTCACGGCCTGGAACGATGCGGAGGACTTCCCCTCCCTCGGCATCGGCCACTGGATCTGGTTCAAGGCCGGAGGCCATCCGCTGTTCGAGGAAAGCTTCCCACGTCTCGTCGACTACATGCGGTCCGCCGGCGCAAAGCCGCCCGGGTGGCTCGACAAGCGCCCTGTCCCGCCCTGCCCCTGGCAGAGCAAGGCCGAGTTCTACCGGCAGTTCCAATCCCCCGACCTCGCCGGGCTCCGCCGCTATCTCGCCGACACCATTCCGCTGCAGGCTCAGTTCCTGCTCGTCCGAGCGGAAGCCGCCATCCCGCGCATGCTGGCATCACTCCCGGACCCCGGCGACCAGATCAGACTCATCGATAACCTCAACCGGACGGTGCGCGCCTCACCCGACCTCTATCCGCTGATCGACTATGTGAATTTCAAAGGCGAGGGCGTCAGCGATAAGGAAATGAGCTTCGACGCCTCCACCGGCCGCAGGGAAGGCTGGGGCACGAAGCACCTGCTGCTGGAAATGAAGCCGACGCAGGAGGGGCCGCCGACGCTCGCCGAATTCTCGCGCGCGGCGAAATTCGTCCTCGACCGCCGTATCCGCAATCACCCGGCGAGCCGGCGGTGGCGCGTCGGCTGGCACAAGCGCTGCGATACGTATGCAAGAGCCCTCACCTGAACGTCGTGCGCCGAGCTGCGGCCGCGCTTGCATTCCCATGGGCGCCGCAGCATCTTGCCGCACGAACAGCGACCATGGTGCCCCCGCACCGGGAAATCCAACTACAGGAGCGCCTTATGGCCCAGCTCGTGCTTGCCGTCGGCACGTCCCACAGCCCGATGCTGGCGAGCCCGCCGGAGGACTATCCGCGCCACGCCGAAATCGATGCGAAAGGCCGCAAACTCCTCGACCGGAACGGCCGCCCCTGCACCTACGGCGAACTCCTCGCCTCCGCGCCGGCAGACCTCGCCCGCCAGATCGAGTTGCCCATCCTCGAACAGCGCGCCGCCCAGTGCAACGCCGCCATCGCGCGCGTCGCCAAGTCGATCGCGGATGCCAACCTCGACGCGCTCATCATCATCGGCGACGACCAGAACGAGCAGTTCTTCGACGACAACATGCCCGCGATACTGATCTACTGGGGCGATACGATCGAGAACCGCGAGCTCGCGATGCCCGCCGACGCCCCCGCTTTCTGGCGCACGGCGCGCGGCCAGTATCACGAAGCGAAGGGGACCCGCGAATACCCCGTCGACGCCGGCCTCGCACTGCACCTCATCCAGCACCTCGTCCGCTCGGACTTCGACGTGGCACAGTCCCGGCGGCTCGCACGCGAGCACGGCGAAGGCCATGCCTTCGGCTTCGTCCACCGCCGCCTGATGAACGAGAAGATCGTGCCGATCGTGCCGGTGGCGCTCAACACCTACTTCCCGCCGAACCAACCGCGCCCCGCTCGCTGCTGGCGCCTGGGCGAGGAGATCGCGCGGGCGGTCGCGGCTCACCCTTCGGAGGCGCGCATCGGCATCCTCGCCTCCGGGGGTCTCAGCCACTTCACCGTCGACGAGGAATTGGACCGCCGGCTCCTCGATGCGTGCAAGCAGAAGGACTCCGCTTGGCTCGCCTCCATCCCGGCCGAGAAGCTCAATTCCGGCAGCTCCGAAATCCGCAACTGGATCACCACGGCAGGTGCCGCCCAGCACCTGAACGTCGCCTGGCAGGACTACGTCCCCTGCTACCGCTCCCTCGCCGGCACCGGCTGCGG
The DNA here is from genome assembly GCA_964574325.1 of uncultured Devosia sp. Lineage (GTDB taxonomy): Bacteria > Pseudomonadota > Alphaproteobacteria > Rhizobiales > Hyphomicrobiaceae > CAMDPA01. Next base: position 24,086 of record CAZNMY010000021.1, on the reverse strand, counting down.
CATGGGTTTTCAGGTGTGGAAGTAGATTGGGTTTCGGCTCCGCGCACTTGCACCACAGCTGGCACTCGACGTCTGACATCACTTGCCGTCATGGTCCGCGAAGGCGGGCCATCCACGCCCTCTTTGTCGGAGCCGTGGATGGCCCGGCTGAACCGGGCCACGACGTCGATACTTTCTGTCCTCGGATTTCCAACCCGTGGCATCTGCCCGACAGCTGTCGCCGCGTCTCTTCCCCTTATCGTGGCGAAGGCAACCCGCTCCCGGAACGACGCGATCACTTCACACCCGGCACTTCCCGTGCCAACGCGGACAGCCACCTCTCCAATCGCGCCTTGTTGGCACCGAGATCGCTGTAGCCGAACTTCGAGCGCGAATAGAGCGCGATCGACGACCGCTCCGCGCCAATCGCGACGAACCTCACGACGATGGTATCGGGAAAGCCGAGAAGAGCGGTTCGCTGCACGTATCGTGCGGTCAGCGCGACCTCGTCCTCGGCAACCCCGACGAGGTTCTTCTCGACTGCCAATACCCGGCGGAAAGCATCGCGCAGCGCTTTCGGCGGCACGGCATAGACGGGGCTCGATATATCCCGCCGAGCCGATCCGAACCCCGATCCGAACCCTTCTGGCATCACCAACGCATCGTTGGGCGAAGACCGGCGCTCCAGCGTCTCGAACCTGATGTCGCCGAGATCCGCCGGCCCGAACAGACCCCATACCCGCTCGGCACCAGCGGATACGAACAGCACCACAGCGACGACGAGCGCGCCTGCTACCCACGCGGCAATGGTGCCCCAGCCGGTCACCACTCGCCGACATTCGGCATCGACTTCCACGGCTCGGCCGGCGGGAGCTTGTCGCCCTTCTGGAGCAATTCGATCGAGACGAGATCGGGCGAGCGGACGAACGCCATTCCGCCGTCGCGCGGCGGCCGGTTGATCGTCACGCCGCCATCCATCAGGCGCTGGCAGGTCTCGTAGATATTGTCGACCTCGTAGCAGAGATGGCCGAAGCTCCGGCCCATCTTGTAGTCCTCGACATCGTAGTTGAAGGTCAGCTCGAGTTCGCATGACCGGTCCGTCTTGGCCCGCTCGACATCGGCGGGCGCGGCGAGGAAGATCAACGTGTATTTGTACTCGGGCCGATCGACGCGCCGCGTCTCCACGAGACCGAGCTTCTTGCAGTAGAAATCCAGCGACGCCTGCACGTCGCGGATTCGGACCATGGTATGGCGGTAGCGCATGGGACCTCCTGTTGGATGCGGACACCCAGCCGTGCCCGGATTGAAGCATTCCTCGACTGAAGCATTCCTCAAGGCATCTCTGGCCCCGGCCCGCAGCGCCGTCAATCCGGCCGTCCCTCACCCGGTGAAACCGCCTATCCCTTCCGCCCGATGTTGACACGTGCAGCCAGACCTGAGACCAAACCAATAATCGAACCGGCCGAAATCCGTCCTTGCCGGAACCGAATGTCCACCAAGGGAGGCATCATGTCGAACGGGCTCATCACACGCCGCTCTGCACTCCAGGGACTGGCAGCAGCCGGCACACTCGCCTCGAGCGGTCGCGCCATCGCGCAAGCCAAATACCCCAGCCGCAAGATCAGCGTCATCATCCCGACCGGCCAGGGTGGCGGCGCCGAACGCCTCGCGCGCCCGTTCGCACTGCAGTGGACGAAGGCGCTGGGACAACCCTTCGAGTTCGAGTTCCATCCCGGCGCCGCCGGCCAGGTCGGCTACACGCTGTTCGTGCAGAAGCGCGAGCGCGACGGCCACAGCATGCTCTTCGGCAACATGGGCCCGGAGATGATCATGTATGCGCTGCAGAAGCCCGCCTATAAATTCCCCGACGACTACATCTACTTCTGCGGCACCGACGTCGACGACAGCTGCGTCTTCGTCCGTCAGCAGAGCCCGTTCAAGACGATCGAGGAGGTCATCGACGCGGCCAAGAAGCGTCCACTCAATACGGCGACGAGCCGCATCCCGCATCCTGCCTCCATCGGCATCCTCGCGCTCGGCCGTGAGGTCGGCGCCCGCTTCAACCTGATCCCGTTCCAAGGCGGCAACCCGACGAACACCGCTGTGCTGTCCGGCGAGGTCGATATCGGCGTGCTGCCGATCACCGGCGTGGTGCGCCTGCGCGATCAGTTCCGCGTGCTCGGCGTGTTCAACGAGACGAACATCTTCGCGGAAGAAACCAACAACGCGCCGACGATCAACAAGGTGTTCGGCACCAAGATCCCGAACCTGCCTTCGACGCGCTCGTGGGCGATCCACACCGAGTTCGCCAACAAGAACCCCGAAGCCTTCGCGATGCTCGAGAAGACCGCCGCGCAGGTGATGAACGATCCCGAGTTCAAGGGCGCCGCGGAGAAGGGCGGCGAAAGCCCGAAGTCGTTCAAGTTCTTCGACCGCAAGTTCTGCACCGAGTACGCCAACTCGATGATCAAGCTTGCCGAGGAATTCCGGCCCGTATTGACAGCGAAGAGGAAGTAGAAACCGTCGCACGGTTCGGTCTCGCGCGTCGTCCCGGCGACCGTGCCGAGACGGCCGAGAAAGAGCAGGTGCCGCGCCGGTTCACGTCGACACGGTGCGTTCGACTTGGCCGTTGCAACCGATGGTCAGGAATTGGGGATAGCGTGGCCGACATCCAGAACACAGATCCCGAAAAAGCCGCACTCGGTGCCGATCTCATCATCCCCATTCTCGGCAGCGGCCTCGCCATCTATTATCTGATCACGACAGCCGAGCTCGACTGGGAAGCAAGATCGGCCGGCTTGTTCGTCGGCTCGGTGCTACTGGCGCTGTGCGCCATCCACCTTCTGCGCACGATTGTCGCCCTGGTGCGCGGCACGGGTTCTCTCAGTCTGGGCGGTCTCGTCGCCGATACGAAGCACAACCGCCAGCGTTTCGGCCTCTTCGTTCTCGTCGCGCTGTTCATTGCGACCATCGGATGGACCGGAACGACCCTGGGTCTGTTCCTGCTCCTGATCGGTGCCTTGCTGGTCATGGGGGTGCGCCAGCCGACCACGATTTTCGCCATTGCGCTGGGAACTTCGGGCGTCGTCTACGGCACTCTGATCTATCTCCTGAACACGCGGCTGCCGCGCGGTATCGTCGAGAAGGCGATCGCGGCAGCGCTCGGCGCGGGGGAGTGAGGCGATGGACGGCTTCATCGTCAATCTTTTCATTCAGTCCTTCGGGCTCTGGTGGGCGATCATCCCGGGCATGATGATCGGGCTGCTGGTCGGCATCCTGCCGGGTTTTTCCGCGCAGAATACGCTGATCATCCTGATGCCGCTGCTGCTGACCATGCCGGTCGATGCAGGCATGGCGTTCTTCATCGGGCTCTATTGCACGACCCAGCTCGGCGGCGGCATTCCCGCGATCCTGTTCAACATGCCCGGCGAGGGCGGCGCCGCCGCCACGACGCTCGACGGCTATCCGATGACGCAGAAGGGACAGGCCCAGCAGGCCCTCACCTTGTGCTTTGCCGCCTCCGCATTCGGCGGGCTCGTCACGACGCTCGCCACGCTTGCCCTGTTGCCCTGGCTGAGCCAGCTCGGTCTCCACTTCAAGAGCGTGGAGATGGTCGTCGTGATGGTGTTCGGGCTGACCCTGATCGCGGCCATCGCGTCCAAGGACCTGTTCAAGGGGCTGATCGCGGGCTTCACCGGCCTGATGATCGGTGCGATCGGCGCCGACCCCGTGTTCGGAACCGCACGCGGCACGTTCGGCTTCCTCGAGCTCTATGACGGCGTTCCGCTGATTCCAGCACTGATCGGCCTGTTCGCGATCTCCGAAGCCTTCGAGATGCTCGAGCAGGATACCATCGTCAAATCCGACAAGCTGGCCGACGCGAAGAACGCGACCTGGGCGGCCACCCTGGAAGGTCTGTGGATCAATCTGCGCTACTCCTGGCAGACGATCTGGACCGCCATGATCGGCCTCGTCATCGGCATCCTGCCGGGCGCGGGCTCCACGGTCGCAGCCTTCATGGCCTATCACTATTCCAAGATGCTCTCCAAAAACCCGGAAGAGTACGGCAAGGGCCACCCGGCAGGGGTGATCGCCCCGGAAAGCGCCAACAACGGCGTGACCTCGGGAACGCTGATCCCCGTTCTCGCCCTCGGCATTCCCGGCGGCACCACCGGCGCGATCATGATGGTGATCCTGACCTATCACGGACTCGTGCTGGGGCCGCGCCTGTTCATCGAGAAGCCGGAGATCGCTTACGGCGTGTTCGTGCAGATGGCGGTCTGCTATTTCTTCATGGCGCTGATGATCCTGCCGCTCGCGCGCTACATGAGCCGTGTCGTCTGGGTGCCGACCCGCTTCCTGGTGCCGATGATCCTGTCGCTGGTCGCGGTCGCCGCCTTCTCCGAGCGCGAATACATCTTCGACATGGGGCTGGCGCTGCTGTTCGGCGTGATCGGCTATATCGCCCGCAAGACCCGCTTCGAGGTCACAGCGATGCTGATCGGCGTGCTGATGGGGCCGCTGCTGGAAACCTATCTGCTGCGCGCCCTGCGCATCGGCCAGGGCGACTGGACCGTGCTGTTCTCCTCCACGCTCGGCAACGTCCTCTGGGTGATGGTCGCACTGTCGCTGATCCTCCCCTGGATCCGCAGCCGCCAGAAGGAAGGCGTTCTCGCCCAGAGCCAGCAGGCGGGGTATGAATCGTAGCTCGGGTCAAAGCGCAGCGCGACCGGACATCCGCGGCACACCGCTCCATCATCACGCAAAGTAGCAAAAATCGGGGAGTGTGAGGGGTGCCCCCTCACGCGGGTCCAGGGCGGCAGCCCTGGCGCGAAGCGGTCACGCTACCCCCGCGGCTCCTCGGCCGCCGCCTTCAACGGCCCGCGGATGAACGCCCACAACACCAGCAGCAGCGCGACGCACAAGCCCAGCGCGACATGCAGACTTGCCGCGCGCGCGAGTTCGCCGATCGACAGGGCGCCGGTGATACAGCCGATCTCGAACGTCACGCCGTGCAGCGCCACCACGCGTCCGCGATAGGCGGGCTGGCTCTCGAGCTGGATGATGCTCTGGATCGACCCGCCGCGCGTGATCATCCCGATGCCGGCGAAGAACGCGAACACCGAACCGACAGCGAGATTCGGGCTCAACAGAATGCCGACCAGCGAACCGGCGAACACCGGCATCGCGCCGAGCGCCACCACTGTCAGGCGCACGCGATTCGCTTCTGCCCCCGCCAGCCACAAGCCGCCACAGATCGAGCCGAGCCCGAACGCCGACAGCATGACGCCCGCTTCCTTGACGCCGCCGTTGAACGCGTGATGCACGATCGCCGGGACGAACTCGACGAACGGCCGCGACAGCGCGATCGAGCCGACGTGGAGAACGAAAACGAACGCCAGCAGACGCACCGACAGAATGTGATGGAACCCGTCGCGCAGTGCGGTGAGGAAGCTCTGATGGTGCGAGCCGCGCTCGTGGGCGGGCGCGGGTATCCGGCCCAGCAGGATCACGAACGCCAGCGTGAAGGCCGCGCAGGCAATGTAAGCGGCAGCCGTGCCCAGCGCATACATGATGCCGGCCGCGAGCGCTGGTCCGACGAAGCCCGCCACGTTGAACACCACCGTGTTCAGGGACACTGCCGTCGCAAGGTCCTCCTTGCGCACGTAGGCCGTCACGATCGTCTTCGATGACGCCTGCGCGATGGAGTTGACCGCGCCGTAAACGACGGTCATCCCGAGCAGCAACGGGAGCGTGAGGCCCCCCGACATCGCCATGCCCGCAATGACGAGATTGCAGGCGAGCGACGCCCAGCACGAGAACGTCATGATCTTCTGGCGGTCGTAGCGGTCGGCGAAAATCCCGCCGACCAGCTCCATCACCAACCCCGGCAGCAGCAGGCAAACCAGCGCCGCCGCCAGCATCCGCTCGTCATGGCTCAACTGCCAGACGACCATCGGCGTCGTGACGCGAAACATCCACTTGCTCGTCATCTCGAGCACGCGTGCGAAGATGTAGTCGCGCAGCGGCGGCGTCATCGCGATGCGCAGCACTCGCTTCCAGGACGCTTCCGCCGGCTCTTCCGCCAGACGCCAGAGATCGTAGGTGATGTTCAAACCGTTCCGTTTCCCCAGAATCCCCAAAAAGTAGAGCCTGTGCCGCTGTCGCACAGACAACCGATCCGCGGCAACCCGCGCGCCGTGCAACGCTGCATTGCGGCAGGACTACGGAACATCCCCGACCGGAACGATAGCCGATCTGCGTTGCTACGCCCCTAAGCGCCGCGGCCGTCACGGTTGGAATGGGGCGTTTTTTCCCACAGGTACGGCTTCGTCATGAGTTGCAGCGCCGCCCGATAGGCCGCGAACGAGATCATCAGCCAATAGAGCGGCATCAGAATGAGATGCGGCAACAGCCCCATCAGCCGCCGGCGTTTTGCTGCGAGCGCCGCGATCACCATTCCGCTGACGTATCCCCCGACCAGGATGAACACCGAGAATGCGAACAGGACGCCTCCGATCACCGTCTCCGGCGGAGTGAGCACCTTCCCGAACAGCGCCTCCCACACGAGCGCCATCAGAAAGATCGGATGCACCAGCGACGACAGTACGATCCCGCCCAGGTAGGCGTTGAAACCGATGAAGCCCCATGCACCGAGTTCGCGCCACAAACGCCTGGGATCACGCATGTGGACGAGCCACGTCTGCATGAAACCTTTCATCCATCGCGTCCGCTGGGGAATCCAGATGGCCAACCGGTCCGGCGCCTCTTCGTGGGTCGTCGAATCGAGCACTGCGACGACACCCCCGACACGCGCGATGCGGATGCCGAGATCGGCATCCTCGGTCACGTTGTAGGCATCCCATCCCCCCAGCGCCTCGAGCTTTCCGCGCGGAAAATGGTTCGACGTGCCTCCCAGCGGCACCGGTAGCTGCAGCCGGACGAGCGCGTGCAGCATCGCATCGAAGAGCGCGGCATATTCGAGCATGAACTGGCGCGCGATCCAGCGGGGCCTCGGGTTGTACATCGCCAGGCGCCCCTGCACGCACATCAGGTTGTCGGGCCCCTCCTGGAACATGCGCAGCGCCCGCCGCAACTGGTCCGGCTCCGGATCGTCCTCCGCGTCGTAGATGACGACATAGTCGCCTCGCGACTGCCGCAAAGCATAGTTGAGCGCCTTCGGCTTCGTCCGCGGCGGCACGTCCGGCACCACCAGCACCCGCATGTGCGGCGGCAGCGCAATCCGCCGCAGGGCCGCGGCAGTCGCGGGATCGGCACTCTCCGTCACGAGCATCACATCGAGCCGGGCGGCCGGATAGTCGAGGCGCGACAACGACCCCACCAGCCCCTCGACGACGTTCGCCTCGCGAAACAGCGGCACGATCACCGAATAGACCGGCAGATCCGCTTCGCGAACCTCGGGCAACGGCCTCGGCGGAGGCAGCCGGAGAACTGCGAGCAGGGAAATGACGCGTAACGCCACGATGAACAGAAAGGGCAGCGTCACCACAGCCGACATCGCCAGCAGCGTCAGCCACGGGGCAACGAGCATGCCCCCCAGTGCCAGCCCCGGAACGACCGGCGCCATTGCCACCTGCCACGTGGCGTAGCGGCCGCCCGCGCTCATTTCCGGCCGCCGCCGCAACAGGCTGTTGGCCGCCTGATCGGCCCGCCACCGCCGCGTCTCCGGCGGCGCGCTCCAATCGATCTGCTGCGGCATCAAGAGGAGCGCGACGTTGCCCCGCCCCCGGACCTCACCGACAGCGGCCTCGACCGCGCGTGGCGTCAACGGCAGCGCATCGACGATCTCGGTGACACCGGCTGCACGGGACCTCGCCCCCGAAGAATCGCGGGCCCGGGCGCTCGAACCCAGCCGCTGTTGCAGCAACTCCAGATACCGCGGCCCCGACAGCAAACCAGAATGAATGAGCAGGAGGTGTGGCGCGATCCGGCGCGCCGAGCCATCGTCGCAGGCGCGCATCAGATCGCTCTCGCGAACCCCACCATCCAGGAGAAATGCATATTGCTGACGCAAATCGCCCGCCGCCCCGATCTCACGCCGCGGCAAAGGCGCCGACATGGCGCGAAACGGCCGTCCTCCCTTTTCATAGGCGACCGGCCCGCGCCCATCCTCCACGGCATGCCCCCCCGAGCCTGTTGTGGACGACGCACCATGCAACGTACACGACTTTTCGAAAGCCTAGATTCGGACGCACGGCGAGGCTAGTCAGTCTATAGTCAGATCACCCATGCGGCCGCGATTGCGCGAACCCGAGGAGCACGCCCGTGCCGATGCTCAAACTCCCACCCAGGTCCAAGGATGGCTCCGGGGATGGATCAAAAGGCGGACCACCCGGCCGGAACAACTGGCTGGTCTTCGCGCTGGCCGTGCTGGCACTCGCCGTCGGCTTTCTGGCGATGCTCTCGTCCGCGTATCCCCAATCCCTCAAGGATCAGCCGAAAGGTGCCGACGCGGCCAAGGAGCCGGAGCGAACCACGCGCCGCACCGTGATCCGTTTCCTGACGACCAGCGATTTTCCCCCGTTCAACTATCTCGACGAGGACGGCGTCCTCACCGGCTTCCACGTCGATCTCGCGCGCGCCATCTGCCTCGAGCTCGCGGCACAGTGCGACGTGACGGCAAGGCCGTGGGAAGACCTCCTGCCGGCTTTGACGCGCCGCCAGGCCGATGCCGTGATCGCCGGCCACATGGTCTCTGCCCGCGCGATGGCGAACGTGGACTTCACCGACCGCTATTTCTTCACGCCCGGCAGATTCGTCGGCCGTCGCGGCGCCGCCGAGTTGGAAATCACCCCCGGCGGGCTGTCGAGCAAGCGCATCGGCGTGGCCAAGGGAACCACCCACGAAGCCTATTTGCAGGCCTTCTTTCCCGACAGCGCGATCGTCGCATTCGAAACGCAGGAGCTGGCCCGAGACGCCATCCTCGCCAGCAAGGTCGACCTCTTGTTCGGTGACGGGATCGGCCTCGTGCTGTGGATCAACGGCGAATCATCGAAGGCCTGCTGCGAGCTGAAGGGCGGTCCCTACCTCGAGCCCAAGTATTTCGGCGACGGCATCGCCATCGCCATGACCAAGAACGATGCCCAGTTCAGAAGCGATATCAACGCTTCCCTTCGCAAGCTGCGAGCGAGCGGTCGGTTCGAGGAGCTGGTCCTACGCTATTTCCCTTATCGGGTGTTCTGAGCGCCGTTCAAAGGTTCCTTTTTGCACCATTTCATGTGACAGATTTGTACGTTTTGTACGATTTCGCACGAACAGTCACATCGAGGTAATCCGACTGTTGTCTTGATCGCCGTGAATATGACAGGCAATCTCGACGATCGATCGTGGGACCACCCGACCATGGCCACGCATTACCGCGCACTCTTCATTTCCGACGTGCACCTGGGCACCCAGTGGTCGCAGGCGTCGCGACTGCTCGATTTCCTGGCGGAGGCACGCGCCGATACGCTGTACCTCGTCGGCGACATCGTCGACTTCTGGCGCATCCGCCGCGGCATCGTATGGTCCGAGCAGCACGGCCGGGTCCTGGCCGAGATCCTGCGGCTGTCGAAATCCGGCACCCGCGTAGTGTTCATTCCCGGCAACCACGACAGCGGCCTGCGCGCCTATTGCGGCACGAGCTTCGGCCAGATCGAAATCCGCGAAACCGACGTCCACGTGACCGCGGCAGGTAAGCGCTATCTCGTTACCCACGGCGACGAGTACGACATCGTCGTCAAGAATGCGGAGTGGCTCGCCCTGATCGGCGACCGCAGCTACGCCGCCCTCCTCGCGCTCAACCGCCCTTTGAACTGGTGCCGCCGGCACCTCGGTATGGACTACTGGTCGATATCGGCCTACCTGAAGAACCGGGTGAAACGCTGTGTGAGCCGTGCCGGAGACTTCGAAGCCTCCCTCGTGGGAGCTGCCAAGGCGCATCGAGCCGACGGCGTCATCTGCGGCCACATCCACAAGGCCGCCTCACGGGAGATCGGCGACGTGCACTACGTCAACACCGGCGATTGGGTCGAAAGCTGCACCGCCGTGGTCGAAACCGCAGCGGGCGAGCTCGAGCTGATCGAATGGTCGCTCGCCCCTGCAACTGCCACCGCTCCCGATGACCTCGATGCCGACGTTCGCGCCGTGCCCTCCCGTATCGGAGCCACCGCCTGATGCGCATCCTCGTCGCCACCGACGCTTGGCGACCTCAGGTCAACGGGGTGGTGCGAACCTATGAGCGCCTCGAAGAGGAGTTGCACGATTTCGGCGTAGAGACCGAATTCCTGACGCCGGCCGAATTCCGCTCGGTCCCCTGTCCGACATATCCTGAAATACGCTTGGCGGTTCCGGGCTACTCCCATCTCGTCGAGCGCCTCACCGCCATCAAGCCGGACGCGATCCACATCGCCACCGAAGGCCCCGTCGGCTGGATGACACGGCGCTGGTGCCTGTCCCGCCGCGTCCCCTTCACGACCTCGTTCCACACCCGTTTCCCCGAATACCTGAGCGCCCGCTTCGGCATCCCGACGGCGTGGACCTATGCCGCCCAGCGCCGCTTCCACAATGCCGGCGCCGGCATGATGGTCGCGAGCCGCACATTGGCAGTCGAACTCGAGGCCCGCGGCTTCGAGCGGATCATGCCCTGGAGCCGTGGGGTCGATACCGAGCAGTTCCACCCCGCTCCCGTTCGCCTGTTCGGCGACGAGAAGGTGTTCCTCTATACGGGGCGGGTCGCGGTGGAGAAGAACATCGAGGCCTTTCTCCGCCTCGATCTGCCCGGCCGCAAGGTGATCGTCGGCGCCGGCCCGATGCTCGAAATCTTGCGGGACCGCTATCCCGAAGCGCTGTTCACCGGCAAGAAGGTCGGGGCCGAACTCGCCGCCTGTTACGCTTCCGCCGACGTTTTCGTCTTTCCGAGCCTGACCGATACGTTCGGCATCGTTCTGCTGGAAGCCATGGCATCGGGCCTGCCCGTCGCAGCCTTCCCCGTGACGGGTCCGATCGACAACGTCGTCGACGGGGTCACCGGCTGCCTCGATGACGATCTGCGGAACGCTTGCCTCGCAGCGCTCGACCTCGACCGCACGAAGGTTCGGGACGTAGCGATGGCATTCGGCTGGGACACGGCCGCGCGGCTGTTCCTCTCCAACATCGAGAGCGCGCTGTTCGCATCACAGGGCCGCGGCGTTCCTGCCAAACGCGCATCGCTTGCCCGCCGCCGCCCCCGTTCCGCCTGACCGGCCCGTTGGCCCCTTCATCCTTCCTGCAGCGCCTCCTCGCGCTTGGCTCTGAGCGTCGGCAGCGCCAGGACGATCAGCAGCACGAGCGACGCGATCAGGAACGCCGCCGAGATCGGCCGCGTGAGCAGCACCGTCGCATCCCCGTGCGCGATCATCAACGAACGCCGCAGGTTTTCCTCCATCATCGGCCCGAGCACGAAGCCCAGAATCAGCGGCGCCGGCTCGCAATCGAGCTTGAGCAGGATGTATCCGACCGCCGTCAGTATCGCCAGGATGTAGATGTCGAAAATCTTGCCGTCGACCGAGTACACACCGATGCAGCAGAACACGAAGATCGAAGGAAACAGGAGACGGTAGGGCACTTTCAGCAATCGGACCCACAGCCCCACCAGCGGCAGGTTCAAGACCAGCAGCATCAGGTTGCCGACCCACATCGAAGCCACCAGACCCCAGAACAGCTCGGGCCGCTCGGTCATCACCTGCGGTCCCGGCGCGATCCCCTGGATCATCATCGCGCCGATCATCAGCGCCATCGTGGGATTGGAGGGAATGCCCAGCGTCAGCATCGGGATGAACGACGTCTGCGCTCCCGCATTGTTGGCGCTTTCCGGCGCCGCGACGCCGCGAATGTCGCCTTCTCCGAAATTGCGCGGAGGTTTGGCGACCCGCTTCTCGAGCATATAGGCCGCGAACGAGGCCAGCAGTGCACCGCCACCGGGCAGCAGGCCCAGCACCGATCCGAGGCTCGTGCCGCGCACGATCGACCAGAACGACACACGGAAATCGTTCCACGACGGCAGCACGCTGCCGATCGTCGACGTGTAGGTCGCCTCTTTCTCTTTCCGCTCGAGGTTGGTCACCACGTCGGCGAGGCCGAAGAACGCCATCGCGACGGCGACGAAGCCGATACCGTCGGAAATCTCCGGCAGTCCCAGACCGAAACGGATCGCGCCCGAATTCACGTCGGAGCCGACCAGCCCCAGAAGAATCCCGAAGCACACCATCGCCAACGCCTTCAGCAGCGATCCCCGCGCCAGCACGATGGCGGCCACGAGCCCGAACAGCATCAGCGAGAAGTATTCGGCCGGTGAGAACTTGAGAGCTACTTCCGCCAGCGGCGGCGCCCACAGCGCAACCAGCAGCGTCGCCACGCAGCCCGCGATGAACGAGCCGATCGCAGCGATCCCCAGAGCCGGCCCCGCCCGGCCCTTCTTCGCCATCTGATGACCGTCGAGCGTCGTCACGACCGCCGAGCTCTCGCCCGGCAGGTTGACGAGGATAGCAGTCGTCGAGCCGCCGTACTGCGCTCCATAGTAGATGCCGGCGAGCATGATGAGCGCCGGCCCCGGCCCCAGACCGAACGTGAACGGCAGAAGCATTGCCACGGTCGCCACCGGCCCGATGCCCGGCAGCACGCCGACGAGCGTGCCGAGAAAGCAGCCGATGAAACAATAGATGAGATTCTGCCAGCCGAAGGCCACCGACAGACCGAGCCCGAGATTGCCGAGAATTTCCATCAGTGGGCCCCGGCCATTTCAAGACCCCGACAGCTCTTCGAACCGGTCATTTCGCAAAACCCAGCGACCGCATGAAACCTTCCGGCCAGACCTGCAAGGGCAAGCCCAGCAAATAAACGAATATCCCGACCGAGAACGCCGCGAGAAACACCGCCAGCGCGATCGTCTCGAGCGGCCTTGCCGAATTGTCCGCCACCGCGCCGACGACGACCAGTGCCAGGATTGCCGCCACCAGTCCGAAATTTGCCAGAACGAGCCCGAACACCGCCACCGCGAGCAGCGTGACCAGCAGTTCCCGCAATCCGATGCGGTCGATGGACGGCCCTTTGATCACGAAAGAGCGCGCCATCACGATGAACCCGAGCAAGCCGAGCAGCCCCCCGACCCAGATCGGAAAGAACCCCGGCCCCATGCGCTGCGCCGTGCCGTAGCGATAGCCCAGCGCGAGCCAGATGAACGCACCGGCTATCGCCATGAAGACGATCCCGGCGCAGAAGTCACGAGGTGAACGAATTCGCATGGGTCTCCGGGTCGGATCGATGCATCCGCCTGATTTCAGGTGCTCGTACAGCGCCGTTCCGCCAGTGTGGCGTCGCGCCTTGATCGACAGAAGGCTGCGGCAAGGTTGGTGTCGATAAAGGCACGATAAACGCCACACGAGGCATATGATCTATCCAGTGGCCCTCGTGTAACGCCAAAATCGAACGCGGTCGCGGCCACGATGCGATCTTGGTGCGACGGGCCACCGGATCAGTCCGAGCTGATCTTCGCCTGCACGACGACCGCCTTCAGCGCTGCGCTTTCGCGCTTGATGCGCGCGGCGAGTTCGGCCGGTGTACTCGGCACGGCGACCGCAGCACCCGCCGAAAGCTTTTCCTTGATGTCCGCCATCCCCAGGATCTTCGTCACCTCGGCGTTCATCTTGTCGATGATCGCGGTGGGCGTACCCTTCGGCGCCAGCATCAGCGTGTAGTTGGTGCCGTCGACGTTCTTGACGCCGCTTTCCTGCATGGTCGGCACATCCGCGATCAGCGGCGAGCGCTTGGCGCCGGTGTTGGCGAGCATCCGCACCTTTCCGCTCTTCAGATGCGGCATCGCAGAGGAAACGGCAAGCAGTCCGATCGGCACATCGCCGGCAGCCACGGCAGCACCGGAAGGCGCACCGCCCTTGTAGGGAACATGCGAGAACGACGTGCCGGTTTCGACCGCCATCCACTCCATGAGAAGCTGATTGATGGCGCCGACACCCGGCGTCGCATAGCTGATCTTGCCCGGCTGCTTCTTAGCGGCATCCAGGACGTCGGCCAGCGTCTTGTAGGGCGAGTTCACGTGCGCCGCGAGAATGCACGGCGTATCGGTCAGCGACATGACAGGCGCCAGATCGGTCAGTGGATCATAAGGAAGGTTCTTGATGATGTGCTGGCTGATCGTGAAATCGCCGACGGTCGCGATCACGTAGGTGTAACCGTCGGGCGCCGACTTCACCACCGCCGCGGTACCGATCGTACCATTGCCGCCGGGCCGGTTGTCGACCACGAACTGCTGCCCCAGGGTCTCGGTCAACTTGGCGCCGACGAGGCGCGCTGCGATGTCCGAGATGCCACCGGGAGAGTAGGGCACGATGAAGCGCACCGGCTTCGTCGGCCACTGCTGGGCCTGGGCCGGCGCCACCGCCAGGACGGATGCTCCAAGTACCGAACCGCCAAGTGCGGTCGCGAGAAGTCCCTTGATCGTCGTTCGACGTTGCATTGTTCCCTCCAGCTCGCTTGGAATGGCGAGCCATGTTTGATTGGATGCACGGATGGCTGCACTGACTTCCGAGACTAGCGGCTTCCCTCAACCGAGGGAATATGCCGACCGCACGAGTTGATAGCACTAAGTCCGCCGACGCTGCTGCCGATCCTGCGATTGGCCGACGCTCCGGCTGGCCAATGCTGCCGGTGGGCTGTATGCATCCCCACTTCGCCAATGGAACGGTCGCCTCCCATGTCATCGTCGCCAGCGCCATCCTACTCGAACGAAGGTCTCGCCGCCCTGGCTCAGGGCCTGGTCCTGTCGCCCTTCACGCGGACGCGGCGGTTGCTGGCCGACATCGAGCCGGGCATGCCGCCGCTCGACCTGACCATCGGCGAGCCGCGCGAGGAGATGCCGGGCTTCATCGTCGACAAGATCGAGGCCTCGAAGGCGAGTTTCGCCAAGTATCCGCCGATCCGCGGCTCAGACGAGCTGCGCAAGGCGATCGCGACCTGGATCGGCCGCCGCTTCAACCTCGGCGACACCATCGACTGGACCCGGGAGGTTCACCCCACCAACGGCTCGCGCGAGGGACTGTTCTACGCTGCCCTGCCCGCCGTCGGCCGTCGCATCTGGTCCGAAAGACCCGCGGTGCTGCTGCCGAACCCCTACTACGCCGCCTACATCGGCGCAGCGAGCACCGCCAACGCCGAGCCCGTCTACCTCGACGCGACGGTCGCCACCGGCCATCTTCCCGACCTCGACGCGCTCGCCGCCGATGAAGCGCTCCTGCGGCGCACCGCCGCCTTCTACCTGTGCACGCCAGCCAATCCCCAGGGTGCGATCGCCACGCCCGCCTACCTCCTGCGTTGTATAGAGCTTGCCCGCCGCTACGACTTCCTGCTGTTCGTCGACGAATGCTACTCCGAGATCTATACCCGCGACGCGCCGGTCGGCGCCCTCGAGGTTGCAGCCACGACGCCGGAGCGGTTCCGCAACGTGATCGCGTTCAACTCGCTGTCGAAGCGTTCGAACCTGCCGGGCTTGAGATCGGGCTTCTGTGCCGGCGACGGCGACTTCATCGAGACCCTCGCCGAGGTGCGCAACGTCATCGGCTGCCAGATGCCCGGCCCCGTGATGCACGCCTCGGCCGCCGTCTGGAGCGAGGAGCAGCACGTCACGAAGATCCGCCAGGCCTACCGCGTGAAATACGATATCTGCGACGAGGTGCTGGGCGACCGCTTCGGCTATCGCCGCCCGCCCGGCGGGTTCTTCCTGTGGCTCGACATGGCACAACTCGGCGGTGGTGTAGCCGCCACGGTAACCCTTTGGAAACGCTGCGGTGTCAAAGTTTTGCCGGGTGCATACCTGGCCCAGCCTGGCCGCACGGGGATAAATCCGGGCGAACAATACATCCGCGTCGCCCTCGTGACCGGACCGGCTGAAACCAGGGAAGCGCTCGAGCGCATTGTCTCTGTTTCCGCGTAGGCTCGATCCCGCACCATGTCCGTACAGCGTCCTGGCCCCGACCAGCAGCGGTTGCTGCCGCCGTCCCTCGAGCATTCCCTGACCGATCTCGGCGTCCGCATCGCCGGCGGTGCGCTGGTCGCGACAGCCGCTACGAGTTGGCTCGCCCTCCTGTCCTGGCAATTGCGCGATGGCGCATCGAGCCGGGCCGTCCGCAATCTCCTGGGCAATGCCGGCGCCGGCCTCTCCGACATGATGGTCCATACGCTGGGCATCGCCTGCATCTTCGCGATGATCTGCCCGATGGTCTGGGGCCTGGAACTGCTCGCCAGCGTGCGCTGGATTGCGCGCTTCCGCCTCAAGCTGGTCGGCGCGCTCGCCGCTGTCCTGGCCCTTGCCGGTGCAGCGTCGGGCTTGCCCGACATCCCCGGCTGGCCGCTCCTGGGCGGCGCCGGCGGGACCCTCGGTGACTTCGTCCACAACATCGCCTCGGCTGCGATGTCCCGCTTCGGCTTCGAACGCGACAGCAGGATCACCGTCCTGCTCCTCGGCTTGGGCGGTGCGATGCTGTTGTCGAAGTCCCTGGGCCTCTCCTTGGGCCTGCGCACCAGACTGCTTTGGACGAAGGCGGCCCTCGCTGCTGCCCCCGCGGCCGAGGTCGAAACTCCCGCCGCATCGCCGCCCCCCGGACCCGCCCCTGTCAATGGCCCAACCAAACGCCCAGCCGACCGCCAACCCGACCGTCATGCGCCCGAGCCCCAACTGCCCGAGCCTCCGTCCCTGATGCCGACGCACCAGCGCGGCTTCGAACTCGGCGTCCCCCTGCATCCCGAACGCGATCTGCCGAAGCCGATCGACACCCACGCCCTGGACGGCGGCGCATCCGACGACACCGACGACACCGCCCGCGCCTTCGCCGAACGGTTTGCGCCGAGCACTTCGCCGACCGTCAAGCCCGGCGCGCCACGGATTATTCCCGTCCTCAAGACGACGCTCGCGAAAGCGCGCGGCAAGGCCGCTGCCTATCGCAAGCCCAGCGTCAACCTGCTCCGCCGGGCGCCCAGCGCGCCACGTCGGCACGAACTCGATGTCGACACCGGCGCCAGCACGCTTCTCGAGGTGATGTCGGCCTTCGGTGTGAAGGGCGATATCCGCGAGGCCCGCCCCGGCCCCGTCGTCACGCGCTACGAATTCGAGCCCGTACGCGGCACCAAGATCGCCCGCATCATCGGCCTCGCCGACGACTTCGCGCGCGAACTCGGCGCCAACGCCGTGCGCGTCTCGACCACTCCCGGCCGCACCACCATCGGCATCGAGGTGCCCAACGACGTCCGTGAAACCGTCGTTCTCCGCGATATCCTGGAAAGCGAGACGTACACCAATCAGACGATGAACCTGCCGCTGGCGCTCGGCAAGGGCATCGGCGGCGAACCCGTCGCCCTCGACCTCGCCCGAATGCCGCACCTGCTCGTCGCCGGCACCACCGGTTCCGGCAAGTCGGTCGGCCTCAATGCCATGATCCTGTCGCTGCTCTATCACCTCGAGCCGACGGACCTGCGCCTGCTGCTCATCGATCCGAAAATGCTGGAGCTGTCGCAGTACGACCGCATCCCCCACCTTTTGCATCCCGTCATCACCGATCCCATCGAGGCGACCCAGGCTCTCGATTGGGCCGTCGGCGAGATGGAGAACCGCTACCGCCGCATGGCCCAGCAGGGCACGCGCAACATCGAGAGCTTCAACGCCAAGGTCCGCAACGCCAAGGCGACCGGAACCGATCTCACGCGTACCGTCCAGACCGGCTTCGACAACACCACCGGAAAAGCGATCTATGAACGCGTGCAGATCGACGACGCGCCGATGCCCTACATCGTCGTCGTCATCGACGAGCTTGCCGATCTCATGGTGACTGCGGGCAAACGCGTCGAAGGCTCGATCCAGAGGCTCGCCCAGAAGGCCCGTGCCGCCGGCATCCATCTGGTCATGGCGACGCAGCGTCCCTCCGTCGACGTCGTAACCGGCACGATCAAGGCGAATTTCCCCGTCCGTATCTCGTTCCGCGTCGCCTCCAAGATCGACAGCCGCACCATCATCAACGAGGCCGGTGCCGAGCAACTGCTCGGCCACGGCGACATGCTGCTGACCTCGGGCTCGGGCCATCACCTCCGCGTACACGGCGCCTACGTTTCCGACGAGGAGATCGAGCGCGTCACCGAAGCCCTCCGCGACCAGGGCGAACCCGCCTACATCGACCTCATGGCCAACGCACCGCCCCCGACCGCACCCAAAGGCCGCGGGGGAAATTCCACCCGCTCGGGAGACAAGCAGGCCGACAAGCAGGCTGCAGCCGAGGCGCGTGCCCACGAAGAACTCTATGCCTCGGCCGTTGCCGTCGTCGCCGGCGACCGCAAGGTATCGAGCGGTCATCTCCATCGCCGCCTCGGCATATCCGAGGTGATCGCAGCCGGCCTGATCGAGCGCATGGAGCGGGAAGGTCTCGTCGGCGCGTCAAATATGTTCGGACGGCGCGCCATTCACGTGCAAGCCCCGGATCGCGAGCCGCCCCGCGCCCGCTCGGCCGCTTGACCCGCGGCCCATTTTTTACAGCTGGCAGATCGGCCCCACCTTTCCAAATTCCACCCACAGCCCCTCGACGCTACTTGCTCGCGGGGCTGGGGTCGGTATGTTTCGCCAACTTCTGGACTCAATGTTGAGACATCGCATTGCGTATCGACCTCCAAGGGGAAGCCATGCGCCGCAGAATTAGCCGTTGGATCGCGGTGCCGCTGTTCGCAGCCGCACTCGCCGTCAGTACGAACGGCCAGTCTCAGACCGCGGGCGGCTGGGCCGCCAGCGCGACGCCGCAAGGCAACGCCGAGATCAAACTCGACGCGAAGCAGACCGAAGCGGTCAAGCAGGTCAGCGGCTACTTCAACACGCTGAAGCAGATGAAGGGCACGTTCGTTCAGACGGACCCCGACAAAAAGCGCTCGCGCGGTCGCTTCTTCGTGCAGAAGCCCGGCAAGTTCCGCTTCGACTATGCGGCGCCGAGCCGCAAGATCATGGCGTCCGACGGAAGATTGTTGCGGATCAAGGAGCCGGACCAGTCCAACGAGGATGCGGTCGAATTGGACAACACGCCCTTCCGCCTCCTTCTCAAGGTGAATGTCGACCTGATCCGCGATGCTCGCATATTGGATGTCCAGGAATCCGACGACCTCGTGATCGTCGCCCTGCAGGACAAGAGTCCCGACGCCCCCGGCCGCGTGCAACTGATTTTCACCAAGAAACCCGGCTTCGACTTGAAGGAGTGGGTCGTGCGCGATCCCCAGGGCCTCGAAACGAAGGTCGAGGTGGCGGATCTCAACAAGACAGATGCCATCGATAGCCAGATGTTCGTCTGGGATGCCGGCAATGTGTTCGATAGGAAGTAGCGTCACCCGCACCAGCGGACCACCTGTTTCGCAGGAGAGGCGCCACGGTACAACCACAAGACGAATCACATCGGCTCGGACAACGCACGTGTTGCAATTCTGACTACGGGCAAGCGCTGACTCTGTGGATAAGCCGAAACATCCGGTAACATTTGCGTGATCGATTGCGTTAGGGCCTATTGAAACACACCGGCTTGAGCTTATGTTAATCGCATGCAGGCGGCGTCACTATTTCGGTAGTGCCCCCCCGTCTAACCGAAGACGTCGACCTGCGGCATCGGTTCCCTCCCGATGCCGGCGCTTCAGAGCGCTTCGCGCCCACCCCTCCCCCCGGGGTGGGCGCTTTCATTTGTGAGCGGCTCTGCGTGTTCCGCACTTTGCGCGCGACAGGTGTTCGGTTCCCTCCGGGCTGTCACGCATCGCTTGGACCGCGCAACCCGGTAAGCTCCGTCAAGTAAGCCCCGTCACGTAAGCTGCGTCAGCGGCACCCCCGCGATGTGCTACTGGCATTCTCGATTGCGAACGGTCCGAGCTTGGCATTGGCTGCATCGACGTAGCTGTTGTCGACAAATAGGTCCCGAGCCAACTCGCCCTTCACGAACCCGTTCGCCTTGTACCAGTCGTATATTTCGCCGATCGCGGCCGGCTCGACCCGCCCCGTCGCCCGCCGTGACGGCCAAGGTAGCGCCAGTATATCCAGCCGCTTCTCGATGCCTGTCCGCATCAGGATATCCACGATCTCCTGACGGTTACGGCCCCCGTGATAGGCTTGGCAATAGTCACGTGTTCCCCGCATCAGAGCGAGGAAGAACGCCTGCGCCGCCGCTGGCTTCTCCCTTGCCCAGTCCTTGTTGATGATGCTCACGGCGACGACCATGTCGGTCAGGATATCATCGGGATCGACGAGGCGAACCGCGATCTTCTGCTGCTCGAGTTGATGCGTCATCGGCGCGTAGACATCCGCAGCATCGATGACCTTGTTGGCGAACGCCACCGGAAGCTGCGGGATCGGCAGCACCTTGACGTTGGTGTCCTTCAGCGACAGCCCCACCGTCCGCAACAGCTTGTCCATCTCGTAGGCGATGATCGATCCGGCGCCGGCGATGCTGATCGTGCGCCCCTTGAGATCCTTCAGGCTCTTGATCTCGTCCTTCAGATCCGGCCGGATCATCACGAGGTGGCCGAGCGGGGTCGAAGCTCGATCGGCGGCGATGATGATCGGATACTTGGCAATCAGCGCATTGAAGAAGTTCGCCTGCACACCGCCTTCGAGAACCTGCATCCGGTTGGTGCCGACGTGCGCCATGGCGTCGGTCGCCGTCGTAACGCTCTCCAACTCGAGATCGAGACCCGCCTGTTTGAAATAGCCCTTCTCCCGCGCGATCATCAGCGGGCTCGACACCATCGCCGGCACCCAGCCGACGCGAACCCTTTCCTGTGCCCGGCCATCGTGCGCGGAACCCGACAGTGCTGCAGCCACCACGATCGCCCATGTCGCCAATGGCTTCAGCATCCATCTCTCCCAATCGCTGCTCTGTGGCATGCTTCATCCTGCCCAGCCGGTGCACACTACTTCGACATCACGCCTCAGCCAACGCCCGCGTCGGAATGTTCCTCACCGCATTCTGACGTCGTTGACGAATGCCGCGATCGCCTCGAACGAGCCGAACCGCATGTGGTTCGCGTGTCCCGCGCCGGGCAGCGTGACGATCCGCTTGGGCTCCGGCGCCCGTGTTGCCGCAGCGAACACTTTCCGCCCCATCTCGACCGGCACGATACGGTCGGCTTCGCCGTGCACCACGAGCAGCGGCATCCGCACTTCGCCGATCACCTTGATCGTCTCGTAGCGATGGCTGAGCAGCAGGCTGACCGGCAGCATCGGATAACGGCTCGCGCCGATGTCGACGAGCGAGGTGAACGGCGCATCGAGGATGAGCCCGCGCGCCGCCGTATCGATTGCGACCTGCGTCGCCACACCCGTGCCGAGCGATTCCCCGTAGATCACGACATCCTGCGGACCCGCACCAATGCGGAGCAGATCCTGCCAGGCGAGCTTGGCGTCCGATACGTTGTCGTTCTCGGAGGGCACGCCACCGGAGCCGCTGTATCCCCGATAGGACATCATGTAGACGCCCCAGCCCCGCTGCATGAACCGCCGTATGCGTTCCGCGCGCAATGCGAGATTACCGCCATTCCCGTGAAAATAGAGCAGCGTCGGCTGCCCTGCACGGGCCCGGCCGTACCACGCCACGACCCGGGCGCCATTGGCAGCCTCGATCCAGCGCTCTTCCACGTTGCCGAGCCCCACCGCCGACGGCGACATCTTCCGGGGATCGGGATTGTAGACGAGATGCCGCTGCCCAGCCCACGCCACCAGGACGACCAAGCCATAAACCAGTCCCGCCAAACCCAAAGCCATCCGCACCAAACGCATTCACCGAACTTCCCTTCAGTCACCGCAGACCATTCCCGCGCGCCGAGGCCACCCGAGGGTCGACGCAATTCTCAACCTGCTCTAGAACAGCGCATCCAGCCGTTCAAAAGCGCGTCACCAGACGACGCAACCGCACAATCGCCGAGGTTCGCCCGCAATGTCAGATAGCGCCAAGTCGAAAGCTTCCAAGGCACAGTTCCAGTGGCAGGACCCCTTCCTGATGGAGGACCAGCTCGGCGAGGAAGAGCGGCTGATCCGCGACACCGCCCGCGACTTCGCCCAGGACAAACTCGCGCCGCGCGTCACCAAAGCCTACCTCGACGAGATCACCGACCGCGAGATCTTCCCCGAGATGGGCGCGCTCGGCCTGCTCGGCGTCGTCGTACCGACCCAGTATGGCGGATCTGGAGCGAACTACGTTTCCTATGGTCTCGTCGCACGCGAAATCGAGCGGGTCGACAGCGGCTACCGCTCGATGCTTTCGGTGCAGGCCTCGCTGGTCATGTACCCGATCAACGCCTACGGCAGCGAAGCCCAACGCAAGAAGTATCTCCCCAAGCTCGCCAGCGGCGAATGGATCGGCTGCTTCGGACTGACGGAGCCCAATGCCGGCTCCGATCCCGGTGGCATGACCACGCGCGCCGAAAAAGTCGCCGACGGCTATCGCATCTCCGGCGCCAAGATGTGGATCTCGAACGCCCCGATCGCCGATGTCTTCGTCATCTGGGCCAAGTCCTCGGCGCATGGCGATGAGATCCGCGGCTTCATCCTCGAAAAGGGCATGAAGGGGCTGTCGGCTCCGAAGATCGAGGGCAAGCTGTCGCTGCGCACCTCGACGACGGGCGAAGTCGTGATGGACGGCGTCGTCGTCCCCGAAGACGCGATGCTGCCGAATGTCTCCGGCCTCAAGGGACCCTTCGGCTGCCTCAACCGAGCCCGCTACGGCATCGCCTGGGGTGCCATGGGCGCCGCCGAGGACTGCTGGCACCGGGCGCTCGCCTACACGATGGATCGCAAGCAGTTCAACCGACCGCTCGCCGCCACCCAACTCGTCCAGAAGAAACTGGCTGACATGATGACGGAGATCTCGCTCGGCCTGCAGGGCGCACTTCGCGTCGGCCGCCTGTTCGACGAAGGCAAACTCGCCCCCGAGACGATCAGCATCATCAAGCGCAACAACGCCGGCAAGGCCCTCGACATCGCCCGCATCGCCCGCGACATGCACGGCGGCAACGGCATCATGGCCGAGTACCACGTGATGCGGCACGCCGCGAACCTCGAGACGGTCAACACCTACGAAGGGACGCACGATGTCCATGCGCTGATCCTCGGTCGCGCCCAGACCGGCCTTCAGGCGTTTTTCTGATCGCCTGCAATCGAAGGAAAAAGGCCGCACCTCCAGAACGGAGTGCGGCCTTTTTCATGTCGAGCCGCTGCGGCGCGCCGCAGCCCTCTCACGCAAAATGGAGCCGCTCCGAAAAGCGGCTCCAGGTAGACGTCCACGACGGTGGAGATGCCGATGACGTGAGTTTCAGGCTGATTGGACAACCGGGCGGACCTTCGCGCAGTCCGGCCCGGCGTCATTGCTCCGATCAGAACCGGATCGTCGCGCCGGTGTAGAACACCTGCATGTCGTCGATCGGGTTCGCCTTGCGAACCGTGTTGTTCGCCGTCGAACCCAGCGTCAACTCGGTCTGGATGTTGTGGAAGCCGGCGTACAGGGTCATCGCAGCGGCGTCGATCCGCTGAGAAACGCCCAGACCCCAAGCCTGCGTGCTCGCGCTACGCTGGATCACGGTGCCACCGATCGAGTTCAGAACGTCCGCGCCCGAGATCGTCGAGACGATGCCGTTGGCAGCGTTCACACCCGTGTTGACGTCGACGTACTGAGCCCAGAAGATCGTGTTGCCGAGCGGGTTCAGCTTGGCCTGCCAGCCACCCTGGATCCACCAGAAGTCGCTCTTGCCGCTGACACCGGTCTGGTTGCCGTTGGTGCGTGCCGTCACCGACTGCTGCGCGAGCTTGTTGTTGAGCTCGGCATAGCCACCCGACAGGTAGAGCCCCGTCGCGACGTGCAGCATGCTGGCGCTCAACTGCAGAGCGTCGCAATCACCCGTCGAGCCGAGATCCGTGCCGCCCGGACCGCTGGTCCCGCCGAACACCTGCGTCTGGGCACCAGGACCCGCGTTGCCGCTGGCGCCGGTGGTGCAGAAGCCGCGATCGGGAGCCGTGTAGTTCGAGTAGCCGATGCCAGCCGCGAAGCGAACACCGCCGAACT
>CAZNMY010000020.1:0-71169 GCA_964574325.1 uncultured Devosia sp. | reverse complement strand
ACAATCAGGCCACGAAAGCAGAGAGACACGTAGCGATTATTCTGCGACGCGTCCTAAGGACGGGGAGAAGTGCGCGCCGTCACTGCCCTTTGGGGTCATCACCACGCCTCCCCAGAGTCCGCTCCCGACTTCTGCCTTGCCCGGCTGCGGAAGTCGTGCGAGATGGCCGTTGGGTGGTCGAGTGGGAAACCTCGGCTCAACCCGGCGCCGGGGCGGGGCGGAAGTTCGGGCCGAAGAAGTGGATGATCTCGGCGACCGCGATGGCGCCGATCGGCGGCGTCATGTCGGGGTCGATGCGGAACACGCGGATCAGGTTCGCGGGCTGGCTGGCGCCGCCCGTGCGGGCGCTGCCGGGATCGCTGCCCTCGGAACTCTTGACGACGATGAAATGCGAGCCGCCGAGTTCCTTCGCGCTTTCGGCTGCGCGGAGCAGGCCGTAGTTCTCGCGCTGGATGGCATCGTCGATCTTCCGATCAGACGCGTCGATGCGATAGAGGTTGCCGCTGATGCGCTCGGGCGGGCGGGGACCGTTGCCGGTGCTCGTCACGGGCAGGAGTGATGAAGCGGACGGCAGGGCGGGGAGGATCGAGCCGGTCGTGATGTCGTTCACGTTGGGGAGCTGGGCGCACGCGCCGAGCGCCAGAATGCCGGCGAGATGGCCCGCGATACCTGCAAGATGCGCAATCGACTTCATCGGCATGTTCCCCGGTCGGCGGTCGAGATCCGCGCGATTCGCCGCGAATCTGGTCGGTGGCGAGCGTAACAGGGACGGCTGACGGATTCGGCGGGGCAGCGGATTATTCACAACATATGCGGGCCGAGCACGCGCAGCGGCGCGGTGCCGTCCGCTCAGACGTCGAGTTCGACCCATACCGGTGTGTGGTCGGACGGCTTCTCGGTGCCACGCGGGGATTTGTCGACATCGGCGGCGACGAGGCGGTCGGCTGCCTGCGGTGACAGCAGGAGATGGTCGATGCGAATGCCATTGTTCTTCTGCCAGGCTCCGGCCTGATAGTCCCAGAACGAATAGACGCCGGGGCCGGGATGGCAGGCGCGGATCGCGTCGGTGAGGCCGAGCGCGAGGTATTGCCGCCATGCTGCGCGGCTCTCGGGCTGGAACAGCGCGTCGCCCAGCCACTGCTCGGGCTGCTTCGCGTCGACGGGCTCGGGGATGATGTTGTAGTCGCCAGCCATCACGAAGGGCTCTTCCAAAGCGAGCAGGGACTGCATGTGGCGATGCAGCCGGTCCATCCAGCGGCATTTGTAGGCGAACTTGTCGGTGCCGATTGGATTGCCGTTCGGCAGGTAGATCGACGCGACGCGAACGATACCGCGCGAGGCGGGAACGAGCGCTTCGATGTAGCGCGACTGCACGTCCTCGTCGTCGCCAGGCAGGCCGCGCTTCACATCCTCCAGTGGCGTCAACGAGAGGATTGCAACGCCGTTGAAGCCTTTCTGCCCGTGCGTCGCCACGTGGTAGCCGAGCGCTTCCAGCGGGGCCGCGGGAAAGCCCTCGTCGACCGACTTGATCTCCTGGAGGCACACCACGTCGGGCCGGGCCGACGCCAGCCAGCCTTCGAGCTGGGCGATGCGTGCCTTCACGCCGTTGATGTTCCAGGTGGCAATTCTCATGATTCCGCCTTCAACTTTTGGTCCGAACGACAGAGTTCACGGCCGCACTTCCGCTCGAGCAATCCGCGCAGGAGTGGGAAGAATCCCCCAAATACGCCGCAAACCGGCCACGGCCGGCACGGCGCTTGCGCGGTCATATGCCATCGGAGCCCGATCGTCGTGATCGCGCAACCGTTCAGTGAAATTTAACGCTGTACACGTAACATCCTTTCATGCAGCTCCGGCAGCTACAGGCCGAGGGTCCACAGATGAGTCTTTCCTACTACGATACGCGGCGGAAGCCGAAGACGTTCCTGGCGCGCCTCTGGATCATCACCAACGCGATCATCGCGTGCGGCATGCTGTTCTATTGGTCGGGGCTCGTCGGATACGTCGGGGACCCCTACCGCTGGGCGACCCAGACCGGCGTCACATCCCAGCCGAACCTGTTCGACACGAACTACATGGTGCTGTGGGCAACGCCGATGCTGTGCATGCTCAGCGGCTGGCTCGCGCTGCGCGCCCGCCAGGATCAGATCGCGCGGATCGTCGGCTGCTATCC
Source organism: uncultured Devosia sp. (assembly GCA_964574325.1). Lineage (GTDB taxonomy): Bacteria > Pseudomonadota > Alphaproteobacteria > Rhizobiales > Hyphomicrobiaceae > CAMDPA01. The sequence goes on along the minus strand of CAZNMY010000020.1, from coordinate 68,996 downwards.
CAGCATGTTCCTCGCCGTGATGATCGGCTGGTACAACCTGGTGCCGCAGCACTGGCTCTGAAGCACTTGCGCTGAGGTACTGGCGCTGAGCACACCGCCTTTCCAACGCGCAGATACCGGCAACGACAACGGCTTCGTCGTAGGCTCGGTCAAGGTACGCCTGTTTCGGCGGGCCGCGACCCAGCAATCACGGTGCTGCGGTTGGAGCTGGGTCGCGCAAGTGCTTGACCACCCAGCCTACTTTGAAGGATGCGCGCCCACCGAGCGCACCGCCTGTCCAGCAAAGTCCTACAACGAGAAGCTCGTGCCGCATCCGCAAGAACTCTGCGCGTTGGGATTGCGCACGCGGAACGACGCGCCCATCAGGTCGTCGACGAAATCGATCTCCGACCCCTTGAGGTAGTCCAGCGAAACCGGATCGACCAGCATCCGCGCACCCGCCCTCTCGATTACCAGATCGCCCGCCTCGGGCTCGCCGACCAGATCGAACTTGTACTGGAAGCCGGAACAGCCGCCGCCTTCCACGCTGACGCGGAACAGCTTGGCATCCGCTTCCCCGGCCGCGAGCTGGCTGATGCGGCGGGCTGCGTTCTCGGTCAGCACGACATTGGTCTCGGCGGATGTCTCGGTCATCGTCGGGCGTGCTCGTTGTGTGCGGGATGCCTGGGACACGCCGTGGGGGCGTGCCGTTGCGCGGCAGCTCGTCTGGTTCTATCCAAGATAGGTGGGGAATCGGCCGGGGCCAAGTGCTGGCTGAGAAAGTGCCGGCTCGGAAGGTGCCGGCAACCCGAGCGAGGTCTCGAGATGGCACATGCTGATGGGTCGCACTCGGATGGCGCCCGGCTCGCCTACGGGGCGGACTTGGCCGTGGGCGAGCGCTCGGTGGCGTTCTATGCGGCGAGCCGGCTGCCGAGCCGGGGCCGCCTCCACCCCGAGACGCCCTGCCCGACGCGCAATCCCGTCCAGCGCGACCGCGACCGGGTGCTCCATTCGACCGCCTTTCGCCGCCTGATGCACAAGACGCAGGTGTTCCTCTATCACGAGGGCGACCACTACCGGACCCGGCTGACGCACAGCCTCGAGGTGGCCCAGATCGCCCGCACGATGGCGCGCCAGTTGCGGCTCGACGAGGATCTCGCCGAGGCGCTGGCGCTCGCCCACGATCTCGGTCATCCCCCGTTCGGCCATGCCGGTGAGCGCGTGCTCGATGCGCTTCTGCAGCCGTGGGGCGGCTTCGATCACAACGTGCAGAGCTTCCGCATCGTGACGCGTCTCGAGCGCAAATACGCCGCGTTCGACGGCCTCAACCTGTGCTGGGAGACGCTGGAAGGGCTGATCAAGCACAACGGACCGCCGCTCGCCTCGCCCGAGGCCCAGGCGACCAGGCAGTTGCTGCATGCCGTCCGGCATTTCGAGGCGCGGATGAGCCTAGATCTCCACCGCCGCGCCTCCGCCGAGGCGCAGGTAGCCGCCGTTTCCGACGATATCGCCTGGATGACGCACGACATCGACGACGGCTTGCGCGCGGGGCATATCGCGGCCGGGGATCTCGCGTCGGTGCCGCTGGTGCGGGAGGTTCTGTCGGGCGTGCCCGAGGGGCACAACGCGGCCGAAGCGCAGCGGCGCATCTACGAGGTCGTCCGGCGGCTGATCACCGTGCTCGTGAGCGATGTCGTGGGCGAGGCGCGGGCCCGGCTCACCGCGCTCGATCCCGTCACGGCCGACGACATCCGTGGTGCGGCCGACGATGTCGTCGCGTTCTCGCCGGCGATGGCCGTCCAGATCGGCGCGCTCCGGCGCTTCCTGTTCGAGCGGCTCTACCGGCATCCGGTCGTCAACCGCGACATGGAGAACGCGCAGGGCATCGTGCGCGATCTGATCGGCCGGTACATGAGCGACGATACCGCCCTGCCGCGAGCGTGGGCCGAGGAGGCGGGGCGGCTGCCGGAGCGGCGGCGCGCGCGGCTCGTCGGGGATTTCGTGGCCGGCATGACGGATAGGTTCGCGATGAGCGAGCATAAGAGGGTGTGTGGGAGGGGGTAGGTGGTGGAAAGTGGGAACACACACATTTTCCTTTGCTGAGCCGTACGTAGGCGAGCCACGTCCTCGGGAATTGTGTGTGTCCCAATTTCTTGCGAGAGTGATGGAACGCTGTCGCACGGGTAGTGTAAAGCGGAGCGCCCCGCGTGCCGAAGGGAAGATATTTTCTTAAGGAAATCAGATGGCTGACATTTTTGTAAGCTACGCAAGTGGCGATCGCGACACAGTAAGTTCTATTGTTGCTGCAATTGAGCACAAGGGGTGGTCGGTTTTTTGGGATAGAGGCCTTCTGCCTGGAAATCAATGGGATCAAACACTTGCGCATGAGCTAAGCCAAGCCAAGTGCGTAATTGTGGTGTGGAGCAAGCTCTCAGTCCAGTCGCGATGGGTAATTGAAGAAGCGATGAGCGGCAAGAGCCGTAATATACTTGTTCCATTGACAATAGATGATGCCGAGCCTCCATTTGGGTTTGGCTTGATTCAATATGAGAGCCTGGAGGGGTGGGGAGGGCAAAGCGATGGTCAACCGCTACTGCGAGTGTTTGCTCAAATCGAGGCCGCTGTAAATGGAAAGGATGTGTTGGGCTCTCGCATAGCGGAGCCATCGCGGAAAAAAACTTCCAAGATGGCTTCGTCCAATGTTTTTTGGATCGGCGGCGCTACGCTGATTTTATTTGTTGTGCCTCTGATCGGGTGGGGAGTATTGACAGTCATGTCTCAACGCCAAGGGGGCCAGGTTTCTCCGGCTGGCCCTCATGTTAATGTTCCTCGAGCACAAAAAATAGCTCAGATCACTGCGTTGCTGGACTCGCTATTTGTTCCTTTGGAGAATGCCCTTTCCTACGATAAGATAACATGGAATGAAATCCTAGACCTCAGAGACAAAAAGGGTGATGTCGGTTCTGCTAAGGAGAGAGAAAGGAAGATTCTTGATAATCATCAAAAAATTTCGACTCTGATTAAAGGCAACCTTCACCGCTTTGATGGAGATAAGGAGTTGAGCGATGAGATGGAGTATTACTTGAGGCACGTGGAGAGATATTTTGAAATTCGCCAAAGCGGCGATTGGCAGACGTTTCCTGGGCAAGATTGGAAGGGTAAGGCGGGGCTGCCGTGGCATGATAAATTTATTGATATTGTGAAATCCCGCAGGCGCGCATTGTGCGCCGAGCTTACTGGCTTGGAGGCGGATGTTTGGGGGAAATGCGCCTCCAGATAGTGTCTGTCTAAGTGAAGTTGCAAGCGTGACGACTGGACGGAAGCAAGGAACGGTTCCTTCCTACCCGTTTGTTGGGTAAATGGGGACAGCCACCATTTCCGTAAGTCACAGCGGCAATGATACGATCGGTTCTGTTTCTTTCGTCTGGAGCCGTGGCCGGCCACGAGGCCGCCGCTTAAGGTTCCGCCCAGTCTCGCATTCGATACGCGTGACGAAAGCATCGCTGCCAAGCGCCAGCCCTTTGCGCTCGTGCAATCGTAATCGTTCGGCGGCTTCTTCATCGATGCCTTGTGCGAGAAATGCGCGCCAGTCTGCAATGTCGCGCATCTCGATCGGCCTGTCAGGGCCGACGAGCGTGTCGCCCAGGCCGGTCATGCGGCCGTTTGCGCTCGACCATCGCCACGCATCGGGCGTCGCGACCAATCGGGCGCGCAGTGGATTGAGCTCGACGTAGCGAATGGCTATCCGCAGATGCGCGTCATCGAGTGGACAGGAATAGAAGCGGCTTTGCCAGAGATGGCCCTGCCAGCCCTTCCGTCTGTTCACCACCCATGTGTAGCGCTGGTGAGCGACCGATAGGGCGTCCGTGAGGCCGTCGGTGGTTTGTGGGCGCAGAACGAGATGGACATGGTTCGGCATGAGGCACCATGACAGCACTTCGACACCGGCATCCCGGCACCCGCTGGCCACGAGTTCGACATAGCGAGCGTAGTCGGCGATCTCGAAAAACGTCTGCTGACGCCGGTTGCCACGCTGGGTAACGTGGTGGGCGATGCCTGGAACGACGATGCGGGCGGTGCGTGGCATCCGCAACTGGTAGCGGGAAACGTGGTGCAGGTCAAGAACAAAAGAGGAACGCGCGTGACGGTGACGGCGGTCCAGAATTAATTGGTGGCTGTCCCTATTTATTGCTTGCACGGTACTTTGATGATGGGAGCTTTGCCGAGAAATCATCTGTCATCCCAAATAGCCTACCCTGATTGGGGTAGAGCTGCTGATAAAATCTTGAATATCCAAATTGATTTAATGGCGTTGCAATGGCTGAATGATGAATTTGGTCGCTGGACATGCCCCACCTCTCCCCAGATCTCAGTTAGCCAATCTTGTTGGGTTCAATAGTATCCGGAAAGTTTTCGTTGATTGCTGCCCACAAACTGTCTGTAAGCAAGTGATTGTTAGGGTAGTATTTATATATGGCGTCAGCTGTCTCTAGGGGGATCTCATGCCAGATGAGATGCTCAGGCAAAGCTCGAAACTCTACGTGTCCTGGTCGAGACGGCAGTGGTGCGTAAATCAAAGGCTTTCCCGCAGGCGTTCGTCGCCATTCCTCTTTATCCAGGGTGGTTTTTGACCAATCAACGAGTTGCCGACGAACAAGCGGATTGATGTAATAGTAGGATGGTGCAAGCCTCATATGAGGCGGGGCCTCCAGGTTGACTGGAATATATTCAATGGTATTTGGCACCAGCGACTCGAATAACGCTTTGGCGCGACTGGACACGATGAAGTGAGAACGTATCCATTCGTAAATGTCAGGCATCGGGGACAGCGAGTCTACTTTGATTGTTGACGGAATAAGTGTCGCCGGAACTGACAACCCCTTTAGCCGATACTCCCAATCTGCATCACCATGAGGTGCGCTTCCCGCAATGATTTCCGGATGCAAATCGTGCTGCCGCGTCAGGATGTAAACCATTCGAAGGGGCTCTCATTTGTCTCGGTTTGCGCAATTGTCGCGACTGTTCACCCTCAACATGGAACTTTGCTTTGCCGCGCGCCCTGCGTAGGTGTTGGCGAAGGGGTAACGCCTCGGGAAACGCGTTCGATCCGATGCCTGCCACTAGGTGTGTTTTCCGTCGCACGAAACGGTGACGAGAGGAGACTAGTCATCACACCACCCTCACCTCTCGCTTCCCATCTTTCACCACCAGCGCCCTCAACTCCCGATCCTTGAACACCTGCGCCTTGAGGTCGGCGACCATCGCGTCGCCGCCGCCGAAGGGGGCGATGACTTCGACGACCCACGCCGCGTCGCCGCTTTTCCAGTCCTGTGGGCGCAGGCGGTTGGTTCCTTGGGTGAGCATCGCGTCGATCTCCGGAGAGACCGTGCCCCACAGGATGACACCGATGGGGCGGCGTCCGCCCTGCTCTGGCGGTGCGTCCTGGTAGAACATGCGGAACTGCTGGAGGATGACGGGGGTCATCACCAGCCATTCGAGATCGGCAATCACGAACGGCGCAGTGCATCGGCGACTGGCTCATCAGCCAGACGATCTCGCCGAGCACCTGGCTCACGGTCTGCGCCGAACCTTCGGGCGCGGGCTTGTCGAACGGCGATGCGCTGTAATTGGGGACAGCCACCATTTTCGGCCGTCGCGGGTGTGCGAGCGCGTGCATTTCGAGGCTCTCTCGACTTCGTCAGTGTGCGCATGTCGTTCGCAGGCTATGCGGGGAGCGCTGTCGCTGCAAGTGCGGTCGAACGCCGATCAGCCGATGCAGCCTCGCTCGATCCGCCGGTAAATGGTGGCTGTCCCTATTTTCGCCCCCACCCCCGCCGTTTGACGCCCCTTGCGATCTGCGCTAGCCCGACCGAAGGCCATACGAGGCCACGCAAAGGCAATCGCACATGAACGTATTCGCGCACGTCCAGGGTCGCATCGTGGATGCGCTGGAGGCTTTGAAATCCGAGGGCAAGCTGCCGGCGGACCTTTCGCTCGCGTCGGTCGGTGTGCCGGACGAGCCGCGCGATCCCAAGCACGGGGACATGGCGACGAACGCGGCGCTGGCGCTGTCGAAGGGCGCTGGCAAGAAGCCGCGCGAGGTCGCGGACATGCTGGCGGCAAAGCTCGCGGCCGATCCGGAGATCACCAAGGCGGAAGTCGCGGGGCCGGGGTTCATCAACCTGACGTTCGCGCCCGGCTTCTGGCACGGTCTGATCCGCGGCGTGATCGCTTCGGGCGATGCCTACGGGCGGTCGCAGTTCGGCGCGGGCGAGACGGTCGATATCGAGTACGTGTCGGCCAATCCGACCGGGCCGATGCACATCGGGCATTGCCGTGGCGCGGTGTTCGGGGATGCACTCGCGAGCCTGCTTGCGCATGCGGGCTACAAGGTGACGCGCGAGTACTACATCAACGACGCCGGCGCACAGGTCGACAAGCTCGGGCAGTCCGCCTACCTGCGCTATCTCGAGGCGCTGGGCGAGACGATCGGCGAAATACCTCCCGGGCTCTATCCCGGCGAATACTTGAAGCCGATCGGTGCGGCGCTGGCCAAGAAGTACGGCCATGCGTTGAAGCAGAAGCCGGACGACGAGCGGGTCGCGATCTGCCGGCAGGCGGCGATCGACACGAACCTCTCTGAAATCAAGGAGGATCTTGGACAGCTCGGCGTGCATCACGACGTGTTCTTCTCGGAGGCTTCGCTCACCAAAGGCCGGGACCGGATCGGCGAGGCGATCGCGAAGCTGAAAGCGAAGGACCTGATCTTCCAGGGCGCGCTGCCGCGTCCGAAGGGCCACGACGAGGACGAGTGGGAGGAGCGCGAGCAGACGCTGTTCCGCTCGACCGCGTTCGGCGACGACATGGACCGCGCGCTGCAGAAGTCCGACGGCAGCTACACCTACTTCGCTGGAGACGTCGGCTATCACTACGACAAGCTGGAGCGGGGTTTCGCGCACTACTTCAACGTGCTGGGCGCGGATCACGTCGGCTACATCCCGCGCCTGAAGGCGGTCGTCTCGGCGCTGTCGGACGGCAAGGCGAGCTATGCCACGCCGGTGTGCCAGCTCGTGAAGGTGCTGCGCGACGGCCAGCCCGTGATGATGTCGAAGCGCGCCGGCACGTTCGTCGCGCTGCGCGATGTCGTGGACGAGGTCGGCAAGGATGCCGTGCGGTTCATGATGCTGACGCGCAAGAACGACAGCCCCATCGACTTCGATCTCAAGAAGGTGCTGGAGCAGTCGAAGGACAATCCGGTGTTCTATGTGCAGTACGCGCACGCGCGCTGTGCGTCGGCGCTGAAGCGGGGCCAGGCGGAAGTGCCGGGGCTCGACATCGCGAAGGTGGTTTCGGGCAAGGCGGATATCTCGGCGCTGGATGATCCAGCCGAGATCGATCTGATCCGGCAGATCGCGAAGATGCCGCGCATGATCGAGGCCGCGGCGCGGGACCGCGAGCCGCACCGGGTTACGTATTATCTCTATGATCTCGCTTCGAGTTTTCACCAGCTCTGGAACCGTGGCAACGATTCGCCACATTTGCGCTTTATCCGACCGGAGGAGCCTCGGCTCACGGAAGCACGGCTGACGTTGGTGGCGGCAACAAAGCAGGTGATATCCTCGGGGCTGGGCGTGTTGGGGGTCCACGCGCCCGATGAACTGCGGTAGCTATCGAGTCGATAGTTACAGATTCGACTGTTCTCGATCGCCGGGCGCGTCTTCACTCGATTGGGCGACACTTAAATTCATGCGAGGGACTTGGGCCAATGTCCGGTACGCAAGGTCGTATTCCACCGCCGATGCCGCTTCCCGGGCAGCGACGGCCGACGCCGGATAGTGTACAGCCGGCGCAGCACGGACAGCAGGCGCAGCCGGGTTGGCCGCCCATTCCGCCGCAGGGTGGCGCACAGCAGGGTGGAGCACCGGGTGGGGCTTCGGCGCCATCGTTCCCGCCTCGCTTCCAGACGCCTCCACCAGTACAGCAGCATGCTCAGCCGAATTCGCCGCAGCCGCACCTGGGTGGCTATCCCGACGCCGGCAACAGCCTTCCGCCGCAGCAGCAGGCGTGGTCGCCAGCGCCGCCCGCGCCGTTTCCGCCGTTGCCCGGGCAGGCACCACAGCATCAGCCGCACGGCGGAATGCCGCCGCCGCCCGCGCCGCACGGTTTCGGCTATCCGAACCAGCAAGCGGATGTGCGGACCGAGCCTTCCCGGCGGCAGCAGGATACCCGGCTGCCCGATCCTTCGGCGTATGACCTCGGAAACTACGGACTGCCGATGTCGCCGCCGACCGGGCGGGATGCGCGCACCGCGCCGCCACAGCTTCAGCCGCAGCAGCCGCCTCATGCCCCGAATCCGGCACACTGGCCGCCTCAGCAGTATGCCGACAACGGGTTCGGCCGGGCGCCGGCACCGCCAGCGCCGCCGCCGCCTCCGGCCTATCAGCCGGCACTGCAGGCACCGCAGCCGGGGTATCCGGGGGGGCAGCAGTCCGCGCATCAGTCAGGGCTTCAGCCGGGTCCTCAAGGCGGCGGATATCCGTCCGGTGCGACGCAGCAGCATGAACCGGACGACGATGACATCGAGTACGACGAGCCGCCCCGTCGGCGTCGCCGGTGGCTGATCGCCGCGGCGCTCGTCGGATCGATCGGTGTCGGCAGCGGCATGGCCTACGGCTACAAGATGTTCTTTGGTCCGAAGGTCGCGAGCACTGACGGCAAAGGCCAACTGGTGCGGGCCTCGAAGGATCCGGTGAAGGTCGCGCCTGCCGATCGCGGCGGCAAGCAGTTCGCCAATACGGATAGCCGCGTGCTGAACAATCGCGTTCCCTCGGAGGGCAGCTCGGCTGCATCCGGTGGTGATGCAGGCAGCTCGGGCACGACGGACAGCAACGGCGTGCGCCGTGTCGCGACGGTTCCGGTCGGACCCGGTGGGGCCGTGCCCGGAATGATGGTGGTCGGGGCGAACGGCGGGCCGGGCTTGCCGCCGTCGATGATGGAGCCGCCGCGATCTGCGCCGCCGCCGCCGCAACCTCCGCCACAGCAGTCTCAGCCGCCGGTGCAGCCGCAGCGGGTCGCTGTCGCGCCACCGCCAGCACCGCCGCGTCAACCCGTCGTACGTGCACCGCAGCCGGCGACAGAGGCCGAGCCCGTTCAGAAGACGGCCGCGGTGGCGCCGAAGCCGCCTGCCGCGGACCGGCCCAGGCCGATCAGCGGATATGTGGCTGTGCTCGGCTTCCAGAAGAGCCAGCTCGACGCCATGAAGATGATGGCCGACCTGCAGCAGAAGTACGAGCCGCTCCGCAACAGGCGGCTCGAGATCGTGCAATCCGATCAGACCGCGCGAGGGCTGGGCGTGATCTATCGTGTCGTCGTCGGGCCGCGGGGCGGCATCACGCCGGTACGCGAGCTGTGCAGTCAGTTGCTGGCGGCCGGCATGTCCAAGCAGGGCTGCTACCCTCTCGGCGAGTAGCATCTGGCGGATATATTGGCGCGGAACTTTCAGGGGGCTCGCCGCAGATGCGTGCAGCACTCATCGTCGGCCTTACGGGCGAGGTCCTGGCGGCGGACGAGGCAGCCTATCTGCGCGACGTGAGGCCGGCCGGCATCATCCTGTTCGCGCGCAATTGCAGCACGCCCGATCAGATCCGTGCGCTGGTTCGCGAGGCGTGCAGCGCGATCGGGTCGGACGACGTGCTCGTTCTGATCGATCAGGAAGGCGGCCGGGTCAGACGGTTGCGTCCTCCTCAATGGCGTGAGCTGCCGGCAGCTTCGGCGTTCGCCCGTCTGCGAGATCGGGACCAGAAGCAGGGCGAGCGAGCGGCGTGGCTGGCGGCGCGGCTGACGGCACTGGATCTGAGGGCGCTCGGCATCAACACGAATTGCACGCCGGTGCTCGATCTGAGGATCGAAGGGGCGCACGACATCATCGGCGACCGTGCTTATGGCCGGACGCCCGCCGAGATCGCGGCGCTGGGCAGGGCGGTAGCCGAGGGGCATATGGCCGGCGGTGTCGTGCCCGTCATCAAGCATATTCCCGGGCATGGGCGGGCGCTGGCGGACAGTCATTTCGAGCTGCCGGTCGTCGGCACGTCGCGCGCCGAACTCGCCGCGACGGACTTCGCGCCGTTCCGCGCGCTGGCGGATATGCCGGCGGCGATGACGGCGCACGTGGTCTATTCCGCGATCGATCCCGATGTGCCGGGGAGCGCATCGGCTGTGGTGACCGCGGAGGTGATCCGCGGCGATATCGGCTTCGACGGCCTGCTGATGAGCGACGATCTCGGCATGAAGGCACTGTCGGGCACGTTCGTCGAGCGGGCCATGGCCGTGATCGCGGCGGGCAGCGACGTGGCCTTGCACTGCAGCGGCAACTTTACGGAAATGCAGGCGGTTGCCGCGGGCGTGCCGGCGTTGTCGGGGCGTGCGCTGGAAAGGTTCGCGGCCTGCATCGCGGTTACGCGTCGGCTCGAGCCGTTCGACTTGGCCGAGGCCGAGGCGGCGCTGGCCGAAGTCGTGGGGCAGGCGGACACGCCGGTTGGCTGATCCGGCAACCGGGTACAGCGGCCTGGTACAGCGGTCTTTATGCGCTCGCTACAACAGGCTAAGCTGCAGTTCAGTCGGGATAATCCGGGGCGAAGGTGCCGGAACCCAACGTCCTCGCGAGCATCCGACCCGTGATCTCAGACGACAAATCGGCCTCCGAGAAGCCAGGCGCTGCGCCCGTCGACGACATCGCGGCGTGGGAAGCGCCGGTGACGTCGCCCGAGGTCTCGTCGTCCGAGGTCTCGTCGCTCGAGGTCTGGCCGGAAGAGGCGCTGTCGGTCGACATCGCGGGGTTCTCGGGGCCGCTCGATCTGCTGCTCGCGCTGGCGCGGACGCACAAGATCGACCTGGCGCACATATCGATCCTGGCGCTGGTCGACCAGTACCTCGCGTTCATCGCGGAGGCGAAGCGGGTCAACCTGGAAGTCGCGGCCGACTATCTCGTCATGGCGGCGTGGCTGGCGTTCCTCAAGTCGCGGTTGCTGCTGCCCAAGGAGAAGGCCGCCGACGACGGGCCGACGGGAGATGAGTTGAAGGCCCTGCTGCATTTCCGGCTGCAGCGGCTCGATGCGATGCGCAAAGTCTCGGCGCAGTTGATGACGCGCAAGCGGCTCGGTCAGGACGTGTTCTATCGCGGGCAGCCGGAGACCGTGCGGACGGTGCGCGAGACGGTTTGGACGGCGAGCATCTACGATCTGCTCAAGGCTTATGCCGATCAGCGCCGTCGGACGATCAAGCGGGTGCACGTCGTCAAAAGGCGGCTGGTCTGGTCGATCAAGGATGCACGGCGGCAGCTCGAAACGCTGGTCGGGCGGAGCACGGGCGAATGGGTTCAGCTCGATCTCTTTCTGCATCAGTATCTGCCGGTCGAACCCGCGCCGGGCGTCGGTCGCTCCGTGCTCGCCAGCTCTTTCGGTGCGACGCTTGAAATGGCGCGTGAAGGTATGATCGAGTTGCGGCAGGAGCGGTCGTTCGGGCCAATCCACATGCGGCGTTCGCCGGGGCCGCCGAAGAGTGCGGTTGCGGCACCGAAGGACGAGGATTGAGGGCGATGTCGCGGGATGGAGCCGGGCAGGATGGTGGTGGTCGGGGCGCACCGCCACGGCTGAAGGTGGTCGAGAGCGGCACTGCGAACGCCGCTGAGGCCAGCATCGCGCGCGACGCGAACCCGGTGCACGATCTCATCAGCACGATCGAGGAGAGCACGACGGCAGGGCCTGGGGTTGTCCGCGAGGCTCCCAAGCCCGATCCCGAGCGGGCGGAGAAGCTGCGCATTCTCGAAGCGGTGATCTTCGCGGCTGCCGAGCCGCAGGACGAGGCGCGGCTGGCGACATATCTGAAGGCGGGCGACAGCGTCGCGTCATTGCTGGCCGAACTCGCGGAAACTTATGCGGGGCGCGGCGTCAATCTGGTCAAGGTCGCGGGCAAGTGGGCGTTCCGAACCGCGGAAGACCTGTCGTGGGTTCTGGAGCGCCATTCCAAGCAGGAGCGGCGGCTTTCCAGGGCGGCGCTCGAAACGCTGGCGATCGTCGCCTATCACCAGCCGGTGACGCGCGCGGAAATCGAGGAGGTGCGCGGCGTCACGATCTCAAAGGGCACGCTGGACGTGCTGATGGAGGCGGGGTGGGTCCGTCCGCGCGGGCGTCGGCGTGCGCCCGGCAAGCCGATCACCTATGGGACGACGGAGCGCTTCCTGGAGCATTTCGGTCTCGAAGCGGTAAAGGACCTGCCGGGGCTCGCGGATCTCAAGGCGGCCGGCCTGCTCGACGCCAACCTGCCACCGGACTTCAAGGTGCCGGAGCCGAAGGATGCAGCGGCACTGATGCCCGACGAGTTGCCGCTCGAGGATGCTGGCGAAGGCGACGAGCCGCTGCAGAGCGAGCTGCAGCTGGAGGAACCGATCGAGGACGAGGACGAAGCGGAAGGGCTGGGCCCCGAGATGTTCGCGGGGGACGAGGACGCGGAAGAGGCTGCGCAAGGGCCGGATGCGGCCCTGCCTCCGCGAGAGGACGGCGGCGATAGGTGATAAGCCTTTCTTGCGCACCCCGGGTCCTGTCTCTTTTCGGGCAATGGGGTGGGGCGAAAATGATTGAATTTTCCAGCCGGTTGCAGCAGCCCGCTGGACGCGCGGCGGCCTTGCCCCCATATGCCCGATCTGCGATAGTGTCGGCCAATCCGAGACATGGGCGATCGCAGGTCACGACTACGGCGCCGCAAGGGAGCTAAGTTCAATGGGTGCAACCAGCATCTGGCATTGGGTCATTCTGCTGCTGATCGTCGTTCTCTTGTTCGGCCGGGGCAAGATCTCCGAGATCATGGGCGACGTGGCGAAGGGCATAAAGAGCTTCAAGAAGGGGATGGCCGAAGACGATGCGGCCGCCAAGCCGGGCGACGACGCCAAGAAGGACCCCAAGACGATCGAGGGTTCGGCAGGAACGGCGGCGCAGAGTTCGCCCGACAAGTCGAAAGTCGGTTGAGGCTCACGGCCTATGGCCTGCGGCGCCACGGAAACTCGGGGCAGTGCCTTGATTTCCGCCGGCGTTCACGAGACGGCGAGTAATTTGTTTCACTAAGCGTAGAGGTCGGGCATCTAATGATGGTCACCACAGGGGTGATCATCGGGGCGCGGCCCCATACGTCATGTCAAGGACCCAAGGTGGCAGCGGCTGCCGGGGCGCCCGAGACCAGACGTCAGGATTGAAGTATGTTCGACATCGCGTGGCAGGAGATCCTCGTCATAGGCATCGTGGCCCTCATCGTCGTGGGCCCGAAGGAATTGCCGACTCTGCTGCGTACCGTCGGCAAGTACCTCGGCGTGATCAAGCGCCAGGCGGCTGAGTTCCGGGCGCAGTTCGACGAGGCGATGCGCGAGAGCGAGCTCGATCAGCTCCGCAAGGACGTGGAGAACATCAAGACGGACGCGGAGAATACGTTCCGCGACGTCGAGCGTTCGGTGGACACCGAGATCGGCTCGCTGAAGCGTGAACTCGACGAGACAGCGCAGGGGATCGGCGTCACCAACTCAGCCGATATGCACGATGCCAACGGCCTGCCGATGGGCGTGAGCGACGACAGGTCGCCGCCTCAGGCCCCCGTGCAAGGGGCAGGTGCTGCGGCGATCGCGGCTGCAGCCGCTGCGGCGCCGCCGGATGGACCTGCCGCTTCCAAGGTGCCAGAGTCTTCCAAGGTGAATGCGTGAGGCCGCGGCGATGCAAGACATGACACCATCGCACGGCAGCAGTAGCAGCGGCGAGCCGAACCGGCCGGGCCAGGAGGACATCGACGCCTCCCGCATGCCGCTGATGGATCATCTGGTCGAGCTGCGCCAGCGGCTGATCTATTCGCTGATCGCGTTCGCCGTGATGTTCGTGCTGTGCTTTGCGGTGGCGAAATACATCTACAACATTCTGACGCTGCCGCTGGTCTGGGTCTGGCCCAAGAGCCTCGGCGATCCCAAGCTCGTCATCACGGGACCGCTGGAATACTTCTTCACCAACCTGAAGGTGGCGATGTTCGGTGCGGGCTTTCTCGCCTTTCCGGTGATCGCCAACCAGATCTACAAGTTCGTGGCGCCGGGTCTCTACGAAAACGAGCGCGATGCGTTCCGACCGTATCTGATGGCGACGCCGATCCTGTTCACGATCGGGGCGAGCGTCGTCTATTTCATCGCGATGCCGCTGCTGATGAGCTTTTCCTTCAGCCTGCTGCCGACGGACGAGCTGACCAAGATCGACCCGATGTTCAAGGTCAACGAGTACCTGTCGCTGATCATGACGCTGATCTTCGGCTTCGGCATCGTTTTCCAGCTGCCCGTCGTGCTGACGCTGCTGGCGCGGGCGGGCCTCGTTACGGCATCGGCGCTGCGCGAAAAGCGGCGCTGGGCGATCGTGGCGATCTTCGCCGTCGCTGCCGTGCTGACGCCACCCGACCCGATCAGCCAGATCGCGATGGCGCTGCCGACGGTGCTGCTTTACGAGATCTCAATTCTCGCGGTCGAACGGGTTCAGGGGCAGTCGAAGAAGTACGACGACGCGACCTGAGCGAGCGTCCCGGCGTTCCGTTCGCTGGTGTTTCGCTCGATGCCTGCTGCGACATCGCGGCAGCCAGACTTGGCCATCGGGCCGAGTGCGTCGACGGCGTTCGATAGCTACATGCTGCGCGAGCGAAGCGCCGGGACAGAGGTTGCGCAGATGGAGTTCCTGATCGGAAGCGTTCTGACGACTACACTCGTGCTGCTGTTGTTCTACGTCGTGTTCCGGCCGTCTCTCGCAGAGATCAAGGCGCGCCGGATCGCCGCGCACATGCTGCTGCTGGGCGTGCCGGCGCTGGTGCTGCAGACAGACCTGTGGGCAATCGCGGCACTTGCGGGCGGTTCGATGGCGATGTTCGAGGTTGCGCTGCTGCTGCTGGCGATTTGACGTCGCCCGGCTCCCCCCTCCGGCGCTACGCGCCACCTCCCCCGCAAGGGGGGAGGAGAATTGCGAGCGCGATCATGCTTCAATCCTCGTTCGTCTCGTCGGGGCGGAACTTGGTTTCGGGCTTGAGGCCCTTCTTCTTGTGTTGTTCGGATATGCGGCCGTTCTCGAGCCAGTCGCCCTTGACGGCGCGGAGGGCGGCGGTGTCCCACTCCGGCAGCCAGTCGCCGAGGGAATAGCCGAACCACGGCGGCTGCGGCTTCAAGGCGGGCAGGCCGAGCTCGTCCCAGATGCCCTTCGCCTTTTCCATGTATTCCTGCTTGGGCAACGCGAGCGGCGGCATGGCGGACTTCATCGTGGCGTCGATCAGCATCGTCGAGTCGCGCTCGGTGCCGTGCTCGCGCTTGGGGCCGTGACCCTGGCCGCGCCGCTCCAGCAGCTTGACGTCCTGGATGGGATTGGAGCGGTAGGCGATCGCCCACCACACCGCGTCCATGTTGTCGGGGTCGATGTCCTCGTTCACGGCAACGGTGATCTTGCCGCAGTCGCCCTTGAAGAAGGCGGCACCATAGAGCGCGCGCCAGACTTCGGTGTCGGGCATGTCGCGACCGCACGTCACGATGGTGAGGCGGAGCAGGCCGGTCAGCGGCTCGTGCAGAGAGACGCGGCTGACGCCCTTGATGTTGAGGTCGTCGCGCAGGTGCTTGAGGAACAGCGGCTCGTAAGCGACGCGCTTGATGACGCTCGATTCAGACGGCGCGACCTGGCTGAGATACGACGGCACGATCGCCTTCTTGCGATGCGTGATCGCGGTGACCCGCATCGGCATGTTGTATTCCTCGAGCGCGACGTGGCCGTGGCTCTCGCCGAACGGCGCCTCGGGCTCGACGTACTCGGTGTCGATCATTCCCTCGATGACGATCTCACTTTCGGCGGGCACCATGAGGTCGACCGTCTTGCACTTGACCATCGCGATCGGGCCGCCTGCGAGGCCGCCGGCCACCGGCACTTCGTCGGCGTCGAGCGGCAGCTTCTGCGGGCCCATGAACATCACCATCGGCGGCGCGCCGAGCACGATGGCGCAGGGCATCTCCTTGTCGCCGCGCTTCTGGTGGGCGACGTAGTGGCGATAGCCGCCCGCACCTCCGACGCGCGTCGCCATGCGCACGACGAGACGGTTCGACGATTTCAGCGCGCAGCGGTACGTGCCCATGTTGGAGACGCCGCTGCCGGGATCTTTCGTCACCACATTGGCAGCCGTCAGCGTCGGCGCGCTGTCGAAGCCCGGCGTCGAGATCGGGATCGGCAGGATGCCGAGGCCCTTGCCCTCGCCCATCAGGTCGTTGCCGGTGTGCACGACCTCCTGGCACGCCGCCTTCTCGACGATGACGGGCGGAACGGGATGCGCGATGGCGTTGTCCCACTTGTCCTGGATCTTCTCGACAGGGGCGTCCATGCCGACCGAGTAGACCGCGCGGTTGGCCGCGAGCGCGCCGACGACGACGGGCATGTCGTATTTCCTGCCCTTGCCGTCGACGATGTTGGTGAACAGAAACGCCTTGCGCTCCTCCTCCTTCAGGCCGCCGACGAACTGCCAGCGCACGAGCGCGTGAAGCTCACTGTCCTTGTCGATCTTGCGGTCGACGGTGACGAGGAGACCCTTCTTCTTCAGTTCGTCGAGGTGCTCGTGCAGATCGCGATAGGCGCGCTTGGTCATGTTAGTTCCTCTTCATTCGGTCAGACGATCGGGGAGCTTTGGAAACCTATTGCTCGGACAAAAGCAGGCGGGCTTCGTTCAATTGAACGGGAAGCTTGTCGAGAACCACCTGCCAGACGATGTCTGGATCGATCGCGTCGTATCCATGTGCGATCAGATTGCGGAAATCGATGATTCGCCGATGGTCGGTTATCCGCGCGGTCAGTTCAGGTGCCAATTGGTCGAGACGGCGCAGGGCCTCGCGCAGGATTTCGAATTGTCGCTCGACGGCGGATCGAAGCATCAGGTCGTTATCGTAGTCTGCGCGTGGGCGGGCTGCTGTGAAGACGGCAATGGCTTCGGCGGCGGCAATCATGTCTGCGATGAGCTTATCAGGGCGATGAGGCATACACCGGCGTCCTGTTGCGCTCGATCTCGTCGATCAGTATCGGCTTGCGAAGCGACCGCCGCGTCACGAGTTCTACGGGAAATGAAAGTAGAGCGCTCAGTCGCTCCTTCAATCCGAAGTAATGATCGAAGGCTTGATCGCGAGCGCCCGCATCGAACTCCACCAGGAAGTCGAGATCGCTCGTAGCCGGATCGAACGCTCCCGTGACGGCCGAGCCGAACAGATCGAGGCGCTCAACGCCGAAGCGCCTGCAAGCTGCGGACAAATCCGCTGCCTTCTCGCGCAACTGGTTTTCGACCGCGGGATGCATTTTCGCGAGTGCCTGGCTACGTGCGACGAGCTGATTCTAGCAGACATCGGCGGTGGCCCGAAAGCCATCCGCCGAAATCACGGTCTCACGAGGCCGCGTCAGCCGAAAATCTTGGCGGCCAATCCGCCGTTGATCGAGGCGACTTCCGACGGGCTGAAGCCGGCTTCGGTGATGATCTTCTGGGGCATCGAGAGATCGCCGATCGGGAATGGCGCGTCCGAGCCCATCATCATCCGGTCGGTGCCGACCTTGGAGGCGAGGAACTTCAATACGCCGACGTCCTGCACCAGCGCGTCGTACCAGAGGGCCGCGAGCGACGCATCGGGATCGGCGACCTTGCCGGCTTCGACGCCGTAGTTGCGGCGCAGGCGGCCGGCGATGTAGGGCAAGCCCGCGCCGCCGATGCCGGCGATGAATTTCACGTTTTTATATTTCAGGATATGGCCTGCGTAGATCAGGCGGCCGAGGGCGATCATCGAGTCCGTAATGCGGCCGATGGCGTTGGCCATGCCGTAGTCGTGGACGCGGTTGTCGCCGCTCTCGAACACGGGATGGAAGAAGATCGCCGAGCCGAGGTCGTCCGCCGTCTTCCAGAATACGTCGAGCGAGGGATCGTCGAGAACGCCGCCGACGCCCTTGGGCTGGGTGCCGATCATCGCGCCCTTGAAGCCTTGTCTGTGCGCCCACTTGAGCTCCTCGGCGGCCATCGCGCCGTCCTGCATCGGCAGGGCCGCGAGCGGGATGATCTTGCTCTCGGACTTGGCGACCGAGAGCATGTGCTCGTTGGCCATGCGGTTCCAGCGCTGGCCTTCGGCGGCCGGCAACTCGTTGCCCATCATGTCGAGCCAGCCGCCGCAGACCTGACGGTCGATGCCGTTGTCGGCCATCCACTTCACGCGGCCGGGGAGATCGTAGAGGCCCTTCATCGCGGGGCGCGTCGCCTTCGAGGTCGCGAACTGGAAGCCGAGGCTTTCGCCCGCCGGGTTCAGCTTCACGTTGGGGAAGTGCGCGGCATCCTTCTGCGCCTGCTGCAGCAGCGATTGCGGGATGAGATGGGCGTGGCAGTCGACGATCATGGTGGGCTCCTGGGATGCGGTATCGGACCCTCCGGGTCTGACACCGGGGTAATTCGAGTGCTTCGGATTGCGCTACGCGGGCGAGGGCGGGCGCGTGATCGTTGCGGTGCCGGACCCGGAGGGTCCGACGCCGTTTCGAAGTCCGGTCTAATGCCTATCCCGGTCACTGTCCAACTGCGGCACGGGCCGATGTCGACACTTCACCAACGCTGGGAAGCGATCGTGAGGGGCGCGGATCAGGCCGCGACCTGGTGGAGCGGCGGCGAGGCGAGGGCGTTCCATGTTCCGCCAATCGTCGACGAGCACTTGTCGGCGAGCATTGGCAGACGAGCACTGGCCGACGAGGTTCGAACTGCAACAGGGCGCGAACCAATTGCGTGTAGGCTGACACTTTGAGATTGCCAGTTGTGGACGTGAAACATTACTGTGGAAAAAGTCGGAATGAAGTTGACATGGGGAGTTGAACAATGGCCGCCGTTCGCGAAGAAGCTCGCGTCGCAATCCCGTACTTCCTACTCGGGTTCTTCTTCGTCATGGCCATCGTTCCATGGGTAACGGTTGCAAACCCCTTCCACGTCACGCACGCGCAGGCGGCGTCTTCCGACTGCGGCGTCAGCCGATAGTGACAGGGTCAGACCCTGCGGGTCTGACCCTATGGCACCGGTCGCGCACGTTACAATCCTGCAGCTCAGTCGCTGTTCGGACGTGGGGTCAGACCCGCGGGGTCTGAACCCAGCCTTGACGCAATCGCATCGCCGAGCGCGGAGATGCGGATCGGGAGCTTGTCGAAGGAGAGGCCGAGGGGCGCTACGGCGTCGTTGATGGCGCTGGAGATGGCGGCGGGCGAACCGAGATAGCCCGACTCGCCGGAGCCCTTCTGGCCGAACACGGAGACCGGCGAGGGCGTGCAGTGGTGCACGATCTCGACCTTGGGCACCTCGTGTGATGACGGCAGCAGGTAGTCCATCAGCGACTGGCTCATCATCTGGCCCTCGCTGTCGTAGACGAACTCTTCGAGCAGCGTCGCGCCGAGCCCATGAGCGATGCCGCCGAGCGTCATGCCCTTGACGACGAGCGGGTTGATCTGCACGCCGCAATCGTGGCCGATGACGTACCGCTTGATCTCGGGCTTGGCCGTCACCGGATCGAGGACGAGCAGGACGAGGTGGAATTCGAAAGAATGGCACGGGTACATCTGCACCCGGTCGTTCTCGGGGAGCTTGTTGCCGGTGGGGACCTGATAGACGGCTGACACTTCGAGGCCCGGTTCCATGCCTTCGGGCAATTCGTGGAAGTGGCGGTGGGCGATGGTCACGAGATCCATCCACTCGAGCGCTTTACCAGTGGCTTTCTCGATGCAGCGGCCTTCGCTGTATTCGACCGCGGTTTCGTCGACACCGAAGCGCTTGGCAGCGATCTTGACCAGCTTCGCCTTCATCTTGTTGCCTGCGTTGAAGCAGGCGCCACCGAGCATCACGGCCATGCGGCTGCCGACGGGCGAGTTCGACGGCAGCGACGTGAGACTGTCGGCGCGCACGATGCGGAAGCGGTCGGGATCGATTTCGAGAACCTCGCCGAGCGCCGTCGCGCAGAGCTGCTCGTGGGCCTGGCCTGCGGAGGTGGTGTGTATCGTCGCGGTGACCGAACCGACGCCGTCGATCATGACGCGGACGGAATCCATCCACGTCGTCGTCGTGTTGGCGGGATTGAGTAGCGGCTCGAACGACGAGTTGCCGCCCGACGGCTCGAGGCACGCGGCGATGCCGACACCGGCGAGTTGACCTGCTTTGCGCAAACTGTCGCGTTCCGCGATCAGCGCGTTCCAGCCGCCCACGTGCGCGAGCGTCTTGTCGAGGACGGTGTGATACTCGCCGCTGTCGTATGTGGTGCCCGAGGGGATCAGGTAGGGGAACTGCTCGGTCTTTATCAGGTTGCGACGGCGGACTTCGAGGCGGTCGATGCCGACGGCCTCGGCGACCTTGTTGAGGGCCGTCTCGATCGCGTAGTTCGTCGGCGCCTGACCGAAGCCGCGCACGGCTTCCTGCGCTGCCTTGTTCGAGAGCACGGAGACCGCGTGGTACTGCACGCTCTGCATCGTGTAGGGGCCGCAGATCGCGCCGATCGGCTTGCCCAGCTGGAACGGTGAGCGACCGGCATAAGCGCCGACGTTGTCCAGCGCGCGCATCCGCATCGCCTTGATGAGGCCGTCGTTGTCGTGGGCGATTTCGACATCGAAGATTCGGTCGGGGCCGTGCATGTCGCCGGCGCGCATGTTCTCGAGCCGGTCCTCGATCAGCCGCACGGGGCGGCCGAGCTTGCGGGCGAGATAGGCTGCGAGCACCGTGTGCTTGATGCCGCGCTTGACGCCATAGCTGCCGCCGACATCGACGTCCTGGTAGACGCGGACCTGGGTCGCGGGAATACGCAATGCGCGCGCGATCTGGTCGGAATACTTCGGCATCTGGATCGACGCCCAGACTTCGAGGATCTCGCGCCAGGGGTCCCAGCGGGTGATAACGCCGAACGTCTCGATCGGCACGGTTGCACTGCGGCCCCAGGTGACGCGGAACTTCAGCTTTTTCGGGCTCGCCGCGAAATCCTTGTCGACCTCTCCCCACACGAACGTCTTGTCGAGAAGCGTATTGGTGCCGTGCTCCTCGTGCACGAGGGGCGAGGACTTGTCGTAGGCTTCCTCGTTGTCGATCACGAACGGCAGGGGCTCGTAGTCGACCTCGACCAGTTCGGCGGCGTCCTCTGCCAGCGCGCGGGTGTCGGCCACGACGGCGGCAACCCATTCGCTCATGTAGCGGGTCTGGCCGACCGCGAGGGAGAAGCGGCGCACCTTCGGCGTGTTCAAGCCGTTCATCATCGGCTCGACCGCCTTCGACAACTCGTCACCGGTCAGAACGTAATGGACGCCCGGCATCGCGAGCGCGGCCGAGGCATCGATCTTCAGTATTTTCGCGGCCGGGTGTTGCGACGGGACCAGCGCAACGTGGAGCGTGCCGTCGAGTTTCACGTCGGCGACGTACTTGCCTTTGCCGACGACGAAGCGGCGGTCCTCGCGGACGCGGCGGGGCTTGCCGATGTAGCGGAAGTTGGTGGGGGTGGTCATGGGTGTACCTGCCCCCCTCCCCCTTGTGGGGAGGGGTCGGGGGTGGGGGTAAGAAAGGCGAGAGCGGTGTGCGAATGGCACCCCCCTCCGGCCCTACGGGCCACCTCCCCCACAAGGGGGGAGGAGAAGACGTCAGGTTTTGCATGCATTACGGCGCGGCCTCGTTCGTGCCGCGCATGCGCTGCGCGGCGAGTTCGATCGACTCGACGATCTGTCCGTAGCCGGTGCAGCGGCAGATGTTGCCGGAGATGGCGTCGACGATGTCTTCGCGCGTGGGCGCTGCGTTGCGTTTCAGGAGTGCGTGCGCCGTGAGGATCATCGCGGGCGTGCAGTAGCCGCATTGCATGCCGTGCATTTCGCAGAACGCGTCCTGGATGATGCCGAGTTCGCCGGGTGCGGGCGCGAGAGCCTCGATCGTGGTGATCTCGTAGCCGTCGGCCTGGCAGGCGAAGATCAGGCACGAGCGTGCAGGCTCGCCGTCGATGAGAACCGTGCACGCGCCGCAGACACCGTGCTCGCAGCCGGTATGTGCGCCGGTGAGATCGAGGTTGTCGCGGATGCAGTCGAGCAATGTGGTGCGCGTCTCCACCTCGGTCGTGTGCGTGGCGCCGTTGACGTTGAGTTCGACTTTCACGCGCGGCCTCCCTTGGCGTTGGCGACGGCATCGAGAACAGCGCGTTCGGCGAGGCCGATGGCGACGCGGCGGCGGTAGGCGTCGGTGGCGTGGCTGTCGCGCATGATCTCGAGCCCGGACATGGCTTCGCTCACCGCGGCGCGGATCTTCTCGGCCGTGATGGTCTGGCCCTTCAAGGCGGTCTCGACGCTGTCGAGGCGCGTCGGGACCGGTGTGGCACCGCCGATGCCGAGGGCGAGGCGGGTGCAGCGGCCGGCGTCGTCGAGTGCTACCTGGGCTGCGGCGGAGACATACGCGAAGTCGCTCTTGCGGGCGCTGACTTCGTGGAATCCGACGCCGATACGCCTGTCGTTCCAGACGGGGAAACGCGCTTCCACGATGCAGCCGGCGGCGGGAACGGATGTGGTCATCGGGCCGAGCACGAGGTCCGGCATCGTGACGGCGCGACGCTCCTTGCCTTCCTTGATCACGACGTGACCGCCAAGCGTGGCGAGGACGAGCGGAATCTCGGCTGCGGGATCGGCGTTGGCGATGGAGCCGCCGACGGTGCCGCGTGCCCGCGTCGGTGCGTGTCCGACCCAGGGGATCGCGGCTGCGAGCAACGGCAGCTTCGCGGCGACGAGGGCCGAGCGTTCGGCCGCGACCTGCCGTGTAACCGCGCCGATGGCGATGACGTCACCGTCCTCGCGGATACCGGCTAGCTCGCCGATGCGCTGGATGTCGATCAGGCGTGACGGGCGGGCGAGCCGCATGGCCATCATCGGCACCAGCGTCTGGCCACCGGCGATGAGGCGCGAGTCCGGGTCGGCTGCGAGAAGCGCACAGGCTTCGTCGAGCGTCTGGGGCCTCGAATATTCGAATGGGGCGGTCTTCATATCCGCTGTGAGCTGTCGCCTTGGAGGGATGGGTGAATCGGCATTTCGACCGTCTATCGCACTTGGGCGGGCGCGTCGACAGGGGGAGACAGCGCTGTGCGGATCTGGCGGGGAGGCCTGCGGGGAGCGAGGGCGCCGTTCACGTAGGTTGGGTCAACCCCGGACGCGCGGAGCGCGAGCCGGGAGCGACCCAATTTCCACGGTATGCCGGAAAATGTCGGGTCGCGGTAGGGCCTTGACCCGACCTACGGCGCCGGTTTTGCGGATACGGTTCTCATCAACCAGATAGCGCTCTAGCTCGTCCTACACCAGCAACAGCCGCCGGGCTTCATCGAGGCAGATGCGAAAAGCGGTGAGGTCGGTCATTTCCTGGCCTGCGGGGGCATGGTGGCGGACGAGGCGGCTGCCGGAGGCTTCGATGGCGATTTCGATCATCAGATTTTCCGCCAAATCGAAATCCTCGATGGCGACTGCGGAGGCATCGGCGTCGAAGGGAAGGCGCGGCTGCGCGCGCACGCTTTCGGCGCGGGGCACGTAGTCGAGTGGGGTGTTGGTGTAGCCGAGCACGGTGCGGCCGAGCGCGCGCATGAAGCCGACCTCGAAGGCGGTGCCGGCGTCGGCGGAAGCGCCGCGGAACGGCGTGAGGTTCGCGATGACGGCAACGCAGGAGCGCATCAGGTCCTCGTTGCTGCGCGAGATGAGTGTGGCTTGCGCGCGCTTGTCGAGGCCGGACAGGTCGAGGCTGGCGTCGAGGGGGTAGACGCCTTCCAGTCCGTACTCGGCTGCAACCGCGCATTTGATGCGGCCGGCTTCGTTGGCGTTGGGCAGGAACACCTCGGGACCGGCCAGATAGATGCGGGGAGGGGGCATCTTTTTCGACCTCGTTGTCTGGCGTGACGGCGATACCTGGCTCATCCTGGTGCAACCCGATGTGCGGCTGCGATTGGCGAATGCTGGCCGAAGTGTTCTTGCTATAGTCGGTGTCGAAACCATTCAATCCGGCTGCGGCTGATACTCCATGTTCAACACCATCCTGATCGCCAATCGCGGCGAGATCGCCGTCCGGATCATCCGCACCGCGCGGCGGCTCGGTATTCGGTGCGTCGCGGTCTATTCGGATGCCGACGCCCGCTCGATGCACGTCGAGGTCGCCGACGAAGCCTACAGGATTGGACCGCCACCGGCAGCGGAAAGCTATCTGAACGCTCAGGCGATCATCGCGGCGGCGAAGCGTGCCGGCGCGCAGGCGATCCATCCCGGCTACGGTTTCCTGTCGGAGAACCACGCCTTCGTCGAGGCGTGCGAGGCGGCGGGGCTCGTTTTCATCGGGCCGCCCGCTGGCGCTATTCGCGCGATGGGCCTGAAGGATGCGGCCAAGCGGCTGATGGTGGCGGCTGGCGTGCCGGTCGTGCCGGGCTATCACGGCGAGGCTCAGGACTTCGCTGTCCTCGCCGAAGAGGCGGAGCGCATCGGCTATCCCGTGCTGATCAAGGCGCGGGCGGGCGGCGGCGGCAAGGGTATGCGGCGGGTAGAGCGGCCGCAGGATTTCGCGGCGGCGCTGGAGAGTGCGCAGCGCGAGGCGACGTCGAGCTTCGGGGATGCCGGCGTGATCGTCGAGGCTTACGTGTCTCGGCCACGGCATATCGAGGTGCAGGTGTTCGCCGACGCGCACGGCAACGCGGTGCATCTGTTCGAGCGCGATTGCTCGCTGCAGCGGCGACATCAGAAAGTGATCGAGGAAGCGCCCGCGCCGGGGATGACGGCCGAAATGCGCGCGGCGATGGGCGAAGCTGCCGTGAAGGCGGCGCTGGCCGTCGGCTATCGCGGGGCGGGCACGGTGGAATTCATCGTCGATGCGAGCGAGGGGCTCAGAGCCGATCGCTTCTACTTCATGGAGATGAATACGCGGCTGCAGGTCGAGCATCCGGTGACGGAGGCGATCACCGGGCACGATCTCGTCGCGTGGCAGTTGCGCGTTGCCGCTGGCGAGAAGTTCACGCTGCGGCAGGAGCAGCTCGCCGTTCGCGGGCACGCGTTCGAGGCGCGGATCTATGCGGAGGATGCGGAGCGCAACTTCGCGCCGGCCACCGGAAAGCTGACGCATCTGGAACTGCCGGTGCAACTCGCGCGGGTCGATACGGGCGTTCGTGCGGGCGACGAGATCACGCCGTACTACGATCCGATGATCGCGAAGGTGATCGTGCACGGGCGCGATCGCGCGTCGGCGCTGCGGAAGCTGTCGCGCGCGCTGGAAGCCACGCGCGCATCGGGCTCGGTGACGAACATTGCGTTTCTTGCGGCGTTGGCGCGGCATCCCGCGTTCGTCGCGGGCGATGTCGATACGGGGCTGATCGAACGCGAAATCGGTGTGCTCACGGCCGGCGGGAAACCGGACATCGAGACGATCGCGCTGGCGGCGGCTGTGGCGTGCGGCGTTGTGAGGGCGGCGGCATCGTCGAGCGATCCGTGGGCGTCGATGATCGGGTGGCGGCAATGGGGGGCGGCGGTTCTGCACGCACTGCTCGTTCATGGCGAGGAGCGAATCGAATCGGCGGTCGAGGTGCGGGATGAAAAGCACATCGCGGTGACGAGCCGCGGTGAGAGCTTCGGTTTCGTGCTGTGCGGGGATCGGCGCGAAGGATCGCATGTACGCTACGAAGCGGAAGGCGTGACGCGCGAAGCGGAGGTCGTTCTCGCGGGCGCTGAAATCGCTGTCTACGTAAGTGGCCGCAGCGCACGTTTCACGGTGCCCGATGCGCTCGGCGCGCTCGAGGACGATGCGGCCGGTGAGGATCGCGTGGTGGCGCCGATCCCGGGGTTGGTGAAGGTCGTGAAAGCGTCGGCGGGGCAAGCTGTCGTGAAGGGCGATCCGCTGATCGTCCTCGAAGCGATGAAGATGGAGCATACGCTGATCGCCCCACGCGACGGCCGGATCGCAGAGGTGATGGCAGCTGCCGGCGACCTCGTGCAGGAGGGGACGGTGCTGGTACGGCTCGATGAATAGAACGGACGGGAACAGCCCTGACGTCAGTCGGGTGTCGGGGCATTCGTTTGCCGAGTTTACTTCGCCTCGATGCCGGCGGCTTTGGCGGTCGCTTGATTGCGGGTGATCTCGCCCTTGATGAAGTCGTCGAACTGGGCGGGCTTAAGCGGGGCCATGACGACGCCGCCGATCTTGGCCATCTGGTCGCGGAACTCCTTGGTCTGGGAGACCTTCAGCGTTTCCGCATAAAGCTTTTCGACGATCGCGGCCGGGGTCTTGCGCGGCACGACAAGCCCGACCCAGAAATCGAAATTGCTGTTCTTGTAGCCCGCCTCCTCCGTCGTCGGCACGGTCGGCATCTCGGGGTCGCGCGTTGCGCTCGTGACGGCCAGCGGATCGAGCTTCTTGTCGGCGATCAGGCCGCGGGCGGCTGTCACCGGCGTGAAGAAGAATTCCATGCGACCGGCGAGCACTTCGGTCAGCGCCTCGTTGGTGCCGCGGAACGACACCATCTGGGCCTTGTAGCCCGCGGCGAGCGCGAACTGCTCCGAGGCGAAGTGGGCGGCTGCGCCATACCCGATAACGGCATAATTGAGTTTGCCGGGTGCTGCTTTCGCCTTGGCGACGAAGTCCTGCACGTTCTTGTAGCGGCCGGCCGGCGTTACCATCACGAGCGGCGTGTTGACGAGCGGGATGACGCCGGCGAGGTCGCGGCCGACGTCATAGGAAAGCCGGGCCATCGTCACCGGCGTCGTCGTCATAGCCGCCGTGGCGAACAGGATCGTGTAGCCGTCCGGCTCCGACGAGGCCGCAGCGGCGATGCCCGTCGTGGTGCCGGCACCGGGGCGGTTCTCCACGACGAAGGGTTGGCCGAGGGCATCCTGCAGGCGTTGGGACACGGCGCGGCCGACGATGTCGACGCCGCTGCCGGCCGTGTTCGGAACGATCACCTTGACGGTCTTCGACGGATACGTCTGCGCCATCGCCGATGTGGCTGCGCAGACCAATCCAAGGGCTGCGATGGGCAGTATGGCGCGTGTCGTGAGTTTCATGTGTCTTCCGTCCCTGAGTTTGTTTTCCACATACGAGACGGTGAAGGCGCGCGTGTCAACGTGTGGTGCGCGTGTGGAGTGCGAAACGCGGCATCAGCCCGACGTCAGAGGCGCTTCAGCACGTCGTAGAACGCCGACTTGGCTTTGTCGAGTTGGGCGCGATTGGGCGCGGAGAGGACGACCTGGAAGAAGTAGTGCTGCTTCGGGTTGGCTTCGTCGGTGTCCTTGAGGAAGGCGGTGAGCTCGAATGCCTGATCGGGTTGAGAGGGGTTCTTGTAGAGGAACACCTTGATCGTCGGTTTGCCGGCCCGCGGGAAATCGGGAAGCGCTTCGATCGTGGTGTCGGGCAGATTCTTTTTCCAGCGCACCTGTGCAACGCTTGCGTAATTCTCGATCGGGAGATCGGCTTCGCCTGCGTGGGCACGCACGTACATCACGGGTTTCGAACGGCTCTTGTCGCCGTTGGGAAACATGACCATCGATTTGTATCGCGTGGTCCAGCTCTCGTCCTCACTCCATCCTTTCGGTGGGGCGACGATCGCCTTGTGCCAATGACAGAGCTGCTTTTCCTGGCACATCCAGGCGAATCCCTGGAGCTTGGCGGCCTCAGTCGCTGGCGCGAGCAGTAGCACCGATGCAGCGGTGGCAATGGCAAGAACCGCCGTGATCTTGCAAGTGGCAGCATGGTTCTGCAGTCGCATTTGTAATCTCCCGATCGGAATAGCCCGTGATTCAATCATCGCAATGAAATGTAGCACCGGCGGCGCGCAAGGGACCACTCGCGCGGCACGTCCGATGCCGCGAGTTCCCACTGCTTTTCCCTAATTGCCTCGAAGAGATTGCGGGCTGCTACAGAGCCGCCGCTGGCAGCGGCTTGCGGCCGAGGATCATGTCGGCGGCTTTCTCGGCGATCATGATGACGGGGGCATTGGTGGCGCCGCCGATCAGGTCGGGCATGACTGACGCATCGACGACGCGGAGGCCTTCGAGGCCGTGCACGCGCAGTTCGCCATCGACGACGGCGAGGGGATCGGAAGCCGGTCCCATCTTCGCGGTGCCGACGGGATGATGCACGGTGATCATGGTCTGGCGCACGTGGGCCTTGAGGTCTTCGTCGGAGACTTTGGCAGCACCAGGCATGACTTCCGCACCGGCCACGTCAGCCATTTCGGATTGGGCGACGAGATCGCGCGCCATGCGCAGGCCGGTCAGCATCTGCCGCCATTCCTCGTCGCTCTCGAAGAAGCCCTGATGGATCAGGATGTGCTTGGCGGGATCGGCCGAGGCGAGTTCCAGGCGGCCGGTGCTTGTCGGGCGCATCGGCATGATGCGGACGTTGAAGCGGTCTTCGAACGGCTTCGTAAAAGGCATGTAGGGCTTGGCTTCCTGCGATGCGCCCATCCAGAACAGCATCTGCAGATCGGGGATCGGCTCCTCGGGGCGCGACTTGACGAAGCCGGTGATGCCGAACGGCAGATCGGTCGCGAAGCCTTTGCCGGTGAGGTACGCGCGCGTGACGGCGAGGCCCGCGCGGTCGAGGCGCATCATGTCGCGGAACGGGCTCGACGGGCCCTTGCGCTTGAAGAAGATCGCGGCTGAGGTGTGGTCGTAGAGGTTCTGGCCGACGCCCTTCAGGGGCACGCGCGTGGCGATGCCGTGTTTGCCGAGGTGGGCGGGATCGCCGATGCCGGAGAGCATCAGCAGGTGGGGCGAGTTGATCGCACCACCGGCGAGGATCACCTCGCGTTCGGCGTGGACTTCGTGGCTTTCGCCGGCTTGCGTATAGGCGATGCCTTGCGCGCGATTGCCGCCCGTCATGATCGACGTCGCGAAGGCGTCGGTTTCGACGGTAAGGTTGGGGCGGCGGCGCGCGGCCTTGAGATAGGTGGTGGCGGTGCTGCCGCGGCGGCCGTCGACCATCGTCGTCTGGATGCGCGCGAAACCGTCGGTGTTCTCGCTGTTGTAATCGTCGGTCCAGCCGTAGCCCTTGGCGCGGGCAGCGGCGAGGAACTTGTCGATGATGGGGTCCTGGAAGCTCGAATACTGCGTCTGCAACGGGCCGCCCACGCCGCGATAGGCGGTCTCTCCGCCTTCCCAGTTCTCGGCGCGCTTGAAGTACGGCAGGACGTGGCGGAAGGACCAATCGGGCAGGCCCGTGGCGGCCCAGCGGTCGTAGTCGGCGGGGTGGCCGTGGTAGTAGGCCATCGCGTTGATCGACGAGCAGCCGCCGACGACCTTGCCGCGCGCGCATTCGATGCGGCGGTTGTCCATCGTCGGGGAGGGTTCGGCGAAGTACATCCAGTCGTGCAGGCGGCGCTGGAGAATGCGGCCCCAGCCGAGGGGGATGTGGATCCAGGGATCGCGGTCCCAGCCGCCTGCTTCGAGCAGAAGGACTTCGATGTTCGGGTCTTCGGTGAGCCGGTACGCGAGCGTGCAGCCGGCCGAACCCGCGCCGACAATGATGTAGTCGAAGGATTTGGCGCGCGGCATGTCGGGGCGTTTCCTATGGGTGTGCGTGTCGCCGCATTTGAGGGCACGCTGCGCCGTCGGGCAAGAGACGGATTCGCGTTGGATTGCCGCGATGTGGGAGCGGGGTGATCTTTCTCGCGGGCGCGCTGCGGCATCACCCCCACCCGACGCGGCGAACGAATTTTCGCGAAGATGCGAAAATTCGTGCCGGCGTCGACCTCCCCCATCGAGGGGGAGGGGGCCGCGTGCGGCGAGGTTACAGGAGGGGCAATCAGCCACTCAAAGCGCCGCGGTCGCGGCTTTGAGCCAGGCGCGCGTTGCGGAGTCGGTGATTTGTGCGCCGATCTCGGCGGCGACGCGGGCGTGGTAGGTGTCGATCCAGCGGCGGTCGTCCGGCGTGAGGGCTGCGACGTCGATCAGGCGGCGGTCGTAGGGGGCGAGGGTGAGCGTCTCGAACGAGAGCATCGCGCGCTCGCCGCCGGGCGGGACTTTGGCGCTTTCGACGAGCACGAGATTCTCGATGCGGATGCCGTAGGCTTTGGCTTTGTAGTAGCCGGGCTCGTTCGACAGGATCATGCCTGGTTCGAGCGCGACCATGCCGCGCTTGGATATCGAAGCGGGGCCTTCGTGTACGCTGAGATAGCTGCCGACGCCGTGGCCGGTGCCGTGGTCGTAGTCGAGGCCGAGATCCCACAATGCGCGGCGGGCAAACGCGTCGAGTTCGACGCCGCGGGTGCCGGCAGGAAAGCGCGCGCTGGAGACGGCGATGTGTCCCTTGAGGACGGCGGTGTAGCGCTGGCGCATTTCCTTTGTGGGTTCGCCGATGGCGACGGTGCGGGTGATGTCGGTGGTGCCGTCGGCGTATTGCGCGCCGGAGTCGATCAGGAAAAGTTCGCCGGGTTTCAGCAGACGCGTGGTCGCTTCGGTGACGCGGTAATGGACGATCGCGCCGTTGGGGCCGCTGCCGGAAATCGTGTCGAAGGAGATGTCGCGGAGTGCGTCAGTCTCGCGGCGGCAGGTTTCGAGCTGGCGGACGGCTTCGATCTCGTCGATGCGGCCCGAGGGAGCATTGGCGTCGAGCCATGCGAGATAGCGGACCATGGCCGCACCGTCGCGCAGGTGTGCGGCGCGGGCACCCTTGATCTCGGCGGCGCATTTGCGTGCCTTCGGCTCGATGCAGGGATCGCGGCCGCGCACGATGCTGGATTTGCCGAGCGCGCGCGCAATGGCGAAGGCGGCGGTTTCGGGATCGAGCCGGACTTTGCGGCCGGCCGTGCGAAGCGCCTTCAACCTCGGCATCAGTTCTTTCGGCGGATGCGTGCGTGCGATCGTGGACAGATGCTGGGCGACCGCGGGCGTGATCTTCTCGGGAGCGATGAACAGCTCGGCCTTGCCTTTCGCGGGCACGATGGCGAAGGCGAGCGTCACGGGATTGTGCGCGACGTCGGCGCCGCGGATGTTGAACAGCCAGCAGATCGAATCCGGCAGGGTGAGGACGACGGCGTCCTGGTTGTCGTCCTTCAGCCGCTTCTGCAGATCGGCGAGCTTGTCCGCGGCGGAGACGCCGGCATTGCTCAACGGCTGCACGATGACGGGTGCGGCGGGGACCGGCGGGCGCTCCTTGCCCCATACGCGATCGACGAGGTTCGTTGGAACGGCTTTCAGCGTGAGTTGGCGCTTTGCGACGGCCAGCGTCAGCCGTTCGATCTCGGCCAGCGTATGCAGCCACGGATCGAAGCCGATCTTGCCCCGCGCCGGCAGCGTTTCGACCAGCCAATCCGAGAGCTTCTGCTCGGGCACCTGACGGATCGCGAAGACGGACGTATCCACCTCGGTGGCGGATTGTATGGTGTAGCGGCCATCCACGAACAGGCATGCCGCGCGGCGGCCGATGGCGGCCATCCCGGCGCTTCCCGTGAAGCCGGTGATGAAGCGCAGCCGCTCGGCCGAGCGGGGGACGTATTCGCCCTGGTGCTCGTCGGCGCGGGGCACGAGGAAGGCGTCGAGGTCGCGGTTGGCGATCTCGGTGCGGAGCAGTTTTACGCGATTGGTGTGTTCGCCGGCGTTGGAGCCTGCGGCGGGGGCGTCGAAGGTTTGGAACATGGTGGGACTTTAGCGAACCACGCTGGGCATGCAATCGGCCGGCGTGGGGGGCAGAGGCGGCGTCAACAACTGCTGCAAACGCATAGCTCGTCATGTTGCGATGCAGCATCCCACCTACCGCATATGCGAAGAAGGGCGTATCTATGCTGCACGGGCACGCATCGCTTCGGGGCGACGTAGTCCGGTCGAGAAACAATCAATCCCGGGATCACCATGAGCATACAACTGAATACGCTCCCCACCTCGGTGGGGACGAACGATGTCGGCTTGTCGATCGGCAGCCGGATCGCCACGGTTTTCCAGCACCTCGACGCCAAGTTCCAGGAGGCGATGAAGCTGCGCCGTTCGCTGCGCGAGATCGAGGCACTCACCGATCGCGAGTTGTCCGATATCGGGCTTGCGCACGACGAGATCCATCGCCTGCGCCGCGGCGACGTGTTCGTGCCGCTCGGCTGGACCGAAAAGGACGTGACGCGGGAAGCGTTGCCATTTTGAGTATTACGGCGCACTGGGCCCGGCCGCGGTCGCGGCCTCGTCCCGCAAGGGCGGGCCGTTGCGGTGCCTCACTGGCGGCCAAACTGCGCGGCCGCCGGTGCGAACTCAGCTAACGCTTGACCAGGGTCAGCGTCGACCAGCCGGCGATGCGGTCGTGGCGAGTGAGTGAGAAGCCGCGTGCGAGGTATGCACATTGGACTTCGCGGGCTTGCGGGTTGAGCAGGCCCGACAGCACGAGCGTTCCGCCCGGGGCGACGCTGCGTGAGATCGCCGGCGCCAGCCGCACGAGGGGCCGCGCCAGTATGTTCGCGATCAGGAGATCGTAGGTCGCGACACCCGTATCGATGCTGCGCGGGATGCCGTTGACGGTCAGCGTCTCGATCGTGGTGACGCCGTTGGAGCGGGCGTTGGTGGCGGCGACTCGCACCGCGATGGGATCGATGTCGCTCGCGACGATGCGTGCACGCGGCATCGTGCGGCGGGCGGCGATGGCGAGCACGCCGGTGCCGCAGCCGAGATCCAGCACGCGCCGGTAGGTGCGCTTGCCGGCCAAGCGATCGACCGCCATCAGGCAGCCGAGCGTCGTCGCGTGATGGGCGGTGCCGAAGGCTTCGGCGGCATCGATCAGGATCGACCAGGGGCCGCGGGGGACGCGGTCGCGGTCGTGGCTGCCGTGGACGGTGAAGCGTCCGGCGACGACGGGCGGAAGGGCTGCCTGCGACAGCGTCACCCAGTTCTCGTCTGGCACGGTTTCCAGCACGAGGCGGGGCCGATCCGTTCCGAGCAGGCCGGCGATGGCATCGGCGATGGCGTCGGCGTCTGGACGCTCGATGTAGTAGGCGTCGATGCGCCAGCCTTCGGGGGGCGCGCCGGTATCGTCGCCGGGGACCTCGAAGATGGAAACGGCGTCGGCGGGCGGTTCGAGCAGTTCGGCTAAAGCGGATGCCGTCTGCAGCGCGTGGCTGCGATCGGTGGTGTCGAGCACGAGTTTGTGGCGGCAGGCGCCAGCGTCAATTCCGATGTCGATCGCTGTCACTCAGATCCCCGAGGTCTTGCCGTTCAGTGGGCCATTGGCGCCGCCGTTGGAAGGGCGTTCGATTTCGTTGCCGGCGGCATGGTCGGCGATCGGAAGTTGATCGAGGACACGATCCCACATCTGGTCGATATGGTCGGCGGCTTCCTTCGGAGACAGCGCCGTCAGGTTACCAGCGGCGTCCTCGCGCACGATGCCGTCGGCCAGCAGGCGTTCGAGGGCGTCGGCGATCTCGAAGTCGACCTGCAATCCAAAAGTGCGCTCGATGTAGGCCTGGATTGCGCTGTCGACCTCGGCCAGCTCGGTGCGGTTCACCTTCTCCTTGGCCAGCACGCTGTAGAGCAGCACCTCCTCCTTGAAGTCTTCCTCGGCGGCACGGTCGGCGAGCTTCGTGATCGCGCCGCGGTTGTCGGCCATCGAATGGAAATAGAGGTTCTGGGCCATCACCTGCATGTAACGCTGCTTCTGGTTCATCACGTTCATGACCTGGCGGAACAACACCATGCCGATGCCGCCGACCGCGCCGGCAGCCGTGATCGGGTTGGAAAAGGCCAGCGCAAGCTTGCCGGCCGCGCCGAACACGCCGGCGCCGAGTGCGCCGCCGCCGGTGACGCCGAGCCACAGCTTGTCCTTCAACCGGAACTTGACCTCGGTGTTCGGGAACACCATTTCGACGTCGGACTTCGGGATGTTCTTGAAGATCTTGATGTAGATGTTGTCGGGCTTGATCTGATCGGAAATGTGATCGCGCGACTTGCGGACGAGCTTCTCGGCTTCCTTGCGCGATACGCTGGTCGTGCGGATCACATCCTCGACGTGCTGTTCGGTGGTCTTCAACTTGAACATCAGGATCATGCGCCGATAGATCGGCACGTCGAACTCCTCGCGGCGGAAGAAGCGCGAGATCTTGCGGCGCTGGGCGCGGGTGACGGATTCACCGCGGTAGGCGACGATCAGCTCCTCGAAGGCCTCGAAGTCGACTTTCAGGTCGAGGCCGTAATGGCTCTCCTTGGACAGGATGGCATCGGCGACCTTGGCGCGCGGTACGAGGATGTAGTTCGCCGCGGAAATGAGCCGGGTCACGCCGGACACCACGTCGGCCATCATCTGGGCGCGCTCGGCGGCGGTGTACGTGCGTGTCACGAACAGGTCGCTGTCGGGGCTGAAGGCCTCGTAGGCTTCCGCCAGATGCATCAGTGCAGTGGCATGGCGTTGCTGACGCCAGTAATCGAGGTAGCGGAAGAAGCGTCGGGCGTCCTGTGCAACGCCGGGGGGCCAGGTGTTGGGAGCGGTCAGGCGGTCGACCAGCGCAGAGCGGGTAACGGGCAGGAAATGTTCGTCGCCGCGCGGTTGGGAAGCCACGCCTTCGGCGAGCGAGGTGTCGTCGTCCTCGGTGAGAGCCAGGACGCTCGCGACAGCCGCGCTACCCTTGGCGGACAGGCTGGTTCGTGCTTTGGCGGTGGCAGGAAGTGCTTGATCGTTGGAAGTCTGGTCCTTCGCAGATTGGCCGGAATTCGATTGGTCGAAAGTGGTGGTCGTCGACATCTGGCGAAGCTCACCTGGTTGGAAGCGCTCGATCGTGAACGCTGGGGCGAACGGTCTATCGGCCGGAACCGGCGGGAATGCTAGACCGGCGGCTCCGATTAACTGAATCTGCCGGTTCATCAGTAATTTGGCATCGAGCTGGCGGCAAGGCTCCGTGGCTATCATGATGCTGCCCCAGGCTGTATGGCAGAGTGGCGGTATTGGGGCCTATCAGGAAATTGCGGCGGCAGCGCGCCAGTAACGGCTGCCGGGGCAGGGGTGGACGCATGGAAGACGGCATGACCGATACGGGGGCGGTGGCTTCCCTTCAACCGAGCGAGCCGGATACGCTGAGCGAGGCGGAGGCGGAACTCGTCCGGGCTGCGGTCGCGGGCGAGCATGCCGACCTCAAGCGGCGTCCGGTTCGCGCCGCCGTCGTGCGCGACCTGCTGCTCGAAGCGCGGCCGGGTTGGGTATTGCCGCCGGGCGGCCTCCGACTCAGCAAGGTGATCATCCAGGGCTGCCTCGACCTCGAGGGGGCGACGCTGTCGAAACCGTTTCTCGTGTGGCACTCCCGGTTCGAAGCGGGCGGCGACAAGGGCGCGATCGTGATCCGTGACGGCCGCCTGCGCCGGCTCGGCATCCATTCCTGCACGGTGCTCGGCAACATCGTGGCGGATCGAACCGAGTTCGACAACGGTCTGTTCCTGGGTGGCGGTCTCGTCAAGGGAACGCTGCTGGTGCGCGGCGCGAACGTGGGCGGTGCGCTGGCGCTGGAAGGGACCGAGATCGGCGATGGCAAGGCCGCGCTGCTCGGCGCTGGCGTTCGCGTGACGGGGCCGTTGATCCTGCGGCGGGCGAAGGCGTCCGGCGAAATCGCATTGCCGCGGGCGCACCTGCAGTCCGGCGTCTACGCGGAAGGGCTGTTGCTCGTGCGGGCCGGGACCGCGTTCAATGCGGAGAGTGCGCGTCTGGGCGGCGACATGCTGCTGGCCGGCGCGCAATTTTCCGGTGCGATCTCGCTCGTCAACGCGCGCTTGCAGGGGCGGCTGTCGGGCGAAGGGTTCGTGGTCGAGGGAAACCCCGCCGCGATCGACGCGCGCGGCCTCGAAGTCAGTCACGGCATCGTGCTCGACAAGGCTCGGCTGCGCGGCTCGCTGCTGCTCGAAGGGGCCAAGGTCGGCAACACGTTCCATGCCGACGGCGTGGAGATCGACGGCGGCGAGACGGCGATCGCGGCCGACGTCATCCATGTCGGCGGGAACTGGGAGATGCCACGGGCGAAACTGATCGGTCAGTTCGCCATTCCCGGCGCGCGGGTCGAAGGACAGCTTCGTCTGACGGAGGCGCGTCTGTTCGGCACGGACATCGCGATCCGCGGCGATGGCGCGCGAATTCACGGTGGGTGCTTCCTCTCCCGGTCGACGGTGCACGGTCTCGTGCGCTTCCCGGCGGCGGAGTTCGGCAATCAGTTGCGATTGCGGGGGGCGACGCTGAAGGTCGAGGCGGGGACGGCACTGCTCGCCTCGGGCGCGCTGTTCCGGCGCGACATCGAATTGACGGGTGGCGCCCAGCTTCATGGCGCTGTCGTGCTGGATCAGGCGCGCGTGCATGGCGCGCTCGATCTGCGCGGGAGCCAGATCGTGAGCGCTGCGATCGCGCGCGGTGGACAACCGGTGGCGCCCGCATTCGAGCAGGCCGCCGCGCACGGCGACGAGACGGCCGTCAGCCTCGTCGATGCGGAGGTCAATCGTCTGGTCATGCCGATGCGTGCAGCCGACCGGCCGCGCGGTATCATCGATCTGTCGCGGGCGCGCGCGGGCAGCTTCGAGGATCATGCCGACGCTTGGACGCCGCCACCGGCCAAGCGCGCCACGTCCAAGGACGGACGCGAGATCGACCACATCGTGCTCGAGGGCTTCGTCTACGATCACCTCACCAATCCATCCGGGATCGCGGACGCCACGCCGAAGATGAAGCGGACCGATCGGGTGTCGGCGCGGCGGATCGTGTGGCTCGACGGACAGGCGGAGGCCGACGGGGCGGGACACTTCAAGCCGCAGGCGTGGGTGGCGCTCGCCGACCGGCTCGCGCGGCAAGGCTATGTCGACGACAGCAGGCTGATCGAGATCGCAAGGCTGAGGCGAGAGCGGCGAAGCGCGTCGATGACGTTCGGCGGGCGGTGGCAGAACCGGCTGCTCGACTGGTTCGCGCTCTACGGCCACAACCCCTGGCGCACGGTCGTGTGGATGGTGGCGGTCGTCGTCATGTTCGCGGGCGTGTGGGCGGGGGCGCAGCGGATGTGCGCGGATGCCGGCTGCTTCGACGAGAGCGTGTTCGTGATCCGCAACAAGGATGCCTATCGCGACGAGCGCTTCCAGCAGACCTATCCGGGGTTTCATGCACTGGCTTATTCGTTCGACGTGTTCGTGCCGTTCGTATCGTTCGGCTACGAGGATCACTGGCGGCCGAACATCGACTTCGGTCCGCTCGCGGAGCTGCCGTTGCCGTGGCCGGCCAGCGCGGCATCGCCGCGTCAGGGGGCGGGTGGCAAGACCGTGGACAAAGCGCCGACCGTCGCGATCACCATCGGCGGCTTGCTCTACGTGCTCGGGATCATCGAAGCGATCCTGGGTATCGTCCTGACGTCACTGATGGTGACGGGGTTCACGGGCATCCTGAAGGGACGCGGCGATTGAACGTGCAGGATATGGTGGTGCGACGTGCGACGGGCGCTATCGTCTGCGCTTCAGGACTTCGACGTCCTCGACCCGGCCGGCACTGACGTAATTTTCGAGTTGGCGGGCGAGCAACGGCTGCTCCCGCGCCCACGCGAGCCAATCGAGGCTCTGCACTCCGGGGAAGCCCGTCTGGGCCACGATGATGTCGGGCGCCTCGCGCTCGATGGATCGGGCGAGTTCCCGGATCTCGGCTTCTAGATGCCCTTGCAAACGGGCGAGGCGTTCGCCCGAAGGCGGCGGGCTCATCGCGAGCTGCTGGTAGAATCCGAATGCGCTCCACAAATGCGTGACGCGGTGGCTCCAGACGCCATCGACGCGGCGGACCAGCGGATGTCCGATCGAGATGTCCTCGGCAATCGTCAGCATGCGCGGCCGCGGATGGATGGCGGTCACGAATGCGGCGACCTTGTCGTTGTCGCGGTCGGCGTCCTTGTAGCACCAGGCAAACGTCAGGGCGGGAACGGCGACGGCGATGGCCAAGAGAGACCGGTACGTCTTTCGCGACAGCGCGGGGCCACGACGCGTTGCTTCCACTGCCAGGCCCAAGGCGATCAGTGTGATCGCGGGAAGCGCGTGGTAGGGCCATGCGCGGGCTTGAAGGTAGAACAGGGCAATCGCCACGCCGCCGGCGGTCAGTGCGAGGTGAGTGACGGGCAAAAGCGGGCGCTCGGCGTGAAGGCGCACTTCCAACGCCACGACGATGGCGGCGACCATCAGGACCGGATTGAAGATCAGACGGGCGAGACTGACGCGCCAGCCCAGGTAGACGTCGGTAATTCTGGGAAGTGCGGTCGAATAGAACTCCGGGTAGGCGGTGTATGTGAAGGCCAAGTAGGCCGCCACGACGGCGCCAGCGGCGATCCACTGGACGTGAACGACGTGGCGGACGTTGCGGGTTGCCAGCACCAGATGGATCATCACGGCGGCGAGGAGCAGTGCGAAGTGAGGTTTGGCGACCATCGACAGGCCTGCGAGCAATCCGGCGATGCCACGTAGCCAGAACGCCGGCCTCTTGTTCGCGATCTCGGCTACGCACACGCACAGGAACGGCAGCACGGCGATGATGCCGATGTGCTCGCGCTGTGCGAACGCGACGGCGGGCATCGCGCCCAGAATGACGATCGCGGCTGCCAACAGAGCAGGCCGGTCGTTGTGCGCCAGCGTTCGGGCCGTATTCAGAAACGACCAGCAGAGGTGGAGCGAAAGCGCGATGAGGCCGAGAACGAGCCCGTTGGTGGCGATTTCGGGCGATATGCCGAGGACTCGTCCGAGAACGACGCCGGGCACGTACAGCATGATGGAGCCGGGCGGGTTGACCTCGACGAAGTCGACGAACGGCTTGCCGCCGTCGACGAGGCGTTCGGCCCAGGTCAGGAGGGCCGATACGTCGACGCCGGGTGCACTCAGGGAGCGAACGGTCAAGACCGCCAATGCCGCCACGGCGGGCAACAGCCACGTCGAGCGCCGCACGTGGTCCGCCCACTGATCGAAGGTGCCGGTGGCCCGTGCCGCCTGTATGCTCGCGTCTTTCATCCGGGGCCCCCGCTCCATGTGGCGGGGCAGAATCCCATATCGACCTTTGCGATCCGGTTAACGATTGATGGCGATGTGTCCGCCGATGGCGTCGCCGTCAGACCCAGCCCATCAATTCGCGGCGCGCGACGGTGTCGATCACGGCCATGCCGTCGGGCGTGTCGTTGAGGCAGGGGATGTGCGCGAAGTCTTTGCCGCCGGCTTCGAGGAAGCTGTCGCGCGCCATGACGGCGATCTCCTCGAGCGTCTCGAGGCAGTCCGAGACGAAGCCGGGATTGATGACGGCGATGCGCTTGACGCCGCGCTTGCCCAGTTCTTCGACGGTCTTGTCGGTGTAGGGCTGCAACCATTCCTCCGGGCCGAAGCGGGACTGGAAGGTGAGCATGAGGTTCTCGTCGTTGCGTCCGAGGGCAATACGCAGCAGCCGCGCCGTCTTGTGGCAGTGGCAATAGTAGGGATCGCCCTTGGCGAAATAGCTTTTGGGGATGCCGTGGAACGAGGCGAGGATCACCTCCGGTTCCCAGGTCAGCGTGGCGAGACGGCTGCGGACGGACTTCGCCAGCGCGTCGATGTAGACGGGATCGTCGTGCCAGGAAGGTGCCGTGCGCAGCGCGGGCTGCCACCGCATCGCCTTCAGGGCGTCGAAGGTCTTGTCGTTGACGGTCGCGGTGGTGGACGCGGCGTACTGCGGGTAGAGCGGGATCGTCAGGATGCGCTCGCAGCCCGCCGCCTGAAGCGCTCCGATGCGGCTTTCGATCGACGGATTACCGTAGCGCATCGCCCAGTCCACAACGATATCGGGCGACAGGCTCGTGAGGGATGCCGACAGTTTTTCGGCCTGGCTGCGCGTGTAGGTGCGCAGGAAGCTCTCGTCGCGTTCCTTGTTCCAGATCGCCTCATAGGCTTTGCCGACGCGCTGCGGACGCTTGTTGAGCACGATGCCGTAGAGGATCGGATACCAGTAGAGCGGCGACCATTCGATGACGCGGCGGTCCTTGAGAAACTCCGAGAGGTAGCGTCGCATCGGCCAGTAGCTGGTGCCATCGGGCGTGCCGAGATTGACGATGAGCACGCCGACCTTGCCGAAGGCGATGGGGGGATGGCCGGAAGGCAGGGGAGACGGTTGCGATCTCCCGCCACTCATGTCCTGCATCGATTGCTTCTCCTTCACATGCCGATCATCGGGCAGCCGACGTGCGCCCGGGTGTGATCGGCGGCATCGGCTCATTCGGCGACAGGTACGGCTGCGGTGCCCGGCCGGACCAGTCCGGCAGCCGCGTCGTCAACCCGGCTTCACCCGTGCCGGAGGCGTTTTTGCCGGGCGCTTTCCCGGGGGAGGCTTCGATGCTGCAGACCGTCGGCGCGGTGTCGTTCCCGTAAGGGGCGACCTGCCGGTTCCCGCGGCTGCTTTTTCCGCCGTCGTCTTTTCTGGCGCCGGTTTCGTCGACGCGGGGCGTTTCGCCTTCCGCAGGGCAATGGCGGCGGTCCAGTATTCGGTTGCGCGGCGGGCGAGGGCGCGGGGGCCTTCGGCGAGCAGCCGCTGCGTGCGGGAGCGGGCGGCTTCCTGCAAGGCGGCGCGCTGGTGTTTCAGCGCATCGAGCACGTCCGCGGCATCGGTGGCTTGCCCGGACGAAGCCTCCTCCTGGTGCAGATGGCGGATCAGGAGGGTGAGGTCCTGGGCTTTGCCGAGCAACTCCGAGATCGCCTTGGCTTCGTCTGCGCGGGCGACGAAGTATGCCGGCCATCCGGCCTCCACCAGACGCATGTGGCGCCAGTGGCGTTGCACGGCTTTGCGCAGATCGTGGAAGGCTTCCTCGTCGCCGCCTTCGGTCGCTTCGTAAGCCTTCGCGAGGTCTCGCATGCCGCGTTGCAAGCCTGCTGCGATGGTTCCGAATGCGTCCTCGGTGATCTCGAGTTTCTGCCATTCCTCGGCGGCGGTGCTCAGGAGATCGTGGGCTTTGCGGTTCGTCGCGGATCGTCTCGTCGATGATTGGGTCTCGCCGGGCGGCGCGATCGTGGACGAAACGCGGCGCAGTGTCGGGCGCAACTCGGGTGAGCCAGCGGATATATCCGCTACGGTTGCCAGGAGCACGTCCCTGTCGCGTGTGGCGGACAAAGTGCGGCCGGCGTCGCGCAAGGTTTCGTTGAGGTGCTGGTATGCGGATCTGTCGAGGCCGGGGCGAGCGAGGCGAAGCAGAGCGCGCAGGCGCTTGATGGATTTGCGGGTGTCGTGGACGCCGGACTTCTGATCTTCGGCGTCGAGGCTCGCGAGGGCTCGGTCGAATTGCTCGGCGCCGGTGCGCAAGAGGGCCTTTCCGGCGCGTTCATTCAATTTGAAGCGGTAGGCCATGAGGACTCCCTGCACCGTGCGGTGTCGATGACGCGGCGCGTGTGTCAGGATGTGCGTGCCCAGTCGAGCCATCGGCGCACGCGCTGCTCGGGCTCTGGATGTGTGAAGAAATCGGTGATGACGGCGACGCTGTCGGCGCCGGCTGCGATGACGCCGGGCGCGCGCTCCGGTGTGATGCCGCCGATCGCGACCAACGGCAGATCGCCGATGCGGCTCTTCCAGTCGCGGACCTTGTCGAGCCCTTGCGGGCTCCACTTCATCGCCTTCAGCTTGGTCTCGTAGACGGGGCCGAGGGCGATGTAGTCGGGCGCGACCGACAGCGCGAATTCGAGCTCGGCATGATCGTGGGTCGAAATGCCCAGCCGCATCCCCGCCGCCTTGATCGCCTTCAGGTCGGCGACGGCGAGGTCTTCCTGGCCGAGGTGGAGATATTCCGCGCCCAGATCGATCGCCTCTTTCCAGTAGTCGTTGACGATGAAGACACAGCGGTGCCGGCGGCAGATGTCGAGGCTGCCGGCAATCTGCCGGCGCACCTCGGCGGGGGAGGCATCCTTCAGGCGAAGCTGGATCGTCTCGACGCCGAGCGGCACGAGGCGTTCGAGCCAGGCGAGGTCGGGGACGATCGGATAGAATCGGGCGATGCGCGGGGCAGGGGCGGCTGGATCTTGGACTGACATGGGGGCAGCTCGATGTTCGCAGAACAGGGATCAAGAGCGGCGCAGATCGAAGAACGGCGTGCCGGCGACCGGTGTCGACGGGCTCGCCATGTCGCGCATTTCCATCAGTCCGGCCTCGTAGGCGGTGCGGCCCGCATCGATCGCGGCGGCGAAGGCTGCGGCCATGCGCACGGGATCGGCGGCTTTGGCCACGGCTGTGTTGAGGAGGCAGGCGTCGTAGCCCATCTCCATCGCCTGGGCGGCATGGGACGGTGCGCCGATGCCGGCGTCGACGACGAGGGGGACATCGGGGAAATAGTTGCGCATGGTGCGGAGGGCATAGGGGTTGGCGAGGCCACGGCCCGTGCCGATCGGTGCGCCCCAGGGCATCAGGATCTCGCAACCCGCGGTCAGCAGACGTTCCGCGGCGCCGAGATCCTCGGTGGTGTAGGGGAATACCTGGAAACCATCGCGTGCGAGAACGCCGGCTGCTTCGACGAGACCGAAGAGATCGGGCTGCAAGGTGTCGTCGTTGGCGATCACCTCGAGCTTGATCCAGCTGGTGTCGAAAAGCTCGCGCGCCATCTGGGCGGTCGTGATCGCTTCCTTGGGGGTGCGGCAGCCGGCGGTGTTGGGCAGCACGCGCGCGCCCATCTGCTGGATCAGTTCCATGAACCGCTCGCCGGCCTTGCCGCGGGCCTGCTCCCGGCGCAGCGAGACCGTGACGATGCCCGCGCCCGAGGACTTCACGGCGTCGGCCAGAACCTGAGGTGAGGGGTACTGCGCGGTGCCGAGCAACAGGCGCGACGAGAGTACGGTTCCATAAGGGGAAAACTGCCGTTGCATTCTTTCGGCCCTCGGGGGTTCGGCCTTGTCGAGCATGGAACTGCCTTCGCGTCTCGCGCAGGATGCGCGCATCAATCACAAACGGGTCGGCAACTCAGCCGCCTTGGCGGGGCGCTACGATCTCGATCCGGTCGCCGGATTTCAAGGGGGTGGCGGCGCGCGCGCGCGCGGACACGAAGTCGCCGTTGACGGCGGTCGCGACCCTGGCTGCGCCATAACCGGCTTCGTCGATCAGTTCGGCCAGTGTTCGGGCAGCGGTCTGACGCGGCTCGCCGTTGACGTGCAGGCTCAGCGCCTGAACGGTCGCGCTGTTGTCTGCAAGGACGTCGGGGCCGGGCCTTGATGACGGTTCGATTTCCATAGCCGCAGACATCGCAAGTCCCGACGGAACTTGCAAGTGCAGCGGGGCCGGCAGGGTGCCGACGCGGTCGTGCCGGAGGTGTGGTTCACCCTTGCTCCGGCGAAAGACAAGTTCCTCGATGCTTACGATTTTATCTACTTCCGCCGGCTCTTGTTAACGTGTCGGCAGCATGGTGGAGACAGTGGCCCGCGACTGCCAACGGCGCGTCATTGTTCCCAGCTTCTGCTCGGGGTTGGCGGGACCGTGATCAAATGTCGGACGATATGCTGTTCTATGTGCTCGGCGTGGGACTGGTCCTGCTCGCGGCCGTCGGTCTGACGATGGCGTGGCAACGCGGTTCGAAGTCGACGTCGGCGTTGCGCGATCGGCGGTCGGCCGATCGGGCGCGCCATGCCGCGCGCGTCATCGAAGAAGCGCCGATGCCGTCGCGGCGCGGCGAGAAGGTTCAGTTCGGGCGCCGCTGACGCGCTGGATACTGCGTTCAAGCGAGAACTGTAGAAAAAAGCCCGGCGTTGCGCCAGGCCTCGCATCGCCGAGTTCCGAAGAACTTTCAGCGACCGCCGAAACGGCGCGGACGGCTCTGATTTCCTGCTCCGGCAGGGCGCGGGCCGGCGCTGGCATTGTTGCGGAAGATCATACGGCCCTTGCCGAGATCGTAAGGCGACATCTCGACCCGGACGCGGTCGCCGGCGATCGCGCGGATGCGGTTGCGCTTCATGCGGCCGGACGTGTACGCGACGATCTCATGGCCATTGTCGAGCTTCACCCGAAAACGACCATCGGGCAGCGCTTCCTCCACTTGGCCTTCGAATTCCAGAAGCTCTTCTTTCGCCATGCGTCTTGTCCTTGTTTCTGCGGGTGTTTTCCCGCTCTTGCCGAGGGCCTTCGGGCCGCTCGAGGCTACTCGTCCTGCGGTGGCCGCCCCCTCCGGTGCGGAGGGAGGACAACCTCTGGCCTACGGCGTAGCGAATTCAGGC
This sequence comes from uncultured Devosia sp., assembly GCA_964574325.1. GTDB lineage: Bacteria > Pseudomonadota > Alphaproteobacteria > Rhizobiales > Hyphomicrobiaceae > CAMDPA01. The sequence goes on along the minus strand of CAZNMY010000020.1, from coordinate 24,822 downwards.
GAATTTCACCAGCAGATTTGCGCGGATGTCCGGAACATTCTGGAACATTCTGGCGGCACAGGGTGAATGGAACCGGGCCGACGGCGCTCCCCGAGGGCTGTGTCAGCCGTCGAAGCGCCTGTGGAACCGCGGACCGCAGCTACCGACGGCTCAGAGGGTCTCAGCCGGTGGGGGTCTGCGTCAGCTCGCTCTCCCGGGCCATTCTCTCGAACGGCTCGCTCGCGCACTTCACGCGATAGAGGTTTTCACCCGAGTCTGCGGGGAGCAGCCTGATCACCTGGCACGCGCCTGAGCGCGCCCGCATGGACCAACGGCTGGGCATGAAAACCACCGTTTCGCCTACTTTGAATTTATGGCCGACCAAAACAACCTCCGGGCCAATGCACCTCGTGTCATTCGTATTCGGCGTCGAATTCCGGCATTTGCCGTTTCGGAAAACAATCGCCGTGTTTCGTTCGACGGATGGGGAACCGTGCTGTCGCCAACTCCCCGTCCGTGACAGAACAATTCCTAGTGGCGCTCGATCTGAGCTGCCTTCTTGCCGCGGCCCTTCTTGTCGTCCTCGAGGACGAAGCTCACCTTGTCACCTTCGGCGAGGTTCGAAATGCCGGCGAATTCCAATGCGGTGGCATGAACGAAAACGTCCTGGCCGCCGGTGTCCGGAGTGATAAACCCAAAACCTTTGGTGAAATTGAAGAATTTCACGGTGCCATTGATGCGCATGTCGGTTCCTTTCCCAACACTTTTCTAGTCGGACGCCGCGCCGGCGGCATCGGTGATCTCAGAATTTGGGAAAGACAGACAAGCGACGCGCGTGTGAGCCAAGACCAAGCTGTGAGTTCGAGCACTCCGATTTCCAAGTGCGCGTGCGGCTTATATGGGCGCGGCAGGCGCCAAAAGCAAGAAATTTGTAAATTTCCCTGTAATCCCATGGGCTTTGTTCAGGGTGCGGCGATGGGGTGGCGCGGGCCGACAGGTGTGCCTAAACTGATGCGTAGAGGCGTTCGGGTGGGCTGCTCGAATACGCCGCCGTTCAAGGCCGGGGAGTTTGTGTGATGGTGGACAACGCGGCTCGCCGGGAAGCGTTCTACAAGAAGGTCGCGGGGTTCGATACGTCGCCGTTGTGGACGACGCGGCTGGTGCCGCCGCGTCCGGAGGACCAGGTGCGGTCGCGGCCGCATCTATGGGATTTCGACGACGTCATCAGGCCGGCGCTGATCGAGGCGGGCGGGCTCATCACGGCGCAGGAGGCGAACCGGCGCGTTCTGACGCTCGAGAACCCGGGGCTGAACGGATCGCACCGCATCCTCGAGTCGCTCTATGCCGGGGTGCAGATGATCCTGCCCGGGGAATGCGCGCCCGCGCACAAGCATTCGCCGGCGGCATTGCGGTTCATCCTGGAGGGCAAAGGCGACGCGTGGACGGCGGTGGCCGGCGAGAAATCGATCATGCGGCCGGGCGACTTCATCATCACGCCGTCCGATGCCTGGCACGATCATGGGCACGATCATGGGCACGATCACGGCCACGACGGCGAAGGGCCGTATTTCTGGCTCGACGGCCTGGATATCCCGATGGTTGCGACGTTCGGGGCGATGTTCTTCGATCACTATCCGGCAGACCGGGCGCCTCTGAGCCGTCCCGTGGGCGACAGCCAGGCCCGCTTCGGCGCCAACATGAGGCCGGTGAACGAGCGCTGGACCAGGCTCGAGTCGCCGATCTTCTCCTATCCCTATGATCGTTCGCGGGCGGCGCTCGAGAAGCTCAGGGCGGCGCAGGAGTGGGATCCGTTCTGCGGGCTGAAGCTCACCTATATCGATCCGACCACCGGCGGCAGTGCGATGCCGACGATATCGACTTTCCTGCAGTTGCTGCCGAAGGGGTTCGAGACCAAGACCTACCGGACGACGGAAAACGTCGTGATCTCGCCGGTCGAGGGGCGCGGGACGCTGGTCGTGGGCGAGGCGGGAGATGAACAGCGCATCGCGTTCAAGCCGCGCGACATCCTGGCGGTGCCATGCTGGATGCCGCACAGGATCGTGGGCGAGGAAGAATGCGTGCTCTTCAGCTTCTCCGACCGCGTCGCACAGGAAAAGCTGGGGCTGTGGCGGGAAGTGCGCGGGGACGCGTGACGACGGTGCGCCTGCGGGGACTTCAAATCGTCGTGCAGCGCCTCTATTGAACGTGGTGAGCGGCGGGGCAGACTTGCCCTATGCAGGCGCGGTCATCGGGTAGGGTTCGAAGCAGAAGGGCTTGTCATGTCGGGTCGCTCAATCACCGCGCCGGGTTTGGGTCTCGGGCTGTTCCTGGCGGCGGTCGCGGCGCCGTTGATCGGGACGGGGCTCGATTCCGTGATGCCGCCGGCGGCAGCGCAGCGAGAGCCGCCGCCGACGCGGACAGCCGTGCAATATTCGTTCGCGCCGATCGTGAAGCGCGTCGTGCCCGGCGTCGTGAACGTCTATGTGCGCAGTCGCGTGCAGACGCAGAACTCGCCGTTCGCCAACGATCCGGTGTTCGGCCGGTTGTTCGGCGAAATGTTCGGCATGCCGCAGGAGCGCATCCAGAATTCGCTGGGTTCGGGCGTGATCGTGAACGCCGACGGCATCATGGTCACCAATGCCCACGTGGTGAAGGGCAGCGAGGCCGGCGAGGTGCGGGTGGTGCTGGCGGACCGGCGCGAATTCGATGCCAAGGTGATGGTGTCCGACGAGAAGTCCGACATCGCGGTGCTGCGGATTTCCGGCGATGGGACCAAGTTTCCATTCGTCGAGTTCGAGGACAGCGACCGGGTGGAGGTCGGCGATCTCGTACTCGCCGTCGGCAACCCGTTCGGCGTCGGTCAGACCGTGACCAGCGGCATCATTTCGGCGCTGGCGCGCACGGAGGTTTCGAGTTCGGATGCGCAGGTGTTCCTGCAGACCGATGCGGCGATCAATCCGGGCAACTCGGGCGGTGCGCTGGTCGACATGGCAGGAAGGCTCGTCGGCATCAACACGGCGATCTTCTCACGGTCGGGCGGCTCGGTCGGCATCGGCTTCGCCATTCCGTCCAATCTCGTGAAGCTCTACGTCGACAGCGCGGTGAGCGGGCGCAAGGTCGAGCGGCCATGGCTCGGCGCGCGGCTCGAGCCGGTGACGCGCGAGATCGCGGAGCAGTTCAAACTGACGCGAGTGGCCGGTGCGTTCGTGACGCGGGTCTATACGTCCGGTCCCGCTGCCGATGCCGGCCTGAAGGCGGGAGACGTCATCATCGGCGTCGACGGATTCGAGGTCGCCGATCCCCGGTCGGCGCTCTACCGGCTGACCACGCGCGGGATCGGTAAGCGCGCGGAGTTGAGGGTTCTGCGCGCCGGCCGGCAATTGACGCTGCCGGTTGCGGTCGCGGTGCCGCCGCCGCCGGGCAAGGACGACGTGCGCAATCTCTCCGGACGGCATCCTCTCGATGGCGCGCGGGTGAGCAATCTGGTGCCCGCGGTCGCCGATCTGATGGGCATCGACGCGGAAGCGGGCGTGGTGATCGTGTCCGTGCGCAGCGGTTCGACGGCGGCGCGGCTCGGGTTCCGCCAGGGCGATATCGTGCAGCAGGTGGCACGGCAGGCGATCGGGAACGTGAACGATCTCGATCGCGTGCTGGCCGAGCCGCAGCGGGTCTGGCTGATGGCGATCCGGCGCGGCGACCAGACGCTGCAGTTGCAGGTCGGTGGGTGAGCAGCCTGTCGTCGGCGGGTGCCGCCGATGTTCAGCGCGACGGCATCCGGGACAGGCGGGCGCTGGCTTCGGGGGCGCCCAATTCGCGGGCGCGCTCGTACCAGATCGCGGCTTCCTTCGGATCGGGCTCGAGGCCGACGACGGCGATGCTCGACAACTCCACGGGATCGTATGTGGCGCCCATGCGGAGTGCGCCGGCGGCCAGACCCATGTCGGCGGCGCGGCGGAAGAACTGGCGCGCGGCGGCGAAGTTACCCTGACGCCAGAACGCATCACCGCGCTGGATCATGGAGTCGGCGCGTTGGCGATCGGCGGCGGTGAGCTGAGGGGGAGCCTTCGGGACCGGTGCGACGGCCGCGGGGGCGGGAGACGGTACGGCTCTGGCCGCCGGTGGCGGTGGGGCCTTCGGGGCCGGCGCGACGGGGGCTGCTGCGGGTGGCAACGCGGCGACGACGGGGGCCTGCGTTTCAGGGCGGGCTGCAGGCTGCGGCGAAGGCGCGACGGGGGACGGCGCGACGGGAGTGGCCGCGACGGGCGCGGGCGGTGCTTTCGCAACCGGTGAAGCCTTCTGTGCCGGTATCGCTACGGGCGGCGGCGGCGGGGGAGCGGGAGCGCGCGGCTGCTCGATCACGGCCGGTACGGCTCGGGCTTCGACGACGGGGGAGGCGACCGGCGGCGGCGTGACAGGCGGAGGGGGCGTTGCCGCCAACTCCGGCCGGCTCTGGGGCACGGCGCGGGTTACGTCCTGGCGCTGACCACTCGAGCCGAGCAGCCAGGCGGGTGCGACGACGAGCGAGGATCGGGTTTCGGCGAGCACGCCGCCGTCGACGCCGACGAGCGACATATGGATTTCCGTCCGGCCGGAACTCGACAGCGGCGCGAGCAGGCGCAGGGACGGCAGAGCCGCGAGCGGCACGGCCCAGACGCCGGGCGAAACGACGTGACCTTCGGAGAGTTTGGCGGCCAGCGGCATACCGCGCAGGCGAAGGAACGTCTGACGGGGGATCGAATTGTCGGGGCCGACCTGGATCTTGATCGAGGTTTCGACTTCGGGCTCGGCGAGGATCACGGGCGCGACGCGGATGCCGAGCTTCGATGCCGGATTTTCGGTTGCGCTGCCCTGTGGCTGCGGGGTTTGGGCCAACACCGCGGGCGCCATCGGCACCTGCGGAAGCAGGCCTATCGCCAGCGCGAGCAACGAGCCCCCGCGTGCTTGACCTTTGGACGCCATCCCAGCCCTCCTGTTCCCGTCGGCCCCCGCCAACCACCCTTCAGCGCGTCAGCAGTTCGACCAGCGCTTCGTCTCCATCACCGCTTCGTCATCACCGCTTCGTCTGGCCCTTCGACCATTCGAGGAACTGCTGGAAGAGCCTTTCCTGGGTCGCAGCGTCGCCGGGAGCAGCGCGGGCGGCCTGCTGCCGTGCCAGCTGGATATCGACAGAGGCTTGGGGCGCGGCGGCGGTCTTCGCCTGGATCGCCTTCAGTTTTTCTTCGGCGACCCAATAGCGCGACCATCCCGGCACCTGGGCTGCCAGATTGATGTCCTTCCAGAGCGGGTTGTAGCCGGGGCCCTTGAAGTTCTCGAAGCGATCGAACATGGCGTCGATGAAGCGCGACACCCGGCGGAAGCGGTCGGAGGTGCGGGGCCAGTTGTAGACCGCCAGCACGGCGGGGACGGCGATGGTCTCGACCTTTTCGCCCTTTTTGATGAAGTTCGGGTAGTCGGTGGACGACATCACGGAGGGGACGTAGAATTCGTCGAACTTGTCGAACGGGATCTCCATCAGCCGGAAATTGGCGTCGTTCCTGAAGTTCTTGATGAGGCCGTTGGGCTTGCCGCCGTTGTGGATGATGGCGGCGAGTTCGCCGGTCCTCATCTTCTCCAGCGCAATGGCGTTGGAGACGAAGACCGGCTCGACTTTCACGCCGAGCTTCTGGAACACGATCGGGCCGGTGGTCGTCGAGCCGGAGCCGGCGACATGGAAACCGACCTTCTTGCCCGCGAGGTCCTGCAACGTCTTGATCTCGGGGCGGACCACCAGATGGATCTCGGATACGTAGAGCCCCGTGACGAAGTTCACGCGGCGCTCGATGTTGCTGATCTTCTCGACGTTGCGGAAGTGGTCGAACACATCGGTGTGGGTGATCGCGATGTCGACGCCGCGGAGATAGAGCAGGTCGCGAACGTTGTCGGTGGCCCCCGGCGTGACCATGGGCAGGATGCGCAGGTCGTTGCCTTGGTTGAGGTTTCGGGCAATCTCGGCGGCGAACGGGAGGAAGGTGCCTTCGGGCAGACCGGCGGCCATGCCGATCGTCCATGCGTTGGCACGCTCGATGATCTGGGATTCGCCGACGGCTGCGGCGGAAATCGGCCGCTGCTGTGAACCGGTCGCGCGCTGGGCGACAACGGTGCCGCGCTCTCTAGTCAAATCCTCGGGGCTTTCGGTCTGTGCCGCCGCAGGTAGCGACAGGAAACCCGTCAAAGCCGACAAGGAGAGTGCTGCCACAAGACGCGTGAACATGGTCGCTCCCTCGAGTACAACGCCGGCGCGTGCCGGATCCGAAAATCACCGTGCAGGGGCCTGCAGGATCACTAGGACATAACCTGCAAACTTTTGGTAAACGGAGGCTGACCTGGTGTCGAGCCCAACCTCCATCCTCATGCGGCCATTCGCATCCGAAATGCGGCGCACCCGTGTTCACGTGCGGCCGATCTGCGCGAAGCCGAAAATCCGTTTCCCCATCCGGTGGCGCCATACTCGGCCAATAGTCATGGCACAATTTTGACTGAACACGGGCCATTAAGCGGCGGGGATCGTTAAGGGGCACCGATTGCAGCGGCCGTGCAGGCTTGACGAGAGGGGCGACCGGGATCAAAAGGCGGCGATCTTACCTGCGTTGGTTGGCAGCGAGTGAGAGAAGGAGACCCGTATATGACGACGGTTACGCTGACGTTTCCCGATGGCGCGCAGCGCCAGGTTCCCTCCGGCTCGACGGGGCTCGACGTCGCCAAGGCGATCGCGCCGTCGCTGGCCAAGCGAACGGTTGCGATGGTTCTCGACGGCGTGCTGGCCGATGCGGCCGAACCGATCACGAGGGACGCACAGGTCAAATTCGTTTCGCGTACGGACGCGGAAGCGCTGGAGCTGATCCGGCACGATGCCGCGCACGTGATGGCGGAAGCCGTGCAGGCGCTGTTTCCAGGCACGCAGGTGACGATCGGTCCGGTGATCGAGAACGGCTGGTTCTACGATTTCGCGAAGGCCGAGCCGTTCGTGCCGGAGGATCTGCCGCGCATCGAGAAGAAGATGCAGGAGATCATCGCGAAGAACGCGGCCTTCACGAAGGAAGTGTGGAGCCGCGACAAGGCGAAGGATTTCTTCCGGGCGAAGGGGGAGCTGTTCAAGGTCGAACTGGTCGACGCGATCCCTGAAGGCGAGGACGTGAAGATCTACAAGCAGGGCGAGTGGCTGGATTTGTGCCGCGGTCCGCACATGACATCTACGGGTGCGATCGGGAAGGCGTTCAAGCTGCAGCGTTTCTCGGGCAGCTATTGGCGCGGCAATTCGGAAGGCCCGCAGCTCCAGCGGATCTACGGCACGGCGTTCGCGACGGAGGACGAGCTCAAAGCCTATCTCCACCAGCTCGAGGAAGCGGAAAAGCGCGATCATCGCAAGCTCGGCCGCGAGATGGACCTGTTCCATTTCCAGGATGATGCGCCCGGCACGGTGTTCTGGCATCCCAAGGGCTGGGCGTTGTTCCAGAAGCTCGTCGCCTACATGCGTCGGCGCTGCGACATGGAGGGCTACGTCGAGGTGAACTCGCCGCAGCTGCTCGACCGGACGCTGTGGGAGACGTCTGGTCACTGGCAGACGTACCACGAGCACATGTTCACGACCGAAACGGAGGACGAGCGGGTCTTCGCGTTGAAGCCGATGAACTGCCCGGGCCACGTGCAGATCTTCAAGCACGGCTTGCGCTCTTATCGAGAGTTGCCGCTGAAAATCGCCGAGTTCGGCATCGTGCATCGCTACGAGCCGTCGGGCGCGCTGCACGGGCTGATGCGGGTGCGCGCGTTCACGCAGGACGACGCGCACATCTTCTGCACGGAAGATCAGATTGCGGAGCAGTGTCTCGAAATCAACCGCTTCATGCTGTCGATCTACGATCACTTCGACTTCAAGGACGTTCACATCAAGCTCGCGACGCGGCCTGAAAAGCGCGTCGGGTCCGACGAGTTGTGGGACAAGGCGGAGGCCGCCATGAAAGGCGTGCTCGATCGCATGAGCCAGGATCATCCGGGGATCAAGACGTCGATCGCGGAGGGCGACGGGGCGTTCTACGGCCCGAAGTTCGAGTATCATCTGCGCGATGCGATCGGGCGGACGTGGCAGTGCGGCACGACGCAGGTCGATTTCAACCTGCCGGCACGGTTCGGCGCGTTCTACATCGACGATCACAGCGAGAAGAAGACGCCGGTGATGATCCATCGCGCGATGTTCGGATCACTCGAGCGCTTCACGGGCATCCTGATCGAGAACTGCGCGGGGCATCTGCCGCTGTGGCTCGCGCCGGTGCCGGTCGTGGTGGCGACGATCGTGTCGGACGCGGACCCCTACGCGCACGAGGTCGTCGCGGCGCTGCGCAAGGCCGGTGTGAAGGCCGAGACGGATCTTCGCAACGAGAAGATCAACTACAAGGTGCGCGAGCACTCCATGGCGAAGATCCCGGTCATGCTGGTCGCGGGCAAGCGCGAGGCCGAGGAGCGGACGGTCTCGATCCGCCGGCTCGGCAGCCAGGAAAGCAAGGTGATGCCGCTCGACGAAGCGATCGCGATGCTGAAGGCGGAGGCGACCGCGCCTGATATGAAGGAGTAGGCGGGCGGGGCTGGGACATGTCTCGAGAGTGCCCATCGAACGGTGACGGATCGGTGGTGTGTCAGCGTCGAATTCGCTTCGCGACTGGGTCACGAACCCAGACCCGTTTTGGGGATGATCCCCCAAACCCCCTTCTTTTTGCGACTTGGTTTTGCGGGTTGAGGGCGGCGCGGACGGGCTACGGCTGCCAGCCCAAGTCGCGAGCGGCCTTGCCGACGTCCACCCAGCCGTCGTTCTCGGCGATATTGTAGATGCCGGGTGAGCCTTTCGTGCAGGCGATCAACGCGGCCCGGGCTGCGGCCGAGACGTGCAGCGGGCCGTTCGCGGGAGCGGTGTCGGTTCCCGTGCCCGGTCCATAGAGGCGGCCGTAGCGCAGCACGATGCCTTCGACCGGCGCTTCCAGCACCTGGCGTTCGAGGCTTTCGACGCCTTGGGCCGTGACGCCAGCCGAACCGGGCGCGGCGACGTTGAGCGGCGCGGTCTCGTCGTAGGGGGTGGGGCCTGGCGCATAGGCGAAAGAGATGCTCTGGGCGATGAAGCGCCTCGCGTCGGCACCGACAGCAGCGGCGAGGAGATTGCGGGTGCCGACGATCCTGAGGTGAGCATTGCGCTGGCGGCTGCGGTCGATATCGGCCGGTGCCTGATCGCGCGGCAGGTCGGTCAATTGATGGATCACGATCGAGGGGCGTGCTCTGGCGACCGCTGCGGCGAGCGCTTCGGCGTCGAATACGTCGACGACCACGGGTTCGGCACCTCGGGAAGCGATGTCGGTTGCTTTTCCCGGTGAGCGTGTGGTGCCGATCACGCGCCATCTCCGGGCCACCAGAAGCGGTACGAGATGCCGACCGATGACGCCACTGGCGCCGGCGAGGAAGACGGTCTCGGTCATCACGCGCGATCTCCAATCAGGCGGCTGCTTCGTCGAACAGGATGCTCCATCGAGATGGGCGGGCGCAGCGGTGGATGCAACTCCGGCCGGCACGCGACGATGCTTCCGGCGACTTCATCGCAAGCGTGTTTGAGTAGATGTGCAGTTGGCTGCAATTTTAGCATTCGCCTTCAGCAGGGCGAAACCTGCACTCGGTAGTCTCGGGGCCGGTAGAGGAGGCTATCATGTCGTTCGATGTGCAATACCGGCAGGCAAAGGCGGATTCGGCGCGTTTCGAGATGATCGCGTATGGCGTGGTGGCGCTGATCGGCGTTTTCATCGCCGCGGGGATCAGCGTCGGCGTCATGGCGTGGAACGCGCAGGGTACGATGACGGCGCACGGGCCGGCGGAGACGTTGCGGGCTGAGGCACCGCGGCGGCGCTGGACGGACCAGGACGTCTGCGCGGCGCGGATGGGCGCACAGTTCAAGTTCGCCGAGATGGTCGGGCGGTTCCAGGCGGGGTCACGCGAGGAAGCCGACAAGGTTTCGCGAAATATGTCAGCCGTGAACGGTGCGGAGATCTGCCAGCTGATGACGAACGCGCCCCGGATGCACCGGGAGATGATGGATTTGAACCAATAATCCCGGGCGCGCAACTCCGGTGGATTTCTCTCCGGCGGATGTCCGTCCGGCAAAGGTCAGGGGAGCGGCAGCAGCGGCTCGTGGCCTTCGTGGAGCTGCATGTCGACGAGGGCGAGGAGTGCGGCGGTGCCGGCATAGTTGCCCATCAGCATGACGAGCTCGATCAGCCGCTGGGGGCCGAACAGCGCTTTGCCCTTGGCGAACGTCGCCGGCTTCACCTTGTGGTCGCCCCACAATTCGCGGCCGAGATCGACGATGTAGGCGTCGGTTTCGTCGAGACCGGTCGTCGGACGGCGGTGCTTGATCACGTCGACGACGGCTTGCGGCACGCCTTCCTTCAGGCCGACGCCCTCGTGCGCGACCCACTCGAACTGGCTGTCCATCTCGCGCGCCGTGATCAGGATGGCGATTTCGCGGATGCGTGGGCTGAAGTCGGCTTCGTAGCGCAGGTAGCGGTTCACGGCGGATTGCATGAGACCGAGCTTGGGCGTGTAGAGCGAAATGCCGCCGGGGCCCTGCAGGCCGGCGATCGAAGCGCCCGGCGCGGAGGCGCGGTCGTAGGCTTGTCGTCCGGTCTCGTCGAGCGTTTCGCGATCCGGGATCGGCAAGCGCATGCCGGACTTCGCGTCGACGTCGGCCGGCCAATTCTTGCGCGACGATCGGGTCATGCGGGTTCCTCCCTCGGGCGTCGATGGTTTGTTGTCGTGCAGGCTATGCGCGGGAAGGGGCGGCGGCAATCCCGGAGTGGCGAGTGGCGAGTGGGGTCAGACCCTGCGGGTCTGACCCAGGGTCTCGGCATCACAGCCGCGTCAGCAGCTCTCTCTGAACGCTGCCGGCGGGAACGAAAGCGGATTGGGCCAAGAGGGTGCACTGGTATCTTGCGAAACCCCATTTCCTTGCGCCCCCGGTCGGAGCGCGGTAGTGCGGAGAGCCGGGGTCTTCACAGCCCCATGTGGAGCGCGCGCTGCGATGCCGATCGCGCAGGAAAAAAAACGTACTGGGTCTATATCGCCGCGAGCAAACCGCACGGCGTGCTCTACGTCGGTATGACGAGCGACCTCGCGGGCCGCGCCTGGGAGCACCGCGAGCGTGTGATGGATGGTTTCACCAAGCGCTATTGGGTTGATCGGCTGGTGTATTTCGAGCCGCGCGACGACGCTGCGATTGCTGCGAAGCGCGAGCGCGCAACGCTGGCGACGGGATTGGAAGATCCAACTGATCGAGAAGGACAACCCGACGTGGCGCGACCTGTTCGGCGATGTCGTGTGCGCGGATGGGTTCGAGTGGTAGATCTCGTGCTCGAAATCGACCGGTGATGACCCCGGATAGCCGCGCTGAGGCGCGGCTTCCGGGGACGCAAGATGAGTGGCCGATTCGAGGGCAGCTCGGGGTCACCTCCCGCCGCTGACGAGACTTCGGCGGCGACTCGAGATCCACAGCGGGCGTGGCAATTGCGGCAAGAACCGTGCTTGTCGGGTCTGCCGGGATCACTCCGGGCGATTGCGGATGCGGATTTGACGCTCCGCAAAGCGGCGGTGCTGCTCTGGTCTTTCCCTGACCGGGCTTCTATATGAGCGGTCAATCCAACAAGCATAGATCCGTGGAGGGAAGAGTGTCGATCGTCGTCAGCCGTCGCGGGGCCGCGAGCGTGGCCATGGGTATTGCAAGCGCCGCCTTGCTGGGAGCCTCATCTGCCGGTGCGCAGCCTGCCATCGAGCAGTTCTACAAGGGCAAGACCGTCGACCTCATCATCGGGTATCCGCCCGGAGGCAGCAATGACGTGTTCGCCCGCTTCGTCGCCCGCCACATGCCCAAGCATCTTCCCGGCAATCCGAATATCGTGACGCGGAACATGCCGGGCGGGGGCAGCCTGCTCGCGGCCAACTATATGTATTCGATCGCGCCGAAGGATGGCTCGGCGCTGGCGATCATCTCACCGACCGCGCCGCTCGACGCCAAGCTCGGCAATCCCGCTGCGAAATACCAGCCGGAGAAGTTCAATTGGATCGGGCGCACGGGAACGGCCGCCAATCCCCTGATGGTGTGGCACACGCAGCCGTACAAGTCCTGGAAGGATGCGCTGACGCAGGAGATCACGCTGTCGGCGACCGGCGCGGGCTCGACCGTATCGGTCTATCCGACCGTCTTCAACAACGTGATGAAGACCAAGTTCAAGCTGGTGATGGGATACAAGGGCTCGGGCGAGTCGATGCTGGCGATGGAGCGCGGCGAGGTGGCCGGGCACAGCACAGCGTTCGAAGCGCTCAAGACACAGCATCCCGACTGGATCACGCAGGGTAAGATCCGCTACCTGCTGCAGTTCGCGCTGACACGGCATCCGGAAATGCCCAATGTTCCAACCGCGATCGAGGCGGCCGAAACGGACGAGCAGCGTGCGGTGTTCCGTGCGGTGCTCAACGCCACGGAAATCGGCAAGCCGTTCTTCACCACGCCGGGCGTGCCGCCGGAGCGGGTGGAGGCCTTGCGGCGTGCATTCGACAAGATGACGGCTGATCCGGACTTCAAGGCAGAATTCGCGAGAGCCAAGGTCGAGCTCAACCCGCTGTCGGGCGAGAAGCTGCAGAAGCTCGTCGAGGATCTGGTCGGGATCTCGCCGGATCTGGTCGCCAAGGTCAAAGCCAACTACGGCGGGTGAGGGCATCGACCGGGGCGACTGCCGGGGGCGTGCCGATCTTCAGGCGGCGCGGGCGACGCAACTCTTCATGCTGAGCAGCAACTGCTGCTCCGTGTAGGGCTTGCTCAGGAAATCATCGGCGCCGGCTTCCATCGCCTGCTCGCGATCACTCGCGAAGGCGTTCGCGGTGATCATTACGATGGGAACGCGCGCGAGACCGTCGGTCCTTTCTCGTGCGCGGATGTGGCGGATCGCGGAGAGGCCGTCGACCTCGGGCATCTGGCAGTCCATCAGCACGACATCGAAGCGGTCGTTCTCGAATGCGTTGATCGCTTCGAGGCCGTTCGCGGCCAGTTTCGCCGAGCAACCGAAGCCGTCGAGATAGGCGAGGGCGACCTCCTGATTGACCGGGTTGTCCTCGGCGACGAGGATCTTGAGGCCGCGCAAGTCGGCTGCAGGGGCGGTTTCGCTGCCGGCTGCCGGCTTCGCAGTGGGTGCGACGTGCTTCTGCGACGTGGGCCGCTCGGGTCTCAGTGCCTTTTCGATCGCGGCAAGTAGAATGTGTTTTCGGATCGGCTTCGAAACGAACGACGAAGCGCCGAACTCGGCGGCGGTGTTGGCGTCCAGCGTCCACTGCATCGGCATCAGTGCAATGACCTTCGTGGCGCGGAAATCCGGGTTCGAGACGATCTTTCGGTGAAGCGAGAAATTATCGGTGCGCGGTCGGAAGCGGTCGACGATCGCGATATCGAACGGCGCGCCGTCGCGGACGGCGCGGCGCAATTTCGACATCGTCTCCTCTTCGCAGCAGGCCGTTTCGATGCGAGCGTCGGATGACCGCACGCGTGAGGCGATCGCCTCCCGGCTCAACTCGCGGTCGTCGATGACGAGGATGCGCTTGCCCGCCAGGATCGCCGGCGCGGTTTCGATGTCGAGGTGGTTGCCGGTGGCAGCTTTCATCGTCAGGGTGAAGCACACCGTCGTGCCCTTGCCGACTTCGCTGGCGAGACCGACCGTGCCGCCCATCTGATCGACGAGATGACGCGTGACGGCGAGGCTGAGGTCGCGCCCATCGGAATTGCGCAATGTTTCGGTCTCGCTGTGCGTCAGCGGGACGAACAGGCGCTCCATCTCCTTGCGGGGGATGCCGATGCCGTTGTCGGCGATCGAGAAGGTCACATCGTAGTGGCCGGGCTCACGTCGAAGGCCGGTGACGCGGAGCGAAATCTGCCCGACCTCGATGAAGCGCACGGAACTGCTGATGAGGTTGACCAGAACCTGATACAGGCGCTGGCGGTCGCCGATCACGTTCAACGGCAGGGGATCTGAAATGATGAGGTGGATCTCGAGGCCCTTGCGGTAGCCCGCGGCCGAGCACATCTCGATAGCGTCCTCGATGCAGGTGCGCAGATCGAACGGCTTTTCCTCGATGGTGAAGTGGCCGCTCTCGATGCGGGAGATGTCGAGGAGGTCGGTGACGAGTTTCTGGAGCGTCGCGGCGGACTGCATGACACTGCCGGCCAGGCGCCGCTGGTGCTGATCGAGATCGGTTTTCTGCAACAGCTCGGTCATGCCGAACATGCCGCTCAACGGCGTGCGGATCTCGTGGCTCATCGTGGCGAGGAACTGGGTCTTTGCCCGGTTGGCATTCTCGGCGTCATGCAGGGCGGAACGCAGTGCACCGACGAGGTGCTCGTTCTCGTGGTGCAGAGACAGGGCGCGCACGGTCACGCTTTCGAAGCGGTGCGCATTCACCAGCAGGAAGACGAGACCGATCGAGAAGACAAGTCCCATATAGATCTGCAGGTCACCGCCTTCGGTGAACAGCCGCAGCGAATAGGGGATGAGGCTGGGCAAGAGGAAGATGACGTAGGATTTCAGATGCACGGCCAGCGTGCTGATGCCGCCGGCCGTGATGCTGGCCAGCACGAAGCCCAGGAAGACCTGATGCGCGATGCTTTCGGTAGGAAAGATCGTCAGCGAGGCGCTGCCCCAGGCGACCCCGGCCAGGAAGGCGCCGAGCTCGAAGACCGTCTTGAGCTGTGTGGCTCTGGAGCCCGACGCAGATGAAGCCGTCGATTTCCAATGATACCACAGCCCGATCCTGAAGGCGCACACCAGCAGCATCGCGCCGAACCAACCGAAAACGGCCGTGCGGGGGACATGGCCGATCATGGCATAGCCGAGGATCGCGGCGATGATGATGGTGATCGAGACGCTGAGGGGAAGGTTCGAGTAGAGCAGACGGGTCTGATCGGCCTCGACAGATGCCTGCTGCTCGCGGGTCGACCTGCGTCCGTCGGCGGGTATCTCGGTCGACTGCCGTTTCATTGGATCTGCGAAACCCGTGAGCTGGGCTGGTCGACGACGCAAGTCGCGGCATCTCCTCCCGTCGTTCGATACCTCGACGCGGCCGGGGCCAGCCCGGCCTAGACGCGTTTCCCTGTCCCCGCGATCGGAGGTGTTGGTCAGGGTGAATACGAACGTAAACGGAGGGGCGTTAAGGGGAGGCTAATTTTATCCGTCCTCGCGCTAATTCGGGGAGTATAACACTTAGAAATCCAAACAATAAGTCTGCTTCCCTGCGGAAGGCCGCAGTGGGCGTCCGGCGGGGACAATGCCGTCGTGCGGGGAATGGGGACGGTCGCTGCTACTGCTTGAAGATGTCGCGGACCTTGGTGCGGATGGCGTCCGAAACCTGGAGGGTTCGCTTGGTGACGGCTTCGAGCTCGGTATGGCTCGACGGCTCGATATCGAGCTTCGCCTTCCCCGTTTCAGCGAGGAATTCGGGGTCCTTCATCATCGCCTGGAGGCCATCGCGCAGAGCGCGGGCAATCCCGGCGGGCACGTCCGGCGGGGCGAGGACATAGCGGCCGAGGGCACCGCCGCTGGCGTAGAGGTTGAGGATCTGCTTGTCCTCGGGGCTCGAGCCGAACTCGCCGAGGGCGGGAACGTCGGGCAGCTCCCGCGAGCGGGTCGGGAGCACCTGCAGAATGATGCGAGCCTTGCCTTCGTTGATCCAGGCCATCCGCTGGGATTTGACGATCGCCCAGGACGTGGCGGTGCCGTCGAGCTCGCCGCGTTCCATCGCCAGCATCGCGGGGCCGGACGAGGGATAGCCCGATACGACCTTGAACTTGGTGCCGGCGAGGGCATTGAGGATCTTCGGTACGGTTTCGGCGAGGTTGGCGGGCCCCGTGCCGGCTACCGTCATCGGGATCGTCAGGACGTCCTTCATGGATTGCGCCTTGGCGGTATGCCAGACGAGTTGGATGTTGTTGGAGGAAGCCAGGCGGCCGACGAAGGTGAAGCGGGCGGCATCGTATTGAACGCCGGGGTTGCGCAGCGCCTGCTCCATCGGGATGGTTTCGGCGATCACGCCAATCGCGCTGCCATCCCTCGGGGCGACCTTGTAGATGTAGTTCGCGGCCTGCAGGCTGCCGGCGCCGGGCATGTTCTGCACGACCACCGAAGGCTTGCCGGGCAGGTGGCGGCCGAGGAAGCGGCCGGTGAACCGGGCGTATAGATCGTAGCTGCCGCCGGGGGCGTAGCCGACCGTCAGCGTGATGGGCTTGGTGAATCTGATCTCGCCTTCCGGCGACGCCGTCTGCGGCTGTGCGGACTGAGCCCACGCCATCGGCGACGGGGCCGTCGCTGCGACGAAGGCCAGAATTGCTGCCGAAGCCAGTTTGGATGCGCCGTGCATATCGAACCTCGTTCAGCCCGCTTCACGCGATGTTTGCGATCCGGCCTCCCGCCGGTGAAGTGGACCGGGACCTAGCTGCTCCAGGTCGAGAGCACAACCGGGAGATTGCTTGTCGCAAGGAGGCGCCAGCGCGCGCCGCTGCGGAAATCCGGCTCTCGTTGCGACAAATTGGCGATGGTAATTCGCCGATCCGGCGCCAATCGCCAAGTCGCTTTCGAGCGTGGCGACTTCTATGCTACGAGGTGCGTGGTTTCGGGTGGGGCGGGTAGACCGGGTGTCTGCTCTCGACGGCTTTGGCGGGGACTTCTGGTCGGCCGATGCTCGACAGCTGCAGCCGCGTCGTTGCATATTCGACGCGAAGCGGGAATGCGACCCGGGACGGAGGAATTGGAGAGGCGATGTCGGAACGGCAATCCAGCTACGAGTATGAAGATCTGCTTCGGTGTGGGCGTGGGGAGCTGTTCGGCCCGGGCAATGCGCAGCTGCCGTTGCCGCCGATGCTGATGTTCGAGCGGATCGCTGCGATCAGCGAGGCCGGCGGTGCGCATGGCAAGGGGCAGATCGTTGCCGAGCTGAAGGTTGCCGGAAATCCTGCCTGTGACTGGTTTTTTGCGTGTCATTTCAAGGGCGATCCGGTGATGCCGGGGTGCCTGGGGCTCGATGCGCTGTGGCAGTTGACGGGGTTTTATCTGGGCTGGCTCGGGGCGCCGGGCCGGGGTCGCGCGCTGGGCGTCGGCGAGGTCAAGTTCACCGGTATGGTGGTGCCGACGGTCAAGAAAATCGAGTACATCGTCGACTTGAAACGGGTCATCCTGCGCAAGCTCAAGCTCGCGATCGCGGATGGAACGATGAAAGCCGATGGCGAAGTGATCTATACGGCGACGGACATGCGGGTGGGTCTGTTCGAGTCTGCCGATCAGGCTGGAGATCAGCCGGCGAAGTCTTGAAGCGCGGCCATCACCGGCATGGCCGGCGGGAAGGGCCGCGGTCGATGCGCAGTGGGCCGTCAGGCGCTCCGGAAGCCGGAGAGGCTCAACTAAACCCGAGGGCGGGACGGGAGAAGGTGCAAGTCACATGAGGCGCGTGGTCGTCACAGGCATGGGGGTCGTCTCCAGCATCGGCAACACCACACAGGAGGTGTTGGCGTCACTGCGCGAGGCTCGATCGGGCATCTCGCGGGCCGACAAGTACGTCGAGCTGGGGTTCCGGTGCCAAGTGCACGGCGAGCCCAAGCTCGATTGGGAAGGCATGGTTCCGCGCAAACCCAAGCGGTTCATGAACACCGGAATGGGCTGGAATTACATCGCAATGGATCAGGCGATCCGCGATGCCGGCCTCGAGGCGAAGGACGTATCCAACGAGCGTACGGGCATCGTGATGGGCTCGGGCGGCCCGTCGACCGTGGCGATCGTGGCGGCGGCCGATACGACGCGGCAGAACAGCAATCCCAAGAAGATCGGGCCGTTCGAAGTGCCCAAGGCGATGTGCTCGGGGCCGTCCGGCGTCATGGCCACGGCATTCCAGGTCAAGGGAACGAACTATTCGATCTCGTCGGCGTGTGCGACCTCGGCTCATTGTATCGGCAATGCCGCGGAGATCATCCAGTACGGCAAGCAAGACGTGATGTTCGCGGGGGGATGCGAGGAGCTGGACTGGACGCTGTCCAACCTGTTCGACGCGATGGGGGCGATGTCGAGTGGCTACAACTCGACGCCGGACAGGGCGAGCCGCGCCTACGACAAGAACCGGGACGGCTTCGTCATCGCGGGGGGCGCCGGCGTTGTCGTGCTCGAGGAGCTTTCGCGGGCCAAAGCGCGTGGGGCCAGGATCTACGGCGAGGTCGTCGGATACGGCGCGACGTCGGACGGATACGACATGGTCGCGCCATCCGGCGAGGGCGCGGCGCGGTGCATGAAGCTCGCGATGCAGGGCCTCGATGGAAAAGGTGTCGGCCGCATCGACTATATCAATCCGCACGCCACTGCGACGCCGGTCGGGGATGCCAAGGAGATCGAGGCGATCCGAGCCGTTTTCGGGAAGGATATTCCAACGATTGCGGCGACGAAGTCGCTCACAGGGCATTCACTCGGAGCGATTGGCGTCCAGGAGAGCATTTTTTCGCTGTTGATGATGAACAATGGCTTCATTTGCGAAAGCGCCAATATCGAGGAGATCGACCCGGCTTTCGCCGATATTCCGATCGCCCGGAAACGCATTGATAATGCGGTACTTAACTGTGTCATGTCGAACAGCTTTGGGTTCGGTGGGACGAATGCGACACTGGTGTTCCGCCGTTATGACGCTTGAGGTGATCGGGGCTGCCTGACGGGCGCCGGGCCGATCTAGGCCGAGGGCGAGCGCCGAGAGGCAGTTCCGATGCGATTGCAGAAATGTGGAGCCGGCTGGTTCGATACCGGCGGTCGGGCTCGTCGGGAAATGTCAGGAGCTGAGATGAGCGCCATCGATTTTGCAAAGCCCGGTCCGCTGATGGCGGGTAAGCGCGGCCTCATCATGGGCGTCGCAAACGACCGTTCGATCGCCTGGGGCATCGCGCGGGTTCTCGCCGGCCAGGGCGCCAAGCTCGCCTTCACCTATCAGGGCGATGCTTTCGGCCGTCGCGCCATGCCGCTCGCCCAGTCGGTCGGCGCCGACATCATTGCGCCGTGCGACGTGAACGACCTCGCCTCGGTCGACGCGGTGTTCGACGAGATCAAGACGAAATGGGGCCAGATCGATTTCGTCGTGCATGCACTGGCATTCTCCGATCGCCGGGAGCTCGCCGGCCGCTACGCCGACACGACGCGGGAGAATTTCACCAATACGATGGTGATCTCGTGCTTCTCGTTCACGGAGATCGCCAAGCGTGCCGCCGAGCTGATGCCGGAAGGCGGCTCGCTGCTGACGCTGACCTACGGCGGCTCGACGCGCTGGGTGCCGTCCTACAACGTGATGGGGGTCGCGAAGGCGGCACTCGAAGCGTCGGTGCGCTATCTCGCCAACGATCTCGGACCGAAGGGGATTCGCGTCAACGCGCTGTCGGCCGGGCCGATGCGCACGCTGGCGGGCTCGGGCGTGTCGGATGCGCGCGCGATCTTCAACTACCAGCGCGATCACTCGCCGCTGCGCCGAACGCCGACGCTCGACGAGGTCGGCGGTGCGGGCCTGTACCTGCTTTCGGATCTCGCCGGAGCGGTGACGGGCGAAGTGCATTTCGTCGACTGCGGCTACAGCGTCACGTCGATGCCCACGCTCGAGGCGCTGAAGGAACTCGAGGCGGATGCTGCTGCTGCCGATCGTGCGGCGGCTGCCAAGGCTGCGGAGTAGCGAGGCCATCCGTTGCCGGGCGATGCCGCCCGCCCATAGAAGAGTTCGAGAGACGAGTTCGAGGGACGAGTTCGTGCGACAAGGATTAAGGCTTTCTTCACGACGCCGTCGCTAAGCTTCGGAACCACTGCCCGGTCGAGGAACGTGACGATGAAGCTCGAGAAAATTTCGGCGGCCTTGGCCGCGGGAGCCTTATCCATTCTGGCGTCTGCCGCGCTGTCGAGCGCCATGGCGCTGCCGCTGACGCAGGCGCCTGCGACGGCGACGGAACAGCCCGAAGCCGTCGTCCAACTCGTGCACGGCTGCCACCGTGGCGTTCAGCGCGACTACAGCGGCTGGCATTTTCATACGCGCGCCTGCGTTCGCCGCAATACGGCACCTCCGGGCCTGTATGATGGGCCGTCGTATCGCCGGTTCTATCGCGGTCCGATCTGCAGCTATCGCTGCAAGTACGTCGGGCCGGTGAAGACCTGCTCGCAAGTCTGCCGCTAGCCCGGCCTTCCGATCGGTCGGCAGCGGGTGCGCTGCCCGATCGTGAGGAGACGTCGATGCGCTTCAATTCTGCCCTTACCTTTTCGGCAGCCATTGCCGGGATGCTGTTGGCGTCCCAAGCCATGGCGTTGCCGGTCGCAGGTGGGCCGCAGCCGCTGGTGGACGCTGTGGCGTTGCCGGTCGTGCAGGTTCACGGCTGTCACTTCGACATGGGGCCCGGCATGGAGCCGGATCGTGCGAACGGCCCGCATTATCACAACCAGCAATGTGCCGTGGTGCGTGTCGGGCCGCGAAGCGGTGGGGCGCCGCCTCCGCGGTACATGGCTCCGCCACAGTCGGGCTATGCAGCGCCGCCGCAGCCGCGTTACGAACAACGCCGCTACGACGACAGGCCGCGTTATGGCTATGACGACGGCGCGCGCCGCGGCGGGTATCGCGGCGACGGTGGATACCGGGGCGACGGCGGGTATGGCCGAGGCTACGGCTACGCGCCACCGCCGCGCGAGTCGTCATGCAGGCGGCAGTGCCGCTACACGGGCCCATTCAAGAAGTGCCGGACCGTATGCGACTGAGGTGCGGTTGGCAGCCTTTGCTTTCGTCACCAGTGGGCAGCGCGATGATCCTGGCGCTGTGCCACTGTTGCCTTTGCCTCGCGGGCGAACTCGTGGCATCTGAGCCGACATGATCGGGGTATTCGATTCCGGAATTGGCGGCCTGACGGTGCTGCGTGCTCTGCGTGCGCGGTTTCCTCATCTCGCGTTCGTCTATCTCGGCGATCACGCGAACGTCCCCTATGGCAATCGTCCGTCGGCCGAGATCGTCGATCTGACGCGGGCGGGCGTGGAGCACCTGTTCGAGCGTGGCGCGCGCCTCGTGCTGCTCGGTTGCAATACGGCGACCGCAGTCGCGGCACGGACGTTACAGCAGGATTGGCTGCCGCATTCGCGTTGGGCTGGCCGCAATGTCCTCGGCATCGTCGCGCCGACCGTCGAAGCGGCCACGCAGACGCCGTGGGCGGTGACGAGCCCGCAGTATCCGCAGAAGTACAACACGGACATCATCGCGGTGTTCGGCACGCTGCGCACGATATCCTCCGGTGTCTACCTGGACGAGATTTCCAAGCGCTGCCCGAAGGTCACCGTCGTGCAGCAGGTGTGCAGCGAGTTGGCGGGTGCGATCGAGGACGGGGCCGCAGAGGTCGTGCTCGATGGGCTCGTCGCTGCAGGTGTCGCCGGGGTGATGGTGCAGACGGGCGGAGCGATGCCGCATCGCGCGATCCTGGGGTGCACGCACTTTCCGCTCGTCGAGGGCCTGTTCCGCCGGCATCTCCCAGCGGCGACGAGGCTGCTGTCACAGCCCGATCTGGTGGCCGACAGTCTCGACCACTATCTCGAACGGCATCCGGAATACGTCACCGGCGGGGAGGTCCAGCCGGGTGTCCGGTTGTCGACGACAGGCGACACCAGCAGGGTCGGGGCCACGGCGCGGCTGTTCTGGCCCGATGCGCCTGGGTTCGAGAGGGTCTGAGAACAAGCACCGGTCGTCTCAGGGTGCCATGCCCGGCTCCGGATACGGCCTGCGTTCCATTTCGAGACACCGCTTAACCTCGCTTTAACTCGTCCCAGGCACAGTGGTCACCGTGACCCGTGGAGCGCAGCCGCCCCCAAACGGGTGTGCCTGACACCAAAGGACGAAAGCCCAGATGAACAAGATCATCGCCCAGGTCGGCGCCGCTGCCGCCTTCTGCGTCGCTGCTTCCCTCGCCATTCCCGCATCGGCTGCCGATCTCGGCGGCTGGGGCCGCGGCTCGATCAAGGACGACCACGCAGGGCCGGCTCGCTCGACGAACCCGTGCTACTTCCGCGCCGACACCGGCTATTCCTGGTCGAACTCGCCGACGCTGCGCTGGAGCGCGTGGAACCCGCCTGCGGGCTACAACGAGAAGGTCACCAACTCGAACATGGACGACACCTGGACGGGTGGCGTCGGTCTGGGTTGCGGCTCGGGCTCGCGTGGCTTCCGCTACGAAGCGATGCTCGGCTATCACGGTCAGCGCGGGATCGAAGGCCGCACCAGCCCCTACCAGCAGAACTTCGGCGCGACGCCGATCATCAGCCCGATCCACTCGGCGGTCACCAGCTACACCGGCATGGTCAACGGCTACTTCGATCTCGGCAACTTCCGCGGCGTGGTGCCTTACGTCGGCGCCGGCGTCGGCCTCGCCTATCATCAGATGGACGACTATCAGATCGCGGCTGCACCGAATGCTCCGGCGGTTCCCTACAAGATCCACGGCGACAGCGATCTCACGCTCGCCTGGAGCCTGATGGCCGGCTTCGCCTATCAGGTCTCGGATCGCGCGATCCTCGACTTCGGCTATCGCTACATCGATCTCGGCCGCGCTTCGACCGCTCGCCACGACGTGTTCGCGATGGGCAACCTGTCGCGCCTCGCCGTCGACGACATGACCGCGCACGAGATCAAGATCGGCCTGCGCTACCATCTGGGCAACGACGGTTGCTGTGCGCCGCAATACGCACCGATGAAGTAATCGGTCGCGACAGTTTACTCGCTCCAGCCCTCGCGGTTTGGAGCAAGCAGAGCCGGATCCCTCAGGGGGTCCGGCATTAGCTTTTTGGTAGTCGGAAGTCGGAAGTCAGAAGTCGGAAAATTGTGCCTCGGATATCTGCTCTGATTTCCGATTTCTGAATTCCGGATCACCCCACGACCAGCAGCGCGCCCAGCCCGATGCCGCCGACGATGATGCGCCACCAGCCGAAGAGTGCAAAGCCGTGGCGGCTGACGTAGTCGAGCAGGAATTTCACGACGAGGAGAGCCGAGAAGAACGCGACGACGAAGCCTAGCGCGATCATGGTGACGTCGCTGGTGTCGAGCGTCTTCCAGTTCTTGTAGAGGTCGTAGGCGAAGGCGCCGGCCATGGTCGGCATCGCGAGGAAAAACGAGAACTCGGCCGCCGAGCGCTTGTCGGAACCCAGCAGCATCGCGCCGACGATCGTGGAGCCCGAGCGGGACACGCCGGGGATCATTGCCACGCACTGGCACAGGCCGATCAGGAACGCCGTCTTCAGCGGGTAGTCCATCACGTCGTAATAACGCGGCGTGAACTTCATGCGGTCGACCCAGAGCAGGATGAAGCCGCCCACGATAAGCGCAATGCAGATCACGACGGGCACCTCGAACAGCAACTTGATCATGCTGTGCATGATCGCGCCGATCACGGCTGCGGGCAGAAAAGCGATGAGGATGCCGGCCACGAAGCGCTGCGTGCGCGGGTCCGAAGGCAGGTCGATCAGGAGGCGGATGATCTTCCAGGCGTAGACCGACAGGATCGCGAGGATCGCGCCGAGCTGGATCAGCACCTCGAAGGTTTTGCCGGGTGACCTGAAGCCCAGGAAGTGTCCCGCCAGCAGAACGTGCCCCGTCGAGGAAACCGGAATGAACTCGGTCGCTCCCTCGATCAGGCCGAGGATGATCACTTGCCAGGTTTGCATGGGGCGGGGGACCTCGTGGTCCATCGCGGCGGTCGCGATGGTGGAAATCGTGCGGGGTGCCCCATGTAGCAGAGTTCGGTTGCGCGGGCAGTCGCCACGGTGCAACGTGGAGAGGCGTATTTCGGAGATGCTTTCAGGCGTGTGCCGGCCATGTTTCTGGGGGATCGGCAATCGCGATGGGAAGGCGCCCGTTCACTCCATTTGGCACTCTTGCCTTGACAGTGCTAACAGCGCGCAACATATAGCCACAGCGAGCGGCGCCTCAGGAGGCGTCATGCCCGCCGGACGGCGCGGCTCTCGCTGAAAACAACCGCTGGATGCTCCGGCTCACAGCAAATGCCGGATCTTCCGGGCTTTTACAATCAACTCGCTACCACAAGGTCAATCCAAATGAAGTTTCGGCCCCTGCATGACCGCATCGTCGTCAAGCGCGTCGAGGAGGAGACCAAGACTGCCGGCGGGATCATCATTCCGCAGACGGCGCAGGAAAAGCCCATTCAAGGCGAAGTGATCGCAGCCGGCCCCGGCGCTCGCGATCAGAGCGGCAAGCTCGTCCCCCTCGACGTCAAGAAGGGCGACAAGGTGCTGTTCGGCAAGTGGTCGGGCACCGAAGTCAAGATCGACGGCCAGGACCTTCTCATCATGAAGGAGAGCGACGTTCTCGGCATCATCGAAGGCAAGGTCTCGGTTCGCGCCGCAGCGTGAAGTCAAGCAAGGGCGAATGGCCAGTCGCCAATGGCGAATGGACCTTCCACTCGCCATTTACCATTCGCCATTCGCCTCCCAACGTCCATCCACTCTAAGGATCCAATTCAATGGCAGCTAAAGACGTAAGGTTTTCCCAGGATGCGCGCGAGAAGATGCTGCGCGGCGTCGACATTCTCGCAAACGCAGTTCGCGTGACGCTCGGTCCCAAGGGCCGTAACGTCGTTCTCGAGAAGAGCTATGGCGCACCGCGCGTGACCAAGGACGGCGTGACCGTCGCCAAGGAGATCGAGCTCGAGGACAAGTTCGAGAACATGGGCGCCCAGATGGTGCGCGAAGTGGCCTCGAAGAC
>CAZNMY010000019.1:0-71300 GCA_964574325.1 uncultured Devosia sp. | reverse complement strand
AACCAAATGCTGTTCTGCACTGGTCGAGGCTGCATTCCCTTGTGTGTTACAAGCGCCTGGAGCGCGGCCATTTCATCTGGCCAACGCCAAGCGAAGGCGCGGTGACGATATCGCCGGCACAGCTCAGCTACATGCTGGAGGGGATCGACTGGCGGGCGCCGCAGCACACGTGGCGGCCCGAGGTCGCCGGCTGACGTGGGTACCGCTGTCGAGTGTGGCCTCGACGACTCGATCGGGGAATTATCGTCACGGTCCAGATCGAGCGGCAGGCGAAGCAGCTATGATCGCCACCCATGGCGCTCGATCCGACGCAGCTTCCCGACGACATCGCCGCGCTCAAGGCCCTGCTGGCCGCCGAGCATGCGGCCCGGGTCGCCTCCGAGACGCGAGCGCAAGAAGCCGAGACCAGGGCCAATGATCTCGACGCCGAGATCGAGACGCTCAAGCTCACGATCGCCAAGCTGCAGCACGATAGGTTCGGCCAGTCGTCGGAGCGCGCGCATCTGCTCGATCAACTGGAGCTGCAGCTCGGGGAGTTGATCGAGCGCCGTGCCCAGGAGAAGACGACCGACGAGATCACGGCCTCGGCATTGCAGGCCGCCGCTGCCCCACAAGAGGCATCGCAAGCGCCACAACGACAGAAGCCCGCCCGGCGTCTGCTGCCCGAGCATTTGCCGCGCGCGCGCATCATGCATGCGCCGCCCTCGGTTTGCCCGTGCTGCTCGGGCACGAGCTTCCGCCGGCTCGGCGCCGACGAGATGGAGAGCCTGGAGCGCATCCCGGCTGAGTGGAAGGTCGTCGTGCACGTGCGCGAGAAGATGGCCTGCCGCCGATGCGATACGATCGTGCAGGCGCCGGCACCATCGCATCCAATATCACGTGGAAGGGCAGGGCCGAGCCTGCTGACCGAGATCGCGTTCTCGAAGTATCGCGCGCACCAGCCGCTGAACCGCCAGCGCGTCATCTACGCCAACGAGGGCGTCGGGCTGGACGTCTCGACGTCGTGCTGGAAGCACGCCTCCGGCATGATGGCCGACTGGATCGGCGCGACTGCCGCGACGCTGATGCCGATCCGCGATGCAATCGAAGGTCATGTGCACGATGCCGATCGCATCCATGTCGACGGCACCACGGTGCCGGTACTCGCCAAGGGCAAGTGCCGCACCGGTCGGCTGTGGGGCCACGTCCGTGACGACCGGCCATTCGGTGGTGGCGCAGCTCCGGCTGCAGTCTTCTACTACTCGCCCAATCGCGAAGGCGTGCACCCCGAGCGCCAGCTCTCGCGCTTCACCGGCCTCATGCAGGCCGACGCCTATGCTGGCTTCGATCGTCTCTACATTGACGGACGCCATCCGGGACCGATCATCGAAGCCGCTTGCTGGTCGCACGGCCGCCGCAAGATCTTCGAGCTGGCAAGGCTTCGCAAAGCGCCGCTCGCGATCGAGGCCGTGCGCCGCATCGACGAGTTGTTCGCCATCGAGCGCGAGATCAACGGTCTGCCGGCCGACCAACGCCTCGCGATACGACGGGCACGATCGAGATCGTTGGTCATCGACCTCGAAATCTGGATGCGAGAAAAGAGGCGCAAGCTGTCAGCAAAGAGCCCGCTCGCCAAAGCGTTCGACTACATGCTCAAGCGCTGGCCAGCGTTCGCGCGCTTCCTCCACGACGGCCGCATCTGCATGACCAACAATGCAGCGGAGCGAGCCGTGCGCGGCATTGCCGTCGGGCGACGCAACTGGACCTTTTGCGGCTCAGATTCCGGCGGGCAGCGCGCCGCCGTGTTCTACACGCTGATCGAGACCGCCAAGCTCAATGACGTCGATCCGAAGGCGTGGCTCGCCGACGTCCTCGCCCGTATCTCAGATCATCCCGCAAGCCGCATCGCGGATCTGTTGCCCTGGAACTGGGCCAGGCTGCGGCAACTCGCTCAAGCCGCCTGACGTGCGCAGCACCCGGGTGCTCACCGGATGCGTACGATGGATGTTTGCGAGCGAGGAAGTGCCCACAATGTCGGATGTGGACACAAGTGACGGTGAGCGGCGTCGCAACAAGCGGTGGCCGGAGGCGCTGAAGCGCGA
Source organism: uncultured Devosia sp. (assembly GCA_964574325.1). Classification (GTDB taxonomy): domain Bacteria; phylum Pseudomonadota; class Alphaproteobacteria; order Rhizobiales; family Hyphomicrobiaceae; genus CAMDPA01. The sequence goes on along the minus strand of CAZNMY010000019.1, from coordinate 69,219 downwards.
GATCGTTGCGGCGACGATCCTTCCGGGCGCATCGGTCTAGGTCGTGGCGCGCCAGTACGACGTCAATGCCAACCAGGTTTTCGCTTGGCGCCGCCGATTTCACGAGGTCGACAAGGTATCTGTGCCGGCGCCGCTTCCGACTTTGGTGCCGGTGACTATCACGCCCGCGCCCGATGAGAAGCCGGTGCCAGCGGCTTCCGAGACGATCGAGATCGAGGTGGGCGGCGATTGTCGTGTCCGTGTTGGATCGAGCTTCGACGGGCGCGCGCTGAAGCGCGTGCCCGACGTGCTGAGGAAGCGATGATCCGTAAGCGCTGCTCCGTTCCCACATCCTCCCGCGTCGCAACGCGCCTTGATCGGAGTGCATGGCGCAGGATCGGACTAGCAGTAGTGCTGTCACTAGTGACGTTACGGAGCCTGTCCGGCCGCGCCGGATCGAGGTGCTGAACGGCGCCGAGCGGCGGCGCGATTGGCCGACCGAGACAAAGATCGCGTACGGTGTGCTGCGACTAGTCTACGAGTAGTCAATTCCCGCTTCGCGGAATCAAGACGTTCAAGATGTTCTGGCCTTGGATCGAGAATGATCAAAACGCTCTCGGCTGGCTGCAACAATGGTGACATCTTGATGGCCCCCTATTGCCAGTCGGGTCAATTTAGCCTCGAGCACCGTTTAACAATGTGGACGAAACTAGATAAGCAGCATGGGATGAATTGACTTCTTCGATATAAGTGCGGTTCTGCTGAAATACGGGAAGGCGCAAAATGCCAAGGTTAGTCAATCGATCGGAACGATCGGCAGCAGCAACCAGCTCTCGTTGTCTCCGCCAGTCATGATCGTGTTGTCGCCGCCATATTCCGGCATTGGACGATCCATGGGATCGTTGTGCAGAATGCGCCCGGCAATGCCCGGCAGCTCGAAGTCCTTGCCCATTAGTGTCAGCGCAAGTCGATAGCCGGCCGGAAACAGCAGGCATGTCGGCCAGATCTCGAGATCGACAGTGTAGGTCTTTCCCGGCGTCAGCTTCTCGATCTCGTCGTGCGCAAGGTACGGCCAATAGGGCTTGGACTTCGCCGACACGAGCTTGCGGTGCGATGCGCGCAACCATCCGCGCGCCATAGGCGTTGGCTCGTGAGCGCCGATGAAAACCACCTCATCGCCCGATGGATCGAAAGCGCGAAGAGTCGCGAATATATCCATGTCGGTCGTGCTCGAATTGATCGTCAGGCGCACCGCGACATGACCCGTGATTTCGGTCTCCTGCATGAACGGCGCCGTGGAAAACGTTACGCCATCGCCGAGCGCGCTGTAAGTCGCTCGGTGCGCTGCCGCCGGCTTCGCCGCCGTCAGTCGTTCAGTGGCTGCATCCAGATGCAACTTGGTCCATTGCGTGCGCGCAATCGGCCATTCCCGCTCGGTGCGCGCGCTCGCCCCGCCCTTGACGTTGCGCACCTCGATGCGGATCGGCGGCGTTTGTTCCCAACCGTTGTCCATGTCTTTCAGATAGCGATCGAAGAAGCGCTTCTGCATGGCGACGTAATCAGGAAGATAGAAGCTCTCGAAGTGCGTCCCGATGTGCATCGACAGCCACTTTGCGGAGGAAGCCGCCTCGACGAAGCCGGCGACGTTTCCCCTCAGATGTACGCCAGGTCCACCCCAATTCCCGGCTGACAAAACAGGCACCTTCACCTTGCTCATGTCCGGCGTGCGTGACTTGTGCCATTCGTCATCGAGATTGTGTCGCAGGTGATTGCCTGGATGATCCTCGCGATTGCCGGCGAGCATCGCTTCGTTCAGCGCCGGGCCCGTTGAGATTTCGCCAGTGTCGGGATCGACATAGTGCGTCCCAGCATTGCCATGCTGATTGGTCAGCACCTGCTTCGGCCACCAGGTCGCCGCGAACGTGTTCGACAGGATGCCGCCGTGGTGACTGGAGTCACGGTAGTGATCCCAGTGGCCCTCCCAGGGGCAGATGGCGGCCAGATGCGGCGGTTGCAGCGCAGCGGCTTTCCACTGGTTCATCGCGAGGTACGAGATGCCCAGCAGCCCGACCTTGCCATTCGACCAGCCTTGCTCGCCAGCCCATTCGACGAGCTCGTAGTAGTCCTGGTTTTCGCGGGGTTGGCGCGGATCCAGGTAGCCTCCCGACTTGCCCGAGCCGCGCGTGTCCACAACGACGATTGCATAGGAATCGGGAACCCACCGCTCGGGGTCAGGGACTTCCCACCGCAAGAACCGTCCGGTCGATCCGTCCTTGCACAGCCCTGGATAGAGCCTCAACAGGGTTTCCCACTGCGGCTTGAACGCCAGCGAGAAATGCACGTCCTTGCCGTAGATGCCGTGCGACATGACCACCGGATAGCGCTCCGGCCGGTCCGGGCGGAACACGTTGGCGCGCAAAACGACGCCGTCGCTCATGACGATAGGCACGTTCTTCTCGAACAGCATAACAAACCCGCCGGCGAGCTCCACGCGCTCCGTCGTCATGGTGATCGGGCCGGCCGGCTTCGATGCGCTCGTCATGCTTTGGTACCCACGCGTGTTATGGCGCCGAAATCACTTCGGGCGCATGTCGAGCTCGTCCGTTATCTTGCCCTGATACTCGTAGTCGGTTTTCACGAGTTGGGCGAACTCCTCGGGCGTGTTGCCGACGACGTAGAGGCCATTGTCCTCGATCAAGCGCTTGAGCTCCGGGGCCTGCAGCGCCTTCACGACCTCGGCGTGGATGCGCGCGAGCCGATCCTGCTGCACCCCGGCGGGAAACCACAGGCCGAAATAACCGCTCGTGAGATCCCAAGTCGGCAGGCCCGCCTCGGCCATCGTCGGCACGTCGGGCAGCGTGGGCGCGCGCTTGTCGCCGGTGATGGCAAGCGCCTTCAACTGTTTGCCCTGCACCATCGGCACCGCTGTGATAAGCGAGTTGAAGGTCATGCTGACCGTGCCGGTGATAATGTCGGTCAACAGCGCCGGCGTGTTGTAAGGCACAGCCACGAGCTTAATGCCAGCACGCGCCTCCAGCAGCTTGCCTGAGACGTGCGTGATATTGCCGATCCCGCTCGTCGCATAGGACAGTGTCCCCGGCTTCGCCTTGGCGAGCGCGATCAGCTCCATCAGCGAGCCGACCGGCAGATTGGTGAGCAAGGCGAGCCCGTACGAGCCCGCCACCTGTGTGATCGGCTGGAAATCGGTGATGGGATTGTAACCGGCGCTTTTGGACACATGCGGATTGGCGCCGAACGAGCCCGTGGTCAGCAACATCGTATAGCCGTCGGGTGGCGAATTTTTCACGGCGTTGATCCCGACGATGCCGTTGGCACCAGGCCGCGCCTCTACGATGACCGTCCAGCCGACCTGCTGCTGAAGGCGAACCGCGATCCCCCTGGCAACCACGTCGGTCGATAAGCCGGCCGGAAACGGCTGGACGATCTTGAGCGGCTTGTTGGGGTAGGACTCGGCGCCGGCCGGCTCGACGAGTTGACCTGCGAGCCCTGCTGCGAGCGCGAGCATCAATGGTCGAAACAGTAGACACCGCCATTCGATTAGCATGTTCGCCTCTCGCTCCAACCGTTGCATTTAGGATTGAAATTGCCGAAATTACTTTGGCGGCTTCAGCGCCGTGCGCGCAAAGAATTCGTCGAGAGCAGCCATCACTTCGTCCGGCTTCTCGGCCCATCCGTAGTGTCCCACGCCGTCGATGACCTTGAACGACGACGACTGGATCATCTCTGCCAGCCGCCTCATGCCGGACGGCTTGCCGGTGTTGTCGAGCTCGCCAGCAAGCAGGAGGGTGGGAACAGTAATTTTGGAATAGGCGTTGATCGCCTCCTCGTCGCCCGCGCTCTTGATGGCACCGACGGCCGCCTTGAACGTGGCGAGTGGCGTCGAGGCTGCCACTGCCGCGACGAGCTCGCACTCAGGTCCGCCCGATGTCGGACCGAACATCGAGGTTACCACCTGATGCGTGGTATTCTTCATGTCCGCTGCATCCGAGACGTTGCCAAGGCGCGCACGCACAAAGGTCTCTTGATCTTCCTGCGAGGTGTTGCCGAACCAGCCGATGGTAGAGGAGATCACGAGCGCATCGATGAGCCCGCCGACCCTTGAGAAAATGCGCGGGGCCAGCTGTCCGCCCATGCTGTGGCCGAACACGATGTTCCTCTCGCTCGCGGTCCTCGCAACGAGCACCGCACCCGCGTCCGCCAGTTTCTGCAGCGTGACCGGCTCGGGCAGCGGGCTGATCCCATAGCCTGGTGCATCCCACGCGACGACGCGGTATCCGCGCTTCACGAGACGCGCGATCATGAACTTCCAGTAGTCCTTCGCGCCGTACGCGCCGTGAAATAGGAAGACAGTGATCGGGCCATCGCCGGTGATGGAATGATCAGGAATGCGCATCGCCACGTTTCTCTCCTCTCGATCGAAGTGCTGGCAGGCAAGCAGCTGTGCCATCTGCAGTCGCGCTTAGACGGTGTCGTAACTGCGTCCAGCTCGCCTCCCGATTGCTCTCGTCACCGCGCTGACAAGGTGATCATCTGACCGGCATGTGAATTTGCCCACACCGCTACTGACAGGAGGGCAATGAGAACCGAGAACACCGTCAGGTTGGCATCGAGCTTGAACTTCAATCCGAGCAGCTTGACGGGCACAGGCAGATAGCCGTTCGTGTCGTAATTCAGGCCGCCGTAAAGCCCCATCGTCAGATAGGCGATGATGAAGCCGAGAATCACGCATCCGGCAAACGCGGCGGCAAAATAAAGACGCTCAGTCTGGTAAGCGCCGGGGTACCAGATCAAAGCCATCGCCATGGCCGCGAACAAAGAGAAGCTCGAGATCTGCCAGATCACATGGAACCGCGCGTGCGGCGTCCACAGTGGATTGGTAGCGTGCGTTGCATTGAGATCGGCGATGAGCGGACCGATGCCATAGCCCGCAGTCACGAGCGTCAGGCAGATCTGCGCGACAAGCGTGGGATTGAGTTCCATTTTTTTTTCCGTCCTAACTTTGACGTCAACGAGCCGGCAACGCCGGTGCTAAGCTTGAGATCCGACGCGTTTATTGCGAGCCTTCGAGACCCAGGCTGCGAACCAGCGTGCCCCATTTCTGCTTCTCTGTTTCGAGATAGCTCTTGATGCCGTCCCTGCTAGGGCTATCAAGAGGGCTTAGCCCGAGCACCGTCACCTGTTTGCGAAACCCTTCTGTCGTCGTTATCCGCTTAATTTCCTGATGAAGCCGGTCGACGATCGCAGCCGGCGTCTTCGACGGCGCCAGCAGCATGTGCCAGGAGACCGCCTCGAAATCTGGAACGTTCGCAGCTTCCATGACCGTCGGCACGTCCGGCAACGACGCCAGCCGGACCTGGGATGACACTGCCAGCGCCCGCAATTTACCGTCCTGGATCAGCGTCAAAGATGCGCCGACCTCGGCAAACGCTGCGTTGACGTGCCCACCTACGATGTCGGTGATCGATTGCGGTGTATTCCGGTAGGGAACGTGCGTCATCTGCAGATCGAACTTGCGTTTGAGATATTCCATCGAAAGGTGCTGGGGTACACCCTGCCCCGGTGAGCTGAATGTCAGCGGCTGCGTCGCCGCCTTGGCCTTCTGAACGAACTCAGCCATGCTGGTTATCGGCAGTTTGGGGTCGACCACTAGGATGAACGGTGATTTGAGGTAGAGTGCGACCGGCGTCAGGTCGGCGTCGGGATTGTAATTGATCTTCTTGTAGACGACCGGGTTGATGCTCATCGCCGACGTCGTCGCCACGACGAGCGTATGGCCGTCGGGGTTCGATCGCGCCACGTTGGTCACGCCCAACATGGTCGCCGCACCCGGCTGGTTCTCGACGATCACCGGCTTGCCGAGCGTCTTCTCGAGCTCACGCGCATAGAGCCGGGCAACCGAATCCATCCCCGTGCCGGCTGCCAGCGGCACGACGATCGTCACCGTCTTGGTTGGAAATTCTTGCGCCTGTGTGGGACCGCCGACCGCTGCGGCACAGCCTAGAAGCATGCCCACCTGCAATCCACGGCGCGCTCGCCTGATCGGGCCGAGCACTGCTGATAGGAAATCCATGACGTCCTCCCGAAGCTCGATTGTGACCGGCAGTCGGTTATTAATGACCGCCAGACGGTCGTAATGAGCAGCCGGAGCCACCGCTGTCAAGCGCGGAGTGCAGGTGCGGGCGGACGCCCGGCCCGGCGCCGCCGCACAACGGGCCGGCCCTTCATTCGCGGCCCCTTGCCCTCCACCACGACGCCAACCGCTCGCCCAGCACCAACACAGGTCGAGCCTCAACCGGCTTGTCAGCCGTCGTGCCAAATGATTGAAGACGCCGCGTGCGGATGTACGGCGTCAAATTGGTGTGCGGCATCGAGCCCACCGCTCTTGGCGCTCCGGTGAGCGTGATACAATGGTTGCGCCCGCGGCGGGGGCGCTCTCTAGACGGTTCAGCCTTGAGCAGCAGAAATCTTCGTCATGAGTGACAAGCACTTGACCGATACGATGGCACGAGCCGCAAGAACCACAGTTGGGGACGCTGCCCAAACTGCTGGCAACGTTCACCTCCTTCGCCGCGTCATGGTCATCATGAAGGTGGTCGCGGGGCGCCCCTCCGGGATCAACATCGCGGATATCGCGACCACCAGCGCCATGCCGCGCACGACCGTGCAACGCCTCGTCGAGGCAATGGAGGCTGAAGGCCTGTTGTTCTCGCCTCCCAACAGCAAGCTCTACAGACTGGGCTTCGCCCTTCGCCACATGGTCGACGCGGCAGATTGGAAGATCAACTCGCTTGTGCGTCCCTTTCTCGAAGCCTTGTCGGCCGAGTTGAATGAGACGACTGCACTCGCATTGCTCAACAAGGAGCATGTCGTTTATCTCGACATAGTCGTAGGCACGCAGACGCTGCAGGCCGTGCTCCCGCTCGGCGCTCCGATGCCCCTGCACTCGCTTGCGACCGGCAAGGCGCTCCTCGCCCTGCTCGACGAGCAAGCCCTGGCCCGCATTCAGCAAAAGGCGCCGCTCGAGAAGTACACACCACTGACGATCACCTCCTGGCCTCGTATGCTGAAGGAGATCGAAACCATTCGTCGGCTCGGCTACGCCACCGACTTCGGTGAAAATGCCAGCGAGATCGGCGCCCTCGCCGTCGCTTTCGCCGGGGCGTTCGGTGAGCTACTCTCCATTTCCATCGCCGGCCCTGTCGAGCGAATCAAAAAGCGCCAGAAAGAATTGCTCGTTGGCCTGGAAAACACGCGCATCAAGCTATGCAAGGCTCTGATCGGGACCGGGCTCTAGCTGAGGTCCATCCCTCTCCGTCGAGTGACACAGCCCGGGCTCGCGGACAAATGCGCGACACCGGGCTGTATTTCTCTTTCGGTCCACGCACTGACCCCTATCAAACACCTCAGTTTCGACGGACGCGTGCTGCGAGCGCATGCTCGGGCGGGCTTGACAACCCATGCCGTCTCGTCCATGCGACCGACTATCGGACACCAATGACCGATCGCCCACGGTCGTGTGGTGCACACCCGATTATCGGCGACGACGGCCTTTCGGCGCCGGCTTGATCCGGTGCGCGTCCAGAGCCGCCTCGAGAAGCACCCGCCCCATCCAGGTCGTCACGTCGTCGATCTCTTTCTGTGAGGCTTGGCGCACACTGCGCAGTATCGCTGCCGCGTCGTAGCCGACACACACGCACAACGCCGACACCAGCCGTCGATAGTCGCGCCCGGCGATGTCCGGCTTGATGTCGGCCAGCACCTCCTCGATCCACTGCACGCGACGCCTGCCACGAAGATCCCGGCCGCTGTCCGCCGAGATGCGCGTCAAGGTTCCGAGCTCGGCATCGAAGTCGGAGCTCATCCGATTGAGCTGCAGGATCAGCGAATCGAGCATCTGCGGTGCTGTCTGGCTCTCTCCCTTGTCGGACAGGATGAGGCGCATCTGTGGCCGCAGGGTCTCGAGAGCAGCCTCTGCCTTGAGATGCACGTGCGATACGAAATGCCGGTACGCAGTGCGCCTCGAGACGCGAGCCTCCTCGGCAACGTCGTCGAGGCTCAGTCGCTTGCCCGCGCGCACGTGCGTCATTGCCACGGCAAGCAACCGCTTGCGCGTAGCCAGCTTCTGCTCGTCCCGCCGCGTCATCCTCGATCCCATACCGTCGTCCGCTACTTGGGCTGATGACACTCGAGTGTCACCATGTTGACTTGGTGGCACTGGTGTGTCACGAGTGTTGCATTAGCTTATCTCTTAGCGCAACGAGCCGCTCGAGGCTCAAAAGAGATTCATCCAGTGTTGACACGCGCTCCCGCATGAGAGAGCGACGGCCGCTGACAGGCATGCCGCTTCACATGCCCCTGCAGCAGCTTTCGAAGCTCTGCCGCGCCTTGACCCCACCCGCTCAATCAGCACGACATCACGCGGCGGCTTGACCGCTCGACGTCGAAACCATGCATGACCCGCAGGAGTGACGACATGACCAATGGCGAGCCGAGCATGAAGCGATGGGACGATCAGCGCTGGCTCCTCGACGGCGTTATCGCCTCCAATGGGATGGAATGGGACCAGGGACGCCTGTCGCGCATCGTCGGTGCGTGCGGTCCCGAGGTGCTGCCCGAAGTGAATGCCATCCGCCAGCGCGTTAAAAAATTCGACGACATCACACCGGCGTTCGAAGCGGCAGCGCTGCGCCGGCAAGCGCTCGCTGAAACGGCAGAGGCGGTTGGCGAGACGGTGACGGCGCGAGAAAACTACTTCTTCGCGTCGAACTACTGGGCTTCGGCGCAATGGACGATCCTGCAAAACAACGCCCGTAACCGCGAAGTCAACGAGGCCTAGCGTGCCTGCTACCTGTCCTATGCCCGATTGGCGGACCGCCGCGTCGAGGCCGTCGACGTGCCGTTCAATGGCAAGGCCCTCCGCGGCTGGCTGCATTTCCCTGCCGTTCGCAGGGACAACCGCGCCGTGCCGGTGATCGTCAACATCAGCGGCATGGACGGCTACAAAGAGGCGACCATCGCTCTTTACGGCGACCGATTTCTCAACCAGGGCTGCGCGGTTCTGGCGCTCGAGGGACCGGGACAATACGAGGCGGCGCTCGACGAGATCTATGCCAGTACGCAAGCCTGGGCCGAGACCGGTCGCGCCTGCGTCGACTATCTTGCAACGCGCCCCGAGCTCGACGCGCGGCGAATCGGTATCGTCGGTCGCAGCTTTGGATCGTTCTTTTCGACCATTGCGTTCGCACACGAGCCGCGCCTTGCTGCTTGCGCGGTGACCGGCACGGTGCTGCAGCCCGGCTGTCACGCGATCTTCGAGCAGGCCTCCCCTACCTTCAAGCGCCGCTTCATGTACATGGCCGGCTACACGGAGGAAGCTGGCTTCGACGCGTTCGCCAAGACCCTGACGTGGGAAGCAGCCGCCGCCAAAATCTCCGCACCCTACCTTTGCGTCACCGGCGAGTTCGACCAGCTGAGCCCGCTCGTCCATACCGAGGACCTGTTCCAGCAGATCAAGGCTCCCAAGCAACTGGTCATCTACCAGGGTGCCGATCACACCGTCTCAGGCGTCCCTGCCGCCATGCTTGGACCTTACTCACCGAGTCTGATGGCCGAGTGGATGCGGGCGCGGCTCGCAGGCATTCCGTTCCCGAGCCAAAGACTCTATGTCGACGGCGCCGGCAAAGTGACCGTCACTCCCTACGCCTGATGCCCATCGCGCATGCCCGCCGTTGCCGGCCCGCGCCGCGGCCGGCGCTGCTAAGACTTGTTCTGAAAAGTCCGGCGCCACGATCGAACCGAACCGATGCCTCGCCCGCCGCCAACGCGCTGAAGCTCATTCGCGAAGCGCTTTTCCATCCGGAGGAACCACATGGAAATTTCGGCTCGCTGGTCCATCGTTGTTTGTCTCGTTTTCTCAGCTGCCGCGGCACAGGCTCAGCCGTTTCCGACAAAGCCGGTACGCATCATCTCCGGACAGACGGCTGGCGGCGTCAGCGATCTCTTCGCCCGTGCCCTGGCCATCGATCTCGCTCCCGCGATCGGCGGCACGATCTACGTGGAAAACCATGCGGGTGCTGACGGCTCGATCGGCGCTAAATTCTGCGCCGAGGCCGCGCCTGATGGCCATACGATCTGCATCCTCAACAACGAGTCGATGGTGATCAATCCGTTGATCTACCCCAACATCAAGCTCGATCCTCTCGCCGATCTCGCGCCGATCACCCGGCTGTTCTACGTCACGCAGGTGCTGTCGGTGACCGCCGAGCTCGACGTGCGTTCATTCACGGCCCTGGCGGCGCTCGCGCACGCCAAGCCCAGGACCCTGAGCTATTCGACGGCCTCGCTCTCCAAGGTCGCGTTCATGCAGGATTTCAAAGTGACGCGGGGCACCGACATCGTGCGCGTGCCGTTCAAGGGCGGCGGCGATGCGGTGAACGGCATGCTGAGCGGCGTGACGCCGATCACCATCATCGGTATCGCCAACGTGCTGCCCTACCTGCAAAACGGCGCTTTCGTCGGCTTGGCGGTCGACGGCGACCGCCGTTCGCCACTGATGCCCGATATTCCGACCTTCAAGGAGCAGGGACTGAGCCGTTACCCCATGCTGGCCTCGTTCACCATGCACGCGCCGGCAAAGACGCCTGCGGCGATCATCGACAAGTTCTACAGCGCTATCGCACAGGTTGCCGGGCGACCGGAATTTCAGGACAAGTACATGATCGCGCGCGGCCTCGTCCCGGTGCTCGATGCACCAGCGCATCTCGCCGAGCAGCTGTTGCTCGACAAGGCTGAAGGACGCGAGGTGGTGATCGGTTCGGGGTTGCACCCCAACGTCAAATAGTCGGCGAGGCTTCAGCTCCGAGACAAACCCGAGGCGTTAATGACGGTACCCGATATCACCTATGCGATCCGCGACGGCCGGGCTGACGGGCCGGACCTTGTTCTCATTCACTGCCTGGGTGTCGATCACCGCTTCTTCGATCCGTTGATCCCCGCACTGTCGAAAAGCTTCACGATCTGGCGCTACGATCTGCCCGGCCACGGTCAAGCCCTGCCGGCGACAGCCGCCTACGACATCGCAGCACTCGCTCGCCAGCTCCAACGCTTTTGCGCCGCGTTCGATATTTCCAGGGCGCACATCGCCGGCATATCGCTCGGCGGCCTCGTCGCGCAGCAGCTCGCGTCTTCATGCCCCGACCTTGTCGACCGTCTGGTTCTGATCGACACCACGCCGCGCTACACCGACGAGATGCGCGCGGCCTGGAAGACACGCGCTGCAACCGCGCGCCAAGCCGGCGTTCGGGCCATGGTAGCGGACCTGCTCAAGATCTGGTTCTCCGCTGCCGCCGTCGCCGAAAGCATACCCGCTGTCGAGTATGTTAACTCCGCGCTATCGAGCTGCTCCGGCGAAGCTTACGCGCTGGCTTGCGAGGCGCTCGAGGCCGCCGATCTGCGCGAAGCCGCAGCCGACATCAAAGCGCCGACGCTCGTGTTGTGCGGAGATGACGACATTCCGAGCTTTCTCGACGCCGCACGCTGGCTCGGCGCGCACGTGGCCGGCGCCCGTCTCGCCTGGATTCGTGGTACCCGCCATGCCTCGATCCTCGAGCGCCCCGACGCGGCAGCCGAGATCATCGACGCGTTTCTGACCGGCTCCGATATCGCGAACGGCACGGCGGTGTGACACGCCGCGTGACGATCGGCCAGACGATCGGCTAGTGTCGCAGTGATTGCGCACCACTCAGCTCGCAACACCGCGGAGCTGTTTCAAAGCGATCCGCAGCTGGTCTAGCAGATTTCGGCACGCCGTCGGCAGCGTCGAGCGGGCCGCGTGCACTAGGTAGTGCTGGTAGGTCAAATTCGGCTCGACGAGCGGTTGAACATTGAGCGCGCCTCTTCCGAGCTCGTTGACCACGGCGACGCGCGGCAGCACCGTCGCCCAATCCGTATTGCGAACGAGGTCGATCTTGCCCAACACGCCGTCGATCTCGACGAGCTGGCCGGTGCCTCCATCGGCCAAGCGCGCGACCCGATCGACGATCTGGCGCAGCGTGTTGTCCTTGGACGGCAGGATCAGCTTCATCTTCCTAAGCTCGTGCACCGGTACACCAGGGCCCATGCGACGGGAGGGCCGGGTCCTCGTCTCGCGCCGCACCACGACGAGCTGGTCGGAGAAGAAATGCGAAGCCTTAAGCCCCTTGCGCTTGGGCACCGACGTCACGATCGCGGCTTCGAGATCCCCCGACAGCAGCCGCTCCGCCAACAGCTCTCCGACGATCCCTTCCTGAATAGAGATGTTAACGTTGGGATAGGTGCGCATGTAGTCGGGAAGGACCCACGACAACGCACACTTGCACAGGGCTGGCGGCAACGCGATCCGGATCGATCCCGCCGGCTTGTCAGCCAGATCGAGCATACGCTGCTTGGCACCGGTGAACGTGTCGAGCACCTCCACGCACGCCGCATAGAATTGATGGCCGGCCACAGTCGCTGTCACGCCCCGCGCTGTCCGATGAAAGAGCTGCTGGGCGAGGTCCGTCTCGAGCTGCTTCATCTGCGCGCTAAGCCCGGGCTGGGTGCAATGTTCTCGCGCTGCGGCCCGGCTGAAATTGCTCTCCTCGTAGGCTGCCACGAACAATCGCATCTGCCTGATGTCGATGGTGTCCAACGTGCGGCCTCCCCGCTTCCCGGCGATGTACCAGACCTCTCTCGCGCCCGCCGCAAGCCCGCGTTCCCGGCTCGAGCGCGGTCTTCCCGATCACGCACAATCTATGCCGCCCGGCGCCGTTCGACGAGCATCCGAGCTCTAGCTACCGCTTATGCCTGATATCTCCAATCATTATTAGACATTATGGCGTGATCGCGCAACCTGCTCCGACAAGGTCCCGTCGCGGGCACGGGCGGCGCGAGCAACTCGCGGCGACAAGAGCTGTCACAGCGAGATCTGTGGGCCAACGATCGAGTGCGGAGGAGATCAGCACCATGCCACGTCACAAGTGGTCCGACATTTCCGAGACGATGATCACGCCGAGCCACTCGACTGCCAAAGGGCAGACGATCACCGGCAATCAGATCATGCTGCAAAGGATCAATTATCGCGGCGATCGTGGCGACGGCAAAAACGGCGCGCGCCTACACAATCATCCCGAGGAGCAGTTTTTCATCGTCATTGAAGGCAAGATTCGTATGCGCGAGGAAGGTGGCGACTGGGTCATCCTCGATCCCGGCGACGCCTACCACATTCCAGCACTCGTTATGCACGAGATGATCGTCGACGGCGACGGCGACGGCGCCATCTACCAGTTCAAGGTCCGCGTGCCCGGGCACAGCGTTTTTGATCACGGCTGGGCACCCGGTGCCAAGGAGGCGTGGGAACGCCACGTCAATCAGTTCTCCGAGATGACGACCAACTACAAAGAAAACAATCCCTGGACGAAATGACTTGGTACGCCGGCTTGAAAGGGGCGGCCAGAAAACCGACCCGGTTGGCCAGTGTTCTCAACAATTAAAACTTGCCATCGCATAAAGGATACCTGCCGTGTCGCAAACAGCACCCGTACTTCAAGACGCCCGCACGCCGGGAGCCAAGCGCGCCGCGCCGGGCGAATACTTTTTCGAGTTGGCCAAGGTCAACCACATGATGGGAGGACCTGACTATTCGACCGCCAATGGGGCCTGCGTGGAAGGCGACAAGATCATCGTCGCACTGATGCGCATGCCGGCCGGCACCGGTGCCGAACCCCACTATCATCCGAACGAGCAGTGGATCTACGTGCTCGAAGGCTGCTTGCGCGGAACCGTGGACGGTCGTGACCTTTCGGCTGTCGCCGGAGGACTGATTTATATCCCGGCCAACGCCGTCCACACACTGAAGGCGACCCCCGATGCTGATGTCGTGTTTTTCACGGCAAAGGACGGCTCGCACAACTTGTTCGGCATCAAGAAAAAATGAGTGCGGCGCCGGCGGCGTGAAGCGTCGTCGGTCCGTACCGCCCAGTACACGGTGCAAAGCTCGACGATTGCGTTGGCTCGCGCGGGTGATCTCGCGAGTTTTCAACCGCACCGTCTCGCTTGGCCGCGTGCTCCGCGAGTGAGGTAGGTGTCGGTGTCTAAGGCAAATAAAGGCCTCGTTGTCAGAACCGAGGTCAGGGATGGGATGACCGTCGATTGGAACGTGGCAATCACCGTCGACGACGGGGCGATCCTGCGCGCCGACGTGTTCCGGCCTGTGAAAGCCGGGCACTATCCCGTGATCCTCACCTATGGGCCCTACGCCAAAGGCCTCGCCTTCCAAGAAAGCTACCGGGGAGCCTGGGAGCCGATGGCGACCAAGCATCCCGACGTCACCGCCGGCTCGACCAACAAGTACCAGAACTGGGAAGTGGTCGATCCCGAGAAGTGGGTCCCGCACGACTACGTCGTCGTCCGCGTCGACTCGCGCGGATGCGGCTGCTCTCCCGGCTTCATCGATCATTTCTCCCCGCGCGAGACGAAGGATTACTACGACTGCATCGAATGGGCTGCTGTCCAGCCCTGGTCGAACGGGAAAGTCGGCCTCAACGGCATCTCTTACTACGGCATCAATCAGTGGCAGGTGGCCTCCCTCGAGCCGCCGCACCTCGCCGCCATGTGCATCTGGGAGGGTGCCGCCGACTGGTACCGCGATATGACCCACCACGGCGGCATACTGTCGACGTTCTGGGCCAACTGGTACGACATGCAGGTCAAGACCGTGCAGTACGGCGCGGGCGAGCGCGGCAAGCGCAGCCCCGTGCACGGGGAACTCGTGTGCGGGCCCGACACGCTGTCGGAGGAGGAGCTCGCAAAGAACCGCGCGGACTTCGGCGCAGAGATCCGCAATCACCCGCTCGACGACGACTACTATCGCGTGCGCTCGGCGCAATGGGACAAGATCAAAGTCCCGTTCCTGTCAGCCGCCAATTGGGGGGGGCAGGGCCTGCATCCGCGCGGCAACTTCGAAGGCTATTATCGCGCCGCGTCGAAGGACAAGTGGCTCGAGGTGCATGGCATCGAGCACTGGACGCACTTCTACACCGACTATGGCCGCGAGCTGCAGCGTCGCTTCTTCGATCACTTTCTCCACGGCAAGCAGAACGGTTGGCAGACGCAGCCCCGGGTCCAGCTGCAAGTCAGGCATCCCGGCGAGCGCTTCGTAGCTCGCGCCGAGACAACGTGGCCCATTTCCCGTACCGTGTGGACGAAGCTCCATCTCGACCCCGTGGCGGGCGCGCTTGCCGAAAACCCGTCTCCCGAAGCGAGCACCTTGTCCTTCGCCGCGCTCGGTGACGGCCTCACGTTCCTTTCGCAGCCGATACGCACGGCTACGGAAATCACTGGGCCGATCGCCGCCAAGCTCACCGTGTCGTCGACGACCACCGACGCCGACCTGTTCCTCGTCGTGCGCGTGTTCGATCCGGATCTGAAAGAGGTCGTGTTCCAAGGCGCGATCGATCCTCACACGCCGGTCGCGCAGGGCTGGCTCAGGGCCTCGCACCGGAAGCTCGACAAGACCCTCTCGATGCCATGGCGGCCCTATCACAGCCACGACGAGCGGCAACCGCTGACGCCCGGCGTGCCGGTCGAACTCGATATCGAGATTTGGCCGACCTCGATCGTGGTGCCGCCGCAGCACCGTATCGCGCTGTCCATTCGTGGCCGAGATTACGAGTACGGCGGACCGAGCGGCGGCAAGCTGCCGCATTTCAAGAACGAACTCAAAGGTTGTGGCCCGTTCCTGCACGACGATCCGATCGACCGTCCCGCGCGAATTTTCGGCGGGACGACGACACTGTATTTCGGGGCTGACCGAGACTCGTACTTGTTGCTTCCTGTCATCCCGAACGAGACCAATTAGCCCTCTGCCGGGCTCGACTGCTCAGTAATGAACGCCCTACCGGGGGAACTATGACTGCGAATGTGTACGTGACGCAGCCTATTGGCCCGCTCGCCATGGAACGGCTCTCGAAGTTGGCCAATGTCAGTGTCAACACGGATGACAGCCAGGTCATCCCGAAAGAAACGCTGATCGCCGGCGTTCGAAAGGCGGATATTCTTTTCAGCCTGCTGCACGACCGGATCGATGCCGATGTGCTCAGAGCCAACCCGAAGCTCAGGTTGCTTGCCTCCCAGTCGATCACACCTGACAATATCGACGTCGCCGAAGCGACGCGGCTGGGCATCCCTGTCACCGTCGTTCCGGCAATTGTCACGGAATCGACTGCAGATATTCAATTCGGTCTGATGCTCGCCGTGGCCCGTCGGATCGTCGAGGGCGACCGGTTGGCTCGCCAGGGCATATTCCCTGGCTCGCAGTCCAACCACCTTGCCGGTTCCGCAGTCTACGGCAAGACCATCGGCCTTATCGGCGGGTCAGGCAGGATCGGCAAGGCCGTGGCCCGACGCGCCAACGGCTTTGGCATGCGCATCCTCTACTGGGCTGCCGATCGACTCACGCCGGAAGAGGAAGCCAAGCTCTCTATCTCTTTCGTTCCACTGGACGAGCTATTGGCAGAATCTGATTTCATCTCGCTGCACGTAGCGTTGAGCCCGCAGACAAGGCATCTCATCGGCGCGCGGGAGCTCGCGCTCATGAAGCGCACGGCATTTCTGATCAACACGTCGAGGGGTCCCGTCATAGATGAAGCGGCGCTTGTTCAGGCCCTGAAGCAGGCACGCATCTCTGGCGCGGGACTTGACGTCTTCGAGCACGAGCCCAGCATCTCGGCGGAGCTGGTCGGGATGCCGAACGTCGTTCTGACGCCTCACTTGGGAAGTGCAGATCTTGATCTGCGCGAGAAAATGGCGTCGGTCGTGATCGACAATATCGAAGCAATGCTTAAGGGACGACGTCCGCCACACTGTCTCAATCCAGAAACGCTGCGTTCCGGCTAGAAAAGACAGAGACGGCGCCCGATCCAGGCGACGACAAGCATCAAGAGTTGGATTTCACCGCACCGCCTGAACCAGCGGTCGTAATTAACTGGTAATAGGGGAGAAACATGTCGAGAATGATGCGATCTGGATTGGCTTTTGCGGCGTTCGCCCTGACTGCGGCGCTGTCGCCCGCAGGACACGCGCAAGCCCCGGCCTATCCCACCAAACCCGTCCGATTGGTCGTGCCTTATGCACCGGGAGGAGCGACAGATATTGCGGCTCGCATTCTGTCGGAGCCGCTGCGAGCAGCTCTCGGCCAGCCCTTCGTCGTCGAAAACAAGGTCGGCGCTAACGGCATCATCGCCCTCGAGGAGATGATGCGCAGCCAGGACGGCTCCACGCTCATGGTCGGCAACGTGACCACAAACGCTATCACGCCCGTCGTCGATGCGAAGAAGCTCAGTTTTGATTACCGCGCCAACGTCATTGCCATCCAGCGCATTGCCGACGTCCCCGGCGTGGTGGTTCTGACGACGGCGAAATTTGCACCGACGACGCTGAAAGAGACACTGGAGTACGCCAAGTTGAACCCTGGCAAGCTGCGGTATGGCACGGTCGGCGCAGGATCGTATCCTCACTACGACATGGCCTATCTGGCAAAGCTTGCCGGCGGTCTCGATATGATCGCGATTCACAATAAGGCGGGCGCCTCTGGAATGATCAACGACCTCGTCACGGGTGACGTCCAGGCCGCTTTCATCAATGCGGCGTCCTCGATAGCGATGGCCAAGGCCGGTAAGCTCCGCGTGGTTGCGGCCATAAGCCCGAGCAGACTCGAGAAGTATCCCGACATCGCCACCATGGCCGAGCTTGGCTATGGCGATGCCGGAACACTGGCGTGGCAGGCTGTCTTTGCCTCGTCCCGCACGCCGAAGGCCATCCAGGAAATCCTATTCAGCGCCCTGACGGCTGCGCTTGAAAGCGAGCCGGTCAAAGAGGCGTTCGCGAAGCAGGGTTTTCTGGTGCTGCCGAACAAGACCTTGGCCGACTCCGCCAAATGGAGTGACGCCGAGATTGCGCGTTGGCTGAAGATCACATCCCGGGTGAAATTGGAAGCCGAATAACCAGCCGTATGATCAGCACTGCCTGTTGTGTCGGTGTCGTCGCGTTGATCGTCGGTTCAAAGCCCAACCCAAACACAACGCCATGACCAACATAGGAGGATGATGTGAGCGGGGTTCTGAACAAGAATGTTCTGTCCGGGCTGATGTTCATGCTGCTTGCAGGGCTTGGCTTGTGGTTGGCACGCGACTACCCGCTCGGATCGCTGCGGCGCATGGGCACAGGCTTCATGCCGCAGCTACTGTGCTGGCTCCTCATGACGCTTGGCGTCATCGTGTTGGTGCAGGGCCTGTTCGAACGCGCGAGGATTGACTCCGCCAGTCAGCCAGCGCCGGCAACAATTACTCCCACCGAGGTCAGCAATTATTGGCCGATCTTGTGGGTGACAGCGAGCCTTTTGGTGTTCGGTCTGAGCCTGACGGTCCTCGGCCTCGCGTCGTCCATCGTTCTGCTGGTCACGATCTCGAGTTTTTCCTATCCGGGCCTGAAGTGGTGGGAGACCGTGTGTTCGGCGATTGTTTTGGTCGGACTTTGCTGGGTCGTGTTCGTCCTCGGCCTCGGAATGTCCGTGAACCTACTTCCCGAATTCATGCAGTAAGGAAACTGGGCCATGGATCTGCTTGGCAATCTTGCGACAGGCTTCGGCGTTGCCATGACGCCAGTAAATCTCGGCCTCGCCCTTGCAGGTTGCCTGATTGGTACCCTCATTGGCGTGCTGCCAGGCATCGGCCCGATCGCAACCATCGCGATGCTGCTGCCGCTGACGTTCAATCTGGCGCCAGTTTCCGGCTTGATCATGCTGGCCGGCATTTTCTATGGCGCACAATATGGCGGCTCGACCGCCGCCGTTCTTGTCAACCTTCCGGGCGAGACGTCATCGGTTGTGACCTGCCTTGACGGCCATGCAATGGCTCGGCAAGGCCGAGCAGGATCAGCACTGGCGACGGCAGCGTTAGCTTCTTTCTTCGCTGGCACCGTTGCGACGGGCGTCATCGCGCTCGCAGCGCCGCCGCTATCGCTGGTTGGCCAATCGTTCGGTGCCCCGGAATATTTTTCACTGATGGTGTTGGGCCTTGTCGCGGCCGTGGTTCTTGCGAGCGGGTCGGTGATCAAGGCCATCGCAATGATTGTTCTGGGCCTGCTGCTCGGCTTGGTGGGCACGGACGGCAACTCGGGGAACCAGCGTTTCACCTTCGGTATTCCAATGCTGTCGGATGGGCTTGATTTCGCAGTGTTGGCCATTGGCTTGTTCGGCGTTGGCGAAATCATATCCAATCTGGTCGACCGGGAGCGCGACAACGAGGCGAGCATCGCCAAAGTGACCAGCCTCTGGCCGACCTACGACGATTTCAGGCGCGCCTGGCCGGCTACGCTGCGCGGCACGGCGCTCGGCTCGGTCGTTGGCGTGCTGCCCGGAGGCGGGGCGACGATTTCCTCCTTCGCTGCTTACGTCCTTGAAAAGCGCCTCTCCTCCGACAAAAGCCGCTTCGGACATGGCGCCATCGAGGGAGTCGCAGGTCCTGAAGCCGCCAACAATGCCGGCGCCCAGTCATCGTTCATTCCGATGCTGACCCTGGGACTGCCTGGCAACGCCGTTATGGCGTTGATGATCGGTGCCATGATGATCCACGGCATCCAGCCCGGCCCCCAGATCATGACGGAAAAGCCCGACCTGTTCTGGGGAATGGTTGCGTCCATGTGGATCGGCAATCTCATGTTGGTCGTCATCAACCTACCGATGATCGGACTCTGGGTGCAATTGCTGAAAGTCCCGTATCGCTTCCTCTTTATTGCCGTCCTGCTGTTTTGCGCGATCGGCTGCTATACCGTGTCCAACAGCACCACTGGCGTTTTGCTCGCGGCCCTCTTCGGCGTCTCAGGTTTCATATTCACGCGCCTCGATTGCGAGCCCGCTCCGTTGGTGCTTGGCTTCGTGCTCGGTCCGCTGATGGAAGATAACGTTCGAAGAGCTATGCGAATTTCTGGTGGTGATCCGCTCATCTTCATCGAACGGCCGATAAGTCTCGGGCTGCTGATCGCGACAGCGCTTCTACTCCTGATGATGGCGTTGCCCGCAATACGATCGACACGAGAACGCGCGATGCAAAGTTGACGCTGCCAGGCCGCGAAACGGCTTCGTATAGACTCGCTACGCGAATTGAAGGATCTGGTTATGACGGTGAATGTTGTCGACTTCCGCAAGGCTCTCGGCCTATTCCCAACCGGCGTCGCCATTATCTCCGCTCGTCACCCGGACGGAGAGCTTCTTGGCATGACGGTATCGTCGTTCAACTCGGTCTCCCTCGACCCGGCTCTGATTCTGTTTTCGGTCGCCAAGTCCGCAGCAAGCTTCAGAGGATGGGAGGAGTGTACCCACTACGGTGTGAACCTGCTCGATCGCAAGCAGCACGATCTTTCGACCAGGTTCGCAAAGAGCCATGGAGATAAGTGGAAGCTTGTGAGTCCCATCGAAGGCAAGCATGTGCCCCTGATACCAGGTGCGCTGGCAAGCTTCGAATGCGAGCGCTATGCGGTCTATGAGGGTGGCGATCACGCCATTTTTGTTGGCAAAGTGTTGTCCCTTGTGACCGCTGCTGCTCCAATTTCTGATCCACTCGTCTTTTTTGGCGGCCGATACTGCAGCATCAATCAATATCCTGCGGAGGACAGGCCTGCAGCATCCGGCTGCTAGGTGAAGGAGCGGCAAGCCCGTTTCGCTTGCCTTCGAGTGATCATCGGCTAATCGAGCGCCCCCCCGTAGGGCATTGCTCTTGGAACTTCATGGAGACCCGTCGTATGGCCGCAGCACCCGTCATCGATGTGCATGCGCATATATTGTCCGAGGACATGATGGCGAGGTTACGCAGGGAGGCGCCCGGAACGACCTTCGAGCTTTCTCGAGTGACCAGCTACGATGCGACTCTGACGATCGGCGACATCGTCCAGACTCCTTATCCGCGCGGCGGTTGGGATCTTGATAAGCGTCTGGCCGACATGGAGGCAGCCGGCGTCGACATGCAGGCCGTGTCCGTCCTGCCGCAGACGTTTCTGTACGATCTCGAGCCTATGCGGACCGATGCGCTTGCGAAAGTTCAGAATGAGGCGCTGGCCGATCTCGTCAAGAAAACTCCCGACAAATTCGTCGCCTTGGGCACGCTTGCGATGCAGTCCCCTGAGCTTGCCGCCGCTGAGCTTGAGCGGGCGATCAGTCAGCTCGGCCTGCGCGGTGTCATGATTTGCAGTCACGTCGAGGGCAAGAACCTCGACGATCCCGCGCTCGAGCCGGTTTGGGCGAAGGCCGAGGAGCTCGGCGCGTTCATCCTCGTGCATCCTCAGAAAGTCGCTGCTGCCGAGCGGCTCGGGTCCTATTATCTGCGCAACCTGATCGGCAATCCTCTCGAGACAACGATCGCTGCTGCTTCATTAATCTTTGGCGGAGTGCTTGAGCGCCACCCGCGTATCAAGTTCTGCCTGTCGCATGGCGGCGGGTTTTTCCCCTACCAATCGGGTCGATGGGTGCATGGGTGGGGTGTCAGGCCGGAGCCCAAACAGCATCTTGCCAACAACCCGCCGGACATTTCGATTGCCCGCTTCTATCATGACATGATCTTGCACTCTGCTCCGCACGCCGAGTTCCTGATCTCGCAGGCTGGCGCATCCCATGTGCTTCTGGGCTCCGACTATCCCTTCGATATGGGCATGATGGACTGTGCGCGCTTCGTGAAGCGGCTCGATATTTCCGATGCGGACAAACGCATGATTCTTTCGGATGGACCGGCCCGATTGCTTACGACGAGTTTACCTTAACGCGCTTCGAAAAAATCGAGCGCTCGTTCGAGCCGCGGCGTGACGACAACGAGGACAGATTATGAAGGCAGCTCGACAGGGTGCAATCGCTATCCGTGCAGCGGATGCCGAAATTGAGATTCTGCATGAGCGCGATATCGATGTCGCGATGCGCGACGGTGCGCGGCTCAAGGCCGATGTGTTTCGCCCACCATCGGCAAGTGAGAAAGTGCCAGCGATCCTGAATCTCGGTCCGTACCAGAAGGACAAGCTTTGGGTGGTGCCTGCCAACCTGCAGGAGGCCCAGAACGAGTGGATGAACTGGGAGACGATCAATCCTGCCTGGTGGGTTCCCCGGGGCTATGCCGCAGTACGTATCGACGGCCGGGGAAGCGGCAAATCACCTGGCCAGTGCGAGCCGTGGTCGTTGCAAGAGGCGATTGATTACTACGATGCCATCGAGTGGGCTGCCGCGCAGCCCTGGTGCAACGGCGCTGTGGGGCTTCTTGGAATTTCCTATTTCGCGATCAACCAGTGGTTTGTCGCCAACCTGCAACCTCCGTCATTGAAGGCGATCATACCCTGGGAGGGTTTTGCGGATATCTATCGCGACGCCCTTTATCATGGCGGCATCCTCAATGTGTTTATGACCAATTGGTTTACGGCACATCTTCTGCATCACAAGCTAGGGCGCGCAGCGCAAGATCAACCGGATGGTTGGGCTCATAACACGCTCTACCGCTGGCTCCACAACAACCTCGACAGCGGCGTTTTTCGCGGCGAACAGGCCCAGTGGGAGAAGGTCACGGTGCCGCTTCTGAGCGTCGGCAATTGGACCGGCTTCGGACTGCATTTGCGAGGTAACACCGAAGGCTTCTCGCGGGCAGCCTCCAAGAACAAGAAGCTCAGGATTCATACCGGCAGTCATGTGCACCCATTTTATACAGAGGACGGACGCCGCGATCAGATCCGGTTCTTCGACCACTGGCTCAAAGGTATCGACAACGGCGTCATGACCGAGCCGCCAGTCAAACTTGCCATTCGGCATGGCAAGGACAAATTCGTCTGGCGTATGGAAAATGAGTGGCCGCTGGCGCGCACACAGTGGACAAAGCTTTATTTCGATTTGTCTCCCGTGGCTGTCGGACCTGCGCACGTGGCGCGGCTGCTCGACAAGAAGCCAGCGTCCAGCTCGGTGCGGACCTATGAGGTCACGAGTGTCGGAAGCATGGGATCGACGTCGGCGGCGTCATCGCAGATCATGGGGGGCGGCGGTATTCGTCCAGGCATGGGCGTGTCGCTGATGACTGATCCTATGCCCGAGGACATGGAAGTCACAGGACCACTATCCGCGACCATCTGGGTTTCATCATCGTCGGAGGACATGGATCTTTTTCTGACGCTTCGCCACCTCGACGCCGATGGAACCGAGCTTCTCGAAACTGGACAGCAGGGGTCGCCAGTACCGGTCGCCAAAGGCTGGCTGCGCGTGTCGCATCGCGAGCTCGATCCCGAGCTGACGGTGACAGGGCGACCTTATCACAAGCACATGCGCCGGCTCACGCTGAAGCCGGGCGAAGTTGTGAAGGTCGAGGTCGAGATCTGGCCAACGTCCATGGTGTTTGCCAAAGGACACCGCCTTCAGCTCGACGTGCAGCCGCGCGACGGCTTTGGAAGCCAGGGGTACACGCACTACCACGCGGACTATAACGACGGGACCAACACGCTCTATGCCGGTGGCGAGTATGGCTCGTATCTCCTGCTGCCAGTGATCCCGGCGGCTAACGGCTGTTGATCCCAGCCAGCGAAGTACAGCGCCAGCAGTGCCGTTGTCAGATCTCCTTGAAGTGGCGCCTGGAAAGAACCGCGATCAGATAAACTGCCTACTTGAGCAATGCTGCAGGGCTCTGCCCCGCCCCGAGCAGCATGAGTTGTAACCTCTCAACTGCCTTCCGCATGGCTTCGGTTAACATAATCATCTATGTGTTCTACTCTCTATGGTCAGAGCTAGGGATGTACTTTTCGCATTATAGCACCCCTACTGCCACCGGAAGTGCCCCGGCTGCATCGCCCACTGCAGGCCGCATCTGACGATACAGCGACTGTATCGTTAGACAGCACCAGAGTAATCGCCTATTGCGCCGTGGCTGTACCGTCGGCTGAAGGCTAGTCCGTTGGAACGCTGGTGCTCGGATACCATCGAGTTGGCGAGCTGCATGCCAGATCCCCCGAGTGCATTGTTCGGGCGAATCCAATAGCGTACGTTTCTGACGGTATCGACGACGGTATCGGTCCTCTTCCCTCGAAAGAACGTATTTCATATCAAGTGGTTGATTGCTTCCCGAATCATCGAGTGGGAGTAGGGTGCGGGAACAGCCCCTGATCGGCCAGAAGATCGGCCAAGGGACCGGCCGGAAGGGCTGTATTTCTTCGATATTGTGGCGTACTATCTGCCGATATTGCTCGAATTAGATCGGCCAAAAATCCCCCTGGAGACCGTCGAGCGCATCGAGCCGGTAGAGCGCGCGATCGAGCGGGGGCTTCGCTCGATGTCCTCTCATGACGCTGGACCAGAGTGGCTCGGACGGGTGGCCACGAGTGCCACGCTCTTGATCTGGGCGAAGGCTTCGATGCCGGGCCGAAGTCCGAGAGCGGAGATCGACTTGCGGGTGACGCGGGCGCCGATGCGGCTTCCCTCGCCGGCCGCTCCGAGCGCGAGGATGACGTTCGCCTGCGGCGCGTTCTCGCGCTGATCGATGGTGACGATGCGCATGGCAATGCAGTTGAGGATCGTCGTGTCGGCGGGCGGTGCTCGCGCGATGCTGACATCGGTTGCTACGATCCTCAGCCTGCGTGCGTCGCCGATCTCGCCCGCGCGACCCGGCACGAGCAATTCACCGCCGTCGATCGACAGCCGCGAGAGCTGGAATTGCGGATCGTAACCCGCGACGCGTCCCGTCAGCACGACGCTCGCCTCGGGCGCGGCGATCAGCGGCAAGGCGGTATTCGTCTGCAGCTCGTGCAAGGGGCCTGCCGCAACGAGCTTGCCCTTGTCGAGCAGGACGAGCGCGTCCGCGAGCCGCTCGAGCTCGGCGAAGTCGTGCGTGACGTAGACGACCGGCAACGACAGCCGTTCGTGCAGCATCTCGAAATAGGGAAGGATCTCCTCCTTCGTCATCCGGTCGAGCGCGGACAGCGGCTCGTCCATCAGCAACACCCGAGGTCGAGCGAGCAACGCGCGCCCCACCGCCACGCGCTGGCGCTCGCCGCCCGAAAGCGTCGTCGGGGACCGCTGCAGCAGTCGACCGATGCCGAGCAGGCCGACGATGTGGTCGAGGTCGAAGCCGGGGGGCGATCCGGCGCTGCCGGCGCGACGTGCGCCATAAAGCAGGTTGTCCTCGACCGAGATGTGCGGAAAGAGGCTGGCCTCCTGGAACACGTATCCCACATGGCGCTTGTGCGTGGGGACGAACGTGGCCGCCTTCGTATCCTGCCAGATCTCGTTGCCGAGCGAAATGCGGCCCTCGAGCCGTTCGAGACCGGCAATGCAGCGCAGGATCGTCGTCTTGCCGCTACCGGATTGCCCGAAAAGACCGGTGATGCCGCGCATCGGCACTCGAAACGAGACGTCCATCTCGAACGTGCCCAGCCGACCGGAAAGCGAGAGGTTCAACGCATCCATCGGTGTACTCATCGGCGTGCGCGTCCGATGCGCTTTTCCAGCACCATCATGGTCGTGATGACGGCGAACGCGAACACGACCATGCCACCGGCCAGTATGTGCGCTTCCGTCCACCTCTGCGTTTCGACGAGATCATAGACTGCGACCGACATCACCCTGGTCTGTCCGGGAATGTTGCCGCCGATCATGAGCACGACGCCGAACTCGCCGACGGTGTGGGCGAAGCCGAGCACGGTCGCGGTCATGAAACCAGGGCGTGCGAGGGGAACGGCGACGGTCCAGAAGGCATCCCACGGGGAGGCGCGCAGCGTGGCCGCGACCTCCAGCGGACGGTCGCCGATCGCCTCGAAGGCGTTGCGGATCGGCTGCACCACGAAGGGCATCGAATAGAGGATGGATGCGATGACGAGACCTTCGAAGGTGAAGGCGAGTGTGCGGGCGCCCCACATCGACGCGATCGCTCCGCCGGGGCCGTTCGGACCGAACGCGATCAGCAGGTAGAAGCCGAGCACGGTCGGCGGCAGCACGAGCGGCATGGCGACGATCGCCGCGACCGCTTCCTTCCACCACGCTTTCGAGCGCGCCAACCACCACGCGATCGGCGTTCCGACGAGCAGGAGCAGCACGGTGGTGATCGCGGCCAATTCGAGCGTCAGGCGGATCGGAGACCAGAGGTCTGCAAGGTTCAGCATCTCTCGACCAGACTACCAGCTTGTTCCGTATCCGAACTTCTCGATCACGGCGCGAGACTCCTTGCCCTTCAGGAAAGCGAGGAAGGCACGCGCCGCGTCGTTCTTCACGCCCGGCTTCAGCAGTACCGCATCCTGAAGAACGGGTGCGTGCAGCTTCGCCGGAACGACCCAGCGCGAGCCGCCCGTCAGGGGCGCGATCTGAGCCAGGGCGACGAAGCCGACCTCGGCGTTCCCACTCTCGACGAACTGGAAGGTCTGCGCAATGTTCTGGCCCCGCACGATCCTGGGTGCAAGCGTGTCGTGGAGACCGAGCGCCTTCAGCGTTTCGACGGCTGCTGCGCCATAGGGCGCCGCCGCCGGGTTTGCGATGGCAAGCTTGGCGAACTTGCCCCGGCGGAGCGTTTCCTCGCCCGACACAAGCCCTGGGGTCTTGCTGTACAGCACGAGCTTGCCGACGGCATAGGTGAACTCGGTCCCCGCGACGGCATGCCCCTGTGCGACGGCCTTTTCTGCCGTCGCTTTGTCTGCGGACAGGAAAACCTCGAACGGTGCACCCTGCGCGATCTGCGCGAAGAATTGCCCGGTCGCCCCGAAGCTCAGCACGAGCTTGTGGCCGGTCGATTGCTCGAACAGGGCCGCTATCTCCTTCGAGGGATCGGTGAAATTGGCGGCCACGGCGACTTTGACCTCTGCGGCCAGGACCTCTGCGGCCAGCGAGGCGCTGGAGGTGATCGCAGCGGCCGCGATGACGATTGCAGAACGACGAATTCGTTCAAGGCCGAGCATGTCCGTGCCTTTCGATATGTTCCGAAGGCTATTTCGAGGTCTTGGGTCGCTCAGTCACGAAGGTCAAGCGATATTCTCATCTGGATGTCTTGCTTGCTTCCTCGTTCAGGCGCGGGCCTTCGCTCTCAGGTTCCGCTCGAGGCCGGTGATCTGCTTCTTGAAGGTGTGGGTCGCATGGGCCTCGATGGTGCGGTAATGACCGACGAGAGCATGACCGAAATCGGTGAGGCGGGCATGGCCGCCGCCGGCGCCGCCGTGCTGCGTCTCCAGTACGGGATGCTCGAACATGGTGTTGAGTTCGTCAGCCAGAAGCCATGCGCGCCGGTACGACATGCCCATGGCCCGAGCGGCGCTGGAGATCGAGCCATGCTCGGCGATCTGCTCGAGAAGCCGGATCTTGCCGTGGCCGATATTGCGGTCGTCGTCGAGGTCGATTCTGATCGTGATGCGGGCCATGGAGAGTGTTCCCGAGATTGTGGGCCATGTTTCGATCGATGACGGTTCGGGCAGCCTCTCGAGCGAAGCGTCACAGGGGGCGTCTGCTCCGTGCGAGCCGATCGAATTGACGAGCTGGAGACGGTCGTATCGTAGCTGTCGTATCCACTTGTATATTACGGTCTAGCTGATGTGAAAACGGTCCACATTTTCTTGACGGGCACTGTGTGCTGTGAGGTAAAGGGGTGCCGATCGTCGCTGGCATAGCGCGCCTGTGTGCGCGCTCGCGCTCGTGCGTAGCGTGGCCTTATCCTCGGCCCGGGGTCGAAGAGCTGATCGCTGCGACTGCGCCAGTGGATGATCTGATCGTCGTGACACGAAATACCGGGGACTTCGAGCCGATGTGCGTACCGCTTCTCACTCCCTGGCTGCTGCCATGAACAACACTGAACACGCACGCGTGCGCCGTCTGCGGCGACGGGCCAATCGGCTGGGCGAGAACGGGTATCGGATCGTGCCGCATCGTGTGGGCAGCGGGACGAGTGCGAAAGACGGCTGGCATTTCATCGAGAACGTCACGAACGTGCGGGTTGCACCGTCGATAGGCGTCGATCCGGTTTCGCTGGATGTCGTCGAGGAAGCCATCGAGCGGCTCGAGGAAGTGTCGGATGGGAGTTAGGGGCAAGCCAGGGGGAAGGGGGATCATGTCGGCGGATCGGTCTTCGCCTCGAACGGATTCAGTGTTCGCACTCCGAATGGTCTGAAATCGCGCTCGTTCCTCGTCACCACGACATAGTTTCCGACGAGTGCAGTGGCGGCGATCATCGCATCTTCGATCGCATCGTCGGACCGATGATGCATCAGGCGCGCCCAACGACGGAATGTTTCTCCGTCCATCGAGAGGATGCTGCCGGTCGCGATGACCTGCTCCAGCCATGCCTCGATCTCGGCCGCCTTGGCGGGGGCTTGGTGGCGCGTGAGTTCGATGCCAGCTTGGATCTCGCCGACAGTGACCGCTGAAATATAGAGGTCGGTGGCATTGGCGGCCCTGATCCACGCCACGACAGCGCCATGAGGTTTCGGACGGCGCAATTCGGAAACGACGTTCGTATCGAGCAAGTACATAGGTCGGATCACTCGATCGCAATCGGCTGGCGCCGCTTCAAGCGCCCACGTGGAGCACGGCCGAGGTCGCCACGTGATCCTTCGGCCAGTAGCAGGTCCTTGAGGTTGGGTTTCGCGGCGCCTTCCAGCCGGCGCCATTCTTCAATGGGGACCAGAACGGCGGTTTCAGCGCCGCGCCTCGTGACGATCTGCGGACCGTTCTTCAGGCATTCGTCGAGGAGCTGGCTGAACCGTGCCTTGGCATCTTGCACGGGCCAATGCTTCATGGTTTCTAAACCTCTATAGGACTAGTCAGGTAACTAGTCTGTTGCAAGGCGGCCGTCAAGACCTGGGTGCCTGCACCCGGGCTTGACCACCGAGTGGGTCGGGGGGATGAGAGCCTGATAGCGGAACGAGACGGGAAATACGTTCATGGCGAGCGCTTCGGGGGCTGCAATCACCGTGCACGGCATCAAGGCGTGCGACACGATGAAGAAGGCGCGGGCCTGGCTCGACGAGCGTGGCGTCGCCTATGCGTTTCACGACTACAAGACGGCGGGGATCGACAGGGCGACGCTGGAGCGATGGGTGGGGCAGGTGGGCTGGGAAGTGCTGCTCAACCGGGCGGGCACGACGTTCAAGAAGCTGCCGGACGTGGCCAGGCAAGGGCTCGATGCGGAGAAGGCGATCGGTCTGATGATCGCGCAGCCGTCGATGATAAAACGCCCGGTGGTGGAAGGCGGGGAGAAACCGCTGGTGGGCTTCAAGCCGGATGTCTATGCGGCGGCGTTCGCGGGGAAGTGACCTGGGCGAGAAGTCTCAGTCGTACAGCTTGCCCTCGGCGACGCGGACGCTGGAGCCGCCGATGCGGACGTTGTGGAGTTTGCCCTGCTTGATTTCGAGCGACACCGAGACCTCGCTCGGGCGGCCCATTTCGTAGCCCTGCTCGATGATCCGCTTGTGGGTGCCGTCGGGCGGGGTGTCGTAGGTGAGAATGACGCCGGCGAACATCACGGCGGCAGAGCCCGTCGCGGGGTCCTCGGGGATGCCGACCTCGGGCGCGAACATGCGGGCGTGGAAGCTGGCGGCATTGTAGATCGTCTCGCGCGTGTAGAGGTAGGCGCCGACGAGGCCCTGTGCGCCGAACGCGACATCCCAGGCGGGGCGGCGGACCTCGGCCCGGGCGATGGCCTCGCGGGAAGCGATCGGGATGAACGCGAAGCTCGTTCCGGCCGAGAAGCGCGAGGGCTTGTGGTTGGCGAAGCCGATCTCGCTGGTCATCAGGCCGAGGGCTGCGCCGATCTGCTCGACGGCGGCGAGGGCGCCGGCAGGCGTCGGCAGCTTGGGGGCGTCGAACTCGGCGTAGGTCGGCAGGCCTTCGCGGACGCGGACGCCGACCCGGACGAGACCGATGGTCTGCTCGAGCGTGACGAGCTGGTCATGATTGCCGGGCAGGCCCGCGAGGCGCAATTCAGTGAGGAGGGCTGCGGTGCCGACGGTCGGATGACCGGCGAAGGGCACTTCGGACATCGGCGTGAATATGCGGATGCGGGCGGAATGGGCGGGGTTCAACGGCTTCAGGACGAACACGGTCTCGGGCAGGTTGAACTCGCGGGCGATGGCCTGCATCTGCGCGGTTTCGAGGATGTCGGCTTCCAGCACAACGGCCAGCGGATTGCCCGCCAGGCGGTGTGTCGTGAACACGTCGAGGGTATGGTAGGCAAGCGGCATGGTGGCTCTCGTTCGAGGCTACGGCGAGGGGCTGGACGAGGTCGGCGGCGTGCGTTGACGACATGGCCGGGTTCGAGGACGCAGGCAAGTTGTTTCGGGGCGGCGGTTTCCCGTTGACAGGGCGGGCGTGCGGACGATAACAGCACTCGCACGTCCCTGCTGGCGAAGGCAGGGACTTGTCGTTTGTGCGGTGCCGAGCCGTGCAGGCACATCTATTCCCGCGATCCATGCCTGTGATGGAGAGGTGCCCGAGTGGCTAAAGGGGACGGACTGTAAATCCGTTGGCTTCGCCTACGCTGGTTCGAATCCAGCCCTCTCCACCATTCGTTCCTATTTCCTCCGGCCCCTCCCGTCCGTCGGCTTGCTCAGCCCCACGAACCCTCCAGGTCCCGTTCGGCTTTCGAGTCATGCCGCGCATCGCCCGCCGTGGCGCGCTTTCTCGCTGTCTGGATCAATGCCTTCCGGCTCGGCCTCGAGCAATTGGATGGTCGTTCGATGTGCGCCTGATGAAGTTGGCGGCAGCGGGGTGTGCACAAAACTTCATCCATTGATCTGTCTGCTCAAACTTCATCCAATCGATCAAAGGTTGTGCAGGGTGGCCTATGTCATGGCTGCCCAATGGTTGGTCGATTGTCCTCTACGTATCTGATACTCAATGATTATTTTTGTCGTCTCGCATGTGGCACGCGGGTTGCTCCCTCTGCAACCAGTCAACGTTCGGTAATGCCTTGGCGGCATTGCCGGTCACCGAGGGGGATTTCATGAGCGACGCGTCGATCAATCCGGTTCGGGTAGCCTCGGGCCGGTGCAGTTGCGGCCATCACGCCAGTGAGGGCGAGCATCGCGCGGCACTTACGGGGACCGAAGCCGACCTTCTGCCCGCGGTCGAGGAGACGGTGCTGCGCGCGCTGTTTCCCGATGCTGCCTCGCGCCGCGCGATCGTGAAGGCGGTGGGTGCATCGACACTCGCGGCGGCGATTTCCTCGCTGTTTCCGATCGGCACCGCGACCGAGGTTCTGGCGCAGGGCGCGAAGCCGGAAAAGTCAGCGCTGAAGGTCGGGTTCATTCCGATCACCTGCGCGACGCCGATCATCATGGCGCACCCGATGGGCTTCTACAAGAAGCAGGGCCTCGACGTAGAGGTCATCAAGACTGCGGGCTGGGCCGTCGTTCGCGACAAGACGATCAACAAGGAATACGACGCCGCGCACATGCTGTCGCCGATGCCGCTGGCGATCACGCTGGGGACCGGCTCCAACCCCATCCCCTACACGATGCCGGCGGTGGAGAACATCAACGGCCAGGCGATCACGCTCAGCATGAAGCACAAGGACAGGCGTGATCCGAAAACCTGGAAGGGCATGAAATTCGCGGTGCCATTCGACTATTCGATGCACAACTATCTGCTTCGCTACTACGTCGCCGAGCACGGTATCGATCCCGACAAGGACATCCAGATCCGGTCGGTGCCGCCGCCCGAGATGGTCGCCAATCTGCGCGCCGACAACATCGACGGGTTCCTGGCGCCCGATCCTGTGAACCAACGCGCGGTGTTCGACGGCGTGGGCTTCATCCACATCCTCTCGAAGGAAATCTGGGACCGCCATCCCTGCTGCGCGTTCGCGGCGTCGCGCGAATTCGTCATGGGTATGCCGAACAGCTATGCTGCGCTGCTGCGGGCGATCATCAGCGCAACGGCGTTCGCCTCGAAGGCGGAGAACCGCAAGCAGATCGCCGCGGCGATCGCGCCTGCGAACTACCTGAACCAGCCGGTCACGGTGGTGGAGCAGGTGCTCACGGGCACGTTCGCGGATGGACTGGGCAATGTCAGAACGGTCCCGGACCGTATCGACTTCGATCCGTTCCCCTATGAAAGTTTCGCCATCTGGATTCTGTCGCAGATGAAGCGCTGGGGACAGATCAAGGGAGACGTCGACTACAAGGCCGTCGCGCGACAGGTCTATCTGGCGACCGACGCGGCCAAGCTGATGAAGGAGGCGGGGCTCACGCCGCCGGCATCGACCACCAAGACTTTCTCGGTGATGGGCAAGCCTTTCGATCCGGAAAAGCCGGAAGCCTACGTCGCCAGCTTCGCGATCAAGAGGGGCTGATTGTCATGCGGGTTTCTCTCGGGATGAGGGCAGCGCTGCTGTCCATGACGTTCCTCGGGTTGTTCCTGATGGCGTGGCACCTGGCGGTTCGCACCGGTGCGCCGGTTCAGACTATGGATCCCGAATACGCAAAGCTGGTCGGCGCGACGGCGAGCCAGGGCAAGTCGGCGTTGCCCGGGCCGCTCGATGTCGGTGCTTCGCTGTGGGGACACATCACGAATCCGTTCTACGACAAAGGGCCGAACGACAAGGGCGTCGGCATCCAGCTCGCCTATTCGGTCGGCCGGGTTCTGCTGGGATATCTGCTCGCCGTGATCGTCGCGGTGCCGGTCGGGTTCCTCATCGGCATGTCGCCTCTGATGAGTAAAGCGCTCGATCCGTTCATCCAGGTGCTGAAGCCGATTTCGCCGCTCGCGTGGATGCCGCTGGCGCTCTACACGATCAAGGATTCCGGGCTTTCCGCGATCTTCGTGATCTTCATCTGCTCGTTGTGGCCGATGCTGATCAACACCGCATTCGGTGTCGCTACCGTGCGGAAGGACTGGCTCAACGTGGCGAAGACCTTGGAGCTCGGCAACATGCGCACGGCATTGCGTGTGATCCTGCCGGCTGCAGCGCCGACGATCTTCACGGGCATGCGGATCTCGATCGGCATCGCGTGGCTCGTCATCGTGGCGGCCGAGATGCTCGTCGGTGGTACGGGCATCGGCTACTTCGTGTGGAACGAGTGGAACAACCTGTCGATCACCAACGTGATCAACGCGATCCTGTTGATCGGCGTCGTCGGCATGATCCTCGATCTGTCGATGGCGAAGCTGCAGCAGATGGTTTCTTACGCGGATTGACGGGCCGTAGTCGTAGGTTGGGTCAAGCGAAGCGCGACCCAACAATCCATGGCGCATCTGAAAATTGTTGGGTCGCGGCCGGCAGTGCCGACCTTGACCCAACCTACGAGGTAGAAAATGCCAGGTTTCATTTCAGTCCAAGGTCTTGCGCGGCGCTTTCCCGAGCCGCAGGGCAAGGGGGCACTGACTGTCTTCGAGGACGTCTGGTTCGACGTTCCGGAAGGCGAGTTCGTCTGCATGATCGGCCATTCCGGCTGCGGCAAGTCGACGATCCTCAATATTCTCGCTGGCCTCGACGAGCCGAGCGAGGGGCACATCATCGTCAACGGCCAACACATCCTGGGGCCGAGCCTCGACCGTGCCGTGATCTTCCAGGGCCATGCGCTGATGCCTTGGATGAGCGCGCTGTCGAACATCGAGCTCGCGGTTTCGTCCCGGCGGCGGGACTGGTCGAAAGTGGAAGTGCGCGAGCATGCTGAGAAGTATCTCGATCTCGTGCATCTGAAGGAAGCGATGCACAAGAAGCCGGCGCAGTTGTCCGGCGGCATGCGCCAGCGCGTCGGGATCGCGCGTGCGCTGTCGATCGAGCCGAAGGTGCTGCTGATGGACGAGCCGTTCAGTGCGCTCGATGCGCTGACGCGCGGCAGCCTGCAGGACGAAGTGCTTTCGATCCACGGCCGGACGAAGCAGACCACGTTCATGATCACGCACGACATCGACGAGGCGATGCTGCTCGCCGACAAGATCCTGCTGATGACCAACGGGCCGAAGGCGCGCATCGCGGAGATCGTCGAGAACACGCTGCCGCGCGAGCGGACGCGAACCAACATGCACAAGCTCGCCAATTACTATCCGTTGCGCAATCACCTGATCGATTTCCTCGTCACGCGTTCGCGCGAGATGGCGGGGGGAGCCCAGGCGCCGGGAAGTGCGCCATACGATCCGAAGAACCCGCCCGTCGTCCGTCCAACAGCCAGAGCTACGATCCATGCGGTGGAAACCGTTACCGAAGAATCGGCCCAAGCGGATCGCGCCGTGGGTGCGCCGCTACGCGCCGCGTCCACTCAAAACGCCGGGGGGCAAGTCCGTTTTGCGGGCCGCCGCATCGAAAGCGCCGGACAGGCGAGCGGCATCCGATCGATCGCTGCCGCCAATCCTCCGGCGCGGAACCGTCCGCTCGAACCCATCAAACCCAAGTGGAGATAGACCCAAGATGAAGCGCGAAGACCTGACGGAGAAGATCCTCGACATCAAGCGCGACCGCGGCTGGACCTGGAAGCACATCACCGACGAAATCGGTGGCATGTCGCCGGTGCTGGTGATCGGCGCGCTGCTCGGGCAGATGAAGCTCGTCAAGCCGCTCGCCCGCAAGGCCGCCGAGTTGTTCGGCTTGTCGCAGAGCGAAGAGCGGATGTTGAACGAAGTCCCCTATCGTGGGACAGGCACGCCGATGCCGCCGACCGATCCGCTGATCTATCGCTTCTATGAAATGGTGATGGTCAACGGTCCCGCGTGGAAGGCGCTGATCGAGGAAGAGTTCGGCGACGGCATCATGTCGGCGATCGACTTCAACATCGAGTTCGAACGCGAGCCGAACCCGAAGGGCGACCGTGTGCGGATGACGCTGTCGGGCAAGTTCCTGCCGTTCAAGTACTACGGCAACGAGCAGGGAATCCCCGAGTACGGCTTCAAGGAAAGCTGAGCGGCGGGGGCGTACCGAGAAAGCGCCAACCTTTCGACGATCATTGAGCCGACGCGTGCGTTCAACGTGCGGGGATGGTGGCGGTACCGACAGGTCCGGCACCAAGAGAGGTGTCATGCCTACCGAACGACCTCCTTTGCCGCCGTTCACTGCCGTGACGGCCTCGCAGAAAGCGCGGATGGCGGAGGATGCATGGAATACGCGAGACCCGCTGAGGGTTTCGCTGGCCTATACGGAAGACAGCCGCTGGCGGAACCGCTCTGAATTCTTTTCCGGCCGCAATGCCATCGTCGAGTTCCTGACGCGGAAGTGGGCGAGGGAACTCGACTACCGTCTGATAAAGGAAGTGTGGGCGTACACGGGAAATCGTATCGCGGTGCGCTTTGCCTACGAGTATCGCGACGACAACTGCAACTGGTTCCGCGCCTACGGCAACGAGCAGTGGGAGTTCGACGATCATGGCCTGATGCAACGCCGTGAGGCCAGCATCAACGACGTGCCGATCAAGATGTCGGAGCGCAAGTTCCTCTGGCAGCCCGGCATTCGGCCGGTGGAATATCCGGGGCTGACGGCGCTGGGGTTGTGAAGTGGGCGTTGGCGGGATCGAACGCGCTCCTTGTTTGCGCTCTGCCCGGTTCACAGCGGCACTTTCACACCGACACTTTTACAACAGCACTTTTACAACAACACTTTTTCACTGGCACTTTTACACCGGCACCGTCGTCGCATCGTATTCGAACAGCCAGTCATAGCGAAGGCGGACCTTGTCGGGTTGCCATTCGCGGTCGACGTAGGCGATCGCTTCGGCCGGGTCGGCGAGCGTTGGGTTGTGAAAGCGGCGGCCGGTCTCGGCCGAGCCGTTGACGATCTTCGTCGTGCGGTCGAGGCGGAGGGCCTCGAAGCGGGCGAGCGCGACAGCCGGGTCGGCGTGGGCTTCGAAGCAGCGCGCGAGCACGAGCCCGTCCTCCATCGCCATGTTGGCGCCTTGGGCGAGGAACGGCAGCGTCGAGTGGCAGGCGTCGCCGAGCATCGAGACGCGGCCTCTGGTCCAGGCGGGGAGCGGCGCGCGGCCGACCATCGCCCATTTGTAGGGCTGGTCGAGCTTGGAGATGAGGTCGTGCACGAGCGGGTGCCAGTCGGGGAAGTCCTTCGCGCATTCCTCGTGGCTGCCCTTCTCGGTCCAGCTCTCGACCTTCCAGTCCTCGCGCTCGCCGAAGCCGACCCAGTTCATCAGCTCGCCGCGGCGCAGCGGATAGGTGATGACGTGGCCGCCGGGGCCGACCCAGTTGGTGCCGACGGGGCGGCGCATTTCATCGGGGAGGTCCGCTTCCCTGACGAGGCCGCGCCAGCAGATGATGCCGAGGAAGTGCGGCTTGCCGGCTTCCCAAAGTTTCTGGCGCACCATCGAGTGGACGCCGTCGGCTCCGATCAGGGCGTTGCCGGTCGCCTTTCCGCCGTCGGCGGTGTGGAGGGTGACGGTGGTGCCGTCGTCGGTGAAATCGGTGCAGCGCTTAGCCGTGTGGACACGGACATTGCCGCTCGCGCGGGCGGCGTCGAGGAGCACACGGTGGATGTCGCCGCGGTGAACGAACCAGTAGGGCGCGCCGAAGCGTTCGATCGAATCCTTGCCGAGGTCGAACAGCTTCCAGGTCTGGCCGGTGTTCCAGATCCGCACTTCCTTGAAGGCGGCCTCGCAGACGACGCGCTCCATCGCGTCCTTCAGGCCGAGCGCAATCAGAATCCGGGTGGCGTTGGCTGAGACCTGGATGCCGGCGCCGAATTCCATCAGTTCGGGCGCCTGCTCGAAGATCTCGACCTCGAAGCCGCGCTGGCCCAGGGCGAGCGCTGCCGTGAGGCCGCCGATGCCGGCGCCGGCGATGAGGATGCGGGGTTTGGCGGTCATGGGGCAGGTCCTTCGGGATTGATCGCGCTGTGCAGCACGCTTTACGATTTCGCAGCGAGATCCTGCAACGCCGGCATCACGTGATCGTGGAACAGGTCCACCGACCGGCGCGCTTCGGAAAGCGTGATGTCACCGAAAGCGAAGCGGCCGAGCGCGTAGGTGGCGCCGACACCGCCGATCTCGCGAACATAGAAGTCGCGCACCGTCCGCGGCGAGCCGGCGATGCCGTAGCCCATCCGCTCGAGGCCTGCAAAGGTATCAGGGTAGGCGGCATTGTTGGGGCGCGCATTGCGGAGCTGCCAGAGGTGATAAAAGCTCGCGTGCCAGATCCTGTAGGCGCGCTCGGCGATGCCGCGGGCGGCTTCGTCGGTGTCGGCGATCACGCAATGGCGATTGAGGCCGAGCAGCGGCATGTCGGCGGCGTTCTTGCCGAGGGCCGACCATTCCTCGCGGAAGCGATCGAAGATCGGCTTCACCAGCGGCGCGGGCGCGTTGCAGACGAGGTTGATGCCTTCACGGGCGGCTTTCGCTCCGGTCTCTGGCGTGCCTGCGCCGTAGAACATCCGGGGATGGGGCTGCTGCAGCGGGTGCATCTCGATGGGCGTGTTGCGAAACGTATGGAAGCGGCCTTCGAAGGTGACGCTGGGGGAAGACAAGGCCATCAGCACGATCCGGCGCGCCTCCTCGTAGCGGGCCGGGGCCTCGTTCGGATCGATGCCGAAATATTCGATCTCGAACTGCGACGCGCCGCGGCCGAAGCCGATGTCGAGGCGGCCTCTGCTCAAGTGGTCGAGCATGCAGATTTCTTCGGCCACGCGCAGGGGATGATAGAGCGGCAGCGGGTAGACGAGGGGGCCGAAACGCAACGTCCTCGTGCGCTGGGCGACGGCGGAGAGGAACACGGCCGGTGACGGCGCCATGCCGAGCGGTGTCGAGTGGTGCTCGGCGAGATGATAGGCGTGGAAGCCCGAGGCCTCGTAGTGCTCGATCAATCGCAGGCGGTTCTCGTATTGCTCGGCGAGGGGGCGGCCAGCGCGGTCGAGATGATCGAAGATGCCGAACTTCATGG
This sequence comes from uncultured Devosia sp., assembly GCA_964574325.1. Lineage (GTDB taxonomy): Bacteria > Pseudomonadota > Alphaproteobacteria > Rhizobiales > Hyphomicrobiaceae > CAMDPA01. The sequence continues at coordinate 31,358 of CAZNMY010000019.1, read as the reverse complement.
TTCCTCCCGCCGCGCTGTTCGCGCGGCGGAATGATAGCCCATGTCCGCTCGGCTCGGCGATGACGCATTGACGCTTCGCTCGGGCTCACTATCAGTCTGGTGGAACGAGAGCAGGGAGAGCGAGATGGCGCGGCAGACGAGACGGGTGATCTGTGGGCACGATGCAAGTGGCAAGGCGGTGATCGTGGCTGATGGGCCGGCGCCCAACACCAAGGTCCGGTCCGTCACGGGGCTCACGTCGACGCTGGTGTGGGTGACCGACGAGACGCCAGCCGACATCTCCACGTCGGCCGATCCGACGCTGCGCGGGACGGGTGTCGCGCCGCCCGCCAGTGGATCGATCTTGCGGATCGTCGATTTTCCGCCGGAGCCCAAGGATGGTCCTGCGATCGACAATGCGGCGATGAAAAAGGAGATGGGTCTCGATCAGGGCCACGACAGCGCACCGGCGCGACATGCCTACATGCACCGAACCCGGAGCATCGACTATGCGCTGGTGCTGGAAGGCGAGATCGACATGCTGCTCGACGACAGCGAGGTGCACCTGAAGGCCGGCGACGTGCTGATCCAGCTCGGCACCAATCACGCGTGGGTCAACAATTCCGGCAAGCCCTGCCGGATCGCGTTCGTGCTGATCGACGCGATGGAGCCGCCGGCATGGAAGATGGCTGGGGTGTAGCGTAGCATTCTGCGACAAGTTCCGCGCCGACGTCCAACGTCGTCGTGAAGATCACTCGATGATCGGTTTGGAGATGAAGCGTTGTTTCCAGCGGGGGAGGACATCGGAGTTGACGATGTTCTCGGGCAGCTCGCCACGCAAGGCGGCGGCGACATTCTGAGCGGCCCAGACGGCGCCGGGCTTGATGCCGCTCGCGCGATTGCCGCTGACCATGTGGGCCGACAGCAGCACCTTGTGACCGAGCTTGCGTAACGGCGAGGCGGCAGGCAGCGGCTCGTCCTCGAACACGTCGAGAGCTGCGCCGGCGATGATGCCTTTCTCGAGCGCATCGATCAGGGCTGCTTCGTCGACGACGCCGCCACGCGCCGCATTGAGCAGGATCGCCGAGGGTTTCATCATCGCCAGCGTCTTCGCGTTGATGAGGCGGCGGGACGATTCGTTCAGCGTGCAGTGCAGGCTGACGACGTCGGAATCGCGCAAGAGCGTCTCGAGGTTGGAGCGCACGACACCCGAGAGCGTGAAGCGCGCGATCTCGCAGTAGGGATCGCAGGCGAGGATGCGCACGCGCCAGGGCTTCAAGAGTTCGGTCAGGCGGCGGCCGATGCGGCCCAGGCCGACGATGCCGATGGTGATGCCTTCGTAGCCGTCCTGCATGCGGGCGCCGACATAGGTGCCCTGCAGGTCTTCGGTGCGCCACTTGCCCGCCTTCATCGCCTCGTCGCGCTCGCGGACTTTCTTCAGGAGAGCGAGCATCATGGCCATCGAGCCTTCGGCGACGCCGCCCCAGTTGGCCTCGGTCGGGCTGTGGGTGACGATGATGCCGAGTTCGGTGGCCGCGTCGACATCCACGTCGTCGTAGCCGATCGTATACTTCGCGACGATGCGCAGGTCGGGGGCGGCTTCCATGATGCGGCGGGTGATCGGCGTCGAGCGGATCGAGGTTCCCATCATCGCGTCGGCGCCGCGGGCCATGGCGACGATCTCGTGCTCGGAGTTGCCCTGCGGCGTATGCCAGCCGGCGGAGCCCTGGACGATCTCGCAGCCGGCGGCCTGGAGCTTTTTCTCGGCGTCGGTGAGTGTGCCGGGCTTCTCCGGCGCGAACGCGAAGACCTTCGCACTGATTGCCGTGCCGGCTGAGGCAGTGGTCTTCGGTGCGGGGGCAGGTTTCGTCGGCTTCGCCATGCGGGCTCTCCGTCCAATCTTCGGCGCGTGCATTCTGATGCCCGGAGCAAACCAGATTTTGGGCCGCGCGCCAACGCGCCGTCTCGGGTTGGCAAAAGGCTCGGTCTGCCGCTACATCGGAGAAACTTTCTAAGACTATCCGCGGAGATAACCTTGACCGAGCCCATCACCGCCCGCTGTCTCGCCGACCTGCCGGGCGTCCGGCACGGCTTCTTCACGCGGAAGGGGGGCGTGTCGGAGGGGATCTACGGGTCGCTCAACTGCGGGCACGGCTCGGACGATGCACGCGCGGCGGTCACCGAGAACCGTCGTCGGGTGGCGGTGGCGCTGGGGGAGCGGGAGGCGGAGCAGGTCGTCACGCTCTATCAGGTGCACAGCGCGACGGCACTGGTGGTCGACCGGCCGTTGCCGCGTGAGGATCTGCCGAAGGCCGATGCGCTGGTCACTCGGACGAAGGGGGTCGTGGTGGGGGCGTTGGCAGCCGACTGCACGCCGGTGCTGTTCGCCGACGGGGCGGCGGGCGTAGTGGCCGCGGCGCATGCGGGATGGCGGGGAGCGTTCGGGGGCGTGCTGGAAGCGACGATCACGGAGATGGAGAAGCTGGGGGCGCGGCGGTCGCAGATTCGGGCCGCGGTGGGGCCGTGCATCAATCAGGCATCGTATGAGGTCGGCCCGGAATTCGAGGCGCAGTTCCTGGCGGCCGATCCGTCGCTCTCCGGCTTCTTCGTCAGGTACGAGCCGGAGGGGCGCCCGCATTTCGACCTGCCGGGCTTCGTCGCGTTCCGGCTGGAGCGGGCGGGGCTCGAGACCGTCGAGCGGCAATCGGCCTGCACGTTCACCAACGAATCGCTGTTCTTCAGCTACAGGCGGACAACGCGGCTGAAGCAGCCCGACTATGGCCGCCAAATCTCCGCCATTGTTCTTACCTAGTGCTTGTCCTGGTGGATGGAACCACAGAAAACTGCAATATATCCACACTCTCGGATCGTCGGGGGGCTTGGCCGGGTGTTGGCGAGCTTTACGATTCCGAGAGCCGGGACTACAAATCGGCGTGGATGAGTACCGGATAGAAGGATTTGGCCGCAAGGTTCGTACGACGGCCACCGGAGTACAGCGGGTATCAGATTGGGGGACGTCTAGATGACGACCACATGCGCTGTCGCGGCTCGGCACATTGCTGTTGCGATCACTGTCGTGAGCAAAACCGTGGGACGTGACGGAGGCGAGAGGCTTTTCTGTCCGCGGCCGGCTCGACGTTCGGCTGCACGGATGGGGGCGGTGCTGATTGCTGCGGCCCTGGCGGGTTGCGGCTCGACGGGTCTTCTCGATACGACGTCGGCTTCGGATGTGCAGGCGATCAACGCCGGACAACCAGCCGTCGCTGCCGCTCCTGCGCCGGTGAGCCAGAGCCGGGTCAGTCTGGCGCCCGTGATGGGCGCTCCGGAGGCGGTGAGTAAACAAGTCGGCAGCCAGCTCAGCAGCTCGCTCGAACGCCAACGCGTCGGGATTGCTCAAGGCTCCGATCAGGCCAACTACACGTTGCGGGGCTACATGGTGGCCACGCGCGAGAAGGCCGGGACCAAGGTCGCCTATATCTTCGATCTCACGGATACATCCGGCAAGCGCGTCAATCGCATTCAAGGCGAAGAGACGGCGCAGGGCGGTGGGGGAAGCGACCCCTGGTCGGCCGTCACGCCGGAGGTGTCGCAACGGATCACCGACAAGACGGCGTCGTCACTGGCGGCCATGCTGGCAGCGATGCCGGGTGGAAGCGGTGCTGCCATGGCGAAAGCGCCGCCGGTTGGCGCGGGAGCGGGCTCGATCGCGCCGCAGCAGGTCTCGGCTGTTCCCGCCGCGGCAGGGCCGACGACCGGGAGCATCAATTCCGGTGCAGCACCCGGTTCGCTCATCGCTCTCATCCCGGCGGTGACGGGTGCTCCGGGAGATGGCAATGCGGCCTTGGCCAATGCCATGCGTCAGGAGCTTCAACAGGCGGGCGTAAGCAGCGGTAGCCCCGGTCAGAAGGGATACACGGTGGCCGGCAAGGTTTCGGCGGGGCCGGTCAAGGACGGGAAACAGTCGATCAAGATCGATTGGCGGGTTTCCGATCCGGCCGGTGGTCTTCTCGCCACCGTCAGCCAGAACAACGAGATCCAGGCGGGGGCCCTCGACGGAACGTGGGGGAATATCGCCAGCGATGCCGCTCAGGGAGCCGCAAGCCGTATCAAGCAACTCATCGACGATCATCGTGCAGGCAGCGGAAAGGTCGCGCGGGCCCGAGGCTGAAATCCGTCGAGGCGGTCGTGCGATGAGCAAAGGCTGCGGAAACAACTCAGAGAATTGCGAGGCCCCGCCATTTACAGTGCGGGGCCTCGTTGCTAAGAGCCTCGCGCTATCATTCGGAGGGGCGGCGCAATGAGCGTTCCACGCAAGAAGGCAAATGGAGCCGAGAAATTGCGCATCAAGCTCGTGTCGGGAAATGCCAATAGACAGCTGGCCGAAGCGATCGGACGAGAGCTGAAGGTCGATCTCACCCGCGGCGTGTGCAAGCGCTTCGCGGATCGCGAAATCTTCGTCGAACTACACGACAACGTGCGTGGCGAGGACGTTTTCGTGATTCAGCCGACGTCGCATCCGGCGAACGACAACCTGATGGAATTGCTGATCCTGATCGACGCGCTGAAGCGTGCATCGGCCCGGCGCATCACGGCCGTGATGCCTTACTTCGGCTACGCGCGCCAGGATCGCAAGCCCGGTCCGCGAACGCCGATCACGGCCAAGCTCGTCGCCAATATCATCGAGCGCGCGGGGGCAGACCGTGTGCTGACGCTCGACCTGCATGCCGGGCAGATCCAGGGCTTCTTCGACATTCCGACCGACAACCTGTTTGCAGCCCCCGTCATGGTGCGCGACATCAAGGATCGCTACGAGATCAGCGATGTGATGGTGGTGTCGCCCGACGTCGGCGGCGTGGTCCGCGCACGCGCGCTCGCCAAGCGCATCAATGCGCCGCTCGCGATCTGCGACAAGCAGCGGCGGCGGCCGGGCGAGATCGAGTCGATGACGGTGATCGGCGACGTGTCGGGCAAGCGGTGCATTCTGGTCGATGACATCGTCGATTCCGGCGGCACGTTGTGCAACGCGGCCGATGTGCTGCTGGAGGCCGGCGCCAAGGAAGTGATGGCGTATATCACGCACGGCGTGCTCTCGGGATCGGCGGTCGAGCGGGTGGAAGGCTCGCGACTGAAATCGCTGGTGATCACGGATTCGATAGAGCCGACGGAAGCGGTCAGCAAAGCGCGCAACATCCGCGTGCTGCCGATCGCCAAACTGATGGGCGAGGCGATCAAGCGGACCGCCAACGAAGAGAGCGTCTCGGGGCTGTTCTACGATTACTGAGAGTTCCGATCGCGGGACGAATACGACTGTCCCGGTCTGCACCACCCGGCCCGGGGAGTGGTTGCGCAGGAAAGCTATGACTTGGCAGTAGCCTTCGCTACACTTCCCGAGAGGACGTCGCGGGGAGCTGGTGATGCGGGATCTATTCAAGCCGGCGATCGAGATCGCTGCCGATCTGAAGGCCGGCCGGTATTCGTCGCGGGAAATCGTCGAAGCCTATCTCGGACGAATGGACGGTGTCGGTCGATCGCTCAATGCAGTGATCGCACGTCGCGACGAGGCGGCGCTGGCCGAAGCCGATGCGGCGGACAGAGCGCGGCGTGCAAACCGGATGCTCGGGCCGCTCGCCGGGGTTCCCGTAACGATCAAGGAATCGTTCGACGTTGCGGGTCTGCCCACGACGTTCGGGCATACGGATCGAGCCGGGCACCGCGCGAAGATCGACAGCGTGGCCGTTTCCCGGCTCGTCGCCGCGGGTGCGATCGTGATCGGCAAGACGAACATTCCGAAGGATCTCGCGGACTGGCAGAGCTTCAATGCGGTCTACGGCGCCACTCTCAATCCATGGGATGAGGGGCGGACGCCGGGCGGCTCGTCAGGTGGTGCTGCGGCGGCGCTGGCTGCGGGACTGACGGCATTGGAGTTCGGCAGCGACATCGCGGGCTCGATCCGCGTGCCGGCGGTTTATTGTGGCGTCTGGGGGCACAAGCCGTCGTACGGGATCGTGCCGATGCGCGGGCACGGCATGGCGGAAGATGCCGCGGCCAGCGACATCCTGGTGGGCGGTCCGCTGGCGCGCTCTGCATTCGACCTGGAGTTGGCGCTGGACCTGACCATGGGGGCGGACGACGGTGAGGTCGGGGCTGGTGGCTGGTCACTGTCGCTGCCGGGCGAGGCGCGCGACAGGCTTTCTGCATTCCGTATCGGCATCGTCGACAGCGATCCGCATTTTCCGGTGGACGGCAGCATCAGGCATGCGCTGGCCGAGCTCGGCGATACGCTTGTGCGCGAAGGCGCGGTGGTGGACAGAGCAGCGGCTCTACCCGCCGGCAGCGTGGAGCACTACGAGTTGTTCTTGATGCTTCTGCGGGGGGCGACCTCGGCGCGTTTCAGCGAACCTGAAATCGGGAAACTCGCCGTCAAGGCGCGCAGTTTTGCAGCCGACGATGCAAGCTACGACGCGATCATGCACCGTGCGCTCGCTCAGTCGCACCGGAGGTGGCTCGCGGCGAACGACGAACGCCAGGCCTTGCGCCGTCGCTGGGGCGAATTCTTCGGGCGATATGACGCGCTGATCTGTCCTGTCATGACGACGACGGCGTTTCCCAACATGATCGGTCTGCCGAAAATCGAGCAGTTCCTGACGGTCGACGGCGCCAGACGGCCCGCTTCGGACTGCTATTACTGGATCGGGCTTCCTTCGTTGTCCTATCTGCCGGCGACGGCCATTCCGATAGGCCAGTCGGGCGACGGGTTGCCGATCGGCGCGCAGATCATCGGGCCGGAGTTCGGCGACAAGCGCTGCATCAGGCTCGCGCAATTGATCGAGCGTGCGTTCCGTTCGTTCGTGCCACCGCCGAAATTCGCAGCTTCGTGACGGAAGTTGCTCAGCGGTTCCGCGAGCGCTTTTCCGCTTTGCCCGCGTAGCGCGCGGCGACGCCTGCTTCGCAGGTGACGGCGAACGAGACGTACATCGTGCCTTCCTGCTTGGCGTATTTGTTGCGGCAGGCGGCGCGCTCGCCGTCGTAGGCACGGCGTGCCGCGGGGGCCAGTCCCGACAGGAACGACCCCTCGCAACGCTCGATGACGACCTCGGCCAATTCGACATCGCCGCCGGTGTTGCTGCGGCACGCGTTCATCACGTCGTAGGCGCGCTGGCATGTTCCCGCGGCGCGGAGGGAGCGGGTGATCCTGTCGCGATCGCTTTCCGGATGCGGGCACGAGCGTTGTTGCGCGGCTGCGGGTTCCACCGTGGCGACGACGCCGACAGCGGTTGCGGCGATCAGCCAGAGGCGGGCATTCATCTGCGCTCCTTTCGCGTGTGCGGCACGCTCGATCATAGGGCGGTGGCGGATCGAGGGCCAGTTCGACGATCGTTGTTGGCTCGGTGCGGCGGTTGGCTGTAGCTTGATCCGCCTCGTCTTCAACAGCCCCGAACGGTGACCACGTGAAACGCATTCCTCTGACGATCGCGATCAGCGACTACGACCATTTCCGTGATTTCCGCCAAGGCGACGTGCAGGCGACGGGGATCGATCCGTTGTGGTTGAACCTCGACCTGCACGAGATCTTCGCGCGCTTCGCGGCGGGGCGCGAATGGCACGTCAGCGAGATGTCGTTCGCGAAGTTCACGGCGCTCGCCACGTCGGCAGATGCGGATGTGATCGCGCTGCCGGTGTTCGCCAGCCGCGTGTTCCGGCTCTCGTCGTTCTACGTCAACACGTCGAAGGGCATTCGTGATGCGGCCGATCTGAAAGGCAAGCGTGTCGGCCTGCCGGAATGGGCGCAGACGGCGGCGGTCTACTCGCGCGGCTGGCTCGAGCACGAGGCCAAGGTGCCGCTGACGTCGATCGAGTGGGTGCAGGCCGGTATCGAGACCGCAGGGCGCACGGAGAAGGTCGCGCTCGAACTGCCGAAGGGTCTCGTGCTCCGGCGAGAGCCGGGCAAGACGCTCAACGACATGCTGGTGTCGGGTGAGGTCGACGCTGTCATGACGGCGAGTGCGCCGTCTTCGTTCGACAAAGGAGATCCTGCCGTCGCGCGGCTGTTCGCCGATTATCGCCAGCGGGAGGCGGACTATTTCGCGCGGACCAGAATCTACCCGATCATGCACGTCATCGCGATGCGCAAGGATGTGCTCGCGGAGCATCCCTGGCTGGCGCGCAATCTGTGCCTCGCGTTCGAAGAGTCCAAGAACAGGAGCCTGGAGCGGCTGCGGGAGGCCGGCGTCTCGCGGTATCCCGTGCCGTGGATGTCGCACTACATCGGGGAACTGGAAGCGCGGTTCGGTCGCGACATCTTCCCGTTCGGGATCGAGGCCAACCGGCCGACTCTGACGGCGTTCCTGCAGTATTGCCACGAACAGGGCATCGCGAAACGGCTGGCAAAGCCGGAGGAGATCTTTCCTCCGGGCATCGAGCCTTCGGTGGCCGTGTGAGGACGACCGCGGGAGTTGGAGCGGCGGGGCTGAAATGACGTTTCAAAGGGGGCTTTCGTCGGATATGACTCGGCGAACGCTTCGGCCGGGGCATCGCTCCGATGATGCACCATCGTGTGAGAAGCTACGACAGGAGAGACGAAATGGCGGCCAGTGCAGCGAAATCCGCGGAGCTGACGACGACGACGCCGGGCTACGACTTCGGCAAGGTGCTGGGTCCCCTGCAGTCACGCCTCGTCGAGGTCGAAAAGCTGCCGTGGGTGCCGACCGGGCACGAGGGTATCGACATCAAGGTCCTGATGAAGGACGACACGACCGGACTGATGACGGCCCTGTTCCGCTGGCAGCCGGGTTCCGTGCTGTCCGATCACGAGCATGTCGAGATCGAGCAGTCGTGGGTTCTCGAGGGCAGCCTGGTCGACGAGGACGGCGAGGTGACGGCCGGCAATTTCGTGTGGCGCCCGGCCGGCAGCCGCCATGTGGCGCGAGCCCCCAAGGGGGCGCTGATCCTCGGGTTCTTCCTCAAGCCGAACAAGTTCTTCTGAGGTTCACGCGCGCTTCGCCGGCGCCTTGATCGGCCGGAACGCTGACGTGAACGAGACGCCGATCATGTCGTTGTCGCGCCAGGCGAGGCGGCAATCGATCGCGATGTTGTCGCGGGCGATCAGCAGCCGGAAGGTGTCGGGGATCGACACGGTCGGTGCGAATGCCTTGCGCACCGCGCCGTCGATCTTGAGGCGGGCGCCGGATGCGGACATATCGAGCACGGTGCAGCCCGTGCCCTGGTCGCGGCCCTCCGGCACGATCTCGCCGAGGGTGCGCATGACCTTGCGCGTGGCGCGGCGCGCCTCGGCGGAGTTGTCCTGCTTGCTGCCGGTCGTCATGTCGGGGGGCCCGATTCTACTGCCTACCTGCAACGCAAATGCGCTGCCTCAACAGGAGAGCCTACGCGTAAATGGTGAACAGCGGCTTTCCGCGCATGATGTTCCCGGTTGCTTGCGCAATGCGCGCTCAGCGAGCAGTCAAAGATCCGCCCGTCGCGCCATCCTTGCCGATCTTCGTCTGGAAGTTCTTCTGATCGGCGGCACGGGTTTCGCTGCCGCGGGGCGTTTCGACGGCGGGATACATCAGGTCCATGGGGTTCGCGGCCATGGCGGCGAGGTTGCGCTGGGTCGCGCAGCCGAAGTTGGGATACGGGAAGTTGCCCTTGTTGCGCGTGACGTCCTCGGACCAGTCGCCGCACGAGGGGCCGATGGCTGCGATGCGATCGTAGGACAAGGTGACGATGCCGTGGCTGCCGGATTTCACGACGGTACGAATGCGGTCGGGCGAGACGCCGTTGCGGTAAGCGACGAGGCGGATGTTCTGGACACGACGCGAGACATTGCCGCCTGCGCCGCGGGGGACCGCGATATGCAGAGGGCCGCGGCCCTCATGGCGATAGTTGCGGACGAATTTCGTGGTCTCGAGAAAGGCGCGTGCCTCACCCCCCTTGTCCAACGCCGAGCCGGTAAGGTCGAGCGTGGCGGTTTCGGCGGCCATCACGATGGGATGGCGGCGCGCGGGGTCGGTCAGGCGAGGATGGTAGTCGTCGGAGATCCAGGGGCTGTTGCAGCCGGAAAGCGCGGTGCCGACGAGGCAAAGGCCGGCAACAGTCGCCGAAAGCCGCAACGCTAGGCGCTGCCGGCTGAAGCGGAGGGCATTCGGGGCTGGCATGGTGGCGACCGTGATGTTCGAGAAGGGCGCTTGCGTAGCGGGGCCGTGGACGGTCAAGCCGTCGTTGTCGTGACCGTTCATGGCGCCACCCCGTTGTTGGGATATTCGACGATGTAGCCGAGATCGCCATTGACGATGTTGGGTCCGAGCCGCGCCGTCGAATTGTAGACGCGGTTCAGATGTCCAAGGAACAGGCCCTTCAGATCCGATGCCGGCGCGAAGCCTTCGTCGGGGCGGCTGAACTGGCTCGCCTCGTTGGGACGCACGATGATCGGCGTGACCATGATCACGAGCTCGGACTGGTTGTTGCGGAAGTCCTTGCTGCGGAACAGCGCGCCGAGGATCGGCAGGTTGCGCAGCTCCGGCACGCCTTCGACGCCCTGCCGGGTCTGCTCGGAGAGCAGGCCCGCGATGGCGAGCGCCGAGCCGCTGGGCATTTCCACCGTCGTTTCGGCGCGGCGAACCTGGAGGCCCTGGATGTTGAAGCCTGCGGTCGTGACGGCGCCGGCGGTCGACAGCTCGCTCACCTCGGCGGAAACCTTCAGGTTGATGCGGCCTTGGGTGAGCACGAAAGGCGTGAAGGCGACGTTCACGCCGAAGGTCTTCCAGGAGACCGTTACGGTGTTGTTGTTGGAGGAGACGGGAACCGGGAACTCGCCGCCGGCTACGAACTTTGCCGTCTCGCCCGAAATGGCGGCGAGCGAGGGCTCGGCCAGAGTTCGCGCCAAGCCGACCCGCTCGAACGATTGAATGATCGCGGATGCGGTGTTGCCGTTCCAGTTGGCGGTTGCCTGGAGGGCGGAGCCGGACTGGAGGGATGGTACGCTGGCTGCGCCGTTGAACCCGGCCGCGGCGGCGACTGCCGTGCTCACCGGAAAAGCGTTCTGGATGACCTTGCCGAAGGTCATCGCGCCGCCCTTCATCAAGGCTTGCGGCAGGTCGACGCCCAGCCGGCGGATCGCCTCGCGCTGGATCTCGGCGACGGTGACCTTGAGAAGCACCTGCTCGCGCTCCGACACCGTCAGGAGGTTCACGACAGGGCCGGACTTCACATATTGCTTCGCGATATCCTCGGCGCGGCTGGCATCGGTCGGCTGTGTCACGTTTCCGCTGATCACGACGCCTTCGCCCGACGACGAGACACTGATGCGGGAGTTGGGGATCAGCCGCCGGAGCATCTTGCCCAGCTCGGTGACGTCGCGCTTGATCGCGATGTCGAGAACCAGCAGCTGGCGGCCGTCGCGCCCCAGGATGAAGACGTTGGCGGCGCCGATCTTCTTGCCGTAGAGCAGAATTCTGCGCGCCGTGTGCACGGTCGCGTCGATCGTGTCGGTGTGCGAGACGATCACATCGGTGCTGTCCTGCGGCAGCTCGATCATCAGCGCCTTGCCTTCGCCCATCGTCACCTGCCGCGTGACGGGCATCGGGACGTTGGGGGGAATGCGGATGATCGAGCGCGCACCGCCGACCGCATCGGTCTGGGCGAGAGCCGTCCCGGGAATGGCGAACATGGCGGCCAGCGCGACGGCGATGCCGCGGGGCGCCGATCGCACGACAGAGCCGACGTCGAACCGCGCAAACCGAGCGGCATCCGTGGCACTTCGTTGCGCTGCAACCTTCGTCGCTGCAACGCGCGGGAAGGGGAATACTCCACCGACCATGACAACTCCATCGCGCCCATGAACAACCCGCTGCTGCCGGGCGCGCCTACGAGTAAGCCGCGCTTTCCTTCCGGTAGCTCCATCGCCGGTGCGCCGAGGGAATGGCGGACCGTCATCGGTTCGCTAGAGGGAGTCGCGTAGGGCTGGCCAGAGCGGGTTCGGCCGCGATGCGACAGTCCCGTGGGTGTCCACCGGTTACGCACAGTGAGACCGTCGCCCGTCGCGTCTCCTGGTGTGACGAGAAAGACCAGCCGGCGCGGGCTTGCAGCGATTCGGGAGCGGCTGCGGGACCGCTCGAACGGAGATGTTGATAGAGATGAAGCGAAAGTGGAGCGGGGTGCTCGATCGCTACTTGCGATGGGGCGCCGAATCAGATGCTCGGGATCGAGTCAGCCGTGAGCTAGGCCCGGCGGCGCAGCGGTGGGTGCTGCGCGACGAGAAGGGACGGGCGTGCGCGGGCAGGGCAATCGGGTGAATGCAGCTCGTGGCCGACTGTCGGTTTCAGAGGCAGTGCCGACGCGGCGAGCCCCCGCCGGTATTCGTCATCGTGAACCCGAGTTGACTCTGTAGGGCGGGTAAGCGGCGCACCTTGGCGCCGCGCAACCCGCCGGCGTTGCGCACCTTGGGCGGGTTGCGCGCTATCGCGCTTACCCGCCTTACGACCTGTAGTGTTCGGTGGACGCGGCGTGTTCGCCCGTGCGCGGGCGGTCACCGTGCCCGATTCGTCGAGGGCAGTGCCGCGCCGCGAGGGCGGTGGTTCGCGCACCAGCCGGGTGGGCTGCCTTCCAGGCCCAGAGTCGTCCGTTCGTCGATCGTCAGGCAGGCCGGGGCGATCGACTTGGCTTCGGCGATCACGTCGACAGGCTTTTCGATGAGCGACCAAGTCATGCGAATGCCATCCTCGTTGACCGCGACCAGCGTGCGCGAGGCGGATCCGAGCTGGATGCTGCGGACGCGCTGGTCGGGCTGGGCCAACGTGCGGAATAGGCTGCCCGTCAAGGCGTCGTAGACATCGACGCGGCCCATCCAGGACAGGGCCGTGAGCCAGCGTCCATCGGGGGTGAACTTCAGCGTCCGAATGCCCGAACCCTCGCCGGGGATGGTGTGGACTACGGCGCCGGTGCTGCCGTCCCAGATGTGCATGCTCCCGTCGGCCAACGCGGTCGCGGTGCGCTGGCCATCGTGGTTCGTTTCGGCGACGAGGATGCCGTCGGGTTGCATGAAGGCGTGCAGGAGCTTGCCGGTCGATGCGTCCCAGAGACGTGCGTAGCCGTCCCACGATGCGGTCAGAACCCGTTTGCCGTCGCCGCTGAAGCGGGCCGAGGTCACGATGCCCTGATGGCCCTCCAAGGTGTGGATCTCCCGGCCCGACGCGGCATCCCAGATGCGGGCGGTCATGTCGGACGAGGCGGTCAGGATGCGGCGTCCATCGGGGCTGAATTCGGCCGTGACGACGTGCCAGTCGTGGCCGGAGAGAAGGGCGGTCTGGCGACCCGTGCGGGCGTCCCAGACCCGGGCGGTGGAGTCCTGGCTGGCGGTTACGATGAAGGCGCCGTCCGGGCTGAACGACGACGACAGGATGTCGGCTTCATGGCCCTGAAGGTGGGCCGTGGGCTTGCCGCCGGCGATCGGCCTCACCTCGACGTTGAAGTCCTCGTTGGGAAGCAGAAGACGGCGGCAGTCGCGATCGACGGAGGCCCCGGACAGCGTCGGGGTGGCGAGGGCCTGGGTGGCGCTGCGGCGCGAGCTGGAGCCCTGCCAGATCGAAAGCTGCTCGTCGGCGGAGACGGCGATCAGGGCGCGGGCATCGTCGCAGAACATCGTCGTGCGCGCGGTGGCGCTGCGGGGGGCCAAGGCGCCGAGCTGCTCGCGGGTCGCCATGGCACGGGAGAGCAGGCCCGCGGCGCGGGTCGCCGTCGTCTGGTCGGGGGGCTGTTCGGCAAGTGCGGCCTCGGCAGCCTCGATGGCGATGAGGATAGATGTGCGCGAATTGCCGGCGTCGAGCCGATCTCGCGCCATGTCGGCCATACGAACGGCCGGGGACGCCGGCAGCACCGCGGGCATGTAGAGCGGGGGCGTTTCGTCGATGTCGCCGGGCGGTGCGATCTCTGGAGCAGCGGCCGATTCGATCGCCGGCGGCTGGTCCGAAGGGGATTGTGATTGCGATTGGGGCGTCAGATCCGGAGTTCGGCGCGCGGATGCGGTCTTCTTCGACTTCATCTCCTCATACATATCCGGTGGATTGAGGGCGCGCTCGAAGCCGTCCCGGATGATGTCGGGCGAGAAGAACCAGAGGCCGACCGCGATCACGGCATAGAGATGCCAGAGGCTGCGATCCGAATGGCGGCGCCATTTCCAGCGCGTCGGCTTGCTGGTGTCGGTCAGCTTGGGCTGTTCGAGGGGGCCTTTCGCGCGCTGAGAAATGCTGCGGACGATGAAGCGTTTCTGGCTTTCGTTGAGTTTGTCGGGGCACGCGAGGAGCCAGCTCTCCGCCTTGGCGAGCGCCGCGCCTTGCAGCAACAGCGGCGTCTTGAGATCGCTGGGGGCGCTGGCCCAGGCGGTGTAGGCCTTGGTGAAGGCGCGATGCCAGACGGGGAACTCCAATTGTGCGCGTACGGCGCCCTGGCTCTGCCGGCCCGAACTCTCCATCGTCGTCTCCTGCTGCCGGCGTCCCCGATGGCGCGACCACGCGCCACCCGGCTTCGAAATTCATCCTGCTTGTCGATCGGACGGCTTGTGGAAACCCGGGAGAACGCAAACACCGGTTCCCTGTCGCCGGAGGGAATCACTCTAGCCATCAATGTGAGGCGCGAGGCTTTACCGGCCGTTAACGGCAAGTGGTGACGCAGCCGTCGACGGCGGCGATCGTTTCGGGCGGTCGGAGGTGGGGGATCCAACTATGACACATGATCGGGCCAGTGGTGGCCATGCCGCCGGGCGACCGGGCCAGCTCCTGATGATGCTCGCCTGCGGTGGGCTGGCGGCGTGCTCGGCAAGTCTGCCCAACATCGCGAGCGGGCCGCCGTCCGACGGCGGACCGGCGCTGGAAGCCCGGATCGACAGAGCGGAGCCGGTTGCCGAGAAGCCGGTGCCGGCCGGAAATCCGAAGTCGAATCCGGTCAGGGATCTCGCCAGGGCCAATGCGGAAAATCCCAAGGATCCGACCTTGGCGATGGCTTACGTGCGCGTGCTCAAGAGTGCGGGCAAGCGCAATGAGGCTCTCGCGGTGCTCGACGCGGCGAGCGATGCGAATCCGGCCGAGATGATGATTGCCGTGGAGCAAGGCCTGCTGGCGCTCGAACTCGGTCAATCGGTCAAAGCGGAGGGTGCGCTCCAGAAAGCCGCGGGCGGACGGGATCGTGACTGGCGGGTGCTGTCGGGTCTCGGGATCGCAGCTTCGTCGCAAGGCAATCAGAAGGCAGCGCAACGCCACTTCGCGCAGGCGCTGGAAGTGTCGCCCAACAATCCCGCAGTGCTCAACAACCTGGCGGTCAGCCTCATTCTAGACCGCAAGGTCGATCAGGCGGAGGCGGTGCTGCGGCGAGCGGGAAAAGCTGGAGCGCCTCGGCAGCAGGTGGCGCAGAACCTGGCGCTCATTAAGGCTCTGAAGAGCGAGATGGAGACGGACGCGGAGAGCGTTCAGCAGTGACCTCGGCGGATCTACTCCAGCCGTTCCTGTACGAAATCGGGATCCGACAGGTAGTGGAGGCGTAGTGCCGCAGCGC
Organism: uncultured Devosia sp.; assembly: GCA_964574325.1. Taxonomy (GTDB): domain Bacteria; phylum Pseudomonadota; class Alphaproteobacteria; order Rhizobiales; family Hyphomicrobiaceae; genus CAMDPA01. Next base: position 15,839 of record CAZNMY010000019.1, on the reverse strand, counting down.
GTGCGATCCGCTGGATCATGACTTTGCGACGGGGGGCGGGCAGGGATTTCAGCGGCGCGTCGCGGACCGTTTCTGCTCCATAGGCGTCGGCCAGAACGAGGCCGGTCTCGGCTGGGAGAATGTCGTTGGGGAATTCCGGGGCGACGGCGAAGAAGAGCCGGTCGCAATAATCGTCGTACTCGTGCCACTTGGAGTCGGCGCGAAAATCCGCGACGCTGGACTTGATTTCCAGGATCCAGATCTCGCCCTTTTCGGACAGGGCGACGATGTCGGCACGCCGGCCATTGGCCAGCGGCAATTCGGTCACTGTGGCGAAGCCGAGAGACAACAGCATGCGGCGCGTGCCGCGTGCAATCGCTGCGGCCGCAGGGGATTGGCGGCCGTCGTCGCACAGCACGGGCGATTGATCCGGCGCGAGCGCGGTGGGCGTGGATAAGGGACTTTTGGTCATCGAGTTGCCATGTCTCGGTCTACTGTGGCGGCCAGACGAGTTCTCGTGGTCACGTCCGACAGACGTCGAAGGCGGGCCTTCCTCGATCGCAGTTCGACAACAGCCTGCGCCAAAACGGTTGGGCCTTTCGTCGACGCGCGGTGGAACCCGCAGTGCCGACGCGACGACCGGATCCTGGTCCGTTCAACATATCAGAGCAGGTGGATCGATGTTCTTCAAGCGTGGCAAGGACGACAAGGCGGGTGACAAGGACAAGGGCCCAGCCGACGCCGCGAGCGCCACGCCGGTCGAGATCGTCCCGGCTTCCGATCACGCGCCGCTCGCCGCCGCGGCGCTGCGGCGGACCGTCGATCCGAAGAAGCTCGGTTTCAAGACGACGGCCGAGCTGGAGCCGATCTCCGGCCTGATCGGACAGGACCGGGCGCTGCGGGCCATCGAATTCGGCGCCGACATGAAGTCCAACGACTTCAACATTTTCGTGCTGGGACCGCCGGCATCGGGCAAGGCGACGGCTACGCGATCGTTCCTGTCGGAGAAGTCCGAGGGGCTGCCGGCTCCGTTCGACTGGGTCTACATCTACAACTTCGACAACCCCAATCAGCCGCGGGCCCTGCGCGTGCCGCCGGGGCGCGCGCGGCTCCTGGAAAAGGGCATGGTGGCGGCGATCGACGAGCTGCGCATCACCCTGCCGCAGGTGTTCGAGGGAGAGGACTATCAGGCGCGCCGGCGATCGATCGACAGCGAGACGCGCGCGACACAGGAGGAGGCTTTCGAGGCATTGAGCCGCAAGGCGCAGATGCAGAACATCGCGATCATGCGCACGCCGACGGGTTTTGCGATGGCGCCGATGCACGAAGGCAAGGTGGTGAAGCCGGAGGTGTTCAACGGGCTGCCCGAGGAGATGCGAAAGGCGGTCGAAGCGAAGATCGAGGGACTTCAGAAGGAGCTCGAGCGCATACTCGAGGCGGTGCCGAAGAGTGACAAATTGCGGCGCAACAGGCTGTCCGAGCTGAACGAGGAAGTCGCCAACGTCGCCGTCATCGAGGCGCTCGACGACATCAAGGCCATGTTCGCCGACGTTCCCGATGTGGTCCAGCATCTCGACGCGGCGCACAAGGATCTCGTGCGCAACGTCGGCTTGTTCCTCGCGTCGAACGACGAGGAAAGCCAGATCGTGAAGCAGCCGGTCGACACCTCGCGCGATCCGCGGTTCCGGCGCTACATGGTGAACGTGATCGTCAGCAACGGTGAGGGGAAGCCGCATGCGCCGGTCGTCGAGGAGCTCAATCCGAACTATTCAAATCTGATCGGGCGGGTCGATCACATCGCGCAGATGGGCGCGCTGATGACGGACTTCCTGCTGATCAAGCCGGGCGCGTTGCATCGCGCCAACGGCGGTTATCTGCTGATCGACGCGCGCAAGCTGCTGATGTCGCCGTTCGCGTGGGAAGCGCTGAAGCGGGCGCTGAAGTCGCGCGAGATCCGCATAGAGCAGCCGTCGGAAACATCAGGTTTCGCGTTGTCGACGCAGTCGCTCGATCCGACGCCGATCCCGCTCGAAGTAAAGGTCGTGCTCACGGGGGACCGGGAACTCTATTATCTGCTCAGCCAGCATGACCCAGACTTTCCAGGCCTGTTCAAGGTGCAAGCCGATTTCGACGATACGATCGAGCGATCCGATACCAACTATCTCGAATATGCGCGCGTGATGGCGTCGATCATCCGAAACAATGGGCTGAAGCCGATGGAGGCCGGCGGTGTCGCGCTGATGCTCGAGGAGAGTGCGCGGCTCGCCAGCGACCGCGAGAAACTGTCGATCGAGATCGGCAGGATTTCGGACATCATCCGGGAGGCCGACTACTGGGCGGAGAAGGCCGGGAATGCCGCGGTCATGCGGAGCGACGTCGCTCGCGCCATCGACGAGCAGACGCAGCGCTCCGACCGGCTGCGGGATCGCGCGCAGGAGACGATCGATCGCAACATCGTGTTCGTCGACACGGAAGGGGCGAAGGTCGGCCAGATCAACGCGCTGTCCGTGATGCAGCTCGGCAATTTCGCCTTCGGGCGACCGTCCCGCATCACCGCGCGCGTGCGGATGGGACAGGGGCGTGTGACGGATATCGAGCGCGAGGTCAATCTCGGCGGTCCGCTGCATTCGAAGGGCGTGATGATCCTATGGGGGTATCTCGCGGGACGTTTCGCGCAGGACGTGCCGCTGGCGATGGCGGCGACCCTGGTGTTCGAGCAGTCCTACGGCGGCGTCGACGGCGACAGTGCGTCGTCGACGGAACTCTACGCGCTGCTTTCCGCGCTGTCGGAGGTCCCGGTCGAGCAGAGGTTCGCCGTCACCGGCTCGGTCAACCAGTGGGGCGAGGTGCAGCCGATCGGTGGCGCAAACGAAAAGATCGAGGGCTTCTTCGACGTATGCCGCGCACGCAAGCTCACGGGACGGCAGGGCGTATTGATCCCGAAATCCAACGCGCAGCACCTGATGTTGCGCGAGGACGTGGTCGAAGCCTGTGCCAAGGGGCAGTTCGCGATCCACACGGTCAGCCACGTCGACGAGGGGATCGAGATATTGACGGGCGTCAAGGCCGGCGAGCGGGGGGAAGACGGAAATTTCGAAACCGGCACGATCAACCATCTGGTCGAGGAAAAGCTGCGTCGCTTCGCCGAGCGGGCAAAGGCGTTCGGCCGGCGCGGTGGCGACGACGACGACAGGCGCCCGAACGGCGCTGCCAACGGCCGGGACAGGATCAGCTGAGGCAGGTGGCGCACCATGATTCACATCGCCGAAGCGAGTGAGGCAAAAGGCCGGGTCGTCGTTCATCTGGCCTCGGGCACGGCAAGCCCGATTGCGATCGATGCGGCCGTGTGGCTCGCGCGGGCTTTCCAGTCGGAGATCGAGGGGCTGTTCGTCGAGAGCCAGCAGCTTCTCGAGTGGGCGCGCTATCCGTTCGCGCGCGAGATCTCGTTCAGTGGACGGTCACAACGGGCGCTCTCGATCGAGGAACTCGAGCGTGAGCTGAGGGTCGCATCCGCAGCGTTTCATCGCGAGGTGGCGGCGCGGGCGGAAGTGCTGAACGTCAAGGTGCACCGGCGGATCGTGCGCGACGAGCCGGTAAGCGCGCTTTCGGCCGTCTGTGCGGCTTGCGGGCCTTGGAATGCGGTTGCGCTGGCCGAGCCGTTCACGTCGCCCGCGTGTCCGTCGCTCAAGGAGCTGCTGGAAACGGTTCGAGATGCGACGGGGCTTCTCGTCGTCGGGCCCAGGGCGTCGCGAACGAACGGGCCGGTGGTGATCGCGCTCGAGCACGCGGAGTTGCTGCCGGCGATGGTCAGTGCGGCGGAGAAGCTCGCGGCCGTCGTCGAAGGGCGGATCGCGGTTTGTCTCGTGGCGTCCGACGAAAATGCGCTGGCCGAACTCGACAATGCCTCCCGGCTGGTGATGACCGGGCATCCGGAAGTGGAGATGGCCGGAGCGATCATCACGTTCGGCGCCGAGGCAGCAGCGGCGGAGGGGCTGCGGCGGCTGATGCCCGGACTGATCCTCGCCCGGTTCGGTGGTCTGCTGATGCCGGAAGCCGGGAACTTGCGGCCGCTGGCTGAGAGCCTCGAGTGCCCGCTTCTGCTGCTGCGGTAGGCGAGGTCTGTGATAAGCGCTTCGCCTTGGTATCTGCTGGCGTCGTGTGGGCATCGATCACGTTTGCCTGGCCCCAGTCTTTCAGGCGGGTCAGCAACGGTTTCAATGTCCGGCCCAGATCGGTGAGGCTGTACTCCACCTTGGGCGGCACCTCGGCGTAGACGCGGCGATGCACCAGGCCATCCTGTTCCAACTCGCGCAAGGCTTGCGTCAGCGTTCGCTGTGTGACTTTCGGCAGAAGTTTGCGCAGCTCTCCGAACCGCTTCGTGCCTTCCGTGAGGCGGAACAGGATCACGCCTTTCCATTTGCCGCCGATCATGTCGAGCGTCGCCTCGACGGGGCATTGCACGTAGATCTCGTGGCGTTGCTTGCGCATTTGCGCTGCTCCCGGTGACAGAACCAATAGTATCGATTCCGAACCTATAGGCGATTTTACTGCCTACTTTACAATTTACTCATAAGGATCGAACTGTCGTGCCATCACAAATGGAGAGTGCGACGATGCCGAATTTGACGCCGGAGCTTTATTGGTTGACTGCCACTGCAATCGTAACTGGGTTGATGTGGATACCCTACACCGTGCAATTGATCCGGGAGATGGGACCGGTGGCTGCAATCTGGGACCCGTATCACGAGACGCCGATCGAGGCGAAATGGGCCCAGCGTGCCAAGCGAGCTCATACGAATGCTATCGAGAATCTGGCCGTGTTCGCGGCGTTGTCGCTTGCGGTGGTGACGGCCGGCGCGGGCTCGGCGCTCACGGCATGGGCGTGTGCTGCGTTCTTCGTCGTGCGCGTGGCGCATTATGTCGTCTATGTGGGCGCCGTTCCGCTCCTGAGGACGGTGCTCTTTCTTTGCGGGTTAGTCTGTCAGATCGTACTTGCCGCGACGCTATTCGGCCTGATGCGGTAGGGCTCGCCATTCCGCGCGGACATCGGCGTCGGTTTCGTTTGAAAGGGCTCGTTCGCGCAATCCTGCGGCTTCTGCCGGTGCAAGGCGGGCGAGCGCCCAGGCGGCCATAGCGCGGACGAGCGGCGAGGCGTCGTCCAGGAGGCCGCGGATCGCCGGCAGCAAGCTCGCGTCGTTGGAATTGCCGGCGGCGATCAGAGCATTGCGGACGACGCGATCGCGGCCCGTGCGCTTGACGGGCGTTCCAGCGAAGCGCTGCCGGAAGGTGGCGTCGTCGAGGGCGAGCAAAACGGAGAGCGGCGGGCTGTCCGTTCCGTCACGCGCGTGAAAGCGGATCTCGTGCGAGGCTTCCGCGAACTTGTTCCAGGGGCAGACGGCGAGGCAATCGTCGCAGCCGAACACGCGATTGCCGAGGGGCACGCGAAACTCGGCGGGGATGTGGCCCTTGTGCTCGATGGTCAGGTAGGCGATGCAGCGGCGCGCGTCGAGTTGATAGGGCGCGGGGAACGCGTCGGTGGGGCAGGCATCGAGGCATCGGCTGCAGGAGCCGCAGTGGTCCTGTTCCGGCGGGTCTGGTTCGATCACCGCAGACGTAAGGATCGCGCCGAGGAAGAGCCAGGAGCCGGCGCTGCGAGATACGAGGTTGGTATGCTTGCCTTGCCAACCCAAGCCGGCAGCAGCGGCCAGCGGTTTTTCCATCAAGGGGGCGGTGTCGACGAAGACCTTGACGTCGGCGCTCGTGAGCTCGGCGAGTCTTCGGGCAACGACGATCAGGCCTCGCTTGACGACGTCGTGATAGTCCTTGCCTTGCGCGTAGCACGAGATCGCGCCACGGGAGGGATGTTCGAGGATGGCCAGCGGGTCGGTCGCGGGGGCGTAGCTGTAGCCGAGCATGAGCACGCTGCGGGCTTCCGGCCAAAGAGCGGCCGGTGTGGCGCGGCGGTCGGCGTTGCGTTCCATCCAGTCCATGTCGCCGTGGCGGCGATCGGCGAGGAACCGGCGCAGGCGCTCGCCGGCAGGGCCGCTGGCGTCGGGCGTCGTCACACGCAGGTCGTGGAAGCCTTGGGCACGGGCCAGGACTGCCAGCTCGGCCTTCAGGCCGGTCGTCACGGCGCGCTCGTCTGCTCGGTGCCGGCGATGAAACCGCCGCCCAGAACGCGGGCACGGTCGCTGGCGTCGGCATAGAAAACGCAGGCCTGGCCGCGTGCGACGCCGAATTCGCCGCCGGGAAGCTCGACGGTCGCGGAGCCGGTGGCAGGATCGCGCTGGAGGACGGCTGGCCTCACGGCCTGGGTCGAGCGGACGCGGACGTGGAGCGGCAGTCCTTCGGGTCCGATGGACTGCTCGATGGGGGCATCGCCGAGCCAGTTCACATCGCGCAGGCAAAGGCGGTCGATGGCAAGATGCGAGCGGGGGCCGACCACGACGCGAGCGCGGTCCGGTTCGACGCGGATGACGAACAAGGGTTCGCCGGCCGAGATGCCGAGGCCCTTGCGCTGGCCGACGGTGAACTTGATCACGCCGTCGTGGCGGCCGAGGACGCGTCCATCGACGTGGACGATGTCGCCCGGCGTGACGGCATCGGGGCGCAGCCTGGCGACGACGTCGGCGTAGCGGCCACCGGCGACGAAACAGATGTCCTGGCTGTCGGGCTTGGCGGCGACGGGCAGACGGAGACCTTCGGCGATGCGGCGCACCTCGGGCTTGGTCAGTCCGCCCAATGGGAAGCCGAGGCGGGAGAGTTGCTGCTGCGTCGTCGCGAAAAGGAAGTAACTCTGGTCGCGGGCCGTATCTGCGGCCCGAAAGAGCGCCGGTGTGGTTGCGGTATCGCGGCGTTCCACATAGTGGCCGGTCACCAGGACATCGGCGCCGAGATCTTCGGACGTGGTCAACAAATCATTGAACTTAACTTCCTGGTTACACGTTACGCACGGGATAGGTGTCTCGCCGCTGGCGTAGCTGTCGGCGAACGTCTGGATCACGGACGTCTTGAACCGGCTCTCGTAGTCGAGGACGTAGTGGGCAATGCCGAGCTGCTCGGCTGCGCGACGTGCGTCGTGGATGTCCTGGCCCGCACAGCACGCGCCGGTGCGGCGGGTTGCCTGTCCATGATCGTAGAGCTGCAGGGTGATCCCGATGACCTCGTGGCCTTCCCGCTGCATCAATGCAGCGGCAACCGCGCTGTCGACGCCGCCCGACATGGCAGCCACCACGCGGCGCCGGCCCTGCAAGACGGCCGGCGAGGCGATCGCATGTGGTGAACGGTTCGGTGTCATTTCAGCTCAAATCCGGTCGAACATGGTTGCGCCGGTCGGCGTGCGGTCAGGGCGCTGGTCGGCGCGGAGAACCGCTCCGGGCAGATGGGCGCGAGGCGTGCGGCTGTCTAGCACCAACCGGGTGCTCGAAGCAAAACACCGGCAGATCTCCGGCCGCCTCATCGGATCTTTCAATCGAGACGGGTCAAATCGGCGGCTTGCTGCATGATTGCACATCAATTCTGAGCATCTATTTGAAACTCACTGTTGATAAACAATAAAATAAAGGTTAAGGTGGTCGCTGTAGTGCTTTGGAGCGTAGGCTCATGGTATGTTTACCTCGGCCCTTAGAGTGACTTTAATCTCATTGAGCTAAGGTCCGTGTCTGGTCAGAAATCGTGTTCAGAGTGTCATGACCGATCAAAGCTTCAGGTCTCGCGTGCGATATGTGATGGGTCCCGACGGGAGTCCGCTGACGATAGCGGATCTGCCGCCGAGCGATACCAAGCGCTGGGTGATCCGCCGGAAGGCAGAGGTCGTCGCAGCGGTGCGTGGCGGATTGCTGAGCCTCGAAGAGGCTTGCGAGCGCTACAAGCTCACCGTGGACGAGTTTCTGAGCTGGCAGCGCTCGATCGACCAGCACGGCCTGCCGGGGCTTCGAGCTACGCGGATCCAGGAATACCGCCGCGACGAGTAGAACGGCGGGGACGCACCAGCACTCGCGTGCGTCCGTTGCAGTGAAGAATTCCGCCGCGCTCCCGATACGTCGGGGGCGCGTTTTTTTGTCTTCGTGCGGAAGTCTCCTACTCGGCTGCGCTGCGGTGAGGCGGGATGCGGGCCAATCGGCCGTCAGCGGGGACGTCGGGCGTGATCGGGCCGGCGGGCAAAACATCCGTTCCGGGTTGTGCGCGGTTGCGCCAGGCGATCAGGCGGCGGGAGAGCCGATCCATCGTGAGATAGACGACCGGGGTCGTGTACAGCGTCAGCAACTGGCTCAACAGCAGTCCACCGATAATCGTGACGCCGAGCGGAATGCGTAGCTCGGAGCCGCTGCCGTGCGACAAGGCCAACGGCAGCGCGCCGAGGAGGGCTGCAAGCGTCGTCATCATGATCGGGCGGAAGCGCAGGTGGGCCGCTTCCAGGATCGCTTCGCGCGGCGTCTTGCCGTGCTGGCGTTCGGCTTCTAGCGCGAAGTCGATCATCATGATCGCGTTCTTCTTCACGATGCCCATCAACAGGATGATGCCGATCAGCGCGACCAGCGACAGGTCGAGGCCGCACAGCATCAGTGCGATCAGTCCACCGATGCCGGCCGACGGCAGAGTGGAAAGGATGGTCACGGGATGGATCAGGCTCTCGTAGAGCACGCCGAGAACGATGTAGATCGTGATGATGGCGGCAAGGATCAGCCACGGCTGTCCCGACAGGGCGCGCTCGAACTCGGCGGTGTCGCCGGTGAAGGTGCCGGTGACGGACGAGGGCATGTCTATGCGCCGGGTCGCTTCGTTGATGGCGATTACGGCGGCGCCGAGGGACTGGCCGCTCGCGATGTTGAAGCTCAGCGTCACCGAGGGAAACTGGCCCTGGCGCTGGACCACGAGGGGCGCGGTCTGGCGTTCGACTGTCGCGATCGAGCCCAACGGGATCTGCTGGCCGGTGCCCGATGGGATGTAGACCTTGGCGAGCGCGGACGGGTCGGTCTGGTAGCGAGGATCGGCTTCGAGCACGACGCGATACTGGTTCGACTGGGCGTAGATCGTGGAGATCTGACGCTGGCCGAAGGCGCTGTTGAGGGTGTCGCCGATCGACTGCATCGAGACGCCGAGGCGGCCGGCCGCGGCACGGTCGACGTTGACGAAGGCGCGGAGACCGCCTTCCTGCGCTTCGCTCGCCACGTCGGACAGGCGGGGATCGGCGGATATCTCGGCCAGCAGCTTGCGGCTCCAGCCGATCACCTCGGCCTGATCGGCGCCGACGAGCGTGTACTGGTAGAGCGCCCGGCTCGGGCGGGTCGAGACCTGTACGTCCTGCACCGGCTGGATGTAGACGACGGCGCCGGGAATATCGGCGAGGGCTGCGCGGAGGCGGGCGATCACGGTCTCGATACGGTCGCGCTGGCCGACCGGGTGCAGCGTGACAGCGAGGCGGCCGGCGTTCGGCGTCGGATTGAGCGGACTGACGCCGATCACGGACACGACACCGGTGACGGCGGGATCTTTCGAGATGACGGCGGCGGCGTCGGCCTGCTGCTTGCGCATCTCGACGAAGGAGGCTTCGGGGTGTGCTTCGAGGACGGCGGTGAGAAGGCTCGTGTCCTGTAACGGCAGGAAGCCCTTGGGCACGACGATGTAGAGCCAGACCGTCACAGCGATGGTGAGGCCGGTGACCGCCAACGTGAGCCGCTCGCGGTCGACGACCCATTCGAGAGACCGGCGATACGCCGCAACGCTGCGGTCGAACAGTTCCTGCACGGCTTCGAAGCGCGACCCGCGGGTCGGCTCGGGCTCGCGACGGGGCTTCAGGAGCCGGGAGCACATCATCGGCGTCAGCGTCAGGGAGACGACGGCCGAGACCACGACGGCGATGGTGAGCGTCAGCGCGAACTCCCGGAACATGCGGCCGACGAGGCCACCCATGAACAGCAACGGGATGAATACGGCGATCAAGGACAGCGTCAGCGAGATGACGGTGAAGCCGATCTCCTTCGATCCTGCGAGGGCGGCCCGGTAGGGCGATTGGCCTTTTTCGATGTGGCGATGGATGTTCTCGACCATGACGATGACATCGTCGACGACGAAGCCGGCACTGATGGTCAGAGCCATCAGCGAAAGGTTGTCGAGGCTGAAGCCGGACAGCCACATGACGGCGAAAGCAGCGATGAGGGATACCGGCAGCGCGACGCCGGCGATGATCGTCGCGGTGATCGAGCGCAGGAAGAAGAGCACCACCAGAATGACGAGAACGACGCTGATGACGAGGGTGAGCTGGACCTCGTCGATCGAGGCCCGGATGGTGCCGGTGCGGTCGTGCACGAGCTGGAGATCGGCGCCGGTGGGGAGCGTGCGCGACAGGCGGGGCAACTCGGCGCGGATGCTGCGAACGGTGTCGATCACGTTGGCGCCGGGCTGGCGCTGGATGTCGATGATGACGGCGGGCTGCCCCTTGTACCAGGCGCCGACGCGGTCGTTGACGAGGCCGTCGACGACGTTGGCGACATGGCGCAACAGGACCGGGTTGCCGCCGCGGTAGGCGATGATCAGGTCGCGGTAGGCTTCGGCGGCGGCCAACTGGTCGTTGGCGGAAATGGTGTAGGACTGCGTCGGACCATCGAGCGAGCCGCGCGGGCCGCTCACGTTTGCGGCGGTGATGGCGGTGCGGATGTCTTCGAGGCCCAGGTTGGCGTTGGCGAGGCGGGAGAGATCGGCCTGGATGCGGACCGCCGGCCGGATACCGCCTTGCACGGAGACGTGGCCGACGCCGCCGATGGCGCTCAGGCGCTGGGCAACGAGGGTGTCGGCGAGATCGCTCAGCTCGCGCAGCGTGCGGGTCGAAGATTTGAGCGCGACGGTCGCGATCGGGGCATCGGCAGGGTTCACCTTCGCGTAGGTCGGCGGGTAGGGGAGATTGCGCGGCAGCGTCGACGAGGCCGCATTTATGGCGGACTGCACATCCTGAGAGGCGGCGTCGATGTCGCGCAACAGATCGAACTGCAGCGTAATCTGGGTAATGCCGAACGACGACGACGAGGTCATCAACTGGAGCGACGGGATCTGGCCGAGCTGGCGCTCGAGCGGCGCTGCGACGAGATTCGCCATCGTATCGGGATTGGCGCCGGGCAACTGCGTGGTGACCTGGATGGTCGGGAAGTCGACCTGAGGCAGCGAAGAAACCGGCAACCACCAATACCCGAGGATGCCGGACAGGGTCACGGCCAGCGCAAGAAGGGCGGTTGCGATCGGGCGGAAGATGCTGGGCGCGGATACGTTCATTGGGAAACTGCGCCCTTCGCCCCGTTCTCGGCGGCGCCCTTGCCGGAGGTTCCGGCGTTCGGGGACGGGGCGCCGGACTCGTCGGGGCGCTTGCCGCGTCTGCCTTCGCCCCGCTTTCCTTCGCCGCGTTCACGGCGGCTCTCGGTCGGTACGGGCTCGAGTGGGCCGGTCCTGGAAGTCGCGCCGGTTTCGCCGGGGCCCGGGATCGGTTGCAACGTGACGGAGACGGCGGTGTCGTTGCGCAGGCGGGAGAAGCTCGATGTGACGATCCGGTCACCGGACTTCACGCCCTCGGCGATGGTCGTGATCCGCTCGTCCTGGGTTGCGATCCTGATCGGCCGCACTGTCGCGGTGTCATCAGCCGAGACGACGTAGACGAAGGCTCCGTTCGGGCCCTGCTGGACAGAGGCGGTCGGAACGATCGTCGCGCCGCGGAGGTTTTCGACTTCGATGCGGATATTGACGAACTGTCCCGGCCACAGCGAAAGCGTCGTGTTCGGGAACTCGGCCTTGAGGCGGATCGTGCCCGTGGTCTGATCGACCTGATTGTCGACGACGCGCAGGACGCCTCGATCGACGATGGTGCGGCCGTCGGGGGCCATGGCTTCGGCGGTGAGCCCGCCTTTGGGCGTTGCGGCGAGAATGGCGGCGTTGACGCGGGCGAGCTGCTGCTGGGGCAGGTTGAAGAGGACCGCGATCGGCTGCACTTGCGTGATGACGACGATGCCGACGGTGGAGCCTGCGCGGACGATGTTGCCTTCGTCGACCATCCGGATGCCCGTGTGGCCGTCGATCGGCGCGGTTATGGTCGTGTAGCTCAGCTGAGTCCTGGCGAGGTCGATGGCGGCCTGATCGGCAGCCACGAGTGCTTCGAACTGGGCGACCTTGGCACGCGCGGTGTCGACAGCCTTCTGCAGGGTCGCGATGGGGCCGACTTTGGAGACGCGGGATAGCTCGAGGCGGGCGTCGGCGAGCTGGGCTTCGTCCTGGGCTTTCTTGGCCAGGGCCTGATCCAGTTGGGCCTGATAGATGGCGGGGTCGATCCGGGCGATCACGTCGCCTCGCTTCACGTTCTGGCCTTCCTTGAAGCCGACGCTGAGCAGGCGGCCATCGACCTGGGGCTGCACGGTGACCGTGTTGAGCGCTCGGGCGGTCCCGAGGCCATCGAGATAGATCGGGACGTCGGCGGTTGCTGCGGCGGCCGCCAGAACCGGCACGGTTTCACCGCGACGGGCGCCGCCTTTGCTCCTCGACTCGCCCTTGCCGCTGGGGCGGGCCCCGGCTGTGGTCTCGCCGGGGGGGACGACGAGCCGATAGCCGGTCGTGCCGATTCCTGCGACGAGAACCAGGCCGATCAGCCATTTCAGGAGTTTGGACACCGAGGACCTGCAGAGTTGTGGTGATGCGGCCGATTATCCTAGCCGCCTACCGCTGCTATCCGAAATGACAACCGATTGATCGAGATGGTGCGCTTGTGGCACGGTTAAGTGGTGTCAATTGGGCTGGCGGGGAGTGGATGGCATGAAACGGGCAGCCGGCCGTCTCATGCCTCCGCGAGACGGCACTTCTGGAGAACGGCGGGGCGGGCATAATTCCGGCGCGTCAACATCCAGCCTTTTATGTAATCTGAGGGTGCCGAGTGGGGCTACCTCTCGACCTTCTTGACGGACGTTTCCGGTTCGAGGCCGCCGCGCTGGCGCTTCAGGGTTTCCTCGCCGTTGGCCTCCCAGTCGCCGGCGACCGTGCGCTGGGCGAAGCGCTCCCAGGTGTCGGTCCAATCGCCGAGGGTGTAGCCGTGCCAGGGCGAGGAGAGTTTGAGCGGCGGCAGGCCGAGCTCGGACCAGAGTTCCTGGGCGCGCTCCATGTGCTGGCGGGCGGGGAGGGCGAGCGGCGGCATGACGCGCTTGCGGGTCGCGTCGATCATCAGGGTCGACTCCATGCTGCGGGCGCCGCCTTCGGGGACCGCATACTGGCTGCCCTGGCCGCCGCCGCGCCACGGTCCGACATGGACGTCGTCGGTCGCGTTGCAGCGGTAGGCCATCGACCACAGCACCGCGTCGACGCTGGAAGGGTCGATGTCGTCGCTGACCGCGATCACGATCTTGCCGACGCCGGCCATGAACGAGGACACGCCGGACATGCCGCGCCAGACTTCCGCGCGCGGCGTGCCGTAGGCGTATTGGACGAAGACCACGGGACGCAGGTTGGTCAGCGGTTCATGCAGGACGACCTTGCGCGCGCCCTTGATCGACATCGTCTTCTGCAGGTGGGCGAGAAACAGCGGCTCGTAGGCGACCTTCTTGATGACGCTCGATTCCGACGGCGTGACCTGGCTGATGATCGCGTTGAAGATGGGCTTCTTGCGATGCGTGATCGCGGTGACCTTCATCGGCATGTTGAAGGCTTCGAGCGCGACATAGCCGTTGCTTTCGCCGAACGGGGCTTCGGGCTCGAGAACGGAAGTGTCGATCTCGCCTTCGATGACGATTTCGGAATGGGCGGGGACGACGAGATCGATCGTCCTGCACTTCAGTGTTTCGATCGCCTTGCCGGTGATGGCGCCGGCCACGGCCAGCTCATCGAGATCGACGGCGAGCTTCTGCGGCGAGGTGTAGACGACGGAGGGGGCTCCGCCGAGCACGATCGCGATCGGCATCGGCTTTCCCATTTCGCGATACTTGAGCCAATGGAGGTAGCCGCCGGCACCTCCTGCGCGGGCGACCATGCGCACGGCCAACCGGTCCTTGGATTTCAGGGCCGCGCGATACATGCCGATATTCTGGACGCCGGTCTCGGGATCCTTGGTGATGCAGAGCGTCGCCGTCAGATACGGCGCGCTGTCGAAGCCCGGCGTGGAGACGGGGACGGGAAGCATCGCTACGCCGCCGGCCGCGGCGAGTGCGTCGCCGGTCAGAACGACATCCTGGGCGGGGCCGGTCTTCACAAGTTTGGGCGGTATCGGATTGGCGATCGCGGATACCCAGGCGTCGCCGATCTCGGAGACGGAGCGCGCCATGCCCATCGCGTAGATGCGTGGCGAAGCCGACAGCGCGCCGAGAAGGACCGGCATGTCGTAGCGGCGGCCCTTGGCATCGACGACGTTGGTGAAGAGGAAGGCCTTGCGCTCGTCCTCGGGAATGCCGCCGAGGAATTGCAGACGCACGAGGGGATGCAGCTCGGTGTCCTTGTTGATCGGCTTGTCGATACGGACGACGAGGCCGGCTGCTTCGAGGCGGGCGAGATGTTCTTGCAGATCTGCTGGCGGGGTGGTGCTGGCAGTCGACGTGCCGGTGGCTGAAACCGGGGGGGCTGCATCGTTCGGCATCGTGGTTCATCCGCGGGGCTCGTCGCGCCGCGCCTCCCGTTCGATCTTGGGTCCATTGGCTGTCAGTTGGAATTCAATGCCGGTGTCTGTCAAGCAAAGGGCCCCGCCGAATGCCGGCGAGGCCCGATCGAGACGTACTACGGGAAGCGACTATTTCTTCCGCTTGAAGCCGTATTCTTCCCAGCGGCTTTCGACGAGGGCGGCGTCCTGGGGCTCGGGCTTGACCATCTTGGGATAGCGGTCGCCCTGGTAGTTTTCCTCCGGCTCGAAGTCGAGGTTGATCGTCGCGTCGATCAGGACGCGGCACCATTTGCCCGTGCCGTACATCGCGGTGTCGCGGTACTTGAGACGGGTCGAGGGATCGAGCGCGGAGCCGAACGTGCCGGGGAAGAAGACGATGTCGTCCTCGGCGGCGTTGACGCGGTAGGCGAAAGCCCAGTCGAGCGAGCCGTAGTCGTGGATGTCGATATCCTCGTCCACTACCCAGATGTTCTTGTAGCGCAGATGCGCGGCATTCGAGCCCCAGATCGCGCACGCGGCCTGCTTGGCCTGGCCGCGATAGGTCTGCTTCAACTGGATGATGAGCGTCGTGCCGTTGTTGGCGGGCGGGCAATGCACGTCCGTCACGCCGGGCACGCCGGAGCGTTCCAGTATGTTCCAGGCGAGGGCGGCGCGCTGCACCGAGGACATGATCGAGTTCTCGTTCAGCATCTTGGGCATGGTGCCCTCGAGCGTGCCGCGGAAGATCGGATCGTTGCGGTGGGTGATCGCGGTGACGCGCACCGTATGTTTCATGGATTGGTCGCCGCCGAAGTATCCGGTGTACTCGCCGAACGGGCCTTCCATCTCGAAGGTCGCAGGATCGGGCGAGATCCAGCCTTCGATCACGATCTCGGCGGAGGCGGGCACCTTGAGCGGCACGGTTTCGCAGTCGACGAGTTCGACCGGTGCGCCGCGCAAGGCGCCCATCACGTCGTATTCGGAGACGTCGGGCGGGATCGGCGAGGACGCGCAGAACGGCAGCGAAGGCTCCCAGCCGTAGATGAAGGCGACCGGCATTTCCTCCTGCTTGTCGGCGTACTTCTTGAAATCGAGGCCCCAGTTCTGCGGACGCCACAAAAGGACGGGGAGAGAGTTCGGTTTCTGGCCGACCATGCCACGGTACATGCCGACGTTGAGGCGGCCGGTGACGGGGTCCTTGGTGACGGTGCCCTGCATCGTGTTGATGTAGCGGCCTCCGTCGAAGCGATGCCACTTCGGCACGGGGAAA
>CAZNMY010000018.1:0-76317 GCA_964574325.1 uncultured Devosia sp. | reverse complement strand
TGACTCCCGCGGAACGGCAGACGCTGCTGTTCTCCGCCACGATGCCGCGCGAGATCGAAAATCTGGCGCGGCGCTATCAACGCGACGCGGTGCGCATCCAGACGGTACGGCGCGACGAGCAGCACGCCGACATCGAATACAGCGCGATGCGCGTCGCCCCGCACGACGTGGAAAATGCGGTCGTCAACGTGCTGCGCTTCCATGAATCGCGCGCGACGCTGGTGTTCTGCGCCACGCGCGAAGCCGTGAAGCGGATGCACGGGCGGCTGGTGGAGCGCGGGTTCAATGCCGTGGCGCTGTCGGGGGAGCTGTCGCAAAACGAGCGCAACCTCGCGCTGCAGTCGCTGCGCAACGGGCGCGCTCGCGTGCTCGTCGCCACCGACGTCGCGGCGCGCGGCCTCGATCTGCCCGACCTCGCGCTGGTGATCCACGCGGATCTGCCCAATGACGGCGAGACACTCGTCCACCGTTCGGGCCGGACGGGTCGCGCCGGCAAAAAGGGCATGTGCGTGATGATCGTGCCGCACAACCGGCGGCGCAAGGCGGAAACGCTGATCAACTCGGCGCGACTGAAAGTGACGTGGCAGGCGGCGCCGACAGCGGCAGAGATCCGCGCGCGCGATCAGGAGCGCTTCCTGTCCGACGATATCTTCACCGAGCCGGCGACGCCCGAGGAGCTGGAACTGGTCAGTGCGCTGCAAGGCGCGCGGGATCCTCAGGAGATCGCGGTGGCGCTGCTTCGCCTGCACAGCGCGGGTCTTCCGGCGCCGCAGGATCTGGCGGCCGACACCGGCGGTTTCCGTCGCGATGGTCTGCGCGACGACAGGGGCCGGGAGAGCCGTCCCGCCTTCGGCCGTGATCGCGGCGACCGGGAACGGCCTTCGTTTCGCGGCAACGACACGCGCCCCGAGCGCAAGCCGCGCGAGTTCGGCGGCAGCAGCCGTCATCAAGCGGATGACAACGCCGACATGGTGTGGTTCCGCCTCAACATCGGGCGGGAGAAGAATGCCGATCCGCGCTGGCTGTTGCCACTGATCTGCAAGGCCGGCGATGTGTCGAAGGCCGAGATCGGCGCGATCCGCATCTTCGATCGCGACACCCGGTTCCAGATCAAGGCCGATGCCGTCGAGCAGTTCGAGCACGCGGTGCGGCAGAACCCGGAGAAGGAAGGCACGATCTCGCGGCTCGGCTCCGGTGATGAGGCGAGCGAAGCCCCGCGCGCAGAACCGAGGCGGCAGCCGCGGACGCCGTTCAACGAGGACCGGCCCCCGCGTGCTCCCCGCACGGAGCGCCCCGCCGGCTCCGAACGGCCGGCATTTGCCGGGAAACCCCACCGCGCAGAGCGGACGACGAAACCCGAAGGAACGACTTACGAGAAGCCGAGGGGCTACGAGAAGCGCGATAGTTTCGAGAAGCGGCCAGACTACGAGAAACGGGCTGACTACGAGAAACGGGCTGGCGCCGGGAAAAGTGCCGACGGCGAGAAGAGCTGGCGGCCGAAAGGTCCGCGCCGCGACGAGGCTCCGTCGAGTGGTGCTGCGGCGCGTCCCCACCGCAAGGGGCCACGTCCTCCGCATTCGGCCCCGCGCGATCACGCACCGCGCACGGGCGATGCACCGGCGCAGCGGACCCCATCGAAGTATGCGCACAAGAAGAAATGGCGTGGGGACGAATCGGCAAAGTCGTAGTGCGCTGAAGCCTCGCTTGCCCGATTGATCCGCTCGACCGACTTGCGTGCCTCGCGCCGACGGCCGAAGCTGGAGCCGGTTGCACGCACTCGGGGATCATCGTCGATGTCACTTGCCCGCCAGATCGTTGGAACGTGGTCGCTCGTGTCGTCGGTCGACATCCATGGCGACGGCAGCACGACAGAGACCTGGGGCAGCGCACCTCAGGGCATCTACATGTTCGACGCCAACGGCCGCTTCACCCAGATCGTGATGCGCTCCGACCTGCCGAAGTTTTCCAGCCGCGACAGCGCCACGCCCGACGAAGCGAAAGCCATCGTCGCGGGCTCGCTCGCGATGTTCGGCACCTACACGGTGGACGAAGCGGCCGGCATCGTGAACGTCCGGTTCGAGGCGTGCACATTTCCCGCCTTCACCGGAACAGCCGGCAAGCGCGTCGTCGCCATGCGAACACCCGACGAGATGGTCTTCACCAACCCCGGCCGCGCCGGCGGCTCGAAGGGGCAGTCGGTATGGAGGCGGGTGGGGTAGGTCAGGGCGATCGAGGATGCGTATAGTTTTTTTCACCTATCAGTCGCGCGCATTGCAGTCATTCACCACACACGCTCGCCCGTTGGCGGGGCTCGCCAAGTCTGCTTATCTTGGGCAACGACAAGTCTCGGCCGTGGATCGGCCGGGCGGACAAGCGAGGGAGCGCCACTGATGGCCAAAACCAACAAGACGAAGAAGTATTCGACTGACGTTGCAATCATCGGTGGCGGGGCGGCCGGCATCTGTGCGGCCCTCGATGCGCTTGCAGCCGGGGCGAAGACGCTGGTGTTCGAAAAGCGTTCGGAGCCGGGCGGGGCTGCGATCATATCGGGTGGCGGGTGCTGCATGGCCGGCACGCCGCTGCAGGAGAAGCTCGGCATCAAGGACAGCCCGGACCTCGCGTTCGACGACTGGATGAAGTGGGGTGGGCCGACGGCCGACCAGGAGTGGGCGCGGTTCTATCTGGAGGGGACACGTCACGACCTCTTCGGCTGGGCGGAGAAGCACGGTGTGTCGTGGGTCGACGCCAAGCCGCAGGAAGGCAACTCGGTCGTGCGCTGGCAGCGTGCCGCGAAAAGCGGCTTCGGCCTGATGACCGCGCTGATTTCGTCCTATCGGTCGAAGGGCGGCGAACTCATCGCCGACAGCGAGATCACGACGCTGACGAAAGACAAAACCGGTCGCGTGACCGGCTTCGTGGGCCACAACTCGAAGACCGGCGACAAGATCGAGGTGACGGCCAAGGCGGTCGTGGTGGCACCCGGCGGGTTCAACTCCAACGTCGAGATGGTCAAGCAGTACAAGCCTGAACTGGCGAACGAGCGCGTGCTCGAGGGCTCGGGCTTCGGTTCCACCGGCGACGGTCATCGGATGATCACGCAGGTGGGCGGCATCCTCACGCACATGGACCACGTGTGGTTCTACGTCTACGCGACGCCGGACTATCGCTATCCCGACAACAAGCGCGGCCTCGTGTTCCGCCTCGCGCCCGGCAACATCTACATCAATGCGCAGGGTCGCCGGTTCCACAACGAGGCGCTGTCGGGCGGCAACTCGGCGAGCCCAGCCATCCTGGCGCAGAAGCCGCCCTATGCGTGGGCCGTTGTCGACCGCCCGATGATCGCGAAGATCGAAATCTCCGACCCCTACTACAAGCACGAGGACGAGCCGCTGCGCGACAAGATCGAGGAGCTGTTCGAGAATTCGCCGTTCATCAAGAAGGCGCAGACACTCGAAGAACTCGCCGGGAAGATGGACGTCGACACATCGGCGTTCCTGGAAACCGTCGCGCGCTACAACAAGGCTTTCGACGACAAGCTCGCCAAGGACCCGGACTTCGGCAAGCCGCTCGGCGCGTCGAAGAAGTTCGACACCGCGCCCTACTATGCGATCCAGATCTTCCCGCTCGCCCGCAAGAACTTCGGCGGCGTGAAGACCGACAAGCACTGCCGCGTCGTCGACAAGCACTACGAGCCGATTCCGGGGCTCTATGCCGCCGGCGAAGTCGCCGGCATGGCAGGCGGGCACATCAACGGCCGCGCCGGTCTCGAAGGCACGATGCTCGGGCCGTCGCTGTTCTCCGGGCGCGTGGCTGGATGCTGGGCCGCGCACGAGGCCGGACACGGGCCGGGTTTCGTCGGCAAGCCGCACCGGGAGTGAAGCACTTCGCAACGAAAGGTTCGACCTCGAGCGGGTCTCACCTTTCGTGTCACGGCAAACTGGCGCCGGACCGCGTTCGCTCTCCCGCCAAACGGAAGACGGCACACCAGTCGTTCCGTCTGGCGCATCGGCTTCAGCCTTTCAACTCGGCGCGTCGATGGCTCGGCGGTGCGCCGTACCAGCGCTGCGCCGCACGCGTGAAAGCGCTGAGCTCGGAGAAGCCCAACAGAAACGCGATCTCGGTCAACTGCAGATCGGTGTCGCGCAGATAGAGGTCGGACAAGTTGCGGCGAGTCGAGATCAGGATCTCCTCGTACGTCGTACCGGCTGCGCCGAGACGGGACTGAAGCGTCGAGGGCCCTATGCCGAGAACCTCAGCCACATCTCGAACACGCACAGCGCCGATCTCGAGCTGCGACACGATCGCTTTGCGTGTGGCGACCACGATGTCGGCGCCGGGCGCCTGCTCTGCCAGCAAGCGCTCGCCCAGCTGACGGATCAGCTCGAACAATCTCTCATCGGCGTCCTCGCTGCCCCGATCGAGTACCAGCTCACGGATGTGGAGTGCCGTGACGGGCATGTCGTAGTGCACCTTGGGGCCGAACACCCGCAACATGGTTTCCCTGCACGGCACCGCGCGATGTTCGAGATCGACGCGGACGGGCATCCAGCTCTGCCCGGCATGCTTGCGCAAGCGGATGATCAGCAGCGCCATCGCGAAGCTCACGAACTGAATGCGCGGCGCGGTGAACTCCGGAGGAAACCTCACCGCCAGCCGGCCGATGCCCGCCTCTTCCTCGAACGTCACGTCGACCGGAGCCATCACCAGATCGAGGTAGCGCGCCACCGCCGACACGGCCTTGCGCACGGACGCGGCGTTCAAGATGAGGTAGCCGAGAATTCCGCTCGCGCCGCTTGGAAACGCCTCGGCCCAATGAACGCCGAGACACGGATCATTCGAACGCTCGGAGGCGAGGGTCATGAGCCGGCCGATCGCATTGAGGGAAATCTCGCGGTCGGGCTCGGAGAGGTCGCGCGCATCGATGCCCGCCGTTTGCAGGAGATCGGCAAAGTCGAGTCCCTTGCGGGAAGCGAATGCGCCGAACCCCTCGATGAGACTGGCCTTCGCGCGCGGCTCCCGCACCCTCGCCATCGGTCAAATCTCCCTCGTACGGCCTCTTCGCGGCCGGGAACGCACAGCAGACGCAATGTCAGTAAGGGGTCAAATCCGCGGTTCAATGGTCAAGCGAACGGTCGCGTCGAAGACTATCCATGGGGCAATACCATCGCCGACAAGGCGATACCGATCAACACGTCGCGACCAGAGTAAGCCATGGCCAAGGTAAAGACAGTACACATCTCCGACAGCGTTATCCATTTACTGCATCGGGCGAGCCAGTTCGCCGACCATCAGTTCGAGCACACGACCAACGTCCACGGCTTGACCGCACGCCAGATCGTCGTTCTCGACGCGATCGCGAAGCTGACTGATCCCAGCCAGACGGATGTATGCGACGAAACGGGCATCGACAGGTCTACGCTGGCCGACATGGTTCGCCGCTTGTGCGCGCGGCGTCTCGTCGCCCGCCGCCGCAGCCGGGCCGATGCAAGGGCCTACACGCTGCGACTGACCGAGGACGGCAGCAACTGTCTCGAGGAACTCCTGCCGACGATGATCGAGGCCGAGCAAAGAGTGACCAAGGTGCTCAGCGAGAGCCGGCGACGGGAGTTCGTCGACATGCTGCACTCGATCCTGGCGCCACCTCCCGCCGCGCCCTCTCGCAAGCCGTCGCGGACGTGATATTGGATCTCCCGGCACCGAAGCACTGCAGCACCCCGCTGCCTTCCGGCATCGCCTGCCGGGAGAATTGATCTTGGCTGAGCTCGAGCCTCATCTCGATCCGTATGGCGCGTTCGTCGATCGCGTAGCATCGCCCCGTGGCGGCGAGGGTCCGCTCGCCGGCATTCGTCTGGCGATCAAGGACAACATCGCGGTCGCCGGGCTCCGGTGGACAGCCGGGCTGCCGCTCTTGGCGGATCGCATCGGCGAGAGCGACGCCGACTGCGTCGCAGCGCTGCGTCGGGCGGGTGCAACGATCGTCGGCACCGTGGCGACCGATTCCGCCGGGTTCGGCATGATGACGCCCGGCGTCGACAATCCGACCGCGCCTGGCCGCACGGTCGGCGGTTCGAGCGGCGGCAGCGCTGCGGCCGTTGCCGGAGGCCTCGCCGACCTCGCACTCGGCACGGACACCGGTGGCTCGGTGCGGGTGCCCGCCGCATGCTGCGGGCTCTACGGATTGAAGCCGACCTATGGGCGAATTTCCGTCGAAGGCGTGACGCCGCTGTCGTATGCGTTCGATCACGTCGGACTGCTCGCCGCCGATATCGACATCCTGGAGAAAGGCTGGCTCGCACTGGCGGGAGGCCAAAGAGCTCCCGAGCCCGCGCCGGAGATCCGGCGTATCGGCTTCGATCCCGCACGGCTTTCGATGGCGGATGCCAGCATCCGCGCGGCCATCGAGCAGCTGCTGGCGCGGCTCGTTGGTGAAGGTTACTCGCTCGTCGAAGTCGCGCTGCCCGATCAGGCGGCGCTGGCGGAGATCCACGGCGCGATCGTGTGCGGGGAAGCCCTCGAAATCTGGCGCAGGCACTGGCCGGCTGATGCCGGCGGTTTCACGAAGACCGCTGCCCGGTCGCTTTCCTATGCCGCACTGATCGAGCCCGCCGAGATCGTGAAGGCACGCCAGGTCCTCGCCGACGTGAGGCGGTACATGGCCGCACAATTCGCCGAGGTCGATGCGATCCTCGGCCCAACGATCGCCGTGGAGCCGCCCCAAGCCGGCGCGCGGCTGGTTTCGATGGCCGGTGTCGATGTGCCCGTCGTCAATGCGCTGCTCGCGGAGACGTGCCCGTTCAACGTGTCCGGGCATCCCGCACTCAGTGTGCCGCTCGCTGAGCACACGGACTGCGGCACGCCCGTCGCGTTGCAGATCGCCGTCAAGGCCGATCAAGAGCGGTCCGCGCTTGCGTTCGCGCGCGTGATAGCGAACATCGAAGCTCAGGCTTGAACGGGAGCGGGAGGAAATCGGGAATGGCTAAAGTCGTCGATGCAAAGTCGGTCAAGGCGTGGCTGGCGGACACGCGCGAGCTGGCGTTTCTCGACGTGCGCGAGCACGGCCAGTACGGCGAGGGGCATCCGTTCCATTCGACCTCGGTGCCGTTCAGCCGGTTCGAGCCGGAGATCGTCCGGTTGGTGCCCAATCTCAACGTAAGGATCGTGCTGTTCGATGCAGGTGACGGTGTCGCCCAACGCGCAGCAGCGGCTGCCGAGAGGCTCGGCTATCGCGATGTGAGCGTGCTCGACGGCGGCGCGGACGGCTGGAAGGCCGCGGGCTTCACGCTGTTCGCCGGCGTCAACGTGCCCAGCAAGACGTTCGGGGAGCTGCTCGAACACAAGCGCCATACGCCGCGCATCACGGCAGAAGAGCTGCAGAGCCTCGAGGCTTCCGGCGAGCGTTTCGTGATCGTCGATGGGCGACCGTTCGGCGAATATCAGAAGATGAACATCCCCGGCGGGATCTGTTGTCCAAACGGGGAGCTGGCGCTGCGGATCGAAGAGATCGTTCCGGATGCGTCGACGAAGATCATCGTGAATTGCGCGGGCCGAACGCGTTCGATCATCGGGGCGGAGACGCTGATCGCGCTCGGACTGCCCAACCCCGTGATGGCGCTGGAGAACGGCACGCAAGGGTGGTTCCTGGCGGGACTCGAGCTGGAACGTGGCGCCGGCCGGCGGCATGGCATGACAGCGCCTGCACAGTCGGTTCTGGCCGAGCGCGGCCGGCACGTGCGCCGTCTCGCCGAAGCTCGCGGCGTGCGATTTGCCGATGCCGATACCGTTGCGGGCTGGCTCGGAGACGCGACGCGGACGACGTTCCTGATCGACGTGCGCACGCCTGAAGAATTCGCGGCAGGTTCGGCTCCGGGGTTCCAGCATGCGCCGGGCGGGCAGCTCGTGCAGGCGACGGATCAATGGGTCGGCGTGATGCGGGCGCGGATCGTGCTCGCCGATAGCGATGGCATTCGCGCGCCGATGATGGCGCAGTGGCTCGCCCAGCTCGGACACGACGTTTCGGTGCTGGAGGGCGGGATCGCTGTCGGCACGGGGCTTCCCGCGCGAGCGGGCACGCCGGCCTGGACACCTGTCGTGCCGGCACGGATCAGTGCCGAAGATCTGGTGCGGCGGCCAGCGGACAAGCGCCCCGTCGTCGTCGACGTGCGTGCATCGTTCGACTATCGCAAGGCGAACATCGCGAACTCGCTGTGGTCGATCCGGCCGCGGCTGTCGCAGCTCGCATCGCGGGTGGCGGGTCAGGACGTGGTGATCGTGGCAGACCGTGCGGATGTGGCGGCGCTGGCAGCGGGCGAACTATCCGAGATGGGCGCGCGCAGCGTGCGATGGCTCGATGGCGCACCGGCCGACTGGCGCTCGGCAGGTCTCGACGTCGCGGCTACACCGGACAGGCCCGCCGATGCCGATCGCATCGACTATCTGTTCTTCGTCCACGACCGCCACGATGGCAACGCGGAGGCTGCGCGCGGGTACATCGCGTGGGAAATGGGCCTCGTCGACCAGCTCGACGAAGCCGAGCGCGGCGTATTCAAGCTGGCCGGTTGAGGCGCAAACCCGGCGTCGCAGCAATTCGCTGCGGTGCTACTTCTTGGGCTGCGACTTCTGTGCGGCCTCGGCCATCAGGCGGCCGAGTTCCTGGGCCTGCAGCGCGTAGATCTGCATCTGCCGCTGGGCATGACGGCCCTGGATCTCGAAGAAGTCCTTCATGTCGCGAGCCCGCGCCAGCTCGGTCGCCAGCTTGAAGCCCGCGTCGAGGTTCTCCTCGGTGAAGCGCAGCATCTTCGACTGAAGATCGATCGTCGCTTCGGTCATCGCCTCGGAGGAACGCGTCAGGTGCTCCTGCGACTTCCGTGTCATCTCGAGCAGCTGATTGTAGGAAGACCGTGCCTGCTCGATGTTCTTCTCGGCTGCCTGACGCATCGCGTCGGGGATTTCCATCTTGGGGATCTCGGCCATGGCTGTCGTCTCCGTCTGATGTCACGAGGCTCGGTTGTGCTCACGATACTCAGTTATGCTCGGGAACTTTCGGCGCCTGCTCGAGCAGCACCGGGGCAGGGACCGCGGGGCGATCATCGCTCATCTCGGGGCCGCCGTCACCATGGAGGTGAGCGGTAGGCCGATTCGGCGCCCGAAAGTCTCCGGCAAAAGCCGCCGCTTGACGAACCCGTGGGTGTGGTGCCCATGGGCCGCAGGAGCAACTGAACAGTGGCATCAACGTGGCGCAGAGCGAAAGCCAGCCGGCGGCGAAGGCAGCCGCGACGCAGGATGATGCGGCCCGCACGATAGACGTCGGCCGCCTCGCGCACGAACTGCGAACACCGCTCGGCGCCATCGTGGTGCTCGCCGAAATCATGCGCGACGAACGGCTCGGGCCGCTCGGCAACGACCGCTACCGGGCCTATGCCGCCGATATCCATCAGAGCGCCGCCCTCGCCAACACCGTCGTCGCGGCGTTCCTCGATTCGGGCAGCGATGGTCGCGGGGGCACCGGCCCGCTGGAATTCGCCGAGCTCGACCTCGCATCGATCGTGGCGCAAGGCGCGTCGGCGCTCGATGAAGTGGCGGCGGCTGCCGGCGTCGTTCTCGCAGCGCAAATCCAGTCAGGGTTGCCGCACGTGATCGCGGACCGCCGCAGCGTTCTTCAGATGCTCAACAACCTGATCGCAAATGCGCTCAAGTACACGCCGCCGGGTGGGCGGGTGGATGTGCGCCTCGGCTACCGGCAAGGCGGCCCGGTGGTGCTCGAGATCGCGGACAACGGCGACGGGATGAGCGAGGCAGAGCTGCGGCGCGTCGCTCCCGGCGGCCTCACCGCGGAACCTTTGCGCCGGCGGTCCGGGGGAACCGGCATCGGCATACCCCTCGTTCGCACGCTGGCGGCGGCCGGCGGGGCGACGCTTTCGATCGAGAGCGAACTCGGACGCGGCACGCGGGCCTCGATCGCATTTCCGCACGATCGCGTGGTGCCGGTGTAATCGATCCGTCACAAAACGCTGCCCGGGAAATTCGCGACCAAGGGGGCGTTTATCTGTTGAAGGCCAACATCGATTGCCCTATGTCGCGGCAGTGCTTTCCAGCGACGATCGGCAGCCGCCGTCTCGAACTCGCCTCGTTCGGGCGAGGTGCGGCTTCACCGGCGCCGGTCGCGACACGTCACCAGCGGAGGGTTAGATGGACACGGTGCTTATCATCGGCGCGGGCGCCGCAGGCTCGGTCGTGGCGCAGAAGTGCGCGATGAACCGCGACGTGTTCAAGAAGATCCATCTGGCGTCGCGGCGGCTGGAGAGCTGCAAGAAGGTCGCCGCGCGCTGCGAGGGCAAGATCGGCGTGCATCAGGTCGACGCCGACAACGTCAAGGAGACCGTCGCGCTGATCGAGAAGGTCAAGCCGGACCTCATCATCAACATGGCGCTGCCCTACCAGGATCTCGCGATCATGGACGCCTGTCTGAAGACCGGCGTGCACTACATGGACACGGCGAACTACGAGCCGCGCGACGAGGCCAAGTTCACCTACGAGTGGCAGTGGCCCTACCACGACAAGTTCGCCAAGAAGGGCATCATGGCGATCCTGGGCTGCGGGTTCGATCCCGGTCAGTCGAACATCTATTGCGCCTACGCACAGGAGTTCCTGTTCGACGAGATCAACCAGATCGACATCGTCGATTGCAACGACGGCAGCCACGGCAAGGCGTTCGCGACGAACTTCAATCCCGAGATCAACCTGCGTGAAGTCACCCAGCGCGGCAAATACTGGAAGAAGGGCAAGTGGATCGACATCGATCCGCTGTCGATCTCGTGCATGATCGACTATCCGGAAGTGGGCCCGCGCAAGAGCTACCTGATCTATCACGAGGAGGAGGAGAGCCTCGTGAGGCACATCAAGGGGCTCGAGCAGATCCGCTTCTGGATGACGTTCTCGGAGAACTACATCAAGCACCTCGAGGTGCTGCAGAACGTCGGCATGACGCGGATCGATCCCGTCATGTACAAGGGCAATCCGGTGATCCCGATGGAGTTCCTGAAGGAGCTGCTGCCGCCGCCGTCGTCGCTGGGCGAGAACTACAAGGGCCGCACCTCGATCGGCTGCATCTTCACCGGCAAGAAGGGCGGCAAGGACAAGCGGGCGATGCTCTACAACGTCTGCGATCACGCCAAGTGCTACAAGGAGACGGGCGCGCAGGCCGTGTCCTACACGACGGGCGTGCCGCCGGTCGTCGGCGCGATGATGCTGTTCCAGGGCCATTGGGGGGGGAAAGGCGTGTTCAACGTCGAGCAGCTTCCCTCCAAGCCGTTCATGGACGAGATCGGCAAGCAGGGCCTGCCGTGGCACCTGATCGACGTGAAGAAGTCCGACCAGAAAGAGCTGTTCAAGGTTGAAACTTGATTTGGGCCTCACGCGCTAGTCGCGCTCCGGCCGGGGCGGCGCACTGGCGCCGGGACGCGGTCGCGTCCGCGGCCTGCGGCCGAAGAAAGGACTACTTTTCTCACGCGCCGTACCGGGCCATTCGGGATTGGCGAACTGGGCGCTCCGAGGGGCGGCGCACTGGCGCCGGGACGCGGTCGCGTCCGCGGCCTGCGGCCTGCGGCCGAAGAGGTGTAGGTCTGGGTCGAGGTCACTGTAGACCAACAAAAGCTGGGTCGCGCTCCGCTTGACCCAGCCTACGGGTTCGTGGCCAACCCGCGCATCACCTCGCGCGCCTCTTTCATCAGCGCGCGCGTCAACTCTCCCGCCGGCATTGCACTGCCAAGGCCGGCTGCCTGCCCTGCCCACAGCGGTGTGAAATCGACCGAGCCTGCCGCCTCTGCTTTCGCGCGCAATGGCCCGCTCGCGGTCGCGGCGTTCGGGAACGCAGGCGCATCCGGCGAAATCGGCCCCACTTCACGCATCATGCGGTTCACGATCCCGCGCGCCGGCCGGCCCGAATAGACGTTGGTTACGGCGGTTGCGTTGTCGGCTGCAGTCTTCAAGGCTTCGCGATGCCCCGCATGAACTTTCGCTTCGGGGCAATGCAGATACGCGCTGCCGATCTGCACCGCGCTGGCGCCGAGCGCGAACGCTGCTGCAATGCCCCGCGCATCCGAAATGCCGCCCGCTGCGATCACGGGAACCTGCACTGCGTCGACGATCTGCGGCACCAGCGCCATCGTTCCCGCCTGCGTCGCCAATGCGGCGACGGGATCGCCGTCGATGAAGATACCGCGATGCCCACCCGCCTCGTACCCTTGTGCGATGATCGCGTCGCAGCCGTTCGCCTCCAGCCAGCGCCCCTCGGCCACTGTCGTCGCCGACGAGATGATGCGCGCGCCTGTCGCCTTCACGCGGGCAAGGAGCGAGGCTTCAGGCAAGCCGAAATGAAAGCTCACCACTTCCGGCTTGAAGCGTTCTACGAGGGCACACGCCGCATCGTCGAACGGTCGTCGCTCCGCCGCGTTGACAGGCGCGTCCGGATCGAGCCCGAGTTCAGCGTAATAGGCGGACATCCGCGCTTTCCATCGCGCTTCGTGTTCCGCATCCCGCACCGGCGGCTTGTGGCAGAAGAAGTTGACGTTGAGCGGCCGCGACGTGCGCTGCCGGATGATGCCGAGATCGCGCTCGATCGCATCGGCGCCGAGCATCGCGCACGGCAGCGACCCGAGCCCACCAGCTTCGCACACGGCAATCGCCAGTTCCGGCGTTCCCGGCCCCGCCATCGGCGCGAGCAGCAGCGGCAATTCGATCCCTAGAAGCTCTGTGAGACGGGAGGCTTGTGACATGCGAGGCTCCATTTGCATGGCGCAGTAACATGGAGATCGAAGCCCGGGTTCAAACTTCCACCGGCTTCGCCGCCCACTCGTTCGTCTTGCTGCCGACGAGCTCGGTAATGTTCTTCGCACCAGCGCGCGTAACGGCGTCGGCCAGGTCCAGCTTGATGCGATCGACCAGCCCGATCCCCTCGAAGATCAGCGACGAATAGAGCTGGATCAGCGTCGCCCCGGCTTCGATCTTGGCGAGTGCGCTCTCACCGGAATAGACGCCGCCGACGCCGATGATCGGCATCCTGCCTCGTGTCACCAGCGCCACTTTCGCCAGCATCACCGTCGAGCGATGGAACAGCGGCTGACCCGACAGCCCGCCCGCTTCCCGCCCGATCTCCACGTCCCGGATGCCGTGGCGCGACAGCGTCGTGTTGCCGACGATGATGCCATCGACATTGTGCGCGATCATGCGATCCACGATCGGCTCGATGTCCTGCTCGGCGATGTCCGGCGCGATCTTGACGAGGACGGGCACCCGCCTGCCGCCCGACGTCGCGATCTTCTCGCGCGCGGCCATCACCCGCTCGAGCAGCTGGTCGAGCACGGCAGGGGCTTGCAGATCGCGCAGGCCCGGCGTGTTCGGCGAGGATATGTTGGCGGTGAAATAGCTCGCGATGTCCGCGAACGCCTCGATACCCTTCACGTAGTCGCCGGCGCGGTCCGGCGATTCCTTGTTGGCGCCGACGTTGATGCCGACGACGCCCCGCTTCTGCCGCCGTGCCAATCGCGCCAGTGCCGCTGCATGTCCGCCGCTGTTGAACCCGAGACGGTTGATCACGCCACGGTCGCGCGGCAGACGGAACACGCGCGGCGCCGGATTGCCGGGCTGCGGCAGCGGCGTGATCGTGC
The DNA here is from genome assembly GCA_964574325.1 of uncultured Devosia sp. Classification (GTDB taxonomy): domain Bacteria; phylum Pseudomonadota; class Alphaproteobacteria; order Rhizobiales; family Hyphomicrobiaceae; genus CAMDPA01. Next base: position 62,656 of record CAZNMY010000018.1, on the reverse strand, counting down.
CGACCTCGGTGAAACCGAAACCGATGTCGAGCAGCGCATCGGGAACGCGGCCTTCCTTGTCGAAGCCCGGCGCCATGCCGACCGGGTTGGAAAACTTCAGGCCGAGCACCTCGACCGCGATCCGCGGATCGCCGGTCACCGATGAGCGCGGATAGAGCCCCTTTTCGAGCGCCACCAGCGTCGCCTCGTGCGCCTGTTCCGGCGGCAGCGCGAGGAGCAGCGGTTGCGCGAGCTTGGCCACGCCGGCAACGAGACCCCAGATCAAGGTGCGATCTCCCGTGGAATGAGCGGCACGCCGTCGGCGCCGAGTGGCAGGGGCAGGACGGCGGTCGCCGCGGTCGTCTCGAGAGGCGAATAGAGATGCGGGAACAGGTGACCGCCGCGCGAGGGCTCCCAGCGCAACCGCCCGCCGAGTAGATCGGTGGCGACCGCCACGAGCACGAGGTCCGGCTTGTCCTTGAAGTACTTCGCAGCCGTGCCGGCGAGTTGAGCAGCGGTGGAAAAGTGGATGAAGCCGTCCCGCGCGTCGTCGGGCGACCCGGCATAGCTGCCCGCTGTTACCGCAGCCTGCCATTCCGAGGCGGCGAGGATCTTGTAGATGATCGGATCGGTTTGCGAGGTCATGAAATGCCGAAGAGACTGGCGGAGATTCGACTGGCGGAGATTCCAGATGAGTGTTCCATCACCGACCTTTACACGATCAACACCCACTCTGTTGAGGCCAATCTCCACAGGAGTTGACGATGCGTGCTCGACGCATCAATCATAATTTCCGTTCGTCATGGCCGCGAAGGCGGCCATCCACGGCCTCTCGGGGTATGACGAATCTGCTGATTGCAGGCGTTGCGGTGCCAGAAATCGAAGTATCGCGGACGGCCGTCTACACGGCCTCGACGGCGTGCTTGGGGTAACGGTGCACGAACCGTCTGGCGATTGACGCTATATCCCCGACCCCGTGATCTGCTTGAGGCGCCGCTGTGCCGTGGTCCGCGCCGCGCTGCCTTCGGGCGCCTCGCTGATCGCCCGCTGATAATCTTCGCGAGCCCGCGCGATCGCGCCGCTGCGTTCGAGCGCGGTCCCGCGGCTGACGCGGTTCATGGCATTGCGCGGCTCGAGTTCCACCAGCCTGTCGTAGTCGCGGATCGCTGCGGCGAATTCGCCGAGCGCCATGCTGGACGAGGCTCGCGCCCGATAGGCCGTGATGTCATTGGGCGAAAGCCTGATCGCCTCGTTGAAATCGAGGACGGCGGCCCGGTGGCGGGCGAGCCGCGCCTGCGCGAGGCCGCGAATGTAGTAGCTCGAATGGCTCGACCGATCCATGTCGAGCGAACGGTCGAGATCGCCGATCGCGCCCTCGGCGTTGCCGCGCATGAGCAGCACGAAGCCGCGTCCGCGAAGCCCCGCGGCGCTGTCTGGCTTCAGCCGCAGCGCTTCGTCGAAATCTGCCAGCGCACGTTCCAGCCGGAAAAGCTGGGTGTAGCACTCCCCGCGCATAACGAACGCGTCGGCAAGACCCGGATCGATGCGGATCGCCTCGTCGAAATCCGCCGTCGCGCGGTCGCACTGCTTGCGGAAGAGATAGGCGGTGCCGCGAATGACGTAGGCCTGCGCGGAGCGTGGATTGTTGCGCAGGGCATCGCCGGCATCCGCGATCGCCTTGTCGTAGGACTTGGCCTCCAGCGCGCTCGACGCTCCGATCAGCGCGGCATCGATGGTGGCAGTCCCGATCGTACTCATCGCACCGATCGTCGGCGAATTGGCAAGCGCGGGCTGATCGCGTTCGGCGGCGCTGCCGACATTGGCGGCTGCCGGAGGCGCTGCAACGACGAGCACGCCCGATGGCTCCTCCCAGATTTCAGTACGGCCCGGCAACCCGAGATAGGGGGCGGGCCGAAGCCTGCCCGCGAAAGTCCCCAGCCGCGGCTCCAGCGCCACGGCAGCATCGAAGTCGGCCCTCGACTTGACGCGGTCGCCTGCGTGCAACCGGCCGTGCGCGCGGTGATAGAGCGCGAGCGCATCGCGTGGCGCGAGCCGAACCGCGGTATCGAAGTCGGCGTTCGCCGCGTCGAGCCGGCCAGCCAGTTCGTGCGCGCGGCCCCGATTGATGAAACCCGCGCTCTGCTGCGGCTTCAGCACGACATGGCGGTCGAATTCCGCCAGCGCATCGTCGAGCCGGTTGCGCGTGAGATAGACCGCCCCCTTGCCCAGCAACGCGCTGCCGTTGCCGGGATCTGCTGCGAGCAGCGCGGAGAAATCCTGCATCGCCCTGTCCAGCGCGCCGTCGCGCAGATAGGCGATGCCGCGCAGGTATTGAGCCTCGGCGAATCGCGGATTGAGCCGCAGCGCTTCGTTCGTTTCCGCGACGGCGCTCTCGTAGCGGCCCCGCCTGTAGGCATCGTTGGCCCGGTTGAACGCGGCCTCCGCGCCCTGAACGTCGATCGCGGTCGGCTGCGGGCGGATCGTGACGGCAGGCAGGGACTGCTGCGAAGCGGGAGCCGTAGCTCTGACCCCGGAGGCCGAGCCGGAAGCCCGGGTATCCGAAGCCGCAGCCGCAGCCGCCCTGCTGCGCCGGACCGCGGGTGAAGATACGTTCGGCTCCGGACGCACGAGCTTGGCTGGCGCGCGCGCAGCCGACTTGGCCGAGGCCGGAGGCGTGGCCACGCCCGGCTTCTTGTCGCGCACGGCGCTCATCCAGTCGCCTTCCTGCGCCGAAGCGGGAAACGGCGACGCGAAAAGCGCGGTAATGACGACGGCTCGGCGCACCCAACGAATCATGAAATCGGAGCCCCCGATGAACGCGCTGAAACTAGCAGGACAAGTTGCCGCATTCAACCCATGCGCGCGGAGGTAGTGCGGCATGGCAGACGTTTGCGGGTGAAGGGTTCAAGCCGCGTCGTCCCCGTCTGCGTCGTCGCTGTCGTCGCCGCTGCCGGCTTCATAGTCGCTCGCGATGAAATAGCGGTCCTGGTCGAGCTGTGCGACGACGCCGTCGGAGACGAGTTCGATCAACACGCGCCGCAGCCGGTCTCCGGCGATCGGCGCGAGGTCGTCGGCGCCCAGCGCTTTCTCGATCTCGACGAATGTCAGGAACGGGTCCGTGGTGCTGTGCAGCAGACGGTGCACCCGGACCTTCGCGGCCATGCGCGCTTCCTCGTCATGCGCGGCATTCGCCAGGCGCATGCTGTGCTCGCTCGCCGACGCAGACCTCGCCTCGGCCAGCGACGCAGCCTGGGCGGTTTGCGCAGCCTGAGCCAGTTGCGCAATCTGCGCCAGTTGGGCGAGATGCGTCGAGATCGCCGTCGTCCGCTCGTCGAGCTTCTCCACCCACAGCTTGAGATCGGCCGACTGCCGTTCAGCGAGAAGGCCGGCTTGCGCGGCGTGGTCCCCGCGCTCGGTCGAGGTGCGGTACTGATCCCAGCACCACCACGCGACGCCCGCGGCGGCGGCCATCACGGCGATATCCCGGGCGAGATCGAACAATGCTGCCAGCAAGCGTGTCTGCTCCAGAGTTGAGGCGCGAAATTGCACCGGTCGGGCGGCCGCGTCTTCGAACGTGCGCAGCGATGGTTAGCATCTTGCCGACCGGCCGGCTGCGTGGCTGCATTGGTGGTGCAACGGTTGGCCGAACGCAATGCTCCTTGCGGACAGCAAATGTCTGCCCCGGCTGCGAACGAAGAGGCAAGCGAGGCTGAAAACGAGGCAGGTCGAGACGCTGATCGAGATTTTGACACCACCCGCGCCGCGTGCCTTACTCGGTTAGTTCACGACGCTGCGAGCGCGAGGGGATTGCGATATGGGAACGAGAGCTGCTGGCCGGATGGCCTTGGGCGCGATGGTGCTGCTGCCGCTGCATACGATGTCGGCGCACGCCCACCATCCCACGGGGGGCCTGATGCCGACCTCGTTTCTGCATGGTTTCCTGTCGGGTATCGGCCATCCGGTCCTCGGCGCCGATCATTTCGCCTTCGTCGTCGGGATCGGCCTGCTGGCCGCGATCGGAGGTTTCGGCCTCGCCCTCCCCGCCCTTTTCGTCGTAGCGATGGTGACGGGCTTGGGGGTGCATCTGGCCGGGATCGATGTGCCTTATGCCGGTGTCCTGCTGTCATTGTCGGTGCTCGGCATCGGACTGGCCGTCGTACGGGGCTCTGAACATCGCATGCCCCGGCTGGTCGCGGGCCTTTTTGCGGTCGCCGGCATGCTGCATGGTTACGCCTTCGCCGAGACGGTGGTTGGCGCGGAGCCGACACCGGTTATCGCCTATATCGTCGGCCTTGCCGCAATTCAGATGACGATTGCCGCTGTGGCTTGGCAGGCGTCGCGCGTCTCGCCGGATGCGAAGCCGATGATGAGCCGGGCGCATGTTCGGGTCATGGGATTTGCGATCGCAGCGATCGGGGTGGTATTCCTCGCGCTCGAGGCAGGCGGCATGGCTTGAGGCGCCGCCCGGCGGTTTCACGTGACGATGCGCGAAGATTGAGCATGCGATAACGGCGGGCGCACACTCCGTGCTTCGTGCGCCGCCGAGGCAGACAACTCATGATCCCTTCTCTCAGATCGAGCGCGCTTCTGGACCGGCAGAGCGGCAAGCGTTCGGACCCGGAGTATCTGGCAGCCTTGGGGCGCCACCCGGACGCGCGCTTCATCGTGCTGCTCGATCACAAGCCGGTGATCGTCTCCAACGAGGCTCGAACCGAGGCCTCCCTGCGCTGGTTCACGCTCGCCGAGCTCGCGAAGTCCGGCATCGAGGAGGCCGATCCCTACTTTCTCGGCGTGGAGCGCAGCGGCGGAGCGGCGCGCTTCGCCATTGCGGTCACCGAGCTTCGCTTACGGCAGATACCGGCGGCGCTCGCGATGTTCGGCCCCGCCGTCGATTTGCGCTCGCTCGCCATGCAGGGCGTCGTATCGAGCGAGGAAGTGTCGCTTGCCGGCAAGGCGAAGGCGCTCGCGCACTGGCACGACAACGCCCGCTGTTGCGGAAGGTGCGGCGGGGCCACCCGCATCCGCGACGGGGGCTGGCGACGCCGCTGCTGGTCGTGCGGCACGGATATGTTCCCGCGCACCGATCCCGTCGTCATCATGCTGGTCGAGCACCCCGACCGGCAGAGCTGCCTGCTCGGACGTTCCGGCCGGTTCGCACCCAACATGTATTCGACGCTCGCCGGCTTCATCGAGCCCGGCGAGGACGTGGCGGATGCTGTCCGACGCGAGGTGATGGAGGAGGCCGGCATCGAGGTCGACGCGGTGTCCTATCACTCGACGCAACCCTGGCCGTTCCCCCATTCGCTGATGATCGGCTGCATCGCACAGGCGACCACGACGGATCTGACGATCGATCCCGAAGAGCTCGTCGACGCCCGCTGGTTCTCGCGCGACGAATGCCGCCAAATGATCGAAGGCACGCACAAGGACGGGCTGACCGGTCCTGGCCGGCAGGCCATCGCGCGCGCGCTCATCGACGACTTCGTCGAGGGGCGGACGTGAGCCTTGGATTGTCTGGCGGACACCTTTCTGGTCGGACTGACCCGAAGATCGGGATACTCCTCAAGATCGCATCGGTTCTCGGCTTCACGCTGATGTCCGCCTGCGTCAAGGCGTCGTCCGCAGTCGTCGTCATCACCGAGGTCTGCTTCTTCCGCGCCTTCTTCGCGCTCGTCGCGATCCTCGGCTTTGCCGCGTGGCGTGGCGAGTTCCTCGACGCGGTCCGGACCTCGAACCCGTGGGGCCACTTCTGGCGCGGACTGCTCGGGCTGACCGCGATGAGCCTCAACTTCGCGGCGATCGCGTACCTGCCGCTGCCCGATGCGATCGCGCTGGGCTACGCAGCACCCCTTTTCCTCACGATCCTTGCAGCGCTGATGCTCGGAGAAACCGTCCGCGCCTTCCGCTGGACGGCGGTGCTGGTCGGCCTCTTCGGCGTCGTCATCATGTTGTGGCCGCGGCTGTCGTTCCTGAAGGCCGGAGGCACGGCGTCGACGACCGAGACGTTCGGCGCGATGTGCGCGATCTTCGGCGCGATGGCGGTGGCACTCGGCGGCGTCGTGGTCACCCGGCTCATCGTCGGCGAGCGCTCGACGACGGTCGTGGTCTACTTCTCCGCGATCGGTTCTCTCGGCTTTCTGCTCACCGCCCCGTTCGGATGGAGCTGGCCCGACGGCTGGACGACGGCGCTGATGATCTTGAGCGGCCTGCTCGGTGGCGTTTCGCAGATGGCGATGACGCAGGCCTACCGCTACGCCGATGCCTCCACCGTCGCGCCGTTCGAGTACACCTCGATGCTGTTCGGCATCGTGCTCGGCTACTTCCTGTTCGGCGACGTGCCGGCGCCGACGATGCTGCTCGGCGCGACGATCGTCATCGCCGCCGGCCTCATCGTGATCTGGCGCGAGCACGCCCTGTCGCTCCGCCGCGTCCCCTCCCCCATCTGGCCCTGGGCCATGATCGGCGTCGAGCGGCATGATGCGGGGTGAGGCGAGCTGGCGGCATATCCCGTCGCGATTCGCCGGTTGGACAAAGATGCTTTAGAATGCCGAGGATTGAGCAGCTCCATCCGATCATGCGATCACACATGGAGATCGCGCATCATCGGATCGTGCTCTGGCGGTAGAACAGCCGCTCAGGCCGCGCTGGAGCCCGTCGTGAACCTTCGCCAGCTCAAGTATTTCGTCGGTGTCGTCGAAGCAGGCAACATGACCCGTGCCGCCGAGCTGCTTCATGTCGCCCAGACTGCGCTCAGCATGCAGACGCGACAGCTCGAAGAGCAACTCGGCGTCGCACTCCTGACACGCCACTCGCGCGGCGTCGAGCCTACGAAGGCCGGCGCGCTTTTGCACGAACGCGCACTCGAAATAATCGCTCTCGTGGAACGCACACAGGCCGAGATCACCGCAGCGGGAAAAGACACGAGTGAAGCGATCCGGTTGGGTACGACGCCAGCGCTGATGCCCTTGGTCGGACCGGACCTGACCCTGCACGTCCGCGAGCACCTGCCCCAAGTCATGCTGGGGCTCGTCGAAGAAATGAGTCACGTCCTTGTCAAACGGCTGGACGGCGGCGAACTCGACTACATCCTTTGCTACGACGTACCGGATCAACCGGGTTGCTTGCGGACAGCGCTGCTGCAGGACGATCTCGTACTCGTTACCCAGGCTGCGGGCCGTTCGGGCATGCCAGTGGCGCTCGTCGAGGCGCTGGACGAAACGCTCGTGATGCCGGAGGAGGGCGACAGTGTCCGTACCGCCGTCCTCAAGGCGGCGGGCGATCTCGGTCTGGAGCTGAAGGTCACCTACGAGATTCGCTCGATTTCGGCGATGCGGGCGCTTGCTGTTCGCGGTGCTGCTTCCTGCATTCTGCCCTACGCTTCGGTGATCGATGATGTCAGGTCGGGCAAGCTCGATGCGAGGCCGATCATCATGCCTTCGATCAAGCGAACCCTTTATCTGGCGACGTCGAGACAACGCGGCACGTTCGCCAACGAGGTGGGCTTGAGCGGTGCGGTCAGAATTTCTCTGGCGAGCCTCGTCGAGGCGCTGGGACCGCTGGCAACTCCGCTTTGGAACCGTACGGCCTGAGCCAGCACAAACGCTGATAGGTCCCATCGCGCAACGATGTTGGATCTGGACCCTCTCGATCGGCTTCTTGGGCATCACTCGCCACACCAGCGGGTGATCTCAACTTCGAGCCAACCGGGAGCATCCCATGAGGATTCGCAATCTGGCTACTGCAGCGACCCTGGCGACTTTGACGACCGTCGCCATGACGCCGACCTCGACCGAGGCGCAGGTTTACAACATCTATCAAGCCACCCTGTCGGAGGCCGGGGCGAAGACCCCTGACGTCAGCACCGAGCAGCTCCGTCGCATCCTGCTCGACGGAAGTGCGGTTCTTCTCGACACGCGGAGCGTTGCCGAATTCGAGGCGGGCCATATTCCCGGCGCCGTGGTTCTGGATGCGCCCGCCGCCGAGCAGGTTGCGGCCGTCTCGCGGTTGGTCGGCGGCGACAAGTCCAAGGCCGTCGTTCTTTATTGCAACGGTCCGTACTGCCAAGCGAGCCGACGCCTTGCCGATCGACTGGTCGACGCCGGTTTCTCGAACGTCCGGCGCTATCAGCTCGGTGTCCCCGTATGGCGCGCGCTCGGCGGACCGACCGCCATCGAATTGGGCGGCATCAAGCGCGTCTTCGGCGCAGATAAAACGGCTGTCTTCATCGATGCACGGCCCGCCGCTGACTTCGCTATCGGCCGAATTGCCGGAACACGGAATGCCCCGGTCGACAAGGTATTGTCCGGGGAGCTGAAAAAGATCGACCTGCCCGAGGACGATTTCAATCGCCGGGTTGTTCTGTTCGGGCACGACGGCGCTCAGGCCCGCCGGCTCGCCGACTACATGGGCAAACGGCCCTGGCACAATGTGTCGTATTTCCCTGGAACCTATGCCGAGCTGACCACCGCACTGGGGGGCAAGCCATAGAGTACCCTTCGAAAATATAGGCGCTGTTCGGCGTTCATGTTGGTGATCCCGAGCGCACCCGATTGCGCAAACTCCCCGATGACCGTGCTGCCGGGCACTGCGCACTTCGGCCCCGGAGGGGTAGCACACCGTGTTGCTAAAAAACGTCGTGTCATCCTCGGGCGTGGGCGAGGTCCGTCAGGACCGGAGCCCGCGTTCCCGACGACCCATGGTGCAGCCGGAGACGTGCGTGCTTGCGAATACCGTCGGTGCCACCGTCGAAATGGGGCCTCGGGTCGAGCCTGCGGCCCGCCCGAGGATGACACGCTGGGCGTGAGGCCCTGGGGTCAGACCCGCAGGGTCTGACCCCAATTCGCGCACTCACCAAATTCAGTCCCCGAACCCCCTGCCCCCCCACATTCTCCCGCGCAGCTTTCCTCCGAACGGGGCGTGGTCGACCGCGCTGCCATGCGGGGAAGGCGCGGTGTGTGGAAAAGCGGGGTTTGCTTGTCCTTGGCGTTGGCGCTTATGCGTTTCGAGAGGGACGAGTGTCGTCCTGCGTCCCCGCCGCCACATTGTGATCGAAGTGTCGTGGCTGGCTCCTAATGGCGGAGGATTCGCTCCGCGCCAACGGGCGGTGTTCTCGCGGCCCGGGTGGTGGAATGGGGACAAGCGGTACGAACGCCGCTGTATCACGGGCCGGCATGACCAACGTTCTGGCGCTTCCGTCGGGAACAGAGCTGGTCGGGGATTTCTGCATCGAGCGCGTGCTCGGCGCGGGCGGCTTCGGCATGACCTATCTCGCCCGCGAGATCGCGCTGAACCGCCACGTCACCATCAAGGAATATTTCCCCTCCGATTTCGCAGCCCGCGGCGAAGGCCAGGCGGTCGTGCCGCGCGATGGCGACGCCGCTGCCGACTTCCAATGGGGGCTCGACCGCTTCATCGACGAAGCCAAGGCCCTGGCCCGCTTCGATCACCCCAACATCTGCCGCGTCTACCGCTACTTCAGGGCGAACGGCACCGCCTACATGGTGCTGACCTTCGAGGAAGGACAGAGCCTGAAAGGCTGGCTCCGCTCGCTCGGACGCGCGCCCCGTCAGCGCGAGCTGGACGACGTGTTGGCCCCGTTGCTGGACGCGCTGGAAACGGTCCACGCCGCGGACTACCTGCACCGCGACATCGCCCCCGACAACATCATCGTCCGCAAGGACGGCTCGCCCGTGCTGATCGATTTCGGCTCGGCGCGAGGCGAGATCGCAGCCCGCACGCGGACCGTGAGCGCGCTCGTGAAGCCGGGCTACAGCCCCTATGAGCAATACGCCGAGAGCGGCACGCGCCAGGGCCCATGGACCGACATCTACGCGCTCGGCGCAACGCTGTTCCACGCGATCTCCGGCAAGCGGCCACCCGATGCGCCGTCCCGCGTCGTCAGGGACGAATTGCCCTCGATGCAGGAAGTCGCCCTCGCCGCCTACCGCCCGCGCTTTCTCGCAGCCGTCGATCGCGCTCTCATGCTCGATCCCGACAGCCGTCCGCAGTCGATCGCGAGTTGGCGCGGAGACCTGCTCGCGCCGGAGCCTGCAAAGCCCGGCTGGTTTCAGCGCGCCGCAAGCCGAGCCTCCGAGCCGCCAGCCCCTGGTTCCCGCACGGTGAAGCTCACCGTCCAGCCGGGAGTGGCGCCGCCGCTGCCCGATGCGCCGGGTGCTCCGGGCCAGATGCTCGACTATATCGACGGCCTGAAGCAGAAGGGCGAGGCGGCCCCGGTGAGCCCGCTCGCCGCCCAGAAACTTCAGAGCGATCAACTCCGCGCGACGCCGCCGAGCAAGGGCGGGCCGGCTGCTGCTCCCTCTGCCACCCCGGCACCGCCGTCGCTAGCCGAAGCCGCACACCAGAAGACGCCGTCGAAACCGAGCCGAGGTACGGCGGCCGCCTCGCCGGAAAAGCTGCCCGTCGCGGTTCCCCCGCGCACCCGTCCGCCCCGTCCCAAACCGGTGCGGGCCGAAGGCGCCAAGACATGGCGGTCTTTCGCGGTCAAATTCGCCATCGGCGCGGCGATTGCAGGGTGGGCCATCGCCTACAAGGACGAGATGCCGGGCTTCCTGCGCTCCACCGAAAGCACGAACGCGCCCGCACGCCGCGTCGTCGAGAAAGCGGCGGTGGCCCGCGTCGCGCCGAACCAGACGCACGCTGCCCGCCTCACCATGCTGTCGGGCCATCGCGGCGCGGTGACCGCGGTCGGCTTTTCCACCGACGGTCGGGCGGTCGTCACAGCCGGCACCGACGGTCGCGTGAAGGTCTGGAACGCAGTCACGGGCGGCGAGCTTCGCACGATCGAGCCGGCGGAAGGCGAGATCACCGGCATGGCGGTTTCCGGCCGCCGGGTGCTGACCGGTCATTCCGCCGGCCGGGTCGCGCTCTGGGACGCCGACACCGGTCAGCGCGTCGCGAGCTACAAGTACGGCGAGGCAGCCGTCGTCGCGGTCGCCTTTTCGCGCGATGGCCGCCGCCTGATCGTCTCGAACGCGGATGCTTCCCTCGCCGTGTGGGACCCCGACGTCACGCAGAACCCGATCGGTGTCGTTGCCGCACACGAAGGAGCCGTGACGGCCGTGGCTTACGCAGAGCGCGGCCCCTACATCGCGACCGGCGGCGACGATGCGAACGTGCGGCTGTGGCGTGCCGGCGATCTTTCGCTGGTCCGCACCTACCGAAGCCATCGTGAAGCGATCTCGGCGCTGGCGTTCTCGCCCGATGGCCGCTACCTCGCCGCCGCTGCCGACGATGGACGCATTCGGGTCTGGAGTACGTCGTCGTCGAGCCTCTATCGCTTGAACACGCAGAACAAGGGCCGCGTGCAGGGCCTCGCGTTCTCGCCCGCGGGCGACATGATCGCGTCCGCCGCCGCGGATGGAACCGTGCAGCTCTGGCACCTCCGCCAGAGCCGCGCCGTCCGCTCGACCTCGGAAGGTAGCACACCTGCACGCGCCGTAGCGTTTGCCCCCGACGGGAGCCGCGCCGCCGTCGCCGGCAACGACGGCAAAGTCCGCTTCTGGGACGCCGCCCCGCCGGTGCGAACCTCTCGGTAGGCCAAGCGGTCTCGACCGAACCGCGCTTCGCGCGCGCGTGCCGGATGGGCTTCACCGCATTCCGGCCGATCGAGCGCGTCGGTGCCGGCGACGACGCCTGCGTTCGTCCGGTTGTTGCCGATGGTTGATGTCGCGGCCGGCGTGGCGTACCGGTTGGCTTTCGCCGTCGCTTCAACGAACGAGGTAACGATGCTTCGTTTTCTGTTTGGCATCTTGCTGGGCGCTGCGCTCTCGTTCGGCTACGTGAAATGGGGTGGCGCAGTTTTCGACGTGCTGGGTCTGGCGGATCGCCTGCGCGGCAATATCGTTTCCAGCGCATCGGATGGCGCTCTCTATGAGCTTCAGCAGGATGCCGGGACCCGCCGACGCGCCTTGGAGGTGTTCTTCGGCAACCAGGCTGAGCTGGCGGCCCGTATCGATGCAGAAGCAGGCCATCCTTTCCTTTCGGTCTTGCATCTCCGCCGTGCCAGACGCGAGGCGGGGCAACTATACGCGCAATGGCAGGCGTTCGATGTCGCTCTCGACAAGCCGGCGTTGCGCCAGGCATTGGAGAAAAAGCACTCGACCAGAGACACGGTTGCGCTCAAGCGTGAGATGCTGGCGGAGGCGCTGGCCAAGCAGCCGTTCCTGCAGGCTTGGATCGCGCGGCATCATCCCGTCGCCGCGAGGGACGGCTTGCCCGCAGTGTTGGCGGAGATTGCCCGTCGTCGCGATCAACATTAGGGCAGGCGCACCGATATGTGATCTGCCGTCCGCTTACCCCGCTTATTCTCCACCTTGCGGGGGAGCTGCTCCAGTTCGGGACTATTCCAGCTTCAGCCCGATCGACTTGACGATCGGCGCCAGCCTGCCGCGCTCCTCGGCGATGAATTTGACCAGATGCTCCGGCGAGCTTTCCGCCGGCACGGCGCCCTGCTTGCGCATCGCCTCGCGATAGGCGGCCTCGTTCAATGCGGCACGCATCGCCACATTCAACCGCGCCACGACCGGTTGAGGCAGCCCTGCAGGACCCATCAGCGCGTTCCAGTTGCGGGTCACGAGCCGCGGCAGTCCCGCTTCCGTCGTCGTCGGCACGGTCGGAACGAGCTCGGATCGCTTCGTCGCGGTGATCGCGTAGGACTTGATGCGCCCGCCCTCGAGCATCGGCAGCATGGCCGTAATGTCGCCGATCATAACCTGGTTGCGACCACTGATGAGATCGGGCAGCGCAGCGCCGGTCCCGCGGTAGGGCACGTGCAGCATGTCGATGCCGGTGATCGACTTGAACATCTCGCCTGCCAGATGCGGCATCGTACCGATGCCCGCGGAGCTGTAGTTCAGCTTGTCCGAGGTCGACTTCGCCTGCGCGATGAACTCGCTCAGCGTATCGGCCTTGATGGTCTTGCTGACCACCATGATCTGCGGTGATTCGGATATGAGCCCGACCGGTGCGAGTTGGGTGTCGGGATCGACCCCGGCTCCCGCGGCGGCCGAAACGATCAGCGGCCCCGGAGATGCGATCAGCAGCGTATAGCCGTCGGGCTTCGCCGCGATCACCATTTTCGTTCCGACGATGCCGCCCGCGCCGGGCCTGTTGTCGACGAGAACGGCGCTGCCGAGTTGACGGCGCATCGCATCCGCGAACACGCGACCACCGTTGTCGACCGGTCCACCCGCTGCGAACGGAACGACCATGGTCACCTGTCGTGCCGGATAGTCCTGCGCGTGCGCAGCGGCCGGCATCAACAACGCACATGCGAACCCGATCGGCCATCTGAGCGCCATGCAACGTCTCCCTTGCGGATTATTCTTCGTTGAGATGCGATGACCGTTACCCGACGGGCCTGAACTTCGCCAGTGTCGCCGTTTCCGTAATATCATCGAACACGACTTCGACGGCCATGTCGCAGCGTACATCTTCGGGGGCGATACCGACCACGCTGGAAATCAGGCGCGGTCCCTCTTCCAGTGCGATCACCGCGACGCAATAGGGCCGCTCGTCCGCGAAGCCCTTGTGATAGGTGCGGTGGAAATTGACGAACGAGAATACCCGGCCCCGTCCACTGACGGGTTCCCACGCCACGCTGGCCGACCGGCACTTCGGGCAGAACAGCGTCGGCGGAAACCAGCGATGCCCGCATCGGCCGCACTTCGGCATCGTCAGCTTGTGGTCCCGCAGGGCCTCCCAGAACGGCCGCGACTCGTGCGAAGGGACCGGGATCGGCTTGGCATAGGCCGGCGTCGCTGTCGGGTTGTCGCTCATGACCTCAAGCCTTGCCGAGAATGAGAGTGGAGTGGCACACGGTGTTGCCGCCGTGGCCCGAAACGAGCGCGATTTCCGCGTCCGCGACCTGCCGGCTCGCATCGTAGCGCCCTTGCAATTGGCGCACGCCTTCGACGATCTGCAGCATGCCCTCGACATGCGCTTCCGACAGTTGCCCGCCCGACGTATTGGTCGGCAGCGCACCGCCGAGACGAAGCGCGCCGGAACGGACGAACTGTCCGCCCTCGCCTTTTCTCGCGAAGCCGTAGTCCTCGATCTGCGTCAGTACCATGTAGGTGAAGCAGTCGTAGATCTGCGCGGTATCGATGTCGGACGGCCCGACGCCGGCCATCTTGTAGGCCCTGGCGCCGCTTTCCCGGGCTGCCGTCGACACCATGTGGTCGTCCTCGAACCACCCCTTCGTGTTGTTGAACGTCGCGAACCCCTTGATCGTGACCGGCGTCGATGCGAGGTCCCGCGCCCGCTCGGCCGACGTCACCACGACCGCGCCGGCGCCGTCGGACAGGATGCTGCAGTCGAACAGACCGAACGGCTCCACGATATGGCGCGCCGCGAAATAGTCCTCCCGCGACAGCGCTTCCTTCATCATCGCTTCCGGGTTGCGCAGCGCGTGCTCCCGGAACGCGCATGCGATCTCCGCGAAGTCCTCGCGCGTCGTGCCGAACTCGTGCATGTGCCGGCGTGCGCCGAGCGCGTGCGGAGCGACGGCCGCGAAGTAGCCGTGCTCCGGCCCGAATTCGCGGGGGCGCTGGGCGGACGGCACGAGATCGGTCTGCGTTCTCGACTCTCTCGTCGCATGCGTGCGCGACCAGCTATCGCGTCCGTAGCCGCACACGACGGTCGTCGCGAGCCCCGCCTCGATCGCCATGCACGCCAGGGAAACCGCGAGGATCTGGCTCGCGCCGCCATTGTCGAGCGACGTCGAGAAACCGCAGTTGATATCGAGCCGCCGCGCGATCTGCTGGTGGAAGCAATACATGTCGTCGGGCCCGCGGCAGACGACGCCGTCGATATCTGAGTTCTTCAGGCCCGCCTCGTCGAGTGCCTGCCCGATAGCCTGCTCGAGCAGCCCGAGCGTCGAGATCCCGGGCACACGGCCGAGCTGGCTCTTGCCCGTACCGACGATCGCATACTTGTCTCGCAGCGCATGCGCCATGTCCGGGGCTTCCTCTCGGCGACGGTGTTGCCGGCATCATAGGATGAATGCACGCGGGCGCGCCACCAGCTATGGACTTGACACCACGCCGACCCTCGCGCCAGCGTGAGAAATCGAGTGCCTCGCGGTGAGCCACGGACCAGAACAGGGGAGCGAGCAATGCAGCGCAACTCGGGGACCTGCATCTTTGCGAGCGTTGTATTTGCGGCTTCTCCCGCGATGGCCCAGGCACCGGCCGAGTTCTTCGCCGGCAAACAGATCACATTGCTGATCGGCTTCGGTCCGGGCGGCACTTACGACTACTACGCGCGCTCGCTCGCGCGTCATATGGGCAGGCACATTCCCGGCAAGCCCAATATCGTGCCCCAGCAGATGCCCGGCGCCGGCAGTCTCACCGCCGCGAACTTCCTCTACGCCGCTTCGCCCAAGGACGGCACCGCGATGGCCGCGCTGTCGCAGACGCTGGCCATCGAGGAAGCGATCAGGAACCCCGGCGTGAAATACAAGAGCGCCGAGATGACGTGGATCGGCCGCGCGACTTCGATCGCTCAGATCCAGCTGAGCATGGCGACCTCCAGGATCAGGAAGATCGAGGACGCCCTCGTCCACGAGACGACGGCTGCCGGCACCGGCGCAGGCTCGCCGACCGAAGGCTATCCCAAGCTTTTGAACGGCGTCATCAAGGCGAAGTTCAAGGTGATCGGCCCCTATCCCGGCTCCGTCGACGGCCTGCTCGCGATGGAGCGCGGCGAGGTCGATACTGCGCTCACGTCCTACAACACGATCAAGGCGCGCCGCGCCGACTGGATCAGGGAGAAGAGGATCAACATCCTCGTCACCTATTCGCTGAAGCGTCATCCCGAGTTGCCCGACATTCCAGCCTTCCCCGAATTCGGCAAGACGCCCGATGACAGGAAGCTGCTCGAGTTCTACGTCAGCGCAGAGGACGTCGGGCGCTCGTTCGTGGCTCCGCCGGGGCTGCCCTCGGATCGCGTTCAGACGTTGCGCAATGCCTTCATGGCGATGGTCCGGGACGCGGATTTCCTCGCCGAGATCGACAAGGCTAAGGCCGAATTGAACCCGCTGTCCGGCGAGGAGCTGCAGAAGATCATCGTAGCGACGACTGCCGCCCCGCCGTCTCTCGTCGCCCGTATGCAGGCGATGCTCAAATGATGTCGGCAGTGCGTGTCACAGGATGCCTGGCGGCAGCCGCGGCGGCGCTGGCGGTCGCATCTGCCGGTGCGCAGCAGGGGCCGGGCGAAGTCGCGATGATCCAATTCGCCGGGGCCACGTTCATCATGGGCTCCGACAGGGGGCTCGCCGACGAAAGGCCGGCGCACGCCGTCTCGGTCGGTTCGTTCTCGATCGATGTTCGCCCCGTGACACACGCCGAATTCGCGGTCTTCCTCGACACGCTCGGTGGCGGTGTCGTGAATGCGCGCGGCCAGCGGCTGTTCGACGACGACGACAGCGATGCGCGCATCCGCAAGCGTGACGCGCGCTGGTTCGCCGATGCGGGCTGGGAATTGAAGCCGGTCATCGAGGCGTCTTGGTACGGCGCTCGCGACTATTGCGCCTGGAAAGGCAAGAGGCTGCCGACCGAAGCCGAATGGGAGTTCGCCGCGCGCGGGATCGCGGGGCGAACCTATCCGTGGGGCGAGGCGAAGCCCGACAAGTCGCGTGCCCGCTACGCCACGGGCTACAGCGCCTTCGCCGACGTCGGCACCCATCCCAACGGCGCGACGCCGGAGGGTGTTCAGGACCTCGCCGGCAACGTCCATCAGTGGACCTCGTCGCAGGCACGCCCCTATCCCTATCGCGCCGACGATGGCCGCGAGGATCGGGACAAATCGGTGGACCGCGTCACGCGCGGCGGTGCGGCAGATACAGGGCCGGACACGTTGCGCGCCACGTGGCGTGGCGCAACCGTGTCACGCAATCCCCGGGCGGGTCACCACAATATCGGTTTCCGGTGCGCCTGGAGCGGCTGACGGAGCAATTCAGTTGCGGCCCAATGGGGCACGGGTGCAGATAGCTCACGAACCAGCCGCCCCTCGAAAAAGCCAGCAGAGCCACTTCATGTCCATGCGTACAGTCCTCACCGCCACCGGCTCGTTTCTCGCCGCGATGCTCGGCCTCGTCATCGCGCCGTCTGCTGTCTGGGCTCAGGAACCGCCGAAAGGGTTCTCGTGCTCCTTCCCGCGCGGCGCGAGCCAGGCTTATGCCAAAGGTCGCTATCGCAGCCGTTCCGCGAAGGCGATGAAGATGGAAATCGGCAACATCGACCTGGAAGGCCAGCGCGCGGATCTCGTGACCCCAGAGGGCAAGGGCGGACTGCGCATCGTTCGCGCGCTGGGCGCCAACCACTATCTGGAGGTCGTCGCGGAAGGCTATCTCAACATCACGACGGTCTATCAGAAAGACGAGAAGCAGGGCGTCTATCCGGCCGTGCATTCCCGCCATTTCGGTTTGTTCGGTGAGCCTCTGGTCGCGCAATACACCGGCACCTGCGCTGCGAAATGACGAGGAGGACAGCGCTATGAGCGCAAAGCCGAAAGTGACGATCTATCACAATCCCAAATGCGGCACGTCGCGCACCACGCTGGCGGCGATCCGTGCAGCGGGTATCGAGCCCGAAGTGATCGAGTATCTGAAGGACCCGCCGGGCCGAACGCGTCTCGTCGAGCTGATGAAATCCGCCGGTCTCACCGCCGCCGAGCTGATCCGCGCGAAAGAGAAAGTCTTCGCCGAACTGGGCCTCGACCGCGACGGCGTCACCCAAAAAGCGCTCGTCGACGCGATGGTCGAGCACCCGATCCTGATGAACCGCCCCATCGTCGTCACGCCGAAAGGTGTGCGTCTGTGCCGCCCTGCCGACCGCCTGAACGAGATACTCTGACGCGAGATCCTGTGAGCAACGGGCGGGATTGGGTTTTGGGGGCTGGGTTCGGGGGCGTAGAGTGCCGAGCCAATTCGGCCGACGCCCCACCCACAAACCCCTAAACCCCAGCCCCGAAAACCCAACCCATTCCATGCTTCATCTCATCAAGCTCAGTGTCGGCACCGACTCGATCGAGGATCTCGCATCCTGGCAGACCGAGCGACTGGCGCAGATGAAGGCGGCCGGCGAGAAGAAGCCGCAGCTTTTTCATCGCACGGGCCAGAAGCCCAAGCGCGACACCGACCTGCTCGACGGCGGTTCGATCTACTGGGTCATCAAAGGCATGATAACAGCGCGCCAGAAGCTGACGGGCTTCGGCGAAGGCACGCGGCCCGACGGCCGGCCTTGCTGCCTCATCCTGCTCGAGCGCGAGTTGATCCCGGTCCGGCCGACGCCGCGCCGCGCCTTCCAGGGCTGGCGCTATCTCGAAGCCGACGCCGCCCCGCCCGATCTCGACGGCCGCATCCTCGACGATCTCGCCGGCATGCCGCCCCAGATGCGCAAGGACCTGGCCGAACTCGGCCTGCTCTGACGTCAGCTCTTGCGGCCGAACATGCCGCCGATCCAGGACTTCAGCGCGATCCACAGGATCGCAAATGCGGAAACGGGCGTTGCAGCCGGCGGAGCGGCGCGCGGCGGAGCAGAAGTGGCCGCAGACGGTGTCTCGGATGCCGAAACCGGCGTCGTGTTCGTCGCACTTGCGGTCGCGCTTGAAGCCTCGGCCGCTGCGGGCGCCGGCATGCTGCGCTCGATCTCCTTGCGCAGGTTGTCCGCGAACTGCGTGAGAATGGCGCCTGCAATCTCTTTCATCAGGCCGGAGGCGCGGCCGTACTGTGCCACCATGCCGGTCATGTTGAGATCGGTGACGACGTTCACGCGCGTCCCCTCGCCGGCTGGAACCAGCGCGAAATCGACCACCGCGCTCGCTTGGCCCCGGCCTTTCGTATCGTTGCCGCGCCCCTTGAGCTTCGCCTTGTGCGCAGTGTCGTCCCGCTCGACGATCTCGGCCTCGCCGGCGAAAAACAGATTGACCGGCCCGATCTTCACGCCTGCGCGTCCTTTATACTTGTCCGGCCCGAGCGTCTCGGTCAGTTCAGCGCCCGGCAGGCACGGCGCGATGCGCGGCACGTCGAGCAGCACCTTCCAGGCCTCGGCGGGAGGCAACGGCACGTCGAAACTGTTCTCGAACTGCATGGGGCTCGTACCTGGGTGGTAAATTGCGGCCGGACGCAGCGGCACGCCGGTGGATTGGACTTGGGTTGTGCCAGAAGCCGGACACACCTTTCAAGTGCCGCAGGCGCGGTTCAGAGCCCCACTCACGCAGCATCGGCAAACCGATGCCGTTCTAAAGGATGGTGATCGTCGCTCCGGGCCTGAGCCGCGCCAGCAGGCGCGCGAGGTCGACCGCTGCCAGCGCCACGCAGCCCTCTGTCGGCAGGTATCGGGGTCGCGCGACGTGCATGAAGATCGCGCTGCCGGCGCGCCGCTTGCGGACGCTGACGTTGTAGTCGAGTACCACGACCAGATCGTAGAGCCCATCGTCCCGCCATAGTCTTTCGTGGCTCGCCGGATAGGGCAGGGTCACCTCGCGATTGTAGTTGCGGTCCGAGCTGTCGTCGCACCAGCCCCAGGAGGGCCGGATCGCCCTGATGGGCAGGCGTGTAGCCGGTCGTCCCACCTTGTCGGGCCGGTACAGGACGCCGAGCAGCCGGAATCGCCCCATGGGGGTCGCGCCGTCTCCTTCGCGCTTGATCGCGCGGCGGCCCGCCTTGCCGAGGGCGCACGGCACCACCATTTGCCCGAGACGAAGGTATCCCCGCGGGTCCGCCGGGGAAAGCCCGTTCACGATCACGTGTTGGTTGCGGTGTGTTGCTACTGTAATAGACAGACTGTCCATCGCGAAATGACTTGTGGCGTCTTGGCACCAGTTTGCGGGATGGTACAATTGAACTGGACGCCCACAGACCGCAAGCAGAGACCGCAATGATGGGTCGCTGGTGCACGCCGTTGCAGGGAGACGACGAACATGAGCGGTGCGCGCAAAATCCTCATCGTTGACGATGACGATGACCTCCGGGAGTCGCTCCGGGAGCAGCTCGCTTTGTACGACGAGTTCGAGCTGGATGCCGCTCCGACGGCGGGCAAGGGGCTCGAAGCCGTCAAGGTCGGGCACTTCGACCTGCTGATCCTCGACGTGAATTTGCCCGACATGGACGGCCGCGAGCTTTGCAAGCAGCTCCGCAAGTCCGGTTTCAAGTCACCGATCATCATGCTGACGGGCAACGTCTCCGACGCAGATATGATTCTGGGTCTCGATGCCGGCGCCAACGATTACGTGTCGAAGCCGTTCAAGATCGCGGTGCTTCTGGCGCGAATTCGCGCCCAGTTGCGCCAGCACGAGCAGAGCGAGGACGCGGTTTTCACGATCGGCCATTTCACGTTCAAGCCGGCCGCAAAGCAACTCGTCGACGAGAAGGGCGGCAAGATCAGGCTGACCGAGAAGGAATCGTCGATCCTCAAGTACCTCTATCGCGCCGACGAGAAGGTCGTGTCGCGCGAGACGCTGCTGCACGAGGTGTGGGGCTACAACGCCGGGGTGACCACCCACACACTCGAGACGCACATCTATCGGCTGCGCCAGAAGATCGAGAAAGATCCATCCGCCGCCATGCTGCTCGTCACCGAAGCCGGCGGCTACAAGCTGGTTCCCTGAGCCGCAGGGCCGAAATTGGGGACACACGATTTCCGTGAATGACGGGGCAATTGCGCTCCTCAGAACGGGAAATCGTGTGTGTCCCCAATTACCCCGCCCCGGCTTATCCCCACTTGTGCATGCGCTTGCCCGGGCCAGTGGACCCCCACCCCCGAATCATCCGACCAACGGCTCTCCGTGATGTTCGGCTGAAGACGTGCAGTGGGGACGACCATGTCGATGGACGCAGTTTCGGCGCATCTCGTGCGCCTCGAGATCTTTCACGGCCTTAAGCCGCTCCAGATCACCGAGATCGCGCGCCACGCCGAGCGCGTCGTCTACAAGGCCGGCCAGGTATTGATCGAGGATGGCACCGCCGGGGACGCCGCGATCATCGTCGTCGGCGGCGACGCGATCCGCACCAAGGCGCCGATGGCCCGCACCGAGGAGGAGGAGCCCATCGAGCCGGGCTCCATGCTCGGCGAGATGTCGATGCTCATCGAGACGGACTATTCATCGACTGTTGTGGCGCGCGATACCGTGCGCGCCTTGCGCATCACCCGCGACGCCATGCTGACCATGATGCTCGAGGACCCCTCGCTTGCGGAGCATCTCGTCGCCAAGGTCGCGCGGCGGCTGCACAACATCGCTGCCGAGTTGCGCAAGATCGACGTCGTGCTCGCTGCCGCTGCGACGCCGGAGGCCGCCGACCACGAAGCGAACGCCGGACATTCGCTCGGTCTCGATCATCCGGTTGCGGTTGCAGTCGCGCACTGATCGGCCGGTTGCATTTCCCGAGGCAGCGGATAATCTTAGTCAGCTAAGGATTTGGCTGATCGGGTCGGGCGATGCTCTGCCACGGTTTGGAGCCGAGCCGCGCTGCTTCAGGGAGAGCGCCGATGTTTCTGAAAAACGCCTGGTATGTGGCCGCCAACGATCACGAGATCGAGCACAAGCCGCTGGGTCGTGTTCTTTTGAACGAGCCGGTGGTGATGTACCGCAAGGAGGACGGCACGGTCGTCGCCTTGGAAGACCGCTGCATGCATCGCCACCTGCCGCTGTCGATGGGCAAGCTCGTCGGCGACAAGCTGCAGTGCCACTACCACGGCCTCCAGTACGACGGCAGCGGCAAGTGCGTTCGCATTCCAGGTCAGGACTTGGTGCCGCCGACTGCGAAGATCCGCTCCTATCCCGTTGTCGAACGCTACAAGTGGGTCTGGATCTGGATGGGCGATCCGGCCTTGGCCGATCCCGACAAGATCGTCGACTATCACTGGCTCGACGACGAGACTTGGGGCGCGCGCACGTCCTATCTCCACGTCAAGGCGAACTGGCAGCTCATCGTCGACAATCTGCTGGACCTGACCCATCTCGCGTTCGTGCACGAAACCACGATCGGCAACTCGGCTCTCGTCGACAACGCCAGCGTGAAAGTTACGCGCGGGCCCGAGGACGTTCTGGTCACGCGCTGGATCATCAATTCGCCCGCGCCGCCGACGTTCGTGAAAGCCGGCGGCTTCACCGAGCCGGTCGATCGCTGGCAGATCATCGACTGGCGTCCGCCGGCATGCATCCGGCTCGACGTCGGCGCGACACCCACGGGAACCGGCGCTCCGGAAGGCAAGCGCGTCGGTGGCATCGAGATGCGCAATCTCAACGCGATCACGCCTGAGACGGAAAATACGTGTCATTATTTCTGGGGGCAGGCGCACAGCTGGGACGCCAAGAACGGCGCGTTGAGCGAAATGCTGCTCGGCCAGATCCGGATGGCGTTCCTCGAGGATGTCGCGGTGTTCGAGGCGCAGCAGAAGAACCTCGAGATGATCAAGAATCCGCCGCAGCTCGATATCAACGCCGACACCGGCGTGATCCAGGCTCGCCGGATCATCGACCGTCTGCACGCCGAAGAGATGGCGGCGATGCAGCGTCCCCAGGCGGCCGAGTAGGCGGCGAAGGTGGCGGAAGAGAATGGCTGGCAGCGCGTGGCGGCGCTTGGCGAAATCGCGCCAGATCAGCCCCATGGCGCCAAGTACGGCGAGCGTGAGATCGTGCTCACCTCGCATGACGGTCAGGTCTACGCCCTCGCCGGCATTTGCCCGCACGCCTACGCGCTGATGTGCGACGGGTTCATGAGCGGCCCCGAGATCGAATGTCCGCTGCACGCGGCAGCTTTCGACATCCGCAGCGGCAAATGCCTCGCCGGTCCCGACGGCACCGCCGACCTCGCGACGTACGAGGTGAAGGTGGAAGGTGATGGGGTATGGATTCGGGCGAAGCTCTGAGAAGCTCTGAGTGGTGGAGCCGATGACCTCGAACCAGCTTTGCTCGATCACCATCATCAGACCGGCGCGCTATGCCGATTATTTTCGCCGCTATCGCATTCTTTGTGATGGGGCTGAGGTCGGTCGAATAGCTGCGAAGAGTACGCTCCGTTTCGATGTCACCAGCGGGCCACATGATTTGGAGGCACGAATTGATTGGGCAAGAAGCGAGCCGTTGAGATTTGATTTGACCTCCGATCGAGCGCTTACTTTCGAAGTGGCAAACAATTGGAGCCCCCTCGGTGCACTTTGGGCGATTTCGCTCGCCAGAAGCCACTAGCTGAAATTGCGTCGGCTGGAATGACAGGAACTCGCGTCCAGTTCCCAACTCTCCCGAGGAAAACTTCCATACTTCATCGGAACCCAGCCATCTCCCGCGCACCGTCATGGCCACGAAGGTGGCCATCCACGGCTCATCGAAATTTATGGTGGGTGAGAGTTTCACCCGAAATTTGGGCGGAATTGGATCTGCGTGTCGTGGATGGCCGCCTACGCGGCCATGACGGGGGCAATTGCGGCTGAAACATCCGTGCGCAATCGGCTTCGCTGTCTTCGTGATGTCGGCGAATCGCGCGAAGGAAAGCGCTTCCGTGCGGCGGTGATGCAACTCGAAGCTTGCCGCTCTTGGCTGACAGCGAGAGGGTTCGCATATGGCGCCGCGCCTGCTTTCCAAATCGAAGCTCATCGCATGGCGCCAGTGCCCGCGCCGGCTCTGGCTCGAGGTGCACAAGCCGGAGCTGCGGGAGGATTCCGCCGGCTCCGAAGCGCGCATGGAAGCCGGCAACGAGTTGGGCCGTCTCGCGCAGCGCCTCTATGATCCCGAAAACAAGGGCGAGACGATCGATTTCAAGGCGATCGGCTTCGGGCCGGCGCTCGATCGCAGCAAGGCCGTGCTGAGCGAAGCAAAGCCGCTGTTCGAGGCCGGTTACGCCGCCAACGGCGCGCTCGCGTTCGCCGACGTCATGCTGCCGGTGCCGAAGTCGAGCGGCAAGCCGTCGTGGCGCATGGTCGAGGTGAAATCCTCGACGAGCGTGAAGGACTATCACCGCGAGGACGCGTCGATCCAAGCCTTCATCGCACGCAAGGCCGGTGTGCCGCTCGAGGCGATCGCGGTCGCGCATATCGATCGCGATTTCGTCTATCCCGGCAACGACGACTACACGGGCCTTCTCGCGGAGGAGGACCTGACCGCCGAGACCAAAGCGCTCGCTCCGCAAGTCGAGCAGTGGATCGGCGCGGCGCACGAGGTTGCAGCACTTGCCGCCGAGCCCACGACGATCCGCACCGGCGGACAATGCAGCACGCCGTTCGCATGCGGCTTCTACGACCATTGCGTCGCGGGCGAGCCGCAGCCCGAGATGCCCGTCGATTGGCTGCCGCGCCTGCAGAAGAAGGACGTGAAGGAGTTCATCGAGACGAAGTCGATCACCGATCTGCGCGAGGTGCCCGACGAATACCTCAACGAGATCCAGCTCCGCGTGAAGCGCGCCAGCGTGTCCGGCAAGACTTTCTTCGATGCGCCCGGCGCTGCCCGTGAGCTGAAGGCCCACGGCCTGCCTGCTTGCTTCCTCGACTTCGAGACCGTGCAGTTCACGATCCCCATTTGGAAAGGCACGCGCCCGTACCAGCAGTTGCCGTTCCAGTTCAGCCTCCACAAGCTGGACGCCAACGGCAGCCTCACCCACACCGAGTTTCTCGATCTCTCCGGCGCCGATCCGTGCGAAGCGTTCGCGCGATCACTCATCGAGAAATGCGACGGCCGCGGCCCCGTGTTCGTCTACAATGCCCAGTTCGAGGCCGGCCGCATCGCAGAGCTGGGCGAACGCTTCCCGCGCCTCGCCGGCTCGCTGTCTGCCGTCGCCGGCCGCATCGTCGACGTGCTCCCGGTGGCGCGGCGCTACTACTATCATCCCGGCCAGCACGGCAGTTGGAGCATCAAGGCCGTACTTCCCAGCATGGTGCCCGAACTCGACTACGGCGCACTTTCCGGCATCAAGGACGGCACCATGGCGTCGGCAGGGTTCCTCGAAGCGATCCGCCCCGAGACGACGCCCGAGCGCGGCGAGGAAATCCGCAAGCAGCTTCTCGAATACTGCTGGCTCGACACCTACGCGCTGGTGCGGGTGTGGGCGCACTTGGCTGGTCACGGCGAGGTCCGCATGTAGAGTGGGCTTCGCGCGGTCCTCGGGGAAAGGGTGGCGCGGGAGCCCGTGCCAGGGAGGAAAGCGATGTACCGTGAAATCGGAGCCCACCTCATCGGCAGCGTCGCATTGCCCGACGCCGAGACGGTGTTTCGACGGGTGGCGGCGGAGCTGGGGCCGCACCTGAAGCGAATTCCCGATGGCGAGACCGGCGAGCGTGGCCGCTGGATCTGGTGGCAGCGGCAGATGCTGCTCGGCCATCCCGACATGGAAATCGATCCCGCCGCCGAGCCGCTGCGTCTCACGCAGTGGGACGGCACGCTGATCCGCGAGACGGAGCTGGTGCGCTTCAAGCCGGGCGTGGATGCGGCGAAGACGGTGTTCGACACCGGCTATGCGCCGCCCGCGATCACGTCTTACGAGATTTACAAGAGGCTGCGCGCGGAAGGCGTGATCCCCGCGCACGTCAAATTTCAGGTGTGCCTGCCGACGCCCTTCGCCTCGGCTTTCATGTACGTCGCGCCGGCATCGATCGCGGCCTATCTGCCGGCCTACGAGCGCGGGCTGTTGAAGGCGCTCGCCGACATCTGCGCCGCGATTCCGCATGCGGATCTGTCGATCCAATGGGACATCTGCCAGGAGGTGCTCGTCTGGGAGAACTACTTCCCGTGGCGGCCGGACGACTACCAGGGCCAGATACTCGACGAGATGGCCCGCCTCGGCGACGCCGTGCCCGCTGGCGTCGAGATGGGCTATCACCTCTGCTACGGCACGCCAAACGACGAGCATCTGGTGATGCCGCGCGACCTCGGCAATTGCGTCGCGATCACGAACGGTCTGATCGCGCGACTGAAACGCCCGCTCGATTATCTGCATCTGCCGGTTCCGAAGGATCGCATCGACGACGCTTATTTCGCCCCGCTCACCGGCCTCGACCTGGCGCCTCAGACGCTGCTCTATCTCGGCCTCATCCATCACGACGACCAGGCAGGCGACCGCGCGCGGATCGAAACCGCCAAGCGACACTGGCGGCATTTCGGTGTCTCGACCGAATGCGGCTGGGGCCGCTCGGAGCCCTCGCGCGTGCCCGGCCTTTTGCGTTCGCACAGGGTTGCGCTCGAGGCCTGATCGATTGCCAGAGGCCGCCAACGCCGCTGCCTGGGTGTTCCCATCGGAACTGTGGTGGACGTCGGCGCGAACTAGACACTCCCACCATGTCGCTGCTCGCGCGACGAGCCAACTCGGGAGAGTGTCATGGCCGACGTCTTCATCAGTTATTCTAAATCACATGCCGAAGTGACGCGCCGGCTGGCAGACGAGCTGGAGCGGTTGGCCCTCACCGTATGGTGGGACACCGAGTTGGTCGCCGGCGAATCCTACCGCCAGCGGATACAGGACGAGATTGCCTCTGCGCGAGCAGCGATCGTGGTGTGGACGCCGGACTCGATCAAGTCGGAGTTCGTGATCTCGGAAGCATCGCGAGCCCATGCGCTGCGCAAGCTGATCCAGGTGCGCACGTCCGATGTCGCCGTCACCAGCATTCCCCCGCCGTTCGATGTGAGCCACGTACCGATCGTGGATGATCGCAAGGCCATCACGGGAGCATTGCGTAAGCTCGGTTTGCTCGGAAGAGAGGTCAAGGCATCGCCGCTGGAGGGCAATACGGAATGGGAGCGGCGTCTCGATACGGCCGGGGCAAGGGGCCGATCACGCAAGTGGGCCGGTATTGCCGCCGCAACGCTGTGCCTCGTTCCGTTGGGATACGTTGCGTTCACGCAGTTGCCGCCACCGGCGTCGCGCCCGGCCGAGGCTGCGACCGCATCGATCCCGGCCGCCACGATTGCGTCGAAGCCTCCCGAGCCGGTCGTTGCTGCGAAGCCCGCAGTGGATTTCGCCACTCCGGCAAAAGCGCTCACCGGCGAGTTCTTCAGGCAGCTCAACGGCGGCATGCAGGACACCTCGCTGTTCGAGGTCGACGTGCGGCTCGGTCAACGCGGCCTTTCCAATCGTAGCGAGGCGGCCGGCGAGATCCGGAAGTTCACGGCTCGTTTCACCAAGGTCGTGTGCCGTTCCGACACGCCGGAGCTCGAGACGAAGGCTGCGGAAAAGGCGGAAGCCGGGTTCCGCGTCAAGGTGATGGTCGCGTGCGATCTCACCGAACGCCCGGGCAAGACGTCGAGCAAGCGGTTCCCGCTCGAGATCGAGGCGGTTCGTTCCGGCGGGGAGTGGCGTATCGCCGGAATGTGGCACCCCGAGGAGATGGTACTGTGGCAGCGGCGCGAGCGCGGAAAGTAGCTCGGCAGAGGCTCAACTATATCCCGGCGTGTGCTAAAGTCGGTCCGACAGGACATCGCACACGCCGGAGGAGCCCCATGCAGAAATCTCTCGGACCGCTGCCCGGCGGCCGTCCGCTGGCGACGGAGGATGCGGGCGTCAAGGCCACCCGCGTCGGCATCAATCTCGGCGCCGAAATCACCGGCGTCGACCTAACGAAGCCGTTGACGGATACCCAGCTCGAGGCCGTGAAGGCCGCCCTCGTCGCGAACGAGCTGATAATCTTCCGCGACCAGAACATCTCCTCGCAGAACCTGATCGACTTCGGCCGCCGGTTCGACGAACTCACTGTCCATCCGTTCGCGCCGCACGAGAAGGAAGCGCCCGTCCTCATCAAGTTTCGCAACGACGAGACGACGCCGCCGTTCGGCACCGATTGCTGGCATTCCGACGAGACTTTCCGCGCCGAGCCGCCGATGGCGACCATTCTCGTGGCGAAGGAGGTGCCGGCCGTCGGCGGCGATACGATCTTCGCCAGCATGACCGCGGCCTACGACGGCCTTTCCGACAGAATGCAGAATTTCATCTCGGGACTCGAAGCGGTGCACGACTTCAAACCCTTCAAAGCGCTGTTCGACAGTTCGCTGGAGAACCGCCGGAAGCTGCAGAAGTTCGAATTGGAATATCCTCCGCAGCTCCACCCCGTGGTTCGCGTGCACCCGGTTTCCGGCCGCAAAGCACTGTTCGTCAATCCGCAGTTCACCATCGCCATCAAAGGCATGGACGAGCGCGAAAGCCGGTCGCTGCTCGACACCCTGTTTCATCAGGCGCTGATCCCGGAAGTTCAGTTCCGCCACCGTTGGGCGCCGCACACCATCGCGATGTGGGACAACCGCTCGACGCAGCACTACGCCGTGCACGACTACTATCCGCAGCGCCGCTACATGGAGCGCGTGACGATCAAGGGCGGGCCGGTGACGGGCGTGCCGCGCGCGGACGCTTCGACGCTGAAGCGCGGAAAATACGTGCCCCTGGCCGGTATCGACTCCCACGGCGGCCACAAACCGCATTGAACGCCGACAGCACCCGAGATCGGTTCGAGCGCGCCTGCCGGTCGGGCCAACGGCTTGGCGATCTCGTACCCAATGTCGATGCTCATCCCTATCCGGCTCGTGTGACCCAACAAGCGGGGCCGTATGAAGAAGTTATCGGTCGACAACTTCCGGTCCGATCCGATGTTTCCACGGATCGAGCGCGCCGTCGCCGAGCTACTCGCCAAAGGCAATGTTGTGGCTCCCGTCGACGTGCTGGTCGGCTTGGGGCTGCTGCGATCCGAGCATCTTGGAGATTGGCGTCGGGGCCGGGTGGACTTTCTCGAGCGTGTCATCACCTGCAATCTGTCGCGCGTCTCACGCATCCTGCGCATCCTGCGCTTCCACGCCCATGACCTGAACCTGAATCCCTCGTTCACGGTCTACAATCGGCACGGCAAGGGACCAAGGCAGCGATTGCGCTTCAGCAAGACTGGTGATCCAAACCTCGAGACGGCCTATGCGACCCACCTCATCCGGCGAGGCTCGCCACCGGATACGATCGATGACGGGCTGCACGCAGATGAGTGAGCCAGCGCAACGGCAGATCGCGATCTGCTACATGCTGCTGAAGGGCGAGCATTGGATGCCGCTCGCAGCGGACTGAACCTTCTTCGGCAGCGATGCGCGCACGAGCCGGTACGACGTGGCGAGACGGTGGCGCAACTCGTCGGCAGGCGTCTCCCACGGCAGGTTGATCCAGGATCGGTGAAAGTAGGCTGCCTTCACGCCGACGCCCGCCTCGATCAGCATCTCGGCCGTCTCGATGCTGTCCGTCTTGACCGAGACACCCGGCATGACGGCGCCGATGCACGCGAACATCTTGCCGCCGACCTTCCAGGCGTCGTGGCCGCCGCCCCACGGATCGGATACCTCGGCGCCCGGATAGGCCTTGCAGATGGCGTTGATTTTTTCGCGGCTCATTCTCGCGCGCCTCCCGGTGTCGCCTCGATCGCGCGAGCCTCGGCCAGCTCCGCTTTGCGCTCCCGGCTGAGCAGGCGCCAGTCGAGCCTGAGTATTGCGCACTCCATGGCGTAGACGAAATTGAGCGTGACACGCTTGCCGTGAAAGAAGCGCAGACGGCGGTAGCTCTCGATCGGGCCGAGCCGCCGCAGCGTCTCGACATCGGAAACGCCGGCCTCGATCAGCATGCGGGCCGAGATCTTGCCTAGGCTCGGCAAGGCCGCCAGCTCATCGAGCGCGCGATCGTCCGATCCTGCCACTTGCGTTCGGGCCATATCGAGCACCTCCGGGGCGAGCCTGTCGAGTAAGTGCGCGTTAACCCCGACCTGCCAACATTGAGGATCAACTATCGGGTTGGCGTTGGATTGATGAAGCGCACCTTGATTCTGCTGTTGCTGCTCACTGCAGCACTCGCCATCGCCTTTCGCGCAATTGGCCATGCGCCACTCGGCGACAACGGCATCATCGCAGCGTGGCTGCCGATCCCGGAGGGAGCGATTGTTGCCGGAGGAACCTACGATCGAGCAGACCTCGACTTCAATGCCAATCGCGGCCATGCCCAGTTCCGCTCCACGCGGACGATTGCGGAGCTGAGACGCTTCTATCGGGACTGGCTCGAACGGGAGGGGTTCGCCGCAATCGATGGGATGCATCGTGTGATCGTCACGGAGCCGACGACAAAGGCATTCGCCCTGTACGCCTGTCATCGGTCCGAGGGACGATTTCTGAACATCGTGGGCTCGGAAGAAATAATTCCTAGCAGTGGCTACAGCGGCGTCACCCTCGTCTACTGGGAGAGCCAGGATCTTGCCTTCGTACAGAACCTGTTCGGCTTGAAGCCCGGCGAACGACCCTGCGATGGCTGAGTGGCACATCACTCATCCAAGTCCCACTCGTAGAGCAGGAATGGTTGCGGCGGCTCGACATCCGGGACTGATCGGAAGCAGGCCTTCCCCGCCGTGTTGTCGCTGTCGGTGCCGAGCCACGCATAGGCGCAGCCGCGTTGCCGGGCGGCTTCGACGAGCGCCGCCGTCAGCGCCCGTCCGATCCCCCGCCGCTGCCAGGCCGGCGATACGCCCACCTCGTTGATCCACATCTGCGGCGGCTTGTCCGGGTGGAAGTACTCGACGGCGGAGGCCATGCCGACCACCTGATCGTCCTCGATCGCGACCAGCATCAGGTGCCTCGGATCGCCGAGAAAACGCGCGAGTTGGACCGGATCGATGGCGTTGTCGAACACCTCCGGCGCGAGCCGGTCGAGGCATGCCATATTCGCTGTCGTCAGCGGCTGGATGAGCATCGGCTTCACCGCATCCTGATGTTGAAATCCACACCCCATCGCCACGCTACCGGCCCTCCGCCGCCTTCACCGGCTGGCGCAGGATGGTCTTGAGCTTGCCGGGCGGCGTCTTGCGGGGATCGCTCAGATAGATCTCGTGATGCCGTCCATTGAAGTCGAGTTGCTCCGCCGGCATCAGATTGTCGTGGAGATGTGCGAGGATCGGCCCCTCGTCGTCGTAGCTGCCGATGTGCAGCGTCTGCAGAGACAGTCCCTCGATCAGGCTTTCGTGCCGCAGCGTTTCCGGCGGCGCGCCGAGCTTGGTGCGAGCCTTGGCGAGAGCGGCCTCGTAGAGCTCCACCCCGACGAAATCGGGCACCATGATCATCATGGTCCAGCGCCAGCGATCCTTCCGACGCGCGACGAAATCCGCAGGATCGTCGGCGCACCACAGCCCCTCCAGCGGCGGGACGACGTAGTCCTTCCCGAGCTCGAGCCTGGCGGCGAACTTCATCGCGTAGCTGACGGGGTAGAGCCATTCGATCGCGTCCTTGTAGGCCAGCGCCGTGTTGGGATCGCCCTCGCCGTCGACCATGACAAAGTGCTGCTTCGGCACGTCGACCCTGGCGAAGCGCCCTTTCGGCGCGTCGTAGAGGGTCTTCAGGGCTTTCTTGAAGTCGATCTTGTCCATAGTCCGACCATGTAACTGTCGAGCGACATGGTCAGCTTGCCTCCCGCCACTTTGTAACATAAGTGTTACGCCATGCTGCATCCACTCGACGCCCTCGGAAGCCCCATGCGGCGCGCAATCCTGCAGGAGTTGCGCGCCAATCCGCTCGCCGTCGGCGAGATTGCCGAACGATTGCCTGTGAGCCGCCCTGCCATCTCGCGCCATCTGAGGATATTGGAGGAGGCGGGGCTCGTCGAGGCGCAGGAGATCGGCACGCGCAACGTCTACTCGGTGCGGCTGCAGGGATTCGCGTCGGTGCGCGAGTTCATGGACGACTTCTGGACATCCGCCCTCGACCGGCTGCAGGAGCTATCGCGCCGATGATCGTCAACTCCGTGCTGCTCGACATGGATATCACGCGGGCCTTCGCGCTCGTGACAGGTCGAATCAGCGATTGGTGGCCGACCGAGCGCCGACACACGGGCGACAGGAGCAGTACGATCTTCCTTCTCGCCTCGGGGCGCTTCTACGAGCGCGCCAGTGACGGGCGCGAGGTCGAACTCGGCAAGGTCACGCTGTGGAACGAGCCGACCGTCATCGTGCTCGACTTCTACATTGCGACCGGCCCGGACCATCCGACCGAGGTCGAGATCCGCTTCGAGACGGAAGGAGAGCGGACGCGCGTCACGGTCATCCACCGGCCGAAGCCCGAAAGCGCGCATCTGTGGGACGAGCGCTCGCCGCGCTACGCGGCATCCTGGGCAATCGTCCTCGCGTCACTCGAGCGACATGCACGCGGAGGCGCCGAACGTCCGTAGGCGGCGCTTGCCTTTGGTCGGATTTATGTTACGAATAGATCATGAAATCCTTTGCAACGAAAACCATCATCCGCGCGCCCGCCGAGCGCATCTGGTCGATACTGACCGACGCGGCCGCGTATCCGTCGTGGAACTCCACCGTCGAGCGCGTGGTCGGCAACATCGCTGCGGGTGAGAAGGTCACGGTCTATGCCAAGGCTTCACCCGGTCGCGCTTTTCCGCTGCAAGTGACCGAATTCGAGGCCAACAGGCGGATGGTGTGGACCGGCGGAATGCCCTTGGGTCTGTTCACCGGCAGACGAACGTACACCTTGACGCCGAAGTCGTCCGGCGGCGAGGTCGAGTTCTCCATGCGCGAGGAGTTCAGCGGCCTGATGGCGCCGCTCATCACGCGCTCGATCCCTGACCTACAGCCCTCGTTCGATCAATTTGCTGCCGACCTGAAGGCGCGAGCCGAAATCTCGGCGTGAGGAGATTCATGGCCAAGGCAACCAGCAAAGGTGAGAAAGCGCCATCAAAGAAGGTGGCCGCAGCTACGACGGTCGCCAAGGCGCCGGTCAAAGGCGAGGGCACCCGTGCCTCGCCATGGACGCTGCAGACGCCAAGCCTCGCTTCGGAGTTCGTCGCGTTCCGTGACGACCAGCTCGATCCGCCGGCCCTGGTCGTGCAGGTCGGCAAGACGGAGCTGCGCTACCACCTGCGCTGCATCGGCGACCTTCACGCGATGCTCGAGGCGCACGGAGACTGGATGCCGCTCGGCAACGCCGACGAGCAGAAGCCCGCCGCCGATGGCACGGTCGAGGCCTGGGCGCGATCGCCGGGCAATCCCGTCGGTGGCTGGTACGGCCTGAAGAAGGGACTGCGCGGGCGCTTCGGCAATTACGTGCCGCCCGTGCTCGAGGCGTTGGGTCTCGCCGAGGTCGAGCACAACCCGAAGAGCAATCGCATGCGGGCGAAGCAGTGTGTCTTGGTGCGCCCAGACGCGGTTGAATGAGAAGCGGACACGCCTCAACCGCGCAGTCTCCAATCTCCCAACTTTTCCTTCGGGTCACGCGCTTCAGATGCGCTTTGACCTACGGCCGCGGATCTCCGCGGGCGGCCATTGAGGATGTGCATCTTCAATCGAGGGCGTCACTCGTCTGCGACGACAGTCTCATGGCTTGAATTCGTCACAGCGCGGCCGATCGCCGAAGCGCGCTGCCAGGAAGTCGACTGGATGCCGACCGGGACTTTCTCAGTCGTCGGCGAGGCAGAGGCGGCGTCAGCAAAAGAGGGGCAAGTGCGCCAGGAGTGCGTTTCGCGCGCAGATCATCGATGCGAGCCCTGAGAGAGTGCCGCCATAACGGCATCGACGAGGCTGAGTGCATCTACGGCGCCGCCCGCTTCACCCTTTTCGAAATCGTCTCCACCCTGCGCCATACGGTTGGTGATGTGGGCAAAGCAAATCACGGGGCGGCCACGCGCCGATGCGAAAGCGTAGAGCGCGGCCGCTTCCATCTCGACCGCCTCCAGACCCTCCGCACGCATGGCTTCGATCTCTTGCTCGGTCTCGCGGAAAGGTGCGTCCGTTGTCCAGGCGGCCCCACGCACGACGTCGATCTCGTGTCCCGCGAACGCGCCGTCCAGACGTGTCAGAAGTGCGGGGTCAGCGCGACTGTAGCGATCCGGCGCGGCATAATGATAGCTGGTGCCCTCGTCGCGCAGCGCTCGTTCGATCAAGAGGAAATAGGGCGGCGGGCGCCGCTCGATGAGTTGTCCAGCGGAGGTGATCGAGATCAGCAACTCACAACCGCTGGCGAACATCTGCTCGGCGACGAGCACGGCGAATGGCGCACCGACGGCGCAGCCGACGATGCCGATATCGCCGCCGGGACGCCGAACGCGCATCATCTCGGTGTGGTAGCAGGCCCAGCCCGGCTCGAGGCCACCCGTGCCGCTCGCCTTTACATGGCGGACGATGTCGCCATCCGGGTCCAGCAGGCAGACCCGCGGCACGGGCGCATCCGCGAGGCCCTTCTGCCGCCGGGCTTCACGAAGCAAGTTTTGCGGCGTGAAAACGGAAGCCGAGCCGACATGCTTGCCGGCCAGGATCGGTGCCATTCGATCTCGATCGTTCTGGCTCACGGCTTCAGCACTCACCGCGCCATGACGATCGTCGTGCACGCACTGTCGAGCTTGGGCAACTCTCGCTGCGGTGCCATGCGGACGTCGAGTTTGCGATCGTCGCCCTTCACGATGGGACAGTAGACGTCCGGATCGGACAGTGCGCTCTGCAGGCGGCGGCGGCCGGCGCATCCTCCGCGGCAGGCGGCGACGTGGGCACACGAGCGGCAAGCCTCCGGCAACGAGCGCGCCTCGACGAACTGCTGCGAATCGACGATGTCGCCGCCGACGCCGAGCAAAACATCCAACCCGTCGCCGCTGCTGGGCCAGTAAACGCAAGGCTGCACCGTAGCGCGTGGCGTCACCCGCACGGTGGCGACGCCGCATCCGCCGGCACGAGGCGGCATGCCGGCCATGGCGCGAACCAGCGGCTCGGCGACCGCGATCACGTCAGTCGCGGCGAACAGCTTGGCAAAGCCGTCCCAATACTGCTCATAGCTGAGCGCGAATGCGTCTGTTCGCACCGATTGATAGACGTTGACGCGGAGCGGTGCGCCGAACGATTTGGCAATGGCCGCTATCTCAGCGAGACGATCCCAGTTCGAGCGCATCATCACGGCTATGAAAGTGACGGGAACGCCGAGGCGACGGCACCGCGTTGCCTGCTCGTGGAGGAGATCCCAGTTGCCCGCGCCACGCTGGCCGTCCTGCTCGGCCTTGGTCGGATAATCGAGCGAAAATTCGATGTCCTTGAATGCGCAGAGGTCCTCGTCGCTCGTAACCGCCACGGAATGGCCGTTCGAGGTCATGGTCAGCTTGATCGGCAATCCGCGCAGGTATCGGACGATCTGCCTGAACTCCGGGTGCAGGCCGTTCTCGCCGGTGCCGAGGTTGACCGAACGGACAGGAAGCCGCTCCATCACAGACCTGACCTGATCGAGCGTGAGCCGGTCGACCCGGTTTGCGTCTCGATAACAGAAGTTGCAGGCGAGATTGCACTCGTTCGTCAGGCCAAGCCCGAGGGCGAACTGGAATTCCGGGGGCCCCACCGTCTCCGCTGCCTGCACTTCTACCCCCTCTGCCATTTTAGATCGCCCGTTCCAGTTGTCCAATCGACAGTGTCGGTTCTATCGTGCAGGCAACGCCCTGCAAAGTAACAACAACGAGATGAAGGAGCGCGGCGCCATGCCAGCCGACCTCGAACCCGATCAGATCGCCACCCGCTGGAGCGATCACGTGGCCGGCTATGAGACCGTCTTCGAGCCCTTCACACTGGCGCTGGCCACACCGGCCTTCGGGCGGCTGGCACTTGCCCCGGGTATGCGTGTGCTCGATGTGGCGGCGGGACCCGGTGCAGCGGCGCTGGCGATGGCGCGAACCGGGAGCAAGGTCACGGCCGTCGACGGGGCCGAGGCCATGATTTCGCGGATTGCAGCCAGAACGAACGAAGCGGGTCTGACGATCGACGCCCGCGTGATGGATGCTGGCGCACTCGCATTTCCAGATGCCACGTTCGATGCGGCACTGTCGGCGTTCGGCATCATACTCGTTCCGGATGCGGCCGGCGCGCTCGCCCAGATGCGGCGCGTCGTGCGGACGGGGGGACGAATTGCTGTCGTAACCTGGACGGAGCCTCACCGCTACGAACTGGCCGCCGAACTGATGGCAGCGTGCGATGCGGTGTGGCCGGACCGACCGCGACCACCGCTGCCCGCCCAACTGCGGTTTCGTGATCGCGACGCGTTCGCCGGGCTGTTCACATCGGCGGGACTGCCCGAACCTGAAATCGAAACGCACGAAGCCTTTCTCGAAGCCCCGTCGGCAGCTTGGCTCGCAGAGCATCTGGCATTCGCTCCAGGCATGGACGCGATGCTCGCCGGGCTGGGTGCGCGTCGCGACGCCGTGGTCGATACATTCGGAAATGCGCTGACAGCGCGTTTCCAATCAGGACCCGTGCGTCTCGGCGGCGCGGCATTCGTCGGAACGTGCACCGTCGCGTGATCACGTGGGAATCGCAAGCGGACGCGCGGCCCAGCGATAACGACAACCAGAGATAACGACAATGTGAGGCCCCCTCATCGAAACGTGTTGGGACACCTGCCGACGCTCCAGTTATCCATGACAGCCCCCTATTTGCAGGGGCGTTTTCTCACCAGGAGCACACTGATGTTCGCGCGTATCGCGGCTGTCGTCACAGCCATCGCATTGACCGCGACGGCCGCTTCGGCTCAAAGCAAGCCGACACTGGTCTTCAGCGCCATTCCGGATCAGGACGAGACCAAGCTGGTCCAGCGGTTCACCGCGTTCGGCAATCATCTCGAAGCCAAGCTCGGCGTGCCCGTGAAATACCTCGCCGTGAAGAGCTATGCGGCGACCATCACGGCATTCAAGAACAACCAGATCCAATTGGCTTGGTTCGGTGGCCTGTCGGGCGTGCAGGCTCGGCTTGCCGTGCCCGGCTCGGAGGCGATCGCGCAAGGTGCGGAAGATGCCGCCTTCAAGAGCTACTTCATCGCCAATACAGCGACCGGCATCAAGCCGATGGACAAGCTGTCGGATACCCTGAAGGGAAAGACCTTCACGTTCGGCTCACGCGACTCGACATCCGGTCGCCTATTCCCCGAACACTTCCTTCGTCAGGCATTCGGAACCGCGCCGGAGAAGGTGTTCTCGCGTGTCGGCTTTTCCGGTGATCACAGCCGAACCATCCAACTCGTCGAGACGGGGGCTTTCGAGGTCGGCGCCGTGAACTACACCGTCTGGGACGCGCAATTGAAGGCTGGCCGGATCGACACGAGCAAGGTCGGAGTGATCTGGACCTCGCCTGGATACCCCGACTACAACTGGACGGCGCGCGGCGACATCGACACGACGTTCGGGCGCGGCTTCAAAGACAAGTTGACCGCGACGATACTGGCGATCGAGGACAAGACGCTGCTCCGCTATCTCGACCGGTCAGGTTTCATCCCCGCGAAGAACAGCGACTACCTGCCGATTCAGCAGGTCGGACAGCAGACTGGTCTGATCAATTGAAATGCTGAGTTGCTGGAGTGATGCCGGACATGGCCGGGGAGATCGTCTTCAATCTAACCAAGGCCACGGCCGGCTACTCCGGCCGGCCGGTGCTCTCGGACATCGATCTGCAGATTCGCGAAAGAGAGCGGGTCGCCATCATGGGCCGCAGTGGCGCGGGAAAGTCGACTCTCCTGTCACTGCTGCACGACCAGCGTTCCCACGACGTCGCGCTGATCCCGCAGTCGGCCGCACTCGTAAAGCCACTGTCCGTGTTCCACAACGTCTACATGGGTCGCCTCGACCGGCATCCCTCGCTGTACAACCTGCGAAACCTGCTACGGCCATTCCCGGTCGAGGTGGATGCCGTGCGAGGCGTACTCGAAACCGTCGGACTCGCCGAGAAGCTGTTCGAGACGGCGGGAACGCTGTCGGGCGGCCAACAACAGCGCGTGTCGGTCGCACGTGCGCTCTTCAATGGCCGCGGTATCGTCCTGGGCGATGAGCCGGTCTCTGCGCTCGACCGTGTGCAGGGCGCAGATGTTCTGGCGGCGCTCGGGACGCAGGCGTCGACCCTCGTGCTGGTACTGCACGACATCTATCTGGCGCTCGAGCACTCGGATCGCATCGTCATGCTCGAACACGGCCGCAAGGTCCTCGACGCGGCGAGCGCCGACCTGAAGCCTGCCGATCTTCTCGCTCATTTCGGCGGCGAGCCATGACGAGGATCGGCTACGTAACAACAAGTCTCTCTTTCGTCGGCGCCGCCGTCCTCAGCCTCCTGGTGGCGGACATCGCTGTTTCCGCGCTGAACCCGGGCGCGGAGATGCGCAGGCTGCTCGCCGGCATTCTTCATCCCGATTTCGGCGCGATCGAGATCTGGAGCGTCATCTGGACGGTGGCGTTCGCGGTGCTCGGCGTCGGACTTGGCGCGATACTCGGCCTGTTGCTGGCATTGGTCTATCCACACTCGCGCGGGATACGTGCTCTTGCCGTGTCGCTGCGCTCGATCCACGAGCTGTTCTGGGCGCTGCTGCTGTTGCAGGTGTTCGGTCTCGGACCGGTGACCGGCGTCCTCGCCGTCGGTCTTCCCTATGCGGGCTACTTCGCCAAGGTCTACTCGGAGATCATCGAGGAAGCCGATCTTTCTGCAGTGCGCGTGCTACCGCCCGGAACATCGGTGGTGTCCGCCTTCTTCTTCGCGCGGCTGCCCGAACTCGCTCAGGCCTTCAAGACCTATACGCTCTATCGCCTCGAGTGCGGGATGCGATCGACGCTCGTGCTGGGCTTCGTCGGCCTGCCGACGATCGGCTATCACCTCGAGATCTACTTCAAGCAGGGCCACTACGGCTCGGCAGTCGCGCTGTTGTCGATTTTCTACCTGCTTATCGGCACCCGGCGGCTGTGGGCGCGGCCCGCCACCGTGCCGCTGCTCGTCGTGGCGAGCATTTTTCTTCTCCCCGAGAGCATCGGCGGCGGCTCGACGCTGCTCAATCTGATCCGGTTCCTGACCGTCGATATCGTACCGGCGCCGTTGCGCAGCGGCGAGTGGCTCACGCTGGAGACCTGGCTGCGGCTCGCCGGCTGGCTCGGCCATATCGTCTACGCGCAGGCGCTGCCGGGTGTCTTCAACACGCTGGTGCTGTCTCAGATCGCACTGGTCGCGGCCGCCCTGCTGACGTTGGCGGCGTTCCCGCTCGTCAGCCGGCGATTTGCGGGCCCGCTCGGGCAACCCGCGGGACGCGTCCTGCTCGTCGTGGTGCGCTCGACGCCCGAGTACATGATGGCTTATGTCCTGCTGCAGGTTCTGGGGCCGTCGATGCTGCCTGCGGTGATCGCACTCGCCGTGCACAACGGGGGAATCGTCGGCTATTTGATGGGACGTCAGGCGGACGAGCTCGAGATGAGGCGCGATGCGCCCAAGGGGCTCGATCTCTATGCCTACGAGGTCGTACCGAGACTCTACGGGCAGTACCTTGCCTACATGCTCTATCGATGGGAGATCATCATCCGCGAGTCCGCCATCTTCGGTATGCTCGGGGTGGCGACGCTCGGGTTTCACATCGACGCGGCGGTATCCGAGCTGCGGCTCGATGCAGCGATCGTCCTGATCGCCTGTACGGTGCTTCTGTCGGCGGGGATCGATCGCTTGTCGAGGAGGCTAAGGGCGGCTTTGCGGATCGGCAGTCTGCCCCGGCAGCTTTCCCGGCACGACGTCCCTGTCAACGCCGCACACCAATTGACGTGAGGAACCATCATGCAGGCCGGCGGCACCCCCGTATTGAAGGATATCGTGCTGGTCGGCGCCGGTCATGCGCATGTCGGCGTATTGCGCAATTTCGGAATGAAGCCGGTTGCGGGCGCACGGATAACGCTGATTACACGGCAGGTCGACACACCGTATTCCGGCATGTTGCCCGGCCTGATCGCGGGGCACTACGACTTCGACGCCGTTCATATCGACACAGGTCCGCTGGCCCGGTTCGCCAGAGCGCGCCTCTATAACGACGAAGTCATCGGCCTCGATCTGAAAGCGCGTCGCGTCATCTGCAGGGCGCGACCGCCGGTGGCCTACGATCTGCTTTCGATCGACATCGGCTCGACGCCGGGCGGCGCCGATGTTTCAGGCGTGATGGAACATGCCATTCCCGTGAAGCCGATCGATCGCTTCCTCGAGCGTTTCGAGGCCGCGCGGGCACGCATCCTTGCGGCGAAGGGCAACACGCGCATCGCCGTCGTCGGCGGAGGTGCGGCCGGGGTCGAGCTGGTGCTTTCGCTGGCCGCACGCCTGCGACGGGACATCGCCGCGGTGGGCGCTGATCCCAGTGCACTGCGGATCGTGCTGCTGGCCGGCTCGCCGACAATCGTGCCGTCGTTGCCGGCAGCGGCGCGCGTGCGCCTCGAACGCATCCTGCGAGAGCG
The DNA here is from genome assembly GCA_964574325.1 of uncultured Devosia sp. GTDB lineage: Bacteria > Pseudomonadota > Alphaproteobacteria > Rhizobiales > Hyphomicrobiaceae > CAMDPA01. Next base: position 22,476 of record CAZNMY010000018.1, on the reverse strand, counting down.
CGGGATCGAGGTCATCGTCGGCGCGCGCGTGTCGCGCATCGACGGGCGGAGCGTCGAGATTGCCGGAGGCACGCCGCAGGAGATCGACGAGATTTTCTGGACTACGCAAGCGTGCGCGGCTCCCTGGCTGCGCGAGACCGGACTGGCGTTGGATCAGCGCGGTTTTCTCGCGGTCGACGAAACCCTGCAATCGATCTCGCATCCCGATGTGTTCGCAGCCGGCGATACGGCATCCATGCAGGGGCACGATCTGCCCAAGTCCGGCGTTTATGCCGTGCGCCAAGGCCCGTTTCTCGCCGACAACCTTCGGCGCACGCTCGCCGGACAGGCGAAGCGACGCTACCGCCCGCAAAGCGATGCGCTCTATCTCGTCTCGACCGGAGACCGCTACGCCGTCGGTGTGCGCAACGGCATCAGCTTCGAGGGCGGATGGGCGTGGCGCTGGAAGGATTGGATCGACCGAGCGTTCATGGAGCGGTTCAACCGCCTACCCGAGATGGGTGCTGCCGCGAGCGAGGCGCCGACGGGAATCGCGGACAAGGACGCCATCGCGGAGGTGTCGGCGCTCGCCATGCGATGCGGCGGCTGCGGCGCCAAGGTCGGCGCCTCCGTGCTGACACGCGCGCTCGGCCACATCACGCCCGTGCAGCGCGACGATGTGCTCATCGGCCTCGATGCTCCCGACGACGCGGCGGTCGTCGATACCGGCGGTGAGCGGCTGTCCGTGCACACGGTCGACTATTTCCGCGCGATCGTCGACGATCCCTACATATTCGGCCGGATCGCAGCCAATCATGCGCTCGGCGACATCTATGCCATGGGCGCCGAGCCGCAGACGGCAATGGCGATCGCAACCGTCCCCTACGGGCTGGAGGCCAAAGTCGAGGCCGACCTGTCCGACCTCATGACGGGCGCCAACGAGATCCTGCGCGAGGCCGGCTGTGCGCTGGTCGGCGGCCATACCAGCGAAGGTGCAGAGCTGGCGCTGGGATTTGCCATCACCGGTCTCGCCGCGCGCGACGCGGTGCTGCGCAAGGGCGGGCTCGTCGCGGGAGACGCGCTCATCATCACCAAGCCGATCGGGACGGGAACGCTGCTGGCTGCCGACATGCGCAGCAAAGCCAAGGCGCGATGGGTGATCGCGGCGCTGAAGCACATGGCGACCTCGAATGCCGCGGCAGCCGAGGTGCTCGCTCGGCACGGCGTTCATGCGGCCACCGATGTGACCGGCTTCGGTCTCATCGGCCATCTCGTCGAGATGGTTCGGGCAAGCCACGTCGACGCGACGCTGAGGCTCGCTGCAATTCCGGTGCTGGAAGGCGCGCGCGAGTCGGTCGCGGCCGGCGTGTTCTCGTCCTTGCAGCCGCAGAACGTCCGCCTCCGCCGCGCCATCCGGAACCTCGAGGCGGCGTCGGCGCATCCCGATTTTCCGCTGCTGTTCGATCCGCAGACTGCCGGCGGGCTTCTCGCGGCTGTTCCCCGTTCGCAGGCCGAGGCTTGCGTGAGGGCGCTCATGACGGCCGGTTATCCGCATGCCGCCGTGATCGGCAGCATAGAGGCGCAATCCGAATCACTCGAGCCTGTCGTCATAGATCTCGCCCGGACGAACCAGACAAGCACGACGCCGTCCTATTCCGATGCCCTTTCCAATTCATCCAAGGAGACGATGTACCATGCGCACGAACCCGCTCAATGAGGCCTGGGCATTTCTGACCGGCACCAGCTCGTTCCACCAGGAGGCCGGGTTCCAGAGCATCTTCATGGTGCCGCTGTTCTATATCCTGCTTGCAGCCGGTATCTGGATTGCGCGCAAGAACTGGACCGAGGATCCCTCACAGCGCACGGCCGAGCACCTCGCGACGTGGTTCATGCGCGTGATGATCGGCGTGATGTGGTTCGAGGGCTCGGTGTGGAAGCTGCCGCTGCCGCTGTCGGCGGGCTTTCCGTACTGGGTCGATCAGATGAAGATCCATGCGGCGTTCGACCTGCATCGGTGGGTCGTCGTCAACATCTACCAGACGCAGCCGATCCTCACGATCATGAACATGAAGGTGTTCTTCATCGAGGTCGCCATGGCCGCCTCGTTCATCCTGGGCTTCGGTGTGAGACTGTTCGCCGTGATCGGCATGGCGTTCGCCTTCCACCTCTATCTCGGTCTCTACCGCCATCCGGCCGAATGGCCGTGGCTGTTCTTTTTCCTGATCTTCGTCCAGGGCTTCTTCGTCATTCACGCCGCGGGCCGCAGCCTCGGTCTCGATGCGATCTTGCGCAAAGCGAAGGAAGGCATGTTTGCACCGGGCAGCACGCTCGGAGACCTCTATCGCCGGGTGTCTTGAGGCACGCGAACGCCAATCGGCGCGTGGCCAGTTCCGAATGCACCGAGTATGGGCTGCAGCGTCTCGAACAGCATCCGACCAGACCGAACCGCTTCAGCGGTTCGCCGGTCGGATACTGCTCTATTTGCGGCCCAGAGACCACGCCAGCCGGGCGAACGTGCGGGAGATGATCCACGCCGCGCGGACAGCAATGCGCGGATCCCCGGAGACCTTCGACACGCCGCCCTGTCGCCGACGCTGGCCGACGGGGATCTCGACGACGCGGAGTCGTTCCTCCGCGACACGCATCTGCATCTCGAGGTTCCAACCGAATGACTCTTCGCTCATGCCGAGGCGGCCTAGCGTCTCGAGCCTCAGCGCGCGAAACGGCGACATGTCGGTAAAGCGCACACCGTAGAACAGGCGGATGAGCAAGCCGGCCACATGGCCCGCCATGACCTGCGCCGCGCCGAGGCTGCCGCCTTCCCGCTCGCCCCGGAGCCGCGAACCCATCGAGAAATCGGCGCTGCCGTCGCGAATGGGAGCGAGCACCTGCGGCACCAGCTCCGTCCGGTCGGTCCCGTCGCCATCGAAGAACAGCACGATCGAAACATCGCCGGGCAACGCGTCGATGCCGGTCATCATCGCACGGCCGTAGCCGCGCCTCGGCTCGACGACGACATGCGCGCCGGCAGCGCGCGCCCGCTCGACGGTACGGTCCTTGGAATCCCCGTCGACGACGACGACGATGTCGACGCCGTTCGCCTGAAGGCCCGCGACCACGCCGGTGATCGCGTCCTCTTCGTCGAGAACCGGCACCACCGCACCAACCCTGCCTCCCGGCGACGCGCCGACGCCTACAGGCTCCATCGGAGGCCGCAACTCTTGCAGGTCTCGGCAGGTGTGCTCGACTTGAGACCTTCCCTGAACGACTTATAGGCCGGCCCGTTCCAGATCTCGGCCAGGGTCTGCTGCGTGGCATCGCCCAGCGTGTAGTGCTCGTAGCCGCGCTGCGAGAACGGCGCGATGCAGCACGGCAGCGCCCGGCCATTCGCCGTGAAATACATCAACGACCAGGGCCGGCGGCACAAAGACCACGGCGAGGCATCGGTCGCACGCTTGACGCTGGTGCCCGGCTCCGTGGCGCCGGACGCACTGAACATGATGCCGAGTGATTTCGCTTCGGCTTCGGCCGCTTCGATCTGCGCTGTCTCCTCCCGGTCGAGCCTCTCGAACAACGCCTGATCGGGACGCGCCATGCCGATGGCATCTTGCTCGAAATAGACGAGGCGCTGAAGGTAGACTTCCTTCACGCCGATGTCGTGGGCGATGCGCACGAATTGAGGCAGCGTATCGAGCGTCTCCTTCAGCCCGGTCAGCCACAGCGAGACCTTGGGCAGCTCGAGCCCCTCCCGCTGCTGCATCTCGACGAAAGCTCTGACGTTGCGAACGATGCGGTTGAAGTAGTCGCGACCGCGGATCAGCTTGAACGTCTTGGCATCGGCGGCGTCGAGCGACACGCGCAACTCGTCCAGTCCACTATCGCACATCTCGCGGCCCTTCTTGGCCGACAGCACGGTGCCGTTCGTGTTGAACAAGACATAGACCCCGCGATCCTTCAGATAGCGCACCATGCGGGGCAGCTCTTTCACCAGCATCGGCTCGCCGACGCCGTGCAGCACCGCGCGGGCGAGGTTCGGCACCTGATCGACAATCCCCGTGAACAACTCCCAACTCATGTCGGCCGGTGGCTCGAGCTCCTCGTAGGTGCGCGGGCAGGTGGTGCACAGCAGATTGCAGCGATTGGTCGTCTCGAGGTAGAGGCAGACGGGCGGCTGCTGGGCGATCGGCGCGAAGGCCGGGTCAGCGGCTTCGTGGTAGCGACGCGGATCGACGGCTCGGACTGTCGGCGGGGCCACGGTCATGGCGATAGTGCTCCCTTGGGGAAAAGGCCCGGTGTTGTTCGGATCCGGTGGACGTCACGAACCACGGCGACGAGAACCATGGTGTTGAAAACCATCATCAGGTGGATGTAGGAGGGCAGGATGTCGTTGGGTATCTCGTTGTAGGTCAACACGCCGGCAACGGTGATGACCCACAGCGTCCAGGACCACGGATAGACGGCGAGGAATGGCACGGCCACCAGGTAGTACCAGGGGAAGTGCGGGGTCAGCAGTACCAGGAATACGCATACGATCACGGCGAGTGCAGCGATCGTGGCGGCAGGCGAGCGGTCGCGGCGAAAGCCTGCGAGCAAGGCGAGGGCGACCATCACGCACGCGAACAAGCCCGCGTAGATCTTGTCGACATAGGGTACGACGCCGAAGATCTGGTAGACGATCATCACCAGCCTGAAGCCATAGCCCTTGTCCAACCCCTCCTCGGCAACATAGGCGGGCAGGAATCCCAGCACCTTCCAACCGACGGCAAGATAGGGTGCGTAAAGCACGCCCATCGTCACCAGGAACAGTATCGGCAGCCAGATGCGCCATGGCCGCCAGAATACCGGCAGTGCCAGCAGTGCGGTCGGCTTGACCAGCGCGGCCATCGTCGCCAGCACGCCTGCTGCCGATGTGCGTCCGCCGAGATAGACGGCTACGGCCGCCATGAAGAGCGCGCACATCAGGGCGTCGACGTGACCGCTGCCGGCGATCTCCCAGACTTGGAGCGGATGCCACGCGACTGCCACGATGCGCGTGCCCGGCAATCCAAGCCGGGACAGGATGGTGAACGTCGCCGCGATGGTCACCCCTTCGCATGCGAGAAGGGCAAGCTTCATCGCGAGCACGCTCTCGCTCAATCGCGTCACCAGCCAGAAGAACATCTGAGCGGTCGGTGGATAGATGGTCGGCGCGTAATCGGCTCGATTGATCTTCGGAAAGATCGCGGCATCGCGCAGGTGCGCTACTTCCGGAGCCATCGGTATATAACGGTAAGGGTTGATGCCCGCCGCCTGCACCCTGCCGTCCCAGATGTAGCGATAGATATCGTCGGAGAGATAAGGCGCGACGGGTAGCTGCACGAGACGCATCGCGAGAGCCACAACCGCGATGATGATGAGCGCCCTGCGACCGTCGATCCTTTCGGAGGCAGATATCGCCCATGCTGCTGCGGCGGCGCTGAGCGCCATGATCGCCCAGAAGGCCATCCCGCCGAGCTTCATGTTCAATGTCGGGCCGATCGCTGCAAGTGCCACGACTCCGACGCCAATAATCGCGAGTTCGATTTCGCCCCGGCGTTGCCGATCGTGCGGTAGTTCCGACGCGTTCATCGAGTGACACGCTGAAGCGAGGCGCGATCGGGACCTGCCTTCAGATGAGGACGCGCAGCAAGAAAGCGCCGCGTCGCCCGCGCCGGACCACCCTGCAAGTCGCCGTGATCGAAGGGCAGCGGCCGGCCCTCGATATCAGAGATCAGGAGATGCAGGGTCTCCTCGTCGTCGATGTCGTACCACATCGGCAACCGAGTGACTTCCAGCCCCAATTCCTTCGCGCGCTCGAGTGTAACGGCAAGCGTCTGGCTGGTACTCCAGGGGATGTCGCGAAAGAGGTTCGCATGAGCGGCTTTGAGACCGATCAGGTAGTAGCCGCCGTCGCTCGCCGGGCCGAATACGGCGCGATCACCGGAACGGCGCAGAGCCGCGATCGCTGCGGAGATCGTGGACGGTGGCAGCGTCGGGCTGTCGCCGTTGACCAGGATCACGCAATCGTGACCGGCGAACAGCAACTCCTGCATCGCCCCCAGCAGAACGCCCTCGAGTGTCGCACCGCGTCTGCAAACCAGGCCGAATGATGCAGGCAGGAGCGGCCGCAACTCGGCCTCGGAGCCTTCCGGCGCGTAGACGGCATAGCCGCGGCGCATCTCGCATTCGGGGACCGCTTCGATCGCACTTGCGACATCGCTGAGAAACGCTGCGGCAAGCTCTGCTGCGCCTTCGGAACCGAGAATCGGCGCAAGGCGCGTTTTACTGGCGCCGATCTTGGGCGTCTTGCAGATGATGCCGACGGCGGCACTCGATTTCACTGCTGGTAGCATTTGCCATCGACGCCGATCATTTCTGAACCACGCTTACTGTTAGCCGTCGGTCAGCATGCGCGAAATCAAAATCTTCGTGAGCCGTGCGAGAGGTGCCGCACGGGCGCCGCGCCAAAATCCGGCCAAGACGAGGGCACCGGGATGTCGAGCATACCGCTCGAGCCACTCGGGCACGGGATCGTAGGGTCGGTGCGGGCCCGGGAAGCCGATCTGAAGGAACAACGGATCGGGAGATTTCCGATGGGCGATCCACCAGCACGCCGTGTTGCCGACGAAGTTGTCCGGATGCATGTCGGCGTCGAGGTGCCATGCGAATGCGCCGAGCGCACGCTTGTAGCCTTCCGGGTCGGCGGCATGGCGGTTGAAGCGCGACGGCTTGGTCAGGCCGCGTACGTGCAATGCCTTGTCCCATTCGTCGTAGATCGCTCGGTCCCGCTCCTCCAGGAACAACGGCCGGTCCTTGTTCTCGACGACGAACCGCTGGTGAAAGCCGCCGGACGCGTCATAGGGGTTGATGTGCATCTTGCCGATGCTGACGCAGTGATAACCATGGTCGGCGAGCGACCGCACCCAGGTCGGCTCCCACGGCTGAAAATTCGAGAAGACCTGCGTGCCATGGGGATACTTGCCCATGAAGAGGCTTGCGCGCGAGGCCACGCACACCGGCGACGTGACGAAACATTCGGTGAATGCGTTGCCCTCGCGGACCAGCCGGTCGAGATGCGGCGTCTGCATCCAGGCCGCCCCCAGCGCGCCGATCGTATCGGCGCGCTGCTGGTCGGTCATGATCAGTATGATGTTCGGTCGGGTCATCGATCAGTTGGCACGAAGTTTGGCGGATTTGGCGACGTCGACCCACGTCCTGGCGTCCTTTTCCAGGAACGTGGCGAAGGTCGCAGGCGTGCTCGCCGGATCGATTTCCATGGCATTGCGGATGAGCACGGATTTTACGTCCTCGTTACCCAGGGCTTTTTTCATCGCAGCCGAGATCGTGTCCACCACCAGTTTCGGCGTCCTGGCCGGCGCGAGAACGCCAAGCCATTGGTCGGCATTGAAGTTGCCGAAGCCAGCCTCCTTCATGGTCGGTACCGCAGGGATGAGCGTTGAGCGTCTCTCGCTCGAGATCGCCAGCGCCTTGATCTTGCCCGCCTGCACCTGCGGAACGGCGACGGTTGCGTTCGTGAACTGGAATGCGATGCGCTCGCCGATGAGATCGTTCATTGCCTCGGGCGCCCCCTTGTAGGGCACGTGGATCAGACTGATGCCGGCCAGCTGACGAAAAAGCTCCGCTGTGAAATGAGCGGGGCTGCCGAGTCCTGCCGACGCGTAGGTGATCTCACCTGGCTTGGCTTTGGCCAATCCGATGAGGTCGCCGACGGAATTGACCTTGAGACCATTGTGCGTGACGAGAACCTGCGGGACATTTGCAATGAGCAGGATTGGCGTGAAGTCGCGGACGACATCGTAGGGCGCCTTGCCCAACGACGCGTTCATGGTGAGGCCGGACGTCGTGAACATCAGCGTATAGCCGTCCGGATCAGCCTTGGCGACGGCCGCGGCGCCGATCGCCCCTCCCGCTCCCGCCCGGTTCTCGATGATGAAGGACTGCTTGAGATCGTCCTTGGCCTTGTCGGTTATGGTGCGCGCGGCGATATCCACGAGGCCGCCCGGCGGCCATGGTACGATCACCCGGATGTTGCGATCGGGATAACTTTGCGCGCGCGCATCAGGCGCGATCGCCAACGCTGCCGCGCCCCCCTGAACTGACAATAGTGCCAGCGATAAGAACGAGAGCTTCTTCTGTGTCGTCATGTTTTCCTCCCAACCTCCAGGCTCCTGGTCGCGTGCGCATCGCTCGTCGAGCGCAGTATGCGGTCTGCGGCGTGCTCACCGATCATGAGGCACGCGGCATTGGTGTTGGCTGACACCACCGTCGGCATGACGGAAGCGTCCGCGACGCGCAGCCCCGTGACGCCGCGCACGCATAGATCCGGGTCGACCACCGCCATCTCGTCGACGCCCATGCGGCACGTGCCGCTGGGATGGAACACCGTGCCGCCGTTGGCGCGCACGAAGTCCAGAATTTCCGAATCGGTGCGCACGGAGACGCCGGGCAGCACTTCCATGTCCCACAACTTGCGGAAACCAGGCTGCTCGTGGATGTCGCGCAACAGCTTCACGCCCTCGATCGACGTCTTGCGGTCGATTTCCTCGGCCAGGTAGTTGGGCGCAATTTCCGGCTGTGCGAGCGGATCGGCGGTGCGGATCCGCACGTGGCCGCGCGAGGCCGGGTGACACTGCCAGAACGCGGCGGTGAAGCCGGGGAAAGCATGCAGCGGTTCGCCCGGCTTGTCGACCGACAGCGGCATGACCAAGAGCTGGATGTCGGGCCTGCCGGGCTTCGCGAACTTCGTCATGGCCCCGCCGCCGACCTGTCCCGCGCCGACGGTCAACGGGCCGCGGCCACGCAGTAGCCAGTCGAGGCCCATGCTCGCGAGTTTGAGTGGATTGCGCACATCGTTGTTGAGCGAAGTCTTGCGCTTCAGCCGCAAGATCGACCGCACTTGATAGTGGTCCTGCAGATTGGCTCCAACGCCGGGCAGATCGACGACGGGTGCGATCCCGATGCGCCTGAGGTGGTCGGCATCGCCGATGCCGGAGAGCTGCAGTACCTGCGGCGACTGCAATGCGCCGGCCGAGAGGATCACCTCGCGGTCGGCCCGCGCCATGTGGGACCGGTCGTCAGCGACGTACTCGATACCCGCAGCCCGCGTACCATCGAGTACGATGCGCGTGGCGTGCGCGCGGGTGACGACTGTCAGGTTCCTGCGATGTCCGATCGGGCGGAGGAAGGCCGCCGACGCGCTCGCCCGCCAGCGGCTGCCGATCGAGAGCTGATAGGCGCCGACGCCGTATGTGCTTGCACTGTTGAAGTCGGAATTGCGCGGCAGACCGTACTGCACGGCTGCCTCGAGCCAGGCATTGCAGCAAGGATGGTCGTTCCTGAGATCGGATACGTCGAGCTCTCCCAGGGCGCCCCGGTGTTGCGATGGTGCACCGTTGTATCGCTCCAGTCGCTTGAAGTGCGGCAGCACGTCCCGTGCGCTCCACCCTTTTGCGCCGAGCCGCTCCCAGTCGTCGAAGTCCTCGTTCTGGCCACGAATGAAGATCAGTCCGTTGATCGAACTCGAGCCGCCGATGATGCGGCCGCGCGGCCAAGCTATGACGCGACCCGCCGTGCCCTCGCATGGCTCGGTCTCGAAGATGCGAGAGAAGCGCTCGTCGTAGATCGTCTTGAAGTAGCCGACCGGCAGCTTGAGCCAGAAGTTCCGGTCCGGACCGCCCGCCTCGAGTAGAAGCACGTTGCAGGCAGGGTCGGCCGACAGCCGGTTCGCGAGCACGCAGCCCGCCGAGCCGGCACCGACGACGATGTAATCGTAGCCTCTGGTCGTCAAGACCCGCTGTCCCCTGCTTGGCGACGATGCCATTGAAGTTCTGGCTCAAACATTTTAAACATACTATCTATAGAACGTTCGAGTCAAACATTCTATATATAGGATGTTCGTTGAGCCACGAGCCATGACAGGATGAACTTGACGCCGGGCCACATGAAACAGACGAGCCACCCGATCTTCGGATCTGCGCCGATTCCACGGTATGTGCAGCTTGCCGACCTGTTCCGTCAGCGCGTCGACAAGGGCGAATGGGGGGCCGGCACCGTTCTGCCGTCGATCGAGGTGCTGATGAGGCAGTTCGATGTCGCCCGCGTCACGGTTCGCCAAGCCATCGGTATTCTCGCTGATGAGGGGCTGCTCTCACCCCAGCGCGGGCGCGGCACGTTCGTGACCGAGAAGGCCGGTGCGCTTCGCCAGCTGCGAGTCGAGACCACGCTCGGCGACCTCGTGGAGATGTATCGCGGCGACAGACCGGAGCATTCCACACTCGAGGAATCGACGGCGAGCCCATCGATAAAACCAGGCGAGGGCACCGCAGCCGCCAAGTACTTCTATATGCGCCGCGTGCATTCGCGGGAAGGTGAGCGATACTGTGTCATCTCGATGTACATCGACTACAGCGTCTTTCGCCGGGCACCCGCGCGCTTCCGGCGGGAACTGGTGTTGCCGATCCTCACCACGTTGCCGGGCCTGAAGATCGCATCGGGCCGGCAGACGTTGACGATTGGAAAGGCGGACGTGGAGATCGCGCGCCTGCTCGGCATTCCGCTCAACACTCCCTTGGCAGAGGTGCGCCGCGTACTGTGTGACAAGAGTGGCAGAGTGATCTACCTCGCCGACGTCAGCTACCGCGGCGACTACATCCACCTCGAGATGGATCTCAAGCCATGACCCGGCTGCGCCTCACATCGGTGCGCACCCGCGTTTATCGCGCGCCCATCGAGACACCGGTGACGACCTCTTTCGGCATCATGCGCGACCGGCCCATGGTCCTGGTCGAGGTCGAGGATGCCGACGGGGTGCGCGGCTTTGGCGAGGTGTGGTGCAACTATCCCCACGTCGGCGCCGAGCATCGCGCGCGGCTGGTCGACAGCGTGCTGGCTCCGCTGGCGATCGGCTCGAACAATGAGGAGCCGCAATCCCTGTTCAACCACCTCACAGCAGCAACCGAGGTGCTTGCGATCCAGTGCGGCGAGGCGGGTTCGTTCGCGCAGGCCATCGCCGGTGTCGATACTGCCGTCTGGGATCTGGCCGCACGCAAGGCCGGCAAGCCGTTGTGGCAGGTGCTCGGCGGCACTTCGCCGTCCATCCGCGTCTATGCAAGCGGTCTCAATCCGACATCGCCAGAGCTGTTGGCCCGTCGGCGGTTCGGCGACGGCTATCGCGACTTCAAGCTCAAGATCGGCTTTGGCGCGGAGCGCGATATCGCCAATCTGGACGCTTTGCGCCGTGAACTCGGCCCGCAGATCGACCTCATGGTCGACGCCAATCAGGGCTGGACCCTCGAGCAGGCCTGCGAAACGGCCCCGCGGCTCGAGCGGTTCGATCTGACCTGGCTCGAAGAGCCGCTGCGCGCCGACCGCCCGTGGGCGGATTGGGCGCGCCTCAAATCGATGACACGGCTGCCGTTGGCGGCAGGCGAGAACATCTACGGCAGACCCGCATTCGAATCTGCGCTCGCGAGCGACGTGCTGACGTTCGTCCAGCCGGACCTTGCGAAGTGGGGCGGTCTCTCCGGCTGCAAGGAGGTGGCGGCGCGCATAGCCGAGACGGGCGCGACCTACTGCCCGCACTATCTGGGCGGAGGGATCGGGCTACTCGCATCGGCGCATCTTCTCGCCGGGGTCGGCGGCGACGGCCGGCTCGAGATCGATGCCAACGACAATCCGCTTCGTACGCTGCTGTGCGGACCGCTGAACGAAATCCTCGAAGGGCGTGCCATTCTTTCCGATCGGCCTGGGCTCGGCATCGACGAGGATGGGCTGACTGCCATCGAACGCTATCGCGTGCCACACTGATCGAGGCCGACACACAAGTTGGATTCGCTTTCTTCGCCGGGGGTCAACATGACGCGACCGAACTTTCTCATCATCCAAGCCGACCAGCTGACCGCGATGGTGCTGTCGATGTACGGCGGGAAAATCGTGAAAACGCCGCACCTCGATGCCATCGCGAACCGCGGCGTCACGTTTCTCAATGCCTACACCGCAAATCCGGTCTGCGGGCCGTCGCGGGCTTCGATGCTGACCGGGCAGTTGCCGCATGCCGTCGGCTGCTACGACAACGCAGGCGAGCTGCTGTCCTCGATCCCGACCTATGCGCACTACCTGCGCTTTCTCGGGTATCGCACATGCCTTGCAGGCAAGATGCACTTTGTCGGCGCCGATCAGATGCACGGCTTCGAGGAGCGGTTGACGACCGACATCTATCCCTCCGACTTCGGATGGACGGCGGACTGGTCGCAGACCGACGAGCCGTACGCGCCCTCGCGCATGAGCCTGCGGTCGATCGTGGAAGCCGGCGTGTGCAAGCGCAGCCTGCAGATCGACTACGACGAGGAGGTCGCCTACACGGCCGTGCAGAAGCTCTACGACTATGCGCGCGATCTCGATCAGCGTCCGTTCCTGTTGCACGCCTCGTTCACGCACCCGCACAACCCGTTCGTGACGACGGAGGAATTCTGGAACCTTTACGATCACGACAAGATCGACCTGCCGTCCGTTCCGCATATCCCGATCGAGAAGCGAGATCCCTGGTCGCAGCGCTACGCCTTCACGATCCGCGAGGACGAGCATGAGATCACCCCGGAGCACATCCGCAACGCGCGGCATGCCTACTACGCGATGGTGTCGTATTTCGACCACCTGATCGGCAGGCTCATGAAGGCGCTCGACGACGGCGGCTTCACCGACAACACCTACGTATTCATCATCTCCGATCACGGCGAGATGCTGGGCGAGCGTGGGACCTGGTACAAATTCCTGCCCTACGAGTGGTCGGCGCGCGTGCCGATCGTCGTCGCTGGCCCCGGTGTCAAGCGCGGTCACGTCGAGCGCAAGGGCGTTTCGCTCATGGATCTGCTGCCGACGCTGCTCGACCTCGCGACCGACGGCAGGCCACCCGAGCCGATCGACCCACTCACCGGCAAGTCGATGCTGCAGATGCTGGGAGGCGACGGCTCGGGCCGCGCCGATGACGTGATGATGGAGTTCACAGGCGAGGGCGTCTACGCGCCGGCACTGATCCTGCGCAAGCATGGCATGAAATACGTCCACTGCCGCACCGACCCGCCGATGCTGTTCGATCTGGCGAAGGACCCGAGCGAGCTGGAGAACGTCGCTGAAGATAACGCCTACGCCGCGATTGCGAGGGGCTTGCAGGCCGAGATCGACAGGCGTTGGGACTATGCGCGTATGGAGAGCCTCATTTTCCAATCGCAACAGCGGCGCCTGTTCGTGCAGAAGTGCCTGCTCAGCGGCACGTACAGTGGATGGGACCATCAGCCATTCGTCGACGCGAAGCGCGCCTACGTGCGCAGCGCCGGCGACCCCAACGCGACCGCCACAAAAGGCCGCCGTCGCCTGCCGTTCGTCGACGAGGTAGCTCCCGATCATCCCCGCAAGGGCAAGCCCTCAATCGACCTGAGGCCCCGGCGATAGCGATGCCGAAAGCTGAGCTGACTACCAGCGGGCAACGACGGACGATCCCATAAGCGGAAGTTCGGCGACGTGCGGCCGGCGGCACCGCGAGCGCAGTCGACCACGTCCGGTATGTGAGGCACCGCGTTCGCCGGATTCTAGGCGCTCAATCCATTGACGTAACGGTTATCGAGGATCGCTCCCGTCCCGGGTGCGATTGCCAAGTGGACTGACTGACCCAAACGACACCGGTAGTGAGAGCGTCTATCCGGACTTCATCTTGTCCCAGGCGGGCCGCTCACCGAACCGGGCGGCCAGGAAATCGATCAGCAGGCGGGTCTTGGCCGCGAGGTAGCGGTTCGGCGCATAGAGCGCGAACACACCGAGTTCGGTCGGCGGGTATTCCGGCAGCACGACCATCAGCCGACCGGCCCTGATGTCCGCGCCGACCAGGAAGGTCGGCAACATGGCGATGCCCTGCGCGGCGAGCGCGGCGGCGCGGAGCACGTCGCCGTTGTTCGAGCACATGACGGAATTGATGGCGACGCCGATCGTCTGTCCGTCTTGGGTGAGTTGCCAGCGCTGCAGAGTCGTCGTGTGTCCGTAGTTCAGGCATCGATGCTGTACGAGATCATCCGGCGTCTGTGGCACGCCTCGTTCCTTCACGTACCCGGGCGCTGCCACCAGTACGCGGCGGCCCGGTGCAAGCCTGCGCGCGATCAGGCTCGAGTCCGCGAGGATGCCGATACGGATCGTTACATCGACGCCCTCCTCGATCGGATCGATGAAACGGTCGTTCAGCGTCAGCTCGATCTTGAGGTCAGGATATTGGGCCATGAACTGGCCGATCAGCGGCCCCAGGTGGAGAACGCCGAACGAGACCGGCGCGTTGAGTTTGAGGACGCCTTTCGGCTCGTCGTGCAGGCGTGAGACCTGCATCTCGGTCTCCTCGACGCGCGCCAGGACGTCGACGCTGCTCTCGTAATAGGCGAGTCCGGCCTCGGTCGCGCTGACGCGGCGCGTGGTGCGGTCGAGCAGGCGCGCCCCGAGCAATTGCTCCAGCTCCATCACCGCCTTGCTGACGGCGGAACGGGTAAGACCCAAGGCGCGCCCCGCCTCGGCGTAGCTGCCGAGCGCGACGACCTTCACGAACGCATTCATGGCTTCGAGCTTGTCCATGAGTCCATTGTAGCGGATTTGGATGCAGTTTGCACAAAAATACATGGATTGCCGCCGAATGAGAGGCGTTCTAACTCTCCCGACAGCAGGCGGTCATCGCCGCCGGAAAGGAGATAAGCCATGACACTGACGGTACGGAAATCGGAGGAGCGCGGCCGGGCCAACTTCGGCTGGCTCGACAGCAAGCACAGCTTCTCGTTCGGGCACTACCATGACCCGAAACACACGGGCTTCGGCCCGCTGCGCGTCATCAACGACGACCGCGTGGCGCCGGGCGGCGGCTTTCCCGCGCATCCGCACAGCGACATGGAGATCATCTCCTATGTCCTGGACGGAGCGCTGGAGCACAAGGACAGCCTCGGCACGGGCTCGGTGATCCGGCCCGGCGACGTGCAGCGCATGTCGGCCGGCACGGGAATACGCCACTCCGAGTTCAATGCCTCCAAGACCGACCCGGTCCACTTCCTCCAAATCTGGATCATTCCGGAGAAGAAGGGGATCGCGCCCGGCTACGAGCAGAAGGCGTTCACGGACGCGGAGAAGCGCGGCCGCCTGAGGCTGATCGGCTCGCGCGACGGTCGAGATGGCTCAGTCACGATCCATCAGGACGTCGATCTCTATGTGACGCTGCTCGGCGAAGGCGACGCCGTCGAGCACATCATCACACCGGGTCGCGGCGGCTGGGTTCAGGTCGCCCGCGGCTCCATCACCCTCAACGGCGAGACGCTTCGCGAGGGCGACGGCGTTGCCGTCTCGACCTCGGGGCAACTTCGCATTGCAGGGCTCGCAGAAGCCGAGGTGCTGCTGTTCGACCTGGGACCTTGACCAGCGGCACCAACTTGCCGAGGCGGAGATCGATCACTCCGCCTCCCCCGCATCACCCTCAACCAAGAGAGATCATCATGACCAACTACCTCGAACTCCTCACGCCGCAGAACAGCCAGCTCATCATCATCGATCATCAGCCGCAGATGGCCTTCGGCGTGCAGTCGACCGACCGCCAGGCGCTGAAGAACAACGTCGTCGCGCTCGCCAAGGCGGCGAAGGTCTTCAACGTGCCGACGACGATCACCACCGTCGAGACCGAGAGCTTCTCGGGCCACACGTACCCTGAGATCCTGGCGGTGCTCCCGGCGAACAAGATCCTCGAGCGCACGTCCATGAACTCGTGGGACGACCAGAATGTGCGCGATGCTCTCGCCGCAACGGGGCGCAAGAAGGTCGTCGTGGCCGGGCTCTGGACGGAAGTGTGCAACGCCATGTTTGCCCTCTCGGCCATGAAGGAGGGTGGCTACGAGATCTATATGGTTGCCGATGCTTCCGGTGGCACGAGCAAGGAAGCGCACGACTATGCGATGCAGCGCATGGTTCAGGCTGGCGTCGTGCCGATGACCTGGCAGCAGGTTCTGCTCGAGTGGCAGCGCGACTGGGCGCGCAAGGATACGTACGACGCCACGATCAAACTCGTGCAGGAGCACTCGGGCGCGTACGGCATGGGCGTCGATTACGCCTACACCCTCGTCCACAAGGCGTCCGAACGCGTGACGCACGGCGAGCGCATCGGGCCGAAGCCGGCAAAGTAGTGCTCGTGTGGCGGCGGCATCATTCGCGGCTGCCCTCATCTCCAGCATCGGAATCTCCAGCATCGGAGGATGCCATGACCGCGACGGCCGACATCATCCTGCTCAACGGGCGCATCACGACGCTCAGGCCGTCGCGGTCAGCGGCGAGCGGATTCTCTCTTGGGTGAAACGAGGACGTGCTGCCCTTTGCCGGCGCGACCACGCGGCAGATCGACCTTGCCGGCCGACGCGTCATTCCGGGCCTGATCGACAGCCACATGCACATCATCCGGGGCGGCCTCAACTACAATATGGAGCTGAGGTGGGACGGTGTGCGCTCGCTTCGCGACGCCATGCGGTCGCCGCTTGCGGCTGCAATCATGGCTGAGGTGTTCATGGTCATGCGCATGCCGCAGCGTGGTCGAGCAGCGTGCCGGTCTCCGATTGCAAGTCATTCTGGGGCCTGCTCGGCAGCTCCTGCTGGGCGTTCCCGCGCGATGATCTGAAGCCGGCCGTAGCTCTGAACTCGCTCGGTATCAACATCTCCCGCGCCATTGGTTCGGCGCGCCGACTGCGGGCTTCCACAGCAGCAGAGCAGCGATGATGACGAGTTCGGATGCCGCGTTGAGGAAAAATCAGCGGCGCCGGCCGCCTTCTCGGTCGCCAACTGGCCAGCCATGCAGGTGATCCCCCCCCACCGTAAGAGGATCACCAAGGGACATCAGAGCCTACGATGTGCTAAAAGGCCATCCGTTTTCAACGAAATCAGGTCACGGGCATGGCCGCACTGGGTGCATCGGGGTTTATCGAGGTTTGCGGCGATCAGCTCGAGTACAGGCACTTCGGACCGCAGCCGGGCGATGCGCCGACGCTCGTCATGCTGCACGAGGGCCTCGGCGCTGCCGATCTGTGGGCGGATCTGCCGATGCGCTTGCAGGCCGGCACCGGGTATGGCGTGTTCGTCTTTTCGCGGCGAGGCTATGGCGGCTCCAGCCCGCGTCCGCTGCTGTGGCCGTTCGCGTACATGCACGAGGAAGCGCAGGACGTTCTACCGAAGGTGCTCGACACGATCGGCTTTCAGCGCGGCGCGCTGATCGGCGCGTCCGATGGTGCTTCGATCGCTACGATCTACGGCGGTGGGGCGAAGGATGCGCGGGTGCGCTCGATCACGCTGATCGCGCCGCATTTCATCGTCGAGGATGCGACCGCGGCTGGAGCGAACGCGGCGAAGGTCGCCTACGAGCAGGGTGATCTCAGGCCGAAGCTCGGGCGCTATCACAAACACGTGGACGTATCGTTCTACGGCTGGAACGCGTGCTGGACGAACCTCGCGTTCAAGCGTGAGTGGGACATCACCGAGTATCTGCCGCGGATCGGCGTGCCGCTGCAGATCCTGCAGGGCGAGAACGACGAGTATGCGACGCCCGAGCAGGTGCGGATCGGGCAGCGGCTGTGCGGCGCGCACGTCGAGGCGACGCTGATGCCGGGGATCGGGCATTCGATCTTCCGCGAGGCGCCGGAAGTGACGGCCGCGAAGATCATCGATTTCGTGCGGCGGAACGTCGGCTGATCGTCGAGGGTCAACGGAACGGGGGAGCCGGCGTTTGGTGCGGTTCATGTGCCGTACAGCTTCAAGTGAGCATATTGACGTCATAATCGGTCGTACCTCATCCCCCCACGAGGCGCGTCATGTCAGTAATGCGTTATGTCGTCATGGCTGCGGCGGTCGCCGCGATCCTGTGGCCAGCACATGCTCCCAAGGCCAGCGGTCGGCTCGCCGGCACCGAATGGCGCATCGTGGAGATCCACGGCGCCAAGGTCGTCGGCGGCGGCACGCTGCGGTTCACCCAATCGACCGTGCGCGGCAAGGCGGATTGCAACGCCTTCTTCGGCGCGTTCCGCGAGAACGCCGATACGATCGAAATCGGCGGACTGAACACGACGCGGATGGCGTGCGCGGGCAAGACGGAGGCCGAGCAGTCCGTGCTGTCGGGCCTCGAGCGCGCCAAGTCCTATCGCGTCGATGGGCGGAACCTGCTGCTGATCGACGCCGAAGGCAATCCGGTGGTTCGTCTGACTGATTGAGCCCGGCGACTGGCACATGCAATGTGACGAACGCTTTGCTTGGGCATGTCGTCAGTCTCTTGTCATCGCCGAGGCATTCGTGCAGCGTTGTCGGATGAATTCTTTTCCCGACAACTCTTGCATGGATTTACCATGAGGACGCTCGACCAGCATCTCAGGGGGCATGGCCCGAAGCGAATTCTATCCCTCGATGGTGGCGGCGTAAGGGGTTTGATCACACTCGGCTTTCTCGAGCAGGTGGAAGATGTTCTGCGCGGGCGTGTGCCAGAAGCGAAACGCAATGATTTCAGGCTCTGTCACTACTTCGATTTGATCGGCGGCACATCGACCGGTGGCATCATCGCTAGCCTGCTGGCGTTGGGCTGGACCGTGGCTGAGGTGCGGTCAGCCTACTTGGAGATTTGTCCGAGAGTGTTCAAAAAGCACAAAAAGCTTCTCGATACGTTCTTCAATCCGTACAATCTATTTGCGCCGGGGTTCGATGCTTCAGAGTTCAAGGATGCTGTCGACGACATCATCCGTCATCACCTGAAGAAGGTGGGGCGTGTAGGAATGGTCGAGCCTACGTTGGGATCAGACCTCTTGCTGACGGGCCTCGCGCTGTTCAGTAAGCGCATCGATACCGGTAGTGTGTGGGCACTGACCAACAGTCCTCGCTCCAAATATTGGAACGCGGATAACACAGAGCATTGGCAGCACAAGTTCGATCATCCGACGCACAAGTTTCATGCGAACTGCGACTATCCGCTGTCGATTCTGGCCCGAGGGACGGCATCTGCTCCGTTCCTGCTGGAAGCGGTGGAGCTGAGCATAGATCCTAAAACTACCGGCGTATTTCTGGATGGCGGCGCGAGCCCGTTCAACTGTCCGGCATTGGAACTATTTCAAATCGCGACACTGAAGCACTTCGACGAGCACGGCAATGTGGTGAAGTACTCGCCTTATGGTTTCGACTGGGAAACCGGTAAGGATCAGTTGTTGCTCTATTCGGTCGGGACCGGCAGCTGGCGTTCGCGCATGTCAGCTGAGGATTACCGGGTCAAGAAGAACTGGGAGCAGGCGAAGATCGCGCTGCTCAGCATGATTGACGACTGTATGAAGTCCAGCATCACGTGGTTGCAGGCACTAAGCGAACCAGTCGATCCACAGAGCATCGACGGCAATCTGGAGCAAATGCGAGGATTGCGGGTTGTGCGCGATCCGCTGCTGCATTTTCAGCGCGTCAACGTAACGCTGGACGAAACGGGATTGGCCCCGCTCGAGATGAAGGGACTGACCGCGAAAGTGATCGAAAACACGCGGGGGCTCGATAACGCGGCAAAGGCAAACCTCGACCGACTTGACGCCATCGGCATCGCGGCTGGCAAGCGGATGGTCAAGCCGGAGCATTTCCCGGCAATTTTCGATCCGGTGTATGGGTGAAATTCGTCAACGCGCGGCCTTGATCGCGGCGATGACGCGCTGGGGCGTCACGGGCAGGTCGTGGAGTTCGGCGCCGAGGGGGCAAAGCGCGTCGTTGACGGCCGAGACGATGGCTGCCGGAGGACCGACCGCGCCGCCTTCGCCGATGCCTTTCGCGCCGTGCTCGGTGTGCGGCGACGGGGTTTCCATGTGTTCGATCCGCATGCGCGGGACACTGGTCGAGCCGGGTAGCAGATACTCGCCGAGGGTTCCTGCCAGCGGCTGGCCGCGATTGTCGAACGGGGTTTCCTCGTAGAGCGCCGTGCCGATGCCCTGCGCGACGCCGCCGCGGATCTGGCCGTCGACGATCATCGGGTTGATGATCGTGCCGCCGTCCTCGACGACGACGTAATCGAGAATTTCGATACGTCCGGTTTCGATGTCGACGGCAACGACGGCGGCGTGCGCCGCGTAGCTGAACGTGCCCGCGTCGCTTGCTGCGCGATAGCCCGAGGTCACCTCGAGGCCGGACGTGTCGATGTCGGGCGGCAACGTCTGCGGCTGTAGATACCAGGCGCGGGCGACATCTTTCAGGGAGATGCTGCCACTGCCCGCAACCACGCGGCCGTGCTCGATGCGGGCGGCGGCCGGGTCGGCCTGGAGGAGATGCGCGCCGATGCGCGTGGCTCGCGTTGCGATCGCTGCTGCCGCGCGGGCGACGGCGCCGCCGCCCATCACGATCGAGCGCGAGCCCCAGGTGCCGGTCGAATAGGGCGCGGTCAGCGTGTCGCCCTGCATCACCTTGATGCGGTCGATGCCGACGCCGAGCACCTCGTCGATGATCTGCGCGTAGGTCGTCTCGTGCCCCTGTCCGTGACTGTGCGTGCCGACGTGCACCTCGATGCCGCCGTCGACGGTCATACGCATTCTGGCCTGCTCGTAGCCCGGTACGATCGGGCGGCCCCAGCCAGCGAGCACGGTCGTTCCATGCGCGCCCTGCTCGACGAAGAACGACAGGCCAAGGCCGAT
Organism: uncultured Devosia sp.; assembly: GCA_964574325.1. Lineage (GTDB taxonomy): Bacteria > Pseudomonadota > Alphaproteobacteria > Rhizobiales > Hyphomicrobiaceae > CAMDPA01. The sequence continues at coordinate 1,777 of CAZNMY010000018.1, read as the reverse complement.
GCGGCGGCCGTCGGACTCCGGCGTCGCTTGCCGCTCGCGCACCTTCTCCCAGCCGATCGCTTCGACGGCGCGGCGAACGCACTCGGGATGGTCGCCCGAGTCGAACACTTTGCCGACGACGTTGCGAAACGGCATGCGCTCGGCGGTTGCTAAATTGCGCAGGCGCACCTCGTGCGTGTCGAGCCCCGTTTGTCTTGCGATCTCGTCCATCACCACTTCGATCGCGAGGCACACGCCGGTTCTGGCGACCCCGCGATAGGGCAGGATACCGCACTTGCTGGTGGCGACGGCGCGGGAGCGAACGCGGTAGGCGGGGAAGTCGTATGGGCCCGGCAAGAGGTTGGCGATCTGGGCTGCTTCGAGAGAGGCGGCGGTCGGGAAGACGGAGTATGCGCCGGCATCGACGTGCGCAACACAGTCGATCGCCTGCAACCTGCCGTCGCGCGATGCCCATGCGGTGATCGAATAGTGATGCTCGCGGCAGTTGGCGTTGGCTGTCAGGTGCTCGCGGCTGTCCTCGATCCAGCGCACGGGATGGTCGAGGTGCCGGGCGAGCCAGGCGACCACGACTTCCTCACGCGTGAGCACACCCTTGTAGCCGAAGCCGCCGCCGACATCGGGCGCGATCACGCGGATCTCGCCGTCGTCGAGACCGAGACACTCGGCAAGGCCCGTTTGTACGCAGTGGGGAAACTGGCTCGACGTGACGAGCGTGAGATAGCCGAGGCGATTGTCTCGATAGGCGAGCGCGCCGCGGCCTTCGATCGGAACCATGCAGTGGCGTGCGGTGCGGATGTCGCGCGTGACGCGGATCGGCGCTTCGGGCTCGGTGTCGAAGCCGCGGTTGTCCGTGTACTCGATGTAGATGTTGTCGGCCCACTCGTCGTGCAGGCGCGGGGCGTCGGGACGTGCGGCTGCGAGCATGTCGGTGAGGGCTGGCAGTTCGTCGATGTCGAGCGAGATCTCGGCCGCGATGTCCTCGGCTTCAGCGCGTGTGGAGCCAAGGCAAGCGGCGACGATTTCGCCTGCGAAGCGGACTTTTCCAGTGGCGAGAATCGGTTCGGACGAACGCTTGAAATTCGGAAGCGGCGGGGCGGAGACGATCGGCTTCACATTCGCGAGATCGGCGGCGATGAAGACCTGGGCGCGGCGGTGCTCGGGGATGACGACGCCGCGCAGAATTCCATGCGCGACCGGCGAGCGGACGAACGCGATCTCCATCGTGCCGGGCATGTGGAAGTCGGCCACATACTGTCCCTTGCCGCGCAGAAATCGCGCGTCTTCCTTGCGCGGGACCGATGCGCCGATGCCTCGAGATGTCATACTTGCCGCGTCTCCGTCAGCGCAGTTGTCGGCGCGCAGTCTGCTGGCAGCGGTCGTGCTTCGCAAGGGAGCGTGTGCGAATGCCTTGCGGCATGTAGGGGCGCATTTCCCTTTTGGTGGCTGAGCCACCGGGCCCTACGACCCCACCAAAGGGCGTAGCCCTGCGCGCCAACATAGCCGGACGATACGCAAAATCTTCTCCTTGCGTCCCCGGACGAGCGTTCCAACCGCGAGGTTGGAACGTGAAGAGCCGGGGGCTTTACACCTCTCAGAAGGGTAAAGGTCCCGGATAGCCTCGCTTCACTCGGCTTCCGGGAACGCAAAAAATTCTATGTTAGCGCATATGGGCGTAGCCCTTTTGAAATCCGCCAGCTTTGCCCCGATCAGAAATTGTCCCAGCCTACTTGCACTGAGTCACTTTGACATGGGCCATTCCCGCTGGGAATCAGCGAAT
>CAZNMY010000017.1:0-78827 GCA_964574325.1 uncultured Devosia sp. | reverse complement strand
TCGGTCTTCAGAACTTCGAGGTCTTCACTTGCGACTCACTTGTGTGAATCCGGTAACCCTCGTGGGGGAGGTGGCGCGTAGCGCCGGAGGGGGGCGCGTCGGCAAGAGTTCGCAACACCCTTCGCAGTTGGCGATGCGCCATCTCACGCCTACATGCTCGCCATCTCTTGGCCTGATATTCAATCCGACCGCCCTGGCGGTTCTCCAACAGAAAGGTTTCGACATGGCGACGAACGTCAAGAGCATGATGGAAGAAGCCAACGCCGCCGTGCCGCGCGTTACGCCCTCGGAGGCCAAGGATCTGATGGCGAAGGGCGCGCTGGTCGTCGATGTGCGCGATGCACCGGAGGTCGAGAAGTCCGGCAAGGTCGCAGGCGCTGCCCACGTCTCGCGCGGCATGCTGGAGTTCCGCGCCGATCCGGCATCGCCCTATCACGACAAGCGCTTCGACAAGGACAAGCCGGTCATCGTCTATTGCGCCTCGGGCGGACGATCGGCGCTGAGCGGCAAGGCGCTCAAGGATCTCGGCTTCACCAAGGTCTACAACCTCGGCGCCTACAAGGACTGGGTCGACAGCGGCGGCGATGTGGAAAGGCCGATAGAGCCGGGCATGTAGCTCATCGTTCCGCCTCGCGATCGCCATACGCCCGCAAGACCTTTCCCGGCCTTGCGGGCGTCGTCGTGCCGGCGCCGATCGCGTTCCCCAGCCATGCGGAGGCGGGACTTGCCTCGTCACGCCTTTGCGGGGATGTTGGCGGCCGAGGAAATGGAAGCCAACGAAAAGAGGCACGGCATGACGGCCCCGAAGCGCAACTACATCGACGGCGGTGAAGCGGTTCTCGAAGCGCTGCGCAAATTGAAGGTCGATTACATCATGTCGTCGCCGGGCTCGGAGATGAGCCCGATCTGGGAGGCGCTGTCCCGCCAGAAGGTTTCGGGTACGGCCGGCCCGGGGTTCATCGACGTCTGGCACGAGATGGTCGCCGTCGACATGGCGCTCGGCTACACCGCCTACACCGGCCGGATGCAGGCCGTGATGCTGCACGCCGGCGTCGGCCTGATGCAGGGCGCGATGGGCATCATGAGCGCCTACTCGTCGGAGACGCCGATGATCGTCATGTCCGGCGAGTCGATCGGCTTCGGCGAGCAGCCCAACTTCTACATGGAGCCGCAGTGGTACGGCGGCGTCAGCGTCGGCGGTCCCGATCGCTTCATTGCGCCGTGCGTGAAGAAGGCCAGCGTCGTCGCCCACGTCGACACCGTTTTCGAGCAGGTGATCCGCGCAGGCGAACTGGCACAGCGCGAGCAGAAAGGTCCCGTCTATCTCAGCGTGCCTATCGAGATGATGGTCGCGGAATGGAAGAAGCCCGACACGATCCGCGACATTCCCGCAGCCCCTCGCCTGCGCGCGCTCGACAGCGACATCGAGGTCGTCGCCGAAATGATCGCGAAAGCGAAGAACCCCGTCATAGTCGCCGAGACCGTGGGCCGGGATGCTGCATCCTTCGAGGCGCTGACGGCGTTGGCAGAGACGTGCGCGATCCCCGTGTTCGGCGCGCGCAGCTCCGTCACGTTCGGCAGCTTCCCGACCAGCAACAAACTCTATCAGGGCTTTTATACGCACGAGCAGATCGCGGACGCCGATCTCATCCTGCTCGTCGGCGGTCGCGCGCCCTGGTATCCGCCGTCGCGCCGTCCCGGCTGCGGCAAGATCGTTTCGATCGGCGACAACCCGATCAAACGGCAGTTTGCCTATCAGGTGCTGCTGGCGGATCACTACGTCGAAGGCGACACGGCCGAGGCGCTGACGCTGCTCGCGAAGGCGGCGAAGCCCGCCGCGAAAGATAAAGCTGCTCTCTCCGAGCGTCGCGCGCGCTGGGCGAGAACCCACGACGCGATGAAGGCCAAGCTCGCCGCGGAGGCGAAGAAGGCGCGCGCCGAGCCGGGTATCAGCGCGGTTGCGCTGGCTTCGATCGCGAACGAAGTGCTTCCCGCAGACACCGTCTACATCGACGAGACCATCACCCACATGGCGTTCATGCGCCCGCACCTCGATCTCGATCAGGCGCAGAGCTTCTATCGCGTGATGGGCGGTGGCCTCGGCCAGGGCATCGGCGTGTCGATGGGCATCAAGCTCGCCGCGAAAGAGCGCCCGGTCGTGCTGTTCGTCGGCGACGGCTCGTTCCTCTACAACCCGATCGTGCAGGCGCTGGGTGCAGCCCAGCACTACGAGCTGCCGGTGCTGATCGTGGTGTGCAACAACTCGAAGTACGCAGCGATGCGGCGCGGGCATCTGAACTACTACCCCGGCGGCGCGTCCGAGCAGCATGACCTGCCCTACGGCTGGAAGATCAAGGGGCCGGAGTATCACGAACTCGGCCAGCAGTTCGACGTGCACGGCGCCAAGGTCGACAGCGTGGCAGCACTGCCGGGCGCGATCCGCGACGCCCTCGCCGCCACCAAAGCCGGCAAGACCGCGATATTGAACGTGATCCTGAAGGCTTGATGTCGATCGATCGCCGCTGCGCCTCTGCTGGAACTCACCCCTCCAACACGTGTCGTCCCGGTACCCGCATCGTCATCCGAAAAGCGCCGTCATGGTCCGCCCCGGATCAGTGTCCGGGGTAAACTCCGGCGGACCATCCACGACACCTCTCCGGTAACAGCTCCTACTGGCGCAAGAAACAGAGGTGACGTGGATGGCCCGGCTGAACCGGGCCATGACGTTCCTGGCGATGTGGTGTACTTTTCGAAAAACCCGCGGCAGGAGGGGCGCGCGCTTTCGAACGATCGCTGGTCCCCCGGTCCGCGTCGTTTCAGGGAGGAAATCCATGTTGAAGTGGCCTCTTTTATGCGTTGCAGCGATCGCTTGCGGATCGGTCTTGGCCGTCACGGCGTCGGCTGCAGAAACTTCCACATCTGCTCAAGCAGGGTCTGCCGGCTTGATCCTTGCGCAGGCTACTCCCGCACAAGCACCGATGGTGCGCCCGCCGACCGCCGCGAAATCAGCGCCAGCGGCGAAGAACTGCCGGCGTGAACCGATCTGGGGCTTCCGCAGGTCCGTGTTCTGCAAACCCACCGGCATGTGCAGCGATCGCGAGATCAAAGGCTATCGGACGGTGTGCACCTGACATAGCCCGCCGTGCAGTTGCTGGCCCTGTGTAATCCCAGCGTCCGTCGCACAGCCGACGCGATGGGCCAAGTGGGTGTATCGAGAGTTGCGCGGGTCCCCTCTCCCTGTCTTCACGGGGGTTAGAACTTGCCCTCGGGCACTGACCCGAGGGTGAGGGGCGGCCGCGGCGTCCCCATTGGTTCACTCACGTCGCTGCAATCGTCGAGAATGATGTCGAAGTCCGATGGGGTGCGGGCCGTCCTCGACCGGCGCCGAATGCAAACGGGGCCGGACGACGCCCGGCCCCGATCAGCAATGCTTCTTACGCGCTGGCCGACTCAAACGAACTTGCCGAGCCCCGCCTTGTCGTAGGCGTCGACGATCTTCATGACGAGATCGCGGCGCACGATGTCGGCGTTCGCGAAGCGGACGATGTCGATGCCCGGCACGTCCTTCAGCAGCGTCACCGCCTCCTCGAGCCCTGACTTCTGCCCCGACGGCAGATCGATCTGCGAGGGGTCGCCGGTAATCACCATCTTGGAGTTCTCGCCGAGGCGCGTGAGGAACATCTTCATCTGCATCGTCGTGGTGTTTTGCGCTTCGTCGAGAATGACGAAGGCATTCGCCAGCGTCCGGCCGCGCATGAAGGCGAGCGGTGCGATTTCGATCACGCCGGTTTCGAGATCGCGCTCCACCTTCTCGGGCGGCAGCACGTCGTACAGCGCGTCGTAGAGCGGCCTGAGATAGGGATCGACCTTCTCGCGCATGTCGCCGGGAAGGAAGCCGAGCCGCTCGCCTGCTTCCACCGCCGGTCGCGAGAGGATGATGCGCTCGACGATGCCGCGCTCGAGGAAATGCGCAGCAAACGCGACGGCAAGGTAGGTCTTGCCGGTGCCGGCAGGGCCGATACCGAATACGAGGTCGGTCTTGTCCAAGACGCGGATGTAGGTCGACTGAGCGGGCGTCCTAGCCTTCACGACCTTGCGGCGGGTGCTGATCTGCGCCTGGCCTGCCGTGGCCGGCTCGCCCTGGCGCGCGTGGCGGATCAGGCCGTCGATGTCGCCGGGGCCGATGTCCTCGCCCTTCTGGATGCGGGCATAGGCGGCTTCCAGCACCCCTCGGGCAAGCTCACAGTCCGGTCCCGCGCCGTTGAGAATGACCACGTTGCCGTGCGCGTGGGCGTCGATCCCGAGCCTGTCTTCGATCAAGGCGAGGTGGGAATCGTATTCTCCGAGCAACCTCGGCAGGAAGCGGTTGTCATCGAACGGAACCACGACCCGCCGTTTGGGCGACGCAGTGGCGGCGGGTGACTTCCCGCGGCCGGCACCGGGCACCGAGGGCCCGCGAAATGCTGTCAATGACATCTCCATGCTTGGAGCTAAACCATCGACGCAGGGGGCAGTCGGCTCACCGACTGAGTCCCAGCGGCGCATTCAAGCTAGCATACGAACGCGCTGGACTGGAGATGGTTCTAAGACCATCCCGTGGCTAAGATGTGACAGTGTCCACAGCGGCCATCGGCCCCGTCGCGAGCGGAGGGATCCAGACCGCGTCGGCAGAGCCGCGTCAGAACTTGTAGGACACGCCGGCGCGCAGGATGGTGACATCGCCGTCGCCGCCGGTCGTCCAGCTGTTGCCGTCGCCGATGTAGCGCAGGCCTTCGAGGCGCAGCATGATGCTCCGCGTCAGCAGCAGTTCTGCGCCGGCCCCCACGACGACCGATGAGACGCTGGTGCTGCCGGTCAGGCTGATGCCACTGACGAGCGTCCTGACCGATGTGTCGAAGCCGCCGTAGCCGGCCGTGCCATAGATCATCACCGAATTGGCGAACGAGTAGCCGAGCCGCCCGCGGATACTCCACAAGCTGTCGACGGCGCCATCGAGGGGCAGGTTGGCCAGTTGGCTCGAGCCGTCGAGGTTGCTCCAGGTGTAGTCGCCCTCGACGCCGAGGACGATCGATCCGAGCTGGAGATTATAGCCGGCATGGACGCCACCGGCCCATCCGCTGAGATCGACGCCCGAGCTGCCGTTCCAGCCGTGCCCGCCGTGTGCGCCGACATAGAGCCCGGTCCATGGTCCCGTACCGAACACCTGCGCCTGAGCGCCGCCGGCCAGGACGGCGGATGCAGAAAGCGCGAGGAGTGAACGCCGCAGCGACTTGATGACTGATGACATGGCAACCTCGAACAAGGACGAGCCGATTCGCTAGCACAGTTCCAGGCGTGACGTGCGGCCAGCCCGCAACAGTGCAGAACTGTTTGGAGCCGGGCGGTGGAGGCTCAGGCCGCGATCACTTCGCCCGCGAGGCTGCGTGGCCGGGCCGAAGAGATCGTCACCGGTATGATCTGTCCCAAGAGGGAGGTCTCGGCTTTGGCGTGCACCGGCTGGAGGTAGGGCGAGCGGCCGACGAGTTGGCCCTCGCGCCGGCCGACGCGCTCGAACAGAACGGGGAACACCTTGCCCACGCAGTCCGCGTTGAAGCTCGCCTGCTGCTCGCCGAGCAGATGCTGCAGCCTCTGCAGACGATCGTTGGCGACATCGGGATCGACCTGACCGTCGAGACTGGCGGCCGGCGTGCCGGTGCGGGCGCTGTATTTGAACGAATAGGCCTGCGCGAAACCAACCGAACGGACGACATCGAGCGTCGCCTCGAATTCCGCATCCGTTTCGCCGGGGAAGCCGACGATGATATCGGTCGACAGAGCGATATCCGGCCGCTGCGCGCGGATGCGCTCGACGAGGCGGAGATAGTCGGCCGCGGTGTGCTTGCGGTTCATGGCCGCGAGGATGCGGTCGGAACCCGCCTGAAACGGCAGGTGCAGGTAGGGCATCAACTTGGGATTGTCACGGTGGGCCGCGATCAGGTCGTCGCTCATGTCGCGGGGGTGGCTCGTCATGTAGCGCAGCCGCTCGAGCCCTTCGATGCCGGCGAGGCGATCCATCAGCCGGGCAAGCGACCACTGACGGCCGTCCGGCCCCGTGCCGTGATAGCCGTTGACGTTCTGGCCGAGCAGGGTCAACTCGCGGACGCCGCGCGAGACGAGCCGCCGCGCCTCCGCTTCGACGGCATCGACGGGCCGCGACAGCTCCATGCCGCGCGTATAGGGCACGACGCAGAACGTGCAGAACTTGTCGCATCCCTCCTGCACCGTCAGAAACGCTGCGGACGGGCCGGTGGCGGGGGAAGGCGTCGACGTCCGCTCGGGAAGTCTGGTGAACTTGTCTTCGTCGGGGAATTCGGTGTCGACGACGTGTTCACCTGCGAGCGCCCTGGCGACGATGTCGGGCAGGCGGTGATAGCTCTGCGGCCCCACCACGATGTCCACCTGCGGCGCCCGGGCGATGATCTCGGCACCTTCAGCCTGAGCTACACAGCCGGTGACCGCGATCAGGGTCTCGAGCCCCTCTCCGGCGCGTGCCTGCTTGATCTGGTGGATGCGGCCGAGGTCGGAATAGACCTTGTCGACGGCCTTTTCCCGGATATGGCAGGTGTTGAGGACGACCAGCTCGGCATCGCCGATGTCGTCGGTGACGGTGTAGCCGGCGGACGCCAGGGCTTCGCCCATGCGCTCGCTGTCATAGACGTTCATCTGGCAGCCGAACGTCTTGACGTAGAGCTTTTTCTGCCCGGCCATCGTCCTCGACCCCAACGCCTGTCGGCAACACGCCGTTGACCACTCGTACCACCGGTAAACCCGTTGACCGGGGCCGGCAGTTGCGCGCCTGCAGCATGGATTGCTGCAGCGCAATAAGTCATTGATTGTCTAGTCGGTCCCGTCCCTGCCGTCCATAGGCAAGAAGTCACGCTTTCGTCTTATTTTCGTTTGTCCGGGCCGGCCCTTCCGGCATTGCGCGGACTGGCCGACTGCCACTTCTGCAGCATTTCGAGCAGTGCGGCATCGCTGAACGGCTTGATGAGATAGTCGTCCATGCCGGCCGCCAACGCGTCGAGCCGGTCACTGTCATAGGCGTTCGCAGTCGCCGCGATGATCGGCATGCGGGGCCGCTGCTCGCTGTTCTCCAGCTCGCGGAATCGCCGAACCGCCGTGAGGCCGTCCATAACGGGCATCTGGCAGTCCATGAGCACGATGTCGAACCTGCCACGGGTGAGGAATTCGATCGCCTCCTCGCCGTCCTGGGCGATGGTTACCGAGCAGCCGTAGCCCGCCAGATATTCCCGGGCGACCTCCTGGTTGACCGGATTGTCCTCAGCGAGCAGCACCTTGAGGCCGAGATTGACCGGCGGTGCCGTGGCCGCTTCCGTGTCCGGCCCGGAAGCACTCTTGCGCATGTGGAGCGGCATGCGGTGGCGCAGCACGGAGAGGATGTCGCTCTGCCGGATCGGTTTGGACAAGGTGATGAGGCTCGCCTGTTCGTCGCTGCCTCGCCAGTTCATCGATACGACGTTGATCAGCGTCGTCCGGGTGGACGACAGACAGCCCTTCAGCTTTTCGTTCAGGTCGAGGCTGTCGGTGCCGGGGCGGAGCCGGTCGAGAATGACGGCCGAGTAGGGGTTGGCATCGGATGCTGCCCGCTCGAGCGCCTGGATCGTCTCTTCCTCAGAGGCCGCGAACGCGAGCAGGGCGCCGGTTCCGTGCAGCTTCGATGCGATCGTCTCGCGAACTCGAGCGCGGTCGTCGACGATCAGGATGCGCTGGTCGCTGAGCGGCTCGATCTGCACGGTCGGCCGCCGATGAGTGATCACCTCGAGCGGCACCTTCACGATGACCTTGGTGCCTCTGCCGACCTCGCTGTCGATCTCGACCGTGCCGTTCATCAGCGTGATGAGATGGCGTGTGATCGCGAGGCCCAGACCGGTTCCACCAAACCTGCGGCTGATCGAGCTGTCGGCCTGCGCGAACGGGGCGAACAGCTTCTGCCTCGCCGCGGCGTCGATGCCGATGCCGGTGTCGACCACTTCGATCGTCACCATGGCACGGCCGTTCTCGATGGGGCCCGAACTCGCCCGCAGCGTCGCCTCTCCGGACTGCGTGAACTTCACCGCGTTGCCGACGAGATTGATCAGCACCTGCCGCAGCCGTCCGCCGTCGCCCTTGACCAGGACCGGCAGTCCGCCCTCGGCGATCATGCTGATCTCGAGGCCCTTCTTGTAGGCAGCGCTCGCGCACAGGTCGATCGCGTCTTCGAGGCAGCGATGGAGATCGAATTGCTCGTGCTCGAGATCGAAGCGGCCGGCTTCGATCCGCGAGATGTCGAGCACGTCGTTGATGATGGCGAGCAGCGTCTGCGCGGAATGCTTGAGCGTGGAGAGCAGGCGCTGCTGGTGGCCGTTCAGGTCCGTCTTGAGGAGGAGATCGGCCATGCCCAGCACGCCGTTCATAGGTGTGCGGATCTCGTGGCTCATGTTGGCCAGGAACATCGATTTGGCCTGATTGGCGGCCTCCACCGAACGATTGGCTGCCTTGAGTTTTTCTTCCGCGTTCTTGATGCGGGTCGCATCGAGAATGAGACCGGTCCAGAGCACGGATCCGTCGCGCAGCCGTTCGGGCTTTGCGATCGCGTGCGTGTAGCGCATCTGGCCATCGGGCGCGACGACGGAAGCCTCGACGTCCCAGGTGGTGAGGGTTTTGGAGGCTGCGAGAAGGCGCTGGCGGAAGTTCGATTTGTAGTCGTCGCTGTAGGTCCTGAACAGCGCCTCGGGATCTTCCATGACGTCGTCGGGCGCGACGCCGAACATCTCGCGCGCACCCTCGCTCATGTAAGTATAGCGGATGTCGCCGTTGGGCTCCACGATGCGCTGGTAGACGACGCCGGGAATCATCGACGCGAGCGAGGCGAAGCGATCGTTGCCGGTGGCGGACGCCGAAGCAGCCTTGGCCGGGTCGGTTCCGGCGATGCGGTTACCGAGAGCGATGATTTGCCGGCCCAGCCGTTCACGCATCGACGTTGCCTGCGTGAGAGGCTCGCTCCCCGCGAGCGCCTCCACGGGACGTTGTGCTGCTGCGGTCATGTTCCGCATCCCTTCCACAATAAGAACTCGTCAGAAGCATGGGCACGCCTGCAGCCCGAGTAAGGGCGCGCGGGCCATGCCGCTCTGGTGTCAATGGAGCGAGGTGGTGCCGGCTGCCGGCGCGGCGGCCGGAGGTACTGTCGGCGAGCCTGCCGGCGTTGCGTTCGCGACGCCCGGAGCGGCGCTCGCGTTTGCGACCGGGACAGTGCCGTTCGAACGGACGAGCTTGCCCTCGTTGTCGAAGATGGTCGTCGCACTTTCGAAAAGCGAGAATGGAATGCGCATGCCGATCTCGCGCGCCTTGCGGAAGCTGATGGCGACGTCGGGCGGGGTCACGACGCCGACGGGAAGGGCGCCGGCAGCGCGGCGGCCGTCGAGCACGTCGGCGGCGTAGATGGCGGCCTGGTGCGCGTTGCTCTCGAAGCTGATGCCGACCGACAGCACCGCACTCTCGTCGCCTTCCTGCACGACGTCCGTCACGGTGCTGAGCACGGGAACGCGGAACGAATGCTGGTTGATCGTGCCGATTTCGCCGAACAGAAGCGTCGAGCCCGTGATCCAGAACAGGCTGTTGGAGAGATCGACGTCGTTCTTGCGCATGGTGTTGACCGCATCGCGCACCTGAACCGTCAGCTCTTCCTTGACCTTCGAGGGGTTCTTGACCGCGATGTCCAGCACCCGGATGCCGCGCGCCTTCAGATACTCCTTCGCCGGCGCGGCCTGGGTCTGGACTGCACTGACGTTGTTGGCATCGACGAGGATAGCGAGGTTCTTGAGTTGCGGCCTGAGACGCAGCACGTAGGACATCTGCGCGTCGATCGGCATGTTCAGCGACGTGAAGGCGAAGTTGGTATTGCTGCCGACATCGTAGGCGGCGGACTGGCCGAGCAGAACGGGATCTTTCGAGCACACGGTGACGACCGGCAGCTTGCCGCCGCGATAGTTGGTCCACAGCCATGCCGTCGATTCCGATCCCATCGACAGGATCAGGTCGAAGTTGCTGCTCTCTGCGAACTCGAGCGCGGACTTGCCCCGCACGTCGTCCGTCAGGAAGTTGATGACCGTGAACTCGGCGTTGAGGCGCTTGTCCTGGATCACGTTGAGGAACGTCGACATCGCCGTGTCGTACGCGGACGAGCGGCGTGGATAGAGAACCATGATGCGGCGCAGCGGCTGCGAGGACGAGAGCCGCTTCGGCTTGATCCTGACGACGTTGGTGTTGCCCGACTGAACGACGATGTCCCAGTCTTTGGTCGACCCCTTGTGCAGGCGGAACCAGTCCGTCAACGTCACGGTCGCATGAGCAGGAGTAATCGAGACCAACGCGGCCGTGACGGCAATCGTGAGTGCCAGCACGCCGGAGGCGATGCGGCTCGTGAGCTTGCTTGGGAACATCAGGCATACTCCGGGCGGATGGAATTCTCGGATTGCTCGTTGCGCGAGCTGATGAGGAACAGGATGCCGAGGACCAGGATCGCCAGTGCGACCCAGGCGAATGCGACGTAGGACACGCCGACCTGCACGAACAACTGGCCCATGATGATGGGGCCGAGCGTGTGGCCAGCCCGCTCCATGAAGCGATAGGCTGCGCCGACCTGGCTGCTGCCGCTGCGTTCGGCGACGGCCGTCTGCGTGACATGCGTGACGACGGGGGCATTGATCAGGCCGTGGGCGACGCCGATCAGGCAGATGCCCGTGACCGTCAGCAGCGTCGTCACGGTCTGCGCCTGCTGCATGGTGGCGATCGGTGACCAGCCGCAGGCGGCAATCGTGGCGAGGCCGACGGCCGTGAGGATCGCTCCCCACGACAGGATCGCGCCGGTATTGGAGTTGGCGTCGGCGACCTTCGCTGCCCACATGCTGGAGACGATGACGGAGGCTGCATAGATCATCGTGATCTGGCCGATATCCTCTTGCGCGAAGCCGCGGGCATAGAGGATGAGCGGCATGGCGAACAGGACGACACCGGTCAGGACGGCCTTCGCGGGAATGCCGATCAGCAGGATCGAGCGCCGGAATTTGGCGTCCCGCATCATCACGCCGATCTCGCGCCAGATTTCGCCGGCGGAGACCTGCTTGTTGTTGACGACGAGGTTGCGGTCGTTGCTGGGCAGCACGAGCAGAGAATAGGACACGACGATGCCGGCGATCAGGAAGCCGAGCAGGAACACGCCGATCGGTGCGATCTGGCCCACGAGCAGCGATCCGATCGCCATGCCAGAAATCATACCGGCCTGGAAGCCGAACACGATGATGGTGTTCGCCTTCGTCCTGTGCTCGGGCGCCGACTTGGCCAGCACGAACGACTGGATGCCGATGAACAGCATGCCCTGCCCGATACCGGTGACGGAGCGGGCGATCACGACGAACTCGAAGGTCGGCACGGCCGCCATCATCAGGAAGCCGACCGCAGTCAGCATCAGGCCGCCGATGATCAGGGGGCGCGATCCGAAGCGCAGCTCGTAGCGGCCCGCGGGCATCAGCGCGAGCGCGAAACACAGGTAGTACGCCATGAACGGCACGGCGACATAGTTCGCCGGCAGGGCCTGACGATTCACGATCTCGTTCACGAACTGCGGCAGGAATGCGTAAGCGAGGTGATCGACGAAGACGGCGAGGAAGAAGATCGGCTTCACGAGGTCGAGGGCGGCGATCTCCTGCCAGGAAACCTTACGGTTCTCCGCGCTGCGCATCGCCTGCTGGATCGCCTGGGCTACCTGCATGAAAAGGAAGGCGAACAGGCTCGAGGCCACGAACAGCGCGGCGAAGTTCTTCACGCTGCGCAGCACCTGCCAATAGACGATGGCTTTCGGCACCGAAAGTACGACGCTCGACGCGCGCGGATGATTGGGCGGCGTGAGATCCGACTTGTATTCGTGGGTCGACGGGTCGCTCGACCAATAGCGGCCGATCTGGGCAGGATCGGAATGGACGACGATCCGGCCGTTGACGGTAACGCCGGCGGCGGTCACGTCGGGGTTGAGCCGGCGGTACTCGGTGAGCACCTCGTCGAGGCCCTCGACCTGGTCGAGCTGAAGTCCGAAATTCACGATGTCGTCGAGGCGCTGGCTGAGCGAATCCGCAAGTGCGCGCCCCTTGGACTGAGCGCCGGAGGAGAAGACGCTGACCATCGTCAGTGCGATCGTGGCGGCGACGCAGAGATACGTGGCGGCGAAAGCGAAGGCGACGCGGCGCGATCCCTGGCCGATGCCGCCGACCCAGCCTGTCGCCATCAGGATGCCGAAGCCGACGGCTGCGATCATGGCGACGTAGATCGCCACCTGGAAATAACTGTCGACCTTCTGCGCGATCAGCGCGCGATTGACCGTGACGACGAGGTCGCCGACGCGTTCGAACTTGTTGCGCAACGGCAGTACGACCTGGAGAAGCGCGGCGTTGCTGCGCACGGTGGCGAGGTCGTTCTGCAGCGAGCGCTCGTCGGTCGGCGGCAGCGCACGCGTGCGCGAATCCGACGTCATGAAGATGGCCTCGCCGTCGCGATCGTACACCGCCATCGAGTCCAGCATCTCGTCGTTCTTCACCATCGTGTCGGTCTGCTGCTGGAAGCCGACGTACTGGCGGAGGGGAAGGCCGGGTCTGATGAAGTTCTCGAGCGAACTCTGCACGAGCTGGCCCTGGGCGAGCAGCTTTTCCGTGATGAGCTGCTCGTAGGTCTTCGTGACCGTGCCGTGTGCGACGAACAGGAGGAGCACGAGGCAGATCGCCGAGACCGTGAACATCGTCACGGCGTCGGCGACGCGTTGCGAGAATGACTTGATGCTGTCCACGGTCGTGGTTCCTTGTTCCCGTAAGCTCAGCGGTCGATCAGTCGCTCGATCGCTTCGGAGATGCCGGCCTCGTCGTCGAGGAAAGCTGCCGCGCGATTGGCGAAGATGGAGAGGATGAGATCGTCGTAGCTCATGCCGTAGCGCTCGATGCCGGCGCCGATCAGGCTGATGGTGCCGTTCTCCGCGGCCTTGAGGTCCGGCTTCGGATTGGCTTCGAGGACGTGGATACGGCCGCTGGCATCGGCGCGCACATCGAGGCGGACGAGCGTCTCGAGAGGGAACTCGCGGTAGAGCCGGCCGGCGAGTTCATCCAAGGTGTCGATGATGAAGGCTTCCTTGCGCGGGTCGAGGGCGCGCATGCGCTCCTTCGTGATCGGCTTGCTGTCCATCGACGTGAAGATCCGCTCGTCGCTGTCGAGCACGCGCTCGACCGCGGCGAAAGTGAAGGGGCCTGGAAGCCGCTCGAGCTTGCCCCGCCGCGCGATCAGCGAGCCCATCACGGCGATGCAGTATTCGCGGCCCGGGAGATAGGTCTCGACCAGCACCGGGTTCTGCGTGATGCGATAGACCTCGGCGACGACGTCGGGCAGCGCCTCCGGCCGCTCGACATGATGCACGTGCAGAGAGGCGCGGCCGGTGATCGGCTTGACGATGAAGCCTGCGGTGGCCTGCGAGAGGAGCTCGCCGAAGCGCGGATCACGCAGGGGGGAGGTGAGATGGCCGCGGCCGCCGCACACCACGAACGGCGCTGTCGGCAATCCCATCGCCTGGAGCTGCCGCTTGAAGAAGAACTTGTTGTCGAGCGCTGCTGCCGTCAGCGGGTCATGCCCGATATAGGGGATGCCGAGCATCTCGAGCATCGAGGCGGCGTGCGAGATCGCGTTCTGGCCCTGGACGCCGCCGGTGTTGAGCCAGGCGAGATGGATGCGCTCGTCCTTCAGGCGCTGCGGCAGCCGCATGTCGTCGGGCAGCACCACGACGTTGCGGCAGCCCAGGCGCTGCATGGTCGCTGCGATGTCCCTGGCGACCGACTCGTAGCTTTTCCAGGAGCGGGGGTTGTTGCCGCCACGGATCACCGCTCCGTCCGCCGTCTTGTCGCCGCCATAGATGACGGCCAGCCGGATCCGATCCAGCAACAGGCGCGTCAGAAGCTCTGTCGGGGCGACGTCGCCGGGGCGCGATCCGGCGCCACGGGCGAGGGCAACGGCATGAGAAGACAATGACATCTACGCGGACTCGATGTGGGGACCTATGGAAGACTTCGCCCGATCATCGCCCAAACTGGTTAATCATCCGCGAACTGACGTGACGTCTCCAATGTTTTGCGGAATCGATATAAAATGGCTTCGCTCGTGGCACCGGAAACTGGCCGGATTGCCGTTCTGATCGCTGTTCGTTGCCAGGACGGTCAAGGCGAGGGACGATCAAGGCGAGGGACGATCAAGGCGAGGGACGATCAAGGCGAGGACGGGCGGCCGCCCCGCAAGAGGTCCACGACCTCCGCCCGCACCAGCGTTTCGCCGTGCCGGGCGAGTTCCTTGCGGTCGGCGAAAGCGTCGAGCGGCACAGGCTCGCCCAGGCGCACCGTCACGTCGATCGGTGCTGATTCCAGCAATTTCCAGATGTGGCCCGGCAGGTCCATGTCGCCGTACCATCCGACGACAGGCCGGTCGGAGCGTCCTATCGGCAACCCGTGGATGTGGGTGTAGACGATCGCCAGGGTCTGCACGACGGTGGCTGATGCATCGGCGCTCCGGCTGGGTTTGGCTGCGGCCAGCAAGGACGTCTTGAAGGGCAGTACGCGCGCACCGTCACTGGATGTGCCCTCGGCGAACAGCACGAGATTGTCGCCCGCAGCAAGTCGTCCCGTCATCTCGTCGGCGGTTCCCCCGACGCTGGTCCGCCGGGTGCGGTCGACGAATACCGTGCGCTGCAAGCGTGCGAGCCAGGACACGAACGGCCAGCTCGCGACTTCCTTCTTGGCGACGAACGACACGGGAGCGGCAGCCGAAATCACGGGAATATCGAGCCAGGATGCGTGATTGGCGATCAGAAGGACCGGTGCGCCGCGGGCGAGCTGCCCCTCGACCTTCACACGTACACCCAGCAGCCGGCAGACGCGCCGGTGATACCAGTGGGGAAAACGGCGCGCACCGCCGGGCCAGGTCCGGACCAGCACGGCTTGCACCGGCATCAGCGGCAAAGTCAGCCCGATGAAACCGACCATTTTGGCGATCACCTTGAGCCGGCTCGGCAGCCCCGGCGGGGGGATTTGATGTGTCCAGTCGTGTTTCACGGAAGGTGATCGGGCCACTTCGTGGAGCTGTCGGGCAGGCGGGCTGGCGGCGACAACTCCTTCGGCGGGATAGCCGAGTCAAGCGGCACCTGGTTCAAGCCTCTCGCTTGCCAGCGAACTGCGAGACCATGTACCGCGCTCGCTTTCCGATGTGATCCCAGTCCTTTCGGCGGATTTCATCGACGGGGGCAAGCCAGGAGCCGCCGACCGCGATCACGTTCTGCAACCCGATCCAGTCGGCGAAATCGAGCTCGCTGGTGCCGCCGGTCGGATAGAACCGAACGCGCGGAAAAGGCGCTGCCATCGCCCGCAGCGTCGCCGAGCCGCCCATCGGGGCCGCCGGGAAGAACTTCACCACATGGAAGCCCCGCGAGATCACATGCATCAGTTCGGTCGGCGTCGCGATCCCCGGCATGAACGGCAGGTCTTGCTCGCCGGCGGCCTTCAGGAGTTCGTCCGATGCGCCGGGACTGACTGCCATCAGCGCACCTGCCCGCCGCGCGATGGCGAGATCGTGAGCTGTCATGATGTTGCCCGCGATCGGTACGGCGCCGGGAACCTTTTCGCGAATTGCCCTTATCGCGTCGGGAGCAGCCTTCGTGCGCAGCGCCACCTCCAGCACCGGCAATCCCGCATCGACGAACGTGCGGGCGAGCGGGACGGCATCGGCGACGTCGTCGATCTGCAGCAGGGGCACGAGGCGGGCCGGACGCAGCAGGGCCAGGGGGGCTTCGCTCGGGGATGATGTGCTCGAAGATGACATTGGGCCTCCTGGGCAGTTCGCTTTGGTATGCCGGCTTCAGTTACGCTGGCAGGTTATTGTCGGCGCCGCTCGTACAGCCGCAGTTTCCCGCCGGTACGCATTCGAGCCTTGATCTGCCGCAAGCTCGCCGCTGCGGATTCGTGGACAGATGTCCGCAGATGGAAGGAGCGAGGCAGATGCCGATGATACACCACACATGGTTCCGCGTCGTGCTGATCGTCGCAATCGCACTGATCGCGCTGGTGGCTGTTCGCCTTCACGTGGCAGCCGCCCTGGGAACGTAGGGTGGTCGCTCGAAGCGGCGCCACTGGTGATTTGGCAGGAGGTCCGGATGTACCGCAACATACTCATCGCGACCGACGGCTCGGAACTGGCGCAGAAGGCCGTCGATCACGGGCTGGCGATCGCCAAGGGGCTCGGGAGCAAAGTCACGGTCGTCACGGTGACCGAGATGATGTCGACGCAGAGCGGGATGCTGATGCCGCGCGCCGCCGATGTCGACCGCTACGAGACCGAGGCGAAGGCAATGGCACGAGGCATACTCGAGAAGGCGGCAGAGGCGAGCAAGGCAGCCGGCGTTGCCTGCGACATGGTTCATGTCGCCGACAAGACGCCGGCCGAAGGGGTTCTGGAAACGACGCGATCGAGGGGTTGCGACCTCATCGTGATGGCGTCGCATGGCCGTCGCGGGCTCAATCGTCTGCTTCTCGGCAGCCACGCCCAGGAGGTGATGGTGCACAGCTCGGTGCCGGTTCTGGTATGTCGTTGAGCGCTCTCGAGCCGTGAGCGCGTCGTCCTCTGGCCTCCCGCATCAGGCATGATATGAGTTCCCGACTTGGGGGCCGGTCGTTCGGCCCGCAGCAACGGGAGAGCCTTCATGTCGATCAAGCGCCACAACCCCTCCGACATCCTCAGCAAGGCCGTCGAGGCCAACGGTTTCGTGTTCCTGGCAGGTATCGTCGCGGCCGACGTGTCGGGCGGCGTCAAGGCGCAGACCCAGGATGTCGTCGATCAGATCGACAAGCTGCTGGCGCAGTGCGGCACCGACAAGTCGAAGATCGTCCAGGCGCAGATCTGGGTGCCCGACATCAAGCTGCGCGGCGAGATGAACGAGATCTGGAAGACCTGGACCGGCGGCAAGGACCTGCCCGCCCGGGCCTGCGTCGAAGCCAAGCTCGCCGACCCCCGGATGCTCGTCGAGATCATGGTCACCGCGGCGAAATAGGGTTCTGGGGAGCGGGGATCGGGTGATGGGGAAGTAAGATCAGGAATAGCGCCGTGCCTCCCCCGAACCCAACCCCGAATCCCCACAACCACCTTGTGATCGCGGACGCGTCGTCCCGCAACTGGGTCGATGCCTGGGCGCCGCGCGCGATCAAGCCGTACTTGAAGCTCGCCCGCTTCGACCGGCCGATCGGCGCGTGGCTGCTGCTGTTTCCGTGCTGGTGGTCGCAGACGCTCGCCGAGAGATCGCTCGGTCGGCCCTACCCGGACCTGTGGTTCGTCGCCCTGTTTTTCGTCGGCGCGTTCGTGATGCGCGGCGCCGGGTGCACCTGGAACGACATCGTCGACCGCGATTTCGACGGCCGGGTGGAGCGAACCGCGTTGCGGCCGATCCCCTCGGGACAGGTCAGCGTCCGGCAGGCGCTGGCTTTCGGCGTCGGCCTCTGCCTCGTCGGCTTCCTGGTGCTGATCCAGTTCAATTGGTTCACGGTCTGGGTCGGGATCGCCTCGCTCGGCCTCGTCGCGACCTACCCGTTTTTCAAGCGCTTCACATGGTGGCCGCAGGTGATGCTGGGGCTGACGTTCAAGTGGGGCGCGCTGGTCGGCTGGACCGCGGTGACGGGGTCATTCGCTCCGGCGACATTCGTGCTCTATGCGGCCTGTATCCTCTGGACCATCGGCTACGACACGATCTACGCCCACCAGGACAAGGAGGACGACGCGATGCTCGGGCTCAAGTCGACGGCGTTGAAGCTGGGAAGCTCGACACGGCCGGCGCTCGTGGGCTTCTACGGCGGCGCACTCGTGCTCTGGGGGGCGGCTGGCGTCCTGGCTGGGGCGGGGCCGGTCTTTTTCGCCACCTTGGGTTTCGTATCGCTGCACCTCGTCTGGCAGGTCGCCAGCCTCGATATCGACGACAGCGCGAATTGCCTCGTGCGTTTCCGCTCGAACCAGTGGGTGGGATGGTTGATCTTCCTTGGAACGGCCGCGGACATGATATCGGCCGGCAAAACGTGAGTTTGGAATGCCGCGAGCGCAACTGATTGCAAGATTGGAAGAACTTTCCCTGCAGCCAGAACTGCTGGTCGCGGCCATCCATGCGTGTTGGCGACGGCGGCGGCTTGCCGAAGGTTGGACCTTCGGACCGGCTGACCACCGGGTTCGTTCAAGCCCTTACTTGAAGCCGCTGGACCAATTTCATCCGGTCGAAATGGACAGAGAAGTGCGTCTCGCGATCAATGATCTGGAGGGCATTGTGCAGACGCTTCGGGATTTTGCAGGTGACGAACCATTCGTGCTGGCGCTGGCGCAGGGGGATTGGTCAGCCGCCATGGACCGATTGGGCGGCGATCCTATGTTCGTCGAACAGGCTTCGGTGCGCATACACGAGGGGTGGCGGGACACCAATCGGAGCTTGGGGACGAACAAAATCGACGTCCGACTGAGTTTGCGGTTTGCAGAGCTGTGCCCGGCAGACAGAGACTTGACGATGTCGAACGTCCAGTCGGACATAGAGGCGATCGCAGCTTTGCTCGCCGAAAGAAGGCGTTGAAACTCGAAGCGCGACGGGCGCGGCAGGGTCGATCCCCACCACGCCCGGTTGCGCAAACCTGTCAACTCACGAGAGGTCATCTTCGCGACCCTGATTGCACTATGCCACCGATGCGTGTGTATCCGCTTAAGGTTCTTGCTTTGCGAGTGGTAAGCCGTCGCGCCATTCTGCGACAACCTCGCTCGAGGGGGGGCAGGGGAAATCCGGCTGGGCCTTTAGGCGGACTTGCCAGGGTGGAGGCTGTCGGGCACTTACCGCTTCAGTGGCGGTCGACTCGGGCCCGTCTGCACGGGGTTCGCCCCTCAATGTCCTGCTGCCCTCCGCCTTCACCTCGATCCGAAATGGGCCATCACATGAGCCAAACCGCAGACGTGTCCAAGCCCAAGCAGCTGTTGCACCTCGTGTTCGGCGGCGAGCTGGTCTCGCTCGACGGGATCGATTTCCGCAACCTCAATGAACTCGACATCGTCGGCATCTATCCGAATTATGCCGAGGCGCACCAAGCCTGGAAAGGCGCCGCACAGAAGACGGTCGACAACGCCCATATGCGCTATTTCATCGTTCACATGCATCGTCTGTTCGATCCCGCGCCGGTGCCGCTGCCGGGATCTTCCGCGTCGTGACAACAGGCGTATTGCGCCGGCATTGATGGTGGAGAGCGCGTGAGCAAACCCCCAAAGGCCGGAACGCATCTGGAAGCCGCTCGGGGTAGCGAGGCCCCCAAGCCGAGTCGCGGATTTGCGCTCGACCGGGCGATGCGGGCTCTGCTCGTCCGCTTCTGGTGCGACTGGATCCTGCCGCGACGGGGCGATCTCGTCGGAGCCCTGCTGCTGTCGGCGGCGCTCGCGGCGGTGACACCGCTCTACCCCTACATCATCCAGCTCTCGTTCGACACGTTGATGAAGGGCCAGTCGCAGTGGCTCGGCACGGTGCTCGCGGCGATTGCGCTGGCGCCGGCGCTGCGTGCGGGCGTGCTGCTGGCGCAGACCATCGTCACCAACCGGCTGGTGACGCGGATCACCACCGACATCCAACAGCGTTCGTTCCGGCATCTCGTGAGCGCCGACTTCGAGCGCCTGACGCGTGAGCGCCCTGGCGATTTCGTCTCCCGCCTGACCAACGACATGTCCTATGTCCAGCTCGGCCTTCAGGCCGCGGTCAACACAGCCATCCGCGACGTGCTGACCATCGTCGCGTTGATCACCTATCTGCTGTGGCGCGATCCCGTGCTGAGCATCGTCGTCCTCGTCGTCTATCCGATCGCGGCGATTCCCGTCGCGATCATCTCGGACAAGCTGCGCAAGGTCGCCAAGCGCACTCAAGCAGAGCTCGGCGACATGACCTCGCTGTTGACCGAGAAGCTGTCGAGCGCGCGTCTCATCAAGACCTTCCGGCTGGAGAGCTACGCCAGCGACAAGGTCGACCGGAGTTTCGAGGACGTGTACCGGCTGCGAATGAAGGCGGTCCGCAGCCGCGCCCAGCTCGATCCCATGCTGGAAGTGCTCGGTGGTCTGGCGGTCGCGGGTGTCGTTGCCATCGCGTATTGGCGGATCGCTGCGGGTGAATCGACGGTCGGCGAATTCATGGGCTTTATCACGGGGCTTCTGCTGATGGCCCAACCGATCCGCGGCCTCGGCAATCTGTCGACGCGGCTGGGCGAAGGCGCATCCGCCCTGGAGCGCATCTACGCCGTGCTCGACGAACGGCCGAGCATCGTCGACAAGCCCGGTGCAGCCGAGGTCGCAATCGAACACGGCGAGATCCGCTTCGAGAACGTCGGCTTCGCTTATCCGAAGGCGCCCGGGTTGAGCGTCGTCCGCGATTTCTCGCTCGTGGTGCCGGGCGGCAAGACCGTCGCTTTCGTCGGCCGCTCGGGTGCGGGCAAGTCGACCATCATCAATCTCGTGCCGCGCCTGTTCGACGTGACTCAGGGCCGAATCCTCGTCGATGGCGCCGAGATCCGCGACGTGACGCTGGCGAGTCTGCGCAATGCGATCTCGATCGTCAGCCAGGAAGTGACGCTGTTCGACGACAGCATCCGCGCCAACATCGCGCTGGGCCGCCTCGGCGCAAGCCAGGCGGACATCGAGGCCGCAGCCAAGGCCGCCGCGGCGCACGATTTCATCATGGCCCAGCCGCAGGGCTACGACACCGAGATCGGCGACAGCGGCTCACGTCTCTCCGGTGGACAGCGCCAGCGTATAGCCCTGGCGCGCGCGTTCTTGAAGAACGCACCGATCCTGCTGCTCGACGAGGCGACGAGCGCGCTCGATACCGAATCCGAGCAACTCGTGCAGGAGGCGCTGGCGCGGTTCACCAAGGAGCGCACGACGCTCGTCATCGCGCATCGCCTCGCGACGGTGCAGAGTGCAGATCTCATCTGCGTGATGGACAAGGGCGCGATCGTCGAGGTCGGCACGCATGCCGAACTCCTGGCGCGCGACGGCGCCTATGCACGTCTCGCCCAGGCGCAATTTCTCGCGGGAGCCGACGGACCATGAAGGCTGCATCGAGCAAATCGGCAGCGAAACCGAAGGAGCAGAGTGAGGCGCAGGCCCGCCGCGAGGTGATCGCAACCGCGCAGGAGATGAGCCGGCAAGGGTTGTCTCCCGGGCGCTCGGGCAACGTCTCCAGGCGCTGGCGCGATGGCATGCTGATCACGCCGACCGGCATGGCCTACGACGACCTGCAGCCGGCAGACGTCACGTTCGTCGACGCGAGCGGAAAGGCTACCGGATCGCGCAAACCCTCGAGCGAATGGCATTTCCATCTGGCGGTCTACGCTGCACGCCCCGACATGCACGCCGTCGTTCACACGCACTCGATGCATGCCGTCGTGCTGTCGTGCACGGGCAAGCCGATCCCGGCGTTCCACTATATGATTGCGGTTGCTGGCGGCGACGATATCCCGTGTGTGCCCTACGCGACGTTCGGCACCGATGCGCTTGCGCGTCACGTCGCGAAAGGACTGGAAAAGCGCAACGCATGTCTGATGGCGCATCACGGCATGATCGCCATAGCGACTTCGGCGGCGAAGGCGCTCGAACTCGCCGCCGAAGTCGAGATCCTTGCCGAGCAATACTACAAGGTGCTCACGCTGGGCCGCCCTGCGCTATTGCCACCCGCGGAGATGGCCGAAGTGATCGAGCGCTTCAAATCCTATGGCCAGAAAGCGCAAGGCTAGGCGCAAGGCTGACGCCGAATATTCTTTCCCACGTCATGGCCCGGTTCAGCCGGGCCATCCACGACTCGAAGTTATGCCGAGTTTCAGTAGTCCCGAATTTCAGAGGAGTCGTGGGCGGCCGCCTTCGCGGGCGGCGTCAAATCCCGAAGCTGCCGCCGCCGTTGACGTTGACGATCTCGCCGGAGATGTAGCTCGCCTTGTCGGAGCACAGGAAGATCGCGACCGCTGCTATCTCTTCGGCGCGGCCGATGCGTCCGAGGGCCGTTCGCCGGGCGACGTTGGCGAGCGCTTCCTCGCTGTAGTCGGCGGTCATCGCGGTCGTCGTGGAGCCCGGGCTCACCGCATTGACGCGAATGCCATGCGGCCCGAGCGAGCGCGCCATCGAACGGTGCAGCGCGACGATCGCGCCTTTGGTCGCGGTGTACGCAGGCCCGCCACGTCCGTTGCCTCCGGTGCCGCCCGCATTCATCGAACCCGAACCGGTCATCACGATAGCGCCGCCGCCATGGTTCTTCATGTACTGGCCGGCAGCCTTGGTGATGAGGAACGAGCCGATCACGTTGACGGCGTAGAGCTTGGCGAACTCGTCCGCGTCGAGGTCCTCCCACGACTTCACCGAATGGATGCCGGCGAAATGCAGCACACTGTCGAGCCCGCCGAAGGCCTTCACGGTGTCGGCAACGGCGCGCTTGCAATCGGCTTCCTGCGATACGTCGCAGCGGATGGTCGTGAGGTTGTCGAGATGCTTCGCTGCGATGCCGTCGAGCCCGATCTTCTGCATATCGGCTGCGCATACGCGAGCCCCATCGGCGAGCAGCAGGCGGATGGCCGCGGCCCCGATGCCGCTGGCCGCTCCGGTGACGAGAAAGATGTTCTTCTTCGAAGATTTTGCCATCGTGCCGTCTCTCCTCAAACGCCGGGACAGGTTGCGGTGACGCCGCCGTCGACGACGAGCGTGGTGCCGGTGATGTAGGCCGCGTCGTCGCTCGCCAGGAACAGCGCGGCGTATGCGACGTCCCAGCCGGTTCCCATGCGGCCCATCGGGATCGACTTGTCGCGCGCGGCGGAATATTCCTCTGCCGTTTTGAAGCCCTTGCGTTCGTAATTCGGTTTGCCGCCGATGGTGCGCCGGATGAACGGCGTGTCGATGTAGCCCGGCAGCACGCAATTCGCGCGAATGCCCCGAGCGGCATAGTTCAGAGCGATGTTCTGCGTGAAGCCGTTGAGCCCCGCCTTCCCCGCTGAATAGACGGCAGAGGGAACACCGAGATGGCGGATCGAGGCGATCGACGACACGTTGACCATCGCACCGCCACCTTGGGCGACCATCACCGGCAGCACCGCGCGGCAGGACAGCATCGCCGATGTGAGGTTGCGCGCGATCGTCGTGTTCCAGTCGGCCAGCGTGATGTCGTCGAGGGTGCGTCCCGTGCCGGAGCCGCCCACGTTGTTGTGCAGGACATCGATCCGGCGATAGGCGTCACGGCAGGCATCGACCACGCGGGCGACATCCTCCTCCGACGTGGCGTCGGCGGTCAGCGCCGTTGCGATGCCGCCGGCCGAGCCGATGATGCGTGCGGTCTCCTGTGCCGCTTCCTCCTTGGCATCGACGACGATGACCTCGGCGCCTTCGACGGCGTAGAGAACCGCGGCGGCTTTGCCGTTGCCCCAGCCCGGCAGCACCGAACCGGCGCCCATTACGAGCACGACCTTCCCCTTCATCCGGCCGCGGCCTTTGGGGATCTCCGATGCATCTGCCATGTCTGTGCGTTCTCCCTGAATGAAATGGCGTTTTACGGGAGCTTCGAGGTTGCCGTGGAAAACGTCAAGTTGACGCGCATCCTTGCGTGCGGCCCGGGCAATCCGGGACCGTGACGGGGTGCAGGATGGTTCGTTTGGTAACCATCGTGGGGGTATGGCAGTCGGGGTCAGACCCGCTGGGTCTGACCCCGATCCCGAGTGACTCGCGCCGAATTCACAGCGATGCCGTCATGGTCCGACTTGGTCGGACCATCCACGCCACCGATGGAAAGTGCAGGCTAGCATAGGCGTGTCGTGGGTGGTCCGCCTTCGCGGACCGTGAAGGCGTGGAAGCGAGATCGGGTGCGAACGCGAAGGTCGTTCGACAGATCGGGCGAAATTGCTTCAAGTCCCAAAAGACGGGCGGTCTGGAGGGTGTCCCTCCAGCGGGAGTGTGAGGGCTGGCCCTCATCGCGGCCTCGCCGCGAATTTACGACCGCCCGACTTGGCAATCAGCGGCCCATATGCACAGCATCTCGCCTGCAACTCTCGGGATAGCCAACGACATGACCTCCACTCGCCGCCGGTTCCGCGACCTCATCGCAAGCCCTGAGCTTCTCGTGATGCCCGGCGCGTACGACGCGCTGTCGGCCAAGCTGATCGCGGCGGCCGGATTCGAGGCGGTCGGCGCGGGCGGCTATGCCGCGATCGGCTCGATGATGGGCGAAGCCGATGGCGGGCAATCGAACGTGCGCGACTACGCCGACCATTACGCGCGCATCGCCGGCGCGGTCGACCTGCCGGTGCTGGCGGACGCGGACACCGGTTTCGGCGGCACCGGCAACGTCCGCCAGATGGTGCGCGCGTTCGAGGCCGCCGGTGTCGCCGCAATCATGTTTTCCGATCAGGTGTTTCCGAACCGCTGCGGCTATCTGCCGGGCAAACAGGTCGTGCCGCCCGAAACGATGGTCGCACGCATTCTCGCGGCCCTCGCTGCCCGCCGCGATCCCGACCTGGTCATCATCGCCCGCACCGATGTGATGGCGCTCGACGGTCTCGATGCTGCGATCGACCGCTGCCGGCTCTATCTCGAAGCCGGCGCGGATTTCGCCAAGCCGCAAGGTGTCGACAAGGCTGCCGACATCGCCCGCGTCGTCAGGGAGGTGCCGGGGCCGCACATCGCCACGCAGAGCAACGCGGCCGGCACGCGGCATCTGTCGTGGGAGGAACTCGGCGCACTCGGCGTCGCCGGTGTGACGTTGCCCTCCGCGTGCCTGTTCGCCGCGGCCGAAGGCGTGCGCCGGATGCTCGAGACCGCCAAGCGCGACGGCTCGCTCGCCGACACGGGCGATCACGTGATCGGTCTCGACGCCTACTACCGGACCGTCGGCCTCGCCGAACAGAACGAGCGCGAGCAGCGCTACGATGCGGAAGCCGCGCGCTTGCTCTCGGATCGCAAGTAGCAAGAGCACCGAGCCGAAGCACCGTCACGGCCGCGAAGGCGGCCGCCCACGGCTCCGATGAGGTCCGCATCTCCTGCAATGAGGCACAACCGCGAGGTGTCGTGGATGGCCCGGCTGAACCGGGCCATGACGTGTTCTGGTTCATTTGCGCCGTGCGCAGGCGAAGCGGAGCGTTTCGCGCAAGACATCGGTCCGGGTGCCGAACGCGGCGATTTCCGCGAGGGCCCTGCGCTCGATTTCGGCCAGGTGCGCGCGGGCGGCGGCAAGCCCATCGAGGGCGACCAGTGTCGCCTTTCCCGCGGCTGCATCCTTGGCGGTCGCTTTGCCGACGGTTTCCGCGTCGCCCTCGATGTCCAGAATGTCATCGGCGAGCTGGAACGCTTCACCGAGTTCGGCGCCGAACCGCGCCATTGCAGCGGTGTCCTCGGCGCTTGCCCGCGCGATGACGGCGCCGGCTTCGCAGGCGAAACGGAACAATGCGCCGGTCTTCATCCCCTGCAGTCGTCGAACGTGGGCCCGTGTGAGCACCTCGGGCTGGCCGAGCTTGTCGGCTTCCAGATCGATACACTGGCCGCCGACCATTCCGCGTCCACCCGAGGCGAGCGCCAGTCCGGTCACAATGGCGAGCCGCTGCCGGTCGTCGAATGTGGGGCAGGCCGCTTTCCCCAGATGCTCGAACGCCAGCGTCAGCAGGGCGTCGCCCGCGAGGATCGCGGTCCATTCGTCGTAGGCTTTCCACACGGTGGGCTTGCCCCGGCGCAATTCGTCGTTGTCCATGGCGGGAAGGTCGTCGTGGACGAGCGAATAACAGTGCACCAGCTCGAGGGCGACCGCGGCCGGCCGGGCGTCGGCGGCGTTGGCCCCGAGCGCGGTCGCGGTTTCCGTCACCAGGAACGGGCGGATGCGCTTGCCACCCGACATCACGGCGTGGCGCATCGCGTCGGCGAGCCGGGGCGGCAGGCCCGCACCAGCTGAGGCCGCACGATCGAGAACCCCGGACAACTCCGTCTCGATCTCCGACGCCCGTGTCTCCAGCCTTTTTTCGAACGTCATCTATGCCCTATATGCATTGTCGAACTCGGACTTTCAGTATTGCGCCACTTCCCGAGGGAACTCTCACGGGCTCCCGAACGTCCGGCGATATAGCACCCTATCTTCACGATTTCACGAGCATGCGCGACACCAGCGAGCCCGCGACTTCCCTTCGCCGGACGAACGGCGCCCGCCGTTCCGTCGGTGCGCGTCTGGCTGCCAGCATCCTGCCCTGCCTGCGCACCTCGCTCATCTCGGGATCGGGGCTGCTGATCGTCGTGCTCGGCGTGCCCGCGCTGATCGTGGCCGGCCTCGTGTTCGTCCTGCGCAGCGTCGATCCCCCGGGCTCTACCCTGATCTGGAACCAGCAGCTCGCCGGCACCGCGATCGATCGGCGCTGGGTGCCCCTTTCCGCGATCTCTCCCAATCTCGTTCGTGCCGTGATCGCCTCGGAAGACAATCAGTTCTGCTTCCACAGTGGGGTGGATCTGAAGGAGCTCGAAGCCGTGATGGAGCAGGCCGAGACCACCGGCGAGGAGGTGAGCCGGGGTGGCAGCACGATCACGATGCAGGTCGCCAAGAACCTGTTCCTGTGGAATTCCCGCAGCTATGTGCGCAAGGCGATCGAGATCCCGATCGCCTACGGTATCGATGCGATGTGGCCGAAGGCGCGCGTGATGGAAGTGTATCTCAACATCGCGGAATGGGGACCCGGCATCTTCGGCGCGGAAGCTGCAGCACAGCGCTATTTCCGGAAATCCGCCCGCAATCTGACGGAGCGGGAGGCGGCTCTGCTCGCGGTCGCGCTGCCGAACCCGGGGGTGCGGGTTCCGAGCCAGCCGAGTCAGCGCATGTTGCGGGTGGCGAGCGTCGTGGAACGCCGCGCCCGCCTCGTCGGCAACCGTGCCGCCTGTGCCTTGCGGTAGAGCATCTTGCGGCGACGGAACGGGTCGGACAGTGTTGCTCCGGATGACCCGGACGACCACCGAGTGGTCATCTGGCAGGATGTCCGCCCCTGGCCGGACAGAAGCACCCTGCTCAGAGCGGCTCGAAACTCGCGGCTTTGAGCAGACCGGCATTTTGGGCCACGTACTTGGCAGCAAAGGCGGCGAACTGAGCAGGCTCCTCGACGACGGGTTCGATGCCGAGCTTGGCGAGACGCTGTTCCGCAGCGAGCTTCTTTACGGCCGCGGCGAACATGACGTTCAGCTTGGCGATGAGATCGGGCGCCATCGCCTTGGGGCCCCACACACCGTACCACGAGGCGTGATCGAAGCCGGGGAGACCGCTCTCGGCAATCGTAGGGATGTCGGGCGCAAGTCGTGTGCGCTTGGCCGACGTGACAGCAAGGCCGATCACCTTCTTCTCCTGCGCCATCGGTAGGAGTGCCAGCACTGGGTCGATGAGAAGCTGAATGTGCCCTCCGGCGACGTCATTGAGCGCCGGCGCAGTGCCACGGTAGGGGAGAATCGTCGCGTTCACCCCGGCGGACTGATTGAGCGCGATCGTTGCGAGATGGCCGGGAGCGCCGAGCGCGGCAGTGCCGAACGTCCACTTGTCCGGCGCGGCTTTCATCGCAGCAACCAGCTCGGCAACAGTTTTCGGCTTCTGGTTCGATGCCATGACGAGCAGCATCGGGGCTTCGCCAACGCGGGCGATCGGAGAGAACTCGGCAAGCGGATTATATGGCGCGTTCTTCATGACGTGGCGCGCCATCACGTGCGTCGCCGCTGAGAACAGCAGAGTTGTCCCGTCTGTCGTGGCCGTGCGGACTGCGTTGCCGCCGACAGTGCCGCTGCCGCCTGCACGATTGTCGATGACGAAGCTCGCGTCGGTCTGCTTCGAGATCGTGTCAGCGAGGAGACGCGCATAGACGTCGACACCGCCTCCGGCCGCGAACGGCACGATGATGCGGATTGGCCGGTCAGGCAGCTTGGCGCCCTGCGCCATGGCAAACGGTGACGTCGCTGCAACTCCGGTGAGAACGGCAGCCGAGTTCAAGATGTCGCGGCGGGAAAGCATTCGATTCCTCCCTTGATTTTTTGACGCAAGCACGTAGGGCGGCGACTGGGATCGCCGCCCCGCGAGCAATTTATTCGGCGGCCTGCTTCATGATCAGACCGGCCGATCGCAGCGCGTCCGCGATCTCCCTGTCGGCCCCGGCAGCCAGCGGCAAGAGCGGCGAGCGGACTGTCGCGTGGTCCAGGATGCCGCGTGCCACGAGGCCGTGCTTGAGCGCGACGGTGCCCTCCATGTGTGAACCGCGGTGATAGACGGACTTCGTCACCGGCAGCAGCTGGTCGTGGATGGCGCGCGCCTTTTTGTAGTCGCCAGCCTTGCCTGCCGCGATCAACTCGACCAGCGGCTCGGGCGTGAGGCAGCCGTAACCGACCAGCGCGCCATCGACATCGAACATCGTCGGCAACAGCCACTCGTCGTGGCAGGTCAGGATCGTAAGGTTCGGGCGCTCCTTGCGGATCACCGGAATCTCGGTGTCCCAACGCTTCATGTTGCGCACGCCGTTCTTCATTGCGAACACGCCGGGTTGCGCGGAGATTTCAAGTTGCGTTTCGAGATTGTAGGTCGCCTTGGTGTTGTCCGGGTACTGGAACAGGATCAGCGGCAGTCCACTCTCCTCGTAGATTGCCTTGTAGCGGTCCTGGGCGGCGCCCTTCTGGTACCCGAAGCGGAGCCAGCCGTGTGAGGGATAAACGAGACCGGCCTGGGCCCCGGCCTTGACGGCGCGTTTGGCCTCCGCAGCGGCGACCTTGGTGCCTTCGAGCGTGATGCCGGCGATGACGGGGCATTTGCCGTTGGTCGACTGCACGAAGCTCTCGATGACGGCGACCTGCTCGTCCTGGCTGAAGAATGTACCTTCGCCGGCGTGGCCCAGAACGGTCAGGCCCTTGACGCCTTTGACGCCGCCGAGCCAGGAGCCGAGCTTCTTGATTGCTGCGTGATCGACGGCGCCGTCGCGGGTCAGGGGGGTCACCGGCGCGGGAACGAGGCCTTTAAGATCCGGGGCTTTCATCAGCGTCTCTCCTTGCTCGATTGTTGCTTTGAATTGTGAGTGTTCCGCGGTGTGCTCGCTTGCGATCTGCCGAGAGTGACCGCCGTCCGAGCGCTTGCAAGGTGAGAGGTACGCCCGGATGCTTCATGCCGGAAGACAGCAATCACGTCTTTCAGATATACATGATGGGTATGACTTGGAGACGCACAGAATGGATCCTGTCGCCTGGAAGATCTTCGTCGATGCCGTCGAGCTCGGCAGCCTGAGCAAGGTCGCAATTGCGCGTGGCACGAGCCAACCGCAGATCAGCCGGTTGCTTGGAGAGCTGGAGCGCGAGTGTGGCGGCCGGCTGTTCCAGCGTACCGGTCGCGGGGTCGTGCTGACAGAACTCGGTGAGCGGATCGAGCCGAAAATTCGCGCATGGCTGGATGGCACCGAGCAGCTTGTCAACGACATCCGGAGCACGGCCGGCACGCCGATCGGCAAGGTGCGGATCGGCAGCCTTCCGTCGACTTCACATCCGCTGCTGACAACGGTTTTCATGCGGCTTGCAAAGCAGTACCCGCTGATCCATCTCGCAGTACGCGAGGGCCAGGGCGCACAGCTCGACACGTGGCTCGAAGAAGGCAGCGTCGACTTGGCGCTCGTGTTCCGCACGAGCCCGGTGCCGCGCAATGGCGACACCTACCTGTTCGAGGCGCCAACCTATCTCGTCGGCAATGTCGGGGACCGGCTGACTTCGAAGCCGACCGTCGAGTTCTCCAAGCTCGACGGCGTGCCGCTGGTCCTGTTCTGCCGCCCGAGCGGCTGGCGCGATCGTCTCGACGAGGTAGCCGCCGAGCATGGCGTCTTTCTCAACGCCGCGCTCGAGGCGGACTCATTGAGCATGCAAACCAACATCTCTGCGCACGGTGGCATCTATGCACTGTTGGGCCCCTATGCCGTCGCCGCAGCGTCGAAGGTGAGCCGGTTGCAGGCGTCGAAGATCGTGGCCCCAACGGTGTTCCGCTACGTTGCTTTGGCCATGTCGCCGCGTGGGAAGTCGACGCTCGCCTGCCAGACTGTCATGCAGGTCATCCGCGAAACCGTGAAGGCCGAGGCCACGTCTCGAAAGAGAAAGTCAGGTAAATCGTAAAGGATGAAGGCACGTTCGGCCCTGCTTTCAGGTTGGCAGGCAGCCAAATCCCTGCGATCGACGCTGCTGCTGGGCGTCCTTTGCCAGGGTCGGTTGATTGGAGTGAAACTAGCGCAAATCCATCAGATCATTCGATTGCCTATCGCGATCTCGCATGAACGGATACAGCCTTGGATCAGATGTTTCTTAGTTCATTCCTCCGCGGTTGCAGCAGCCCGCGCCGCTGGTTTCGACGTGCGCGCGAAAAGAGACAAGGAACGCCGGATGCCGATGGGGTTGGGGGAGTTCACGGCCGAGCAATGGCTGCTGATCGCGCTGGTGTTCTTCCTCGCAGGCGCGGTGAAGGGCGTCGTCGGCCTGGGCTTGCCGTCGATCGCGGTGGGCCTGGGCAGTGTCGTCGTCGGCATGAAGCCGGCACTGGCTCTGCTGATCGTGCCGTCGTTCGTGACCAACGTCTGGCAGGCCGTGGCGGGGCGCTCGTTCGGCATGATCCTGGCGCGCACGTGGCCGATGATGCTGACGATCCTGGTCGGCACGTGGGCGGGCGTGTGGCTGCTGGCGCGGCTCGACGTCAGTGTGCTCGGCACCGTGCTCGGCTTGTCGCTGATCGGCTATTCGGCGATGGGTTTCATGCGGCCCGTGCTGCCGCATCCGGGGCGCTACGAGTTGCTGGTGTCGCTGCCCGTCGGCATCGTGCACGGCCTCGTCGCGGGCATGACCGGCTCCTACATACCCGCCGTGCCGTTCCTGCAGGCGATCGGGTTGACGAAGGACGTGCTGGTGCAGGCGATGGGCGTGGTGTTCACCCTATCCACCATTGCGCTGGCGCTGGCCATGGCCGACCAGCGGTTGCTGTCCTGGGAGTTGCTGCTGTCATCAGCCGGCGCCGTCGTGCCGGCACTTCTGGGGATGGTGGCGGGCCAGCAGCTGCGCGGCCGGCTTTCCGAGGAGCATTTCCGCAAAAGTCTGTTCGCCGCCCTGGGCCTGCTGGGCGGCTACATCCTGTGGCGTGCGCTCGCGAGGTCTTAACGCATCTCTGCCGCACTTCGTGTTAGACTGGCAGTTCGAGGGGGAACCTCAGGAACGCCTGCCCATGCCCCAAGACGAGAATGACAAGCGAAGTCCGGCAGCTGAGCCCTTTGCGAGCCGCAGGAGCCCTCTGGCGGGCGTGGCCCCGGGGGCTGGCCCGATCGGGGGCCCGTCCGCCCAGACACCCGCCCAGACACCTGCCCAGACACCTGCCCGGGCGGCGACCGACGCGGAAGTTGCAGCCTTCGTCGATCGCCTCAAGACCTTGACGTCGGCGACCGGCGAGAAGCGCGGTCGGCTCATCTTCGCGATGGACGCCACGATGAGCCGCGAGCCGACGTGGGATCTGGCGCTGGGCCTCCAGGCCGATATGTTCAAGGCGGTGAAAGACGTCGGCGGGCTCGACGTACAACTCGTCTATTTCCGCGGAGCCGGAGAGTGTCGAGCCTCCAAGTGGGTCTCCGATCCCGACGCGCTCGCCCGGCTGATGACGACTGTGCGCTGCATTGGCGGACACACGCAGATCGAACGCGTGCTGGGCCACGTCCGCGGCGAGTGCGAGGAGGGCCGTGTCAGCGCCGTGGTCTATGTCGGCGATGCCTTCGAGGAGCACATCGACGACGTCTGCGCCAAAGCCGGCGAGGTCGGGCTTCTCGGCGTGCCGGTGTTCCTGTTCCAGGAAGGCCACGACACGAACGCGACTCGGGCGTACAAGGAAATCGCACGGCTCACGAAAGGTGCGTGGTGCCGCTTCGACCACGGCTCGGCCCGGCAGTTGCGTGAGCTGCTGTCGGCAGTAGCCGTCTATGCTGCGGGCGGACGTCGAGCGCTCGAACGGCTGTCGCTGTCGGGGAACAACGCGGGCGCTCGTTTCCTGCTCGAACAGATGAACAAGTAGGCCGGAGACAGGCAGGCCTGCTGCAAAGAGGCTGCGGCCGCATACGGGAACATGGTCTACATTCTCGCAGCAATCGGCTTGGCCGGACTGGCTTTCTGGGCGCTCGGCCGGTTCAAGCAGGCCAACATCGCCGCGCTGGCGCAGCGCATTCGTATCGGCGCCGGTATCGCTGCGGGTGCTGCCGCTGTCGTCCTCACGCTGCGGGGCATGATCGGTTATGCGATGCCGCTGGCGACGCTGTCGATCTGGCTGTTGTCGGGTGGCAAGGGGTTGCCGTGGAACACCGCAGGCCAGCCGGCGGGCGGGAATTCCTCGCGGATCGTCACGGACCATCTGGAGATGGTGCTCGACCACGATACCGGCGCGATGCGCGGGCGCGTGCTGAAGGGGATATTCGCCGGCCGTCCGATCGAGCGTCTCGCGCCCGCGGAGTTGGCGCTGCTGTGGCGTGACTGCCGTTTCGTCGATCCGAATTCCGCGCAACTGATCGAAACCTGGCTCGACCGCACCCATCCATCCTGGCGCGAAGACATGGCGCGCGCGGAGGCGTCGCCCGGCGCGGGCGGCATCATGACATCAGACGAAGCCTATGAGATTCTCGGCTTGAAACGCGGCGCCAGCGACGAGGACATCCGCAAAGCGCACCGCGATCTGATGAAGCGCATGCATCCGGACGCAGGCGGCTCCGGCTACCTCGCTTCCAAGATCAACGAGGCGAAGGACGTGCTGCTGCGGAAGTGAGGGTTGCTATTTCGACCGAAGCCACGATCTCGCCTCGACTTTCCGGCAATAAGAAGCAGGTGCGATCACGCGGCGACTCCGGCATGGTGTAACAGCGCGGACGAGCACATCGCGCCGGGACGAGGGGCTCAGGCATTCAGGCCATCGACTGTAACGGGGGAAGTCACGTGTCGCGGCAGGCACGCAAGGGTTCGACCTGGAAAGCGGCGGCGATCGTGCTGGCGGCCGTGTTCGCGTCGCATTCCGGCACGAGCCTGGCGCAGACGACGCCTTCGGTCAGCTCCGCTGAAACCGCGGCGCGGATGGCGGATTTCTTCGGCAGCATCGGTGATCAGATCTTCAAGGAATGCCTGTTCGAGCTTTCCGACGAGCAGATCGACGTGCAGCAGGCCCTCGTGCAGGCCTATATCGCGCGAGGAGGAAGCCCCCAGGCGGCGCGCGAACTCGCCGCCAAGCAGATCCAGGCACCGAAGCCGTCGGCGCAGTGCGAGAAAATCCGGCGCATGCCCGCTCCTGCCGTGCCGGGTTGGGATGTCAAGACGGTGGTCGCCAAGCCTCACCGTCCGCCCGGGGCCGAGGTCCGCAGCGCTCAACTGCCGGAGCGCCCGGCATCGTCACCGATCTCGCTCGTCGGCAAGGCGCCGCTGAAGCTGTGGGACTGCGCGCCGGGGGTCGACTACGTCACGATCCGGCACAATGGCTATGAGCGCAAGCTCACCGGCGGCGAGATCTGCAATCCCTTCGAGGACGTGGTGCGCGGGGTGCCGGCCGAGCTGAAGAGCTTCCGTCTCGGCTACACCATCCGGACCGGCCGCCTGTTCGTCATCGCGGAGGGCTCACCGGCGAACGGCAAAACGATCGTCTGGGGGCTCTCCGGCCGCGACGTCTGCCGCAACAATCCCGATCCCGATTGCCTCGCGACGCGCGCCGTCGGACCGCTGCCACCGGGCGAGTACAGTTTTGCGGCGGACAAGGCGCACCGGGTCACGTGGGGGCCGAAGACCAAGCGGCAGGTCGCGGCCGTCTATCTGTCGAAGCTATGGCACCGCGAGCGCTTCAGCCCCAAGCATACCCAGGCGATCCTGGCACGCGGCAACATCGCCATTCATCTGCGTCTGAAAGGTGAGATGTCGGAGGCCTGCATCGGGCTCGAGCCGAAATCCTGGGCGTATATCGCCGAGCTCATCAAGAGCGGCCGCGCGACGAGCCTCAACGTCCATATCGACGAGCCGCATCCCCAAGTCGCGGAGAAGCCCCCGATCATCACCAACTCGTCGTTCTCGCTGTCGTCGTTGTTCAAGTGAACCGGCGTTCGGGTGACGCGGCGAGGCTGCGTCGGCTTCCGCATCCCCGGAGGCGAGGCTCGTCGCGCGTGCAGGTTCAGCCGCGTAGCGCCGTCAGGGCCTCGCGGGCGGCGCGCAGGCCGTGGTCGATGGCGCCATCGGCATAGGCATAGGCACCGGCATCTGCGTTGGCGATCGAGATGCGGCCGAACGGGCGGCGGGCGATCTCGGCCGGGGTGATGCCGCCGTCGAGCCAGAACGGGTCGTAGAGGGAGTTGTACTGATACGAATAGCCGTGCGGCCAGCGGTTCACGGTGATGGCGAGGATGTCGCGGCCGCCATCGAAGCCGCCGCGGGACAACATGCGGTCGAGCTCGGCGCGGATCGATCGTTCGATTGTCTCGAATGGCGTTTGGAGAAGCTCCAGGCGGCCGGCGCGGTGCTGGTCACGGGCGGCAAGGCCGGGCCTACAGGCGGCCTTGGTCATCCGCAGGACGATCGGCTCGTCGGGTGAACGGGGAAAGCGGTAGGCGCCGATCGAGACGGGGAAGTCCAGCGCGAAACTGGTGTGCCAGAAGGCGGGCGCGGAGATGCGGTTGACGCCCAGCTTCTGGAACGCCTGCCAATTGCGGATCAGGACGCTCGTATAGACGACGGGCACCTTGACCCCGTAGCCGAGTGCCTCGCGCTGGGCCTGCGGCAGCTCGGGACAGATCAAGGGAATGACATTGTGCCAGCAGGCGAGGATGACGCGCCGTGCAACGACCGTCTTCAGCGCGCCTGCTTGCTGACCGGCCTGCTGATACGTGATCTCGACGCTCCGCGCAGCGATCGGGCCGCCGGCGTGCCGGACGCGAACGACCGAGGAGGAGAGGCGAATGCGGGTGCGCGAGCGGGGGCGGTCGAGTGCGGAATAGTCGGCGCGGGTGGTGATCGCGCGCTCGAACGATCGTCCGGGAAGCGCCGCGGGGATCAGCCGGCGGACGAGCAGGCGCGCGATCGTGGCGTTGCCGTCGGGGAAATGGAAGAAGTAGTCAGCGGCGCCTGGCGAGCGGATGCTGTCGAGGTTCTGACCGGGGCCGGGCTTATCGGAGAGCCCGAGACCCTGCAGGCCGGGGAGGCCGAGGCCGCTCGCATCCTGTGCGGGTACCGCATCGATGCCGACGCCGTAGAGGCCGTGGGGGCGCGTCTGGAACAGCGGGATGATCGACGGATCGATCTTCCATGTGCCGGTCAGAAAATCCCGGTAGCTCAACCGGGCGAGCCGGCTCCGCTTTTCCGCCTCGCTCAGCCCCGGGAAGGGATCGAACCTCTCCGTCGTGAGACGGATCAGGTCGCGCTTGGCATCGTCCGACAACGGTGATCCCATGACGAAGCCCGGATCGAGTTCGGGTCTCCCGAAATGAGGGACGAGGCGGTCGTCGCCGAAGGTTTCGCGATCGAAGAAGAAGGCCTGGCTCAGGCCGCGGTCGCGATAGATCGACCAGTCGACGTAGCGCTCGTAGCGGGACATCGGCACGCCGAGTTCGGCGATGAGGGCCTTGGCAGCCCCGCTGTAAGGCGCGGGGCTCGAGATCGACTGGCTGCCGCCGTAGCCGATGCGTGTCACGCCGGCGCCGGTCAGCTCGTTGCGCTTGGCGTGACCACCGAAATCGTCGTGGTTGTCGAGGATCAGGATGGAGGCGCCGGGACGCTCCTTCCTGAACTCCCAGGCGGCGGCGAGGCCGCTGATGCCGGCGCCGACGACGACGAGGTCGTAGCTTTCGCGCATGCGCTGCGCGGCCGGAGCCTCGCTCCAGAATTGGGGGTCGCGCAGACGGTGCAAGGTCTCGAAGGATCCCGCGTGCGCGCCGCGCAGGCCGGTCTGCGCGGGGGGATAGGGAGCGGCGGGGCGAGCCTCTATTCGATGCGAGGAGGCGAGCAGGGCGGCGGCGGAGACGGCCATCCCATCGAGGAAGTCCCGGCGTGTGATCGACGGTGGTCGGGCGGAACGGGGCATGTCGGACCTCCCGGGTCGCGCGTAGGGTCGATAAGGCGCTCAGAGTGCATCATGAAATGACGGGATGTCACCGGCATGGCACGGGGGAGCGTTGAGCGGCGGGTCGATTTCTCTTGAACGGGTGGGCGCAGGCGTCGATATAGCGGCAAGGACCAACCCACGACACCAACCCTACTTAAGGCGGCACCATCATGAGCCAATACGAGAGCCTTTCGCTGTTCATCGACGGGAAGATGACCCAGGGCGACAGCGGCGCCAGCTCGGACGTGGTCAATCCATCCAAAGACAACGTGCTCGGCAAGGTTCCGCACGCCAAGAAGCCGGAGCTCGACCGTGCGCTCGCCGCCGCCGACAAGGGCTTCAATACCTGGAAGAAGGTCAACTCGTTCGAGCGCGCGAAAGTGTTGCGCAAGGCTGCCGACCTGATGCGCGCACGCGTCGACGATATCGCCCGCGTGCTGACGCTCGAGCAGGGCAAGCCGTTCATGGAATCGAAGATCGAGATCCTCGCCGGCGCCGACATCACCGACTGGTTCGCCGACGAGGGCCGCCGCGCCTACGGCCGGATCATCCCTGCACGCGCCGACGGTGTGCGCAACATGGTGATCATGGAGCCGGTCGGCGTGGTCGCTGGCTTCTCGCCGTGGAACTTCCCCGTGACGCAGGCGGTGCGCAAGATCGCGGCGGCGCTGGCGGCGGGCTGCTCGATCATCGTGAAGTGCCCAGAGGAAACGCCGGGCTCCCCGCTCGGCATCATACGCTGCTTCCACGACGCGGGGCTCCCCGACGGCGCGCTGAACCTCGTTTATGGCGTACCGGCTGAAATCTCGGAGTATCTGATCCCGTCGCCGATCGTGCGGAAGGTGTCGTTTACGGGCTCGGTGCCGGTCGGCAAGCATCTGGCGTCTCTCGCGGCCCAGCACATGAAGCGCACGACGATGGAGCTCGGCGGTCACGCGCCGGTGCTCGTATTCAACGACGTCGATGTCGACAGCGTCGCGAAGATGATGGTGGCGACCAAGACGCGCAACGCCGGCCAGGTCTGCGTGTCGCCGACGCGGTTCTTCCTGCAGGACAAGATCTACGACAAGTTCGTCGCGGAGTTCACCTCGGGCATGAAGGCCACGAAGGTCGGCGACGGCTTCGAGCCGGATACGCGGATGGGGCCGGTTGCCAATCCGCGCCGCATCAACGCGATGGAAGCGCTGATCCAGGACGCGCAGGAGAAGGGCGGCAAGGTCCAGACCGGCGGCAAGCGGATCGGCAACCAGGGCAACTTCTTCGAGCCGACCGTGCTGACCGACGTGCCGGATACCGCGCGCATCATGAACGAGGAGCCCTTCGGCCCCGTCGCCGTGATGTGCCGCTTCAAGGAAACCGACGAGGTTCTCGAGAAGGCGAACCGCCTGCCCTACGGCCTCGCCAGCTATGCCTTCACCAAGGACGGCAAGACGGCGACGAAGGTCGCCGATGCGCTCGATTCGGGAATGGTGACGATCAACCACTTCGGGCTCGCATTGCCGGAAGTACCGTTCGGCGGCATCAAGGATTCCGGCTACGGCCATGAGGGCGGATTGGAAGGTCTGACCGTTTACATGAGCGCGAAGTTCGTCAGCCAGTTGGGTTGATCGGTGGTGCATGAGGGGACGGCATCGCAGCGCGACGCCGCCCCCTTTGTGCCGACCGGATTGCGTCACAATGGGTTTGGCCTGAAAGCTTGGCCTGAAAGCTGGCCAGAAGCCTTGGCCAGAGTGCTCGGCCAGCGTTGCGCTTGCCTGAACAACGAGGAGGCGCCGTCATGGCATTCTACGAAAAGGGTGACGTCCGCATTCGCTACGAGGATACCGGCGGCTCGGGATTTCCCCTGCTCGTGATTCCCGGCGGCGGCTTGAATTCGTCCATTTCCAACCTGACGAGCACGTCACCTTTCAACCCCATGGAGGTGTTCAAGGGCGAGTTCCGCTGCATCGCCGCTGACCTTCGCAATGCGACCACGGGCCAGTCGACCGGACCGATCGACATCGAGCGGCCGTGGGACAGCCATACCGACGACCAGATCGGGCTGATGGATCATCTCGGTATCGAGAAGTTCATGGTGCTGGGCTTCTGCATCGGCGGTCCTTTCGCGTGGAACCTGCTGAAGCGGGTGCCGGACCGGATCGCAGCCGCGGTACTGGCGCAGCCGGTCGGCCACCGGCCGGAAATGCCCGGTGTCCATATCGAGCACAGCATGAAGAACTGGGCACCGGAGATCGTCAAACGCCCGGGCGTCACGATGGATACGGTCGTGCGCTACGTGAATGCCATGTATGCCGACAATCCTGATTTCGTGATCACGGTGTCACGCGATTTCGTGCGCGCCTGCAAGACGCCCATACTCGTGATGCCCGACAACATTCCATCGCACCCACTGGCTGCAGCGCTCGAGTCCGCCGCCCTGGCGCCGAACGCCGAGATCACGATGTACCCTTGGAAGCAGCCCAAGGAGCGTATAGCGCTCGCGGTAGATCACCTGCGCAAGTTCCTGCACGCGCATCGGGCGTAGTTCGAGCGTTCATGACGAAAACCCCTCGCCACCGGATGGTGACGAGGGGCGTGTCGTCTCGGTCTTCTGAGCGCTTGCGCGCTGCGGGCTTCAGGCCGTGAGGTTGCCGAAGCGCTGCAGGTTCTTCTTCTGGGCTTCGTTGCGCGGGGGCAGCTTGAACAGGCGCGCCGCGGTGCCGCCGAGGATGTTGTGCTTGGCCTTTTCCGAAAGCCAGGGACGATCCCAGATGGTGACCGGTGCGTCGAAGTCCCAGTGCGGGTAGTCGGAAGCGTACAGCAGCTGCGTCTCCGCATTCATCATGCGGAAGGTGCACTGCAGCGCCTCCTCGTCCGTGATCTCCATCGGCTGCGTCGAGTAGTACATATCGCGCATGTAGTCCGACGGCATCTTCTTCAGCAGCGGCGCTTCCGACGGGCGCAGCATGTACTCGTGGTCGAGGCGCTGCATCAGGAACGGGATCCACGACAGACCCGCTTCGATCCAGACGACCGGCAGCTTGGGGAAACGCTCGCCCATGCCGTTCACGACCCAGTTGGTGCAGTGCAGGATGTTGTACCAGCTGAAGCCGAGGACGTGTGCGGAGAAGAAGCGGTTGCAGCTCTGGAACGTCGACTCGCCCCAGGCCGGACCGGAGTGGAACGACAGGACGAGGCCCATCTCCTCGATCGCGCGATAGGTCTTCATGTAGGCGTTGTCATA
This sequence comes from uncultured Devosia sp., assembly GCA_964574325.1. Lineage (GTDB taxonomy): Bacteria > Pseudomonadota > Alphaproteobacteria > Rhizobiales > Hyphomicrobiaceae > CAMDPA01. The sequence continues at coordinate 39,363 of CAZNMY010000017.1, read as the reverse complement.
GACGCCGGTCTTCGGGCGCACCGTCGTGACCATGAACCCGCCGACGCCCTTGCGCTTGCCGAACTCCATGACTTGGCGATAGGTCGCATCGGGATCGGAGAAGGGCAGGCAGAGCATCGAGAAAAAGCGGCCGCCGGATTCCGGCATCACCTTTTCGGTGAGCCAGCGATTGTAGGCCCAGCACAGCTCGATCTCCATCTCCTTCTGCGGATGCAGGCCGATCGAAAGCATGCCCGTCGGGAACAGGCAGGAGTAGTCGACGCTCATCGCGTCCATCCAGCGATGGCCGATCTGTACGTCACGGTGGTCCTTGCCTGGAGTTTTCTCCGTCGAGCGCAACGGGTAGCGCGTGACGCGGCCGCCCATGTCCTGGTAGCCGACGCTGCTGGTGCCGGTCGCGTTTCCGCGACCGCCCTTGGCGCGAGCTGAAATGGCGAGTTGCTTCAGAACATCGTTCTCCATGAACGGGAGAATTTCGCTCATGTGCTCGCTTTCGTAGTGGTGAGCGTCGACATCGACGATCAGCACGTCCTCGAGCTTGCGCTGCTTGGCCTGCTCGGCGGCATGGGCCAGGAGCTTCGTGGTATTCAGTTCTTCGACGGTTACACGCCGTCCGCGATCTGCAATCAAATCCATCGGTCTTCTCCCTTGGGCTGGGAATGTACTGTTCAGCCTGCGCTCGGTGGCCTCGCGCAGGACCTCGATCGGCGATCAGTCTATTTTCCGGTCCAGCTCTGCCACATACCGAGTTCGAATACGGCCAGATTGGCCGCCTTCAGGAGGCCGCTCGCAGTCACCATCACATCCGTCGGCGTCACGGTCGAGTATGCGAAGGCGTCGTAGCGCTCGCCGAGTTCCACATGCCGTGAGTAAACCCGGCACATGGCCGCCATCAGCGCCTGCACCGCCGCCGGGTCGAGTGCGATTTCGCGCTCACCGGCCGCGAGTGCCTTCTCGATCTCTGCCGCGAGTTCGATGCCGCGCGCAGATTTTGCCTTTTCCGACGCGCTCAAGTTCAGCATCGGTACGGCCGGTGCCGGGGCCGGAATGACCCTGACGGTCGCCTGCTCGCCGACCGTCGCTTCAGCGGTCTTCTTGCGCGAGGCCGGTGCCTGCTTGGCCTTCGCCGCCTTCGGCTTCTTGATACCGGCGCTCTCAGACCGCGACATAGAGATCGTCACCTTTCGTGATGACTTTGTACTTCTTGAGCTTCATCTTCCGATTGGAGATGCACTCCCCGGTTTTCATATCATATTCCATTCCGTGCCACGGGCACACGAAATTCATGTCCTTCTCCGAGAAGAAGAGCCCCTTCGACGTCATGTCCGGATTGAGGTGCTCTTCGACCTTGGCGATGGTGAGCCCTTCGCAGGCGGGGCCGCCCTGGTGAAGGCAATAGTTCGAGTAGGCGAAGATATCGCCCTTGTGGTTGAACACGCCGATCTCGTGGCTCCCGACGCGCACGATGCGGCGTTCACCCTCTTTGAACTCCGCGGCCTTGCAAACGAATTGCTCTGCCATGCTCTTGGTCCTCCTTTTGGAAACAACGATGTCGGACGGGCTGCAGAACCGGCCATGTCGATGAGCCGGTGCGGCTGCGCCGATCGCTGTGCCAGTTTCTCTGCCAGTTACTCTGCCAGTTACTATGCAAGTCACTCTGGACAGTCCCGGTGCAACTCCTCATTCGAGGCGGGAGCGCGATCCGGGACGGGTGGGTGTGCAAACTCTGACCTATTGCACGTAATGTGAACCTCGAACGTCGGAAACACTGTCGTTCCCCCGTGACATGCCGGGTGGAGGGCGTATGATGACCGCTACGCTCGTGTGGCCAGGGTGGGAAAACAGGATGCTCGTGTGAGCTATCTGCGTGACATTGCCGTGTTCGTTCGCGTCGTGGATCTGAACGGATTTGCAGCAGCCGGGCGGGCGCTGGGTCTCACCGCGCCTTCCGTGAGCAAGCAGATCGCGCGTCTGGAAGCCGAGCTCGGCGTCGCATTGCTGCACCGCACAACGCACAACCTGTTCCTGACGGACGCCGGCCGCGAGTTCTACGAGCGCTGTGTGCGGGGCCTCGCTGAGCTCGAGGGCGCTCGCGCGACGGCACTCAGCTTCAACGACGAATTGCGGGGCAAGCTCCGGGTGCATTGCACGATGGCGGTGGGCCAGGCGTTGATCGCAGCGGCACTCGTCGAGTTCATGGCAGAGTATGGACAGATCCGGATCGAGCTCGAGATGAGCTCGATGCCGATCAATCCGATGGAGCTGCAGGTCGACGTCGCCATCCGCATGAAGACGCCGCGGGAGACGGGGCCGGGGCATGTGAGCATCGGGCGGCGCATTCTCGGCCGGGTCCGGCACATGCTGGTCGTTTCGCCGGCCTATCTGGCGCGCGCGGGGATGCCGGCGGGGCTCGACGAGCTACGCAATCGGGAGTTGCTGCTCTATTGCACCTACTCGACGTTCTCGGACACGTGGAATTTCGTCTGTGACCGGCAGGACAAGGTGCTGCGGATCGAAGACCCCGTCCTGAAATCGAACAACTGGCTGGTGGTCCGTGATGCGGTGCTACGGGGGCTCGGGATCGCTCGCCTGCCGGATTTCGCCGTCAAGGCGGATGTCGCGGCTGGACGGCTGATATCTTTGTTCGAGGACGAGGTGCACTCGGAGCTGCAGATCCAGGCGCTGTTTCCGCTGACGCAGAGGATGCCGGCGAAGACGAGGTTGCTGCTGGACTTCCTGACGCAGCGGCTGGCGATCGCCGACGGGCGGTCGCGTTCCTCGGCGGCGGTGCCGGCGGTGTCGCCGGAACACGGCGGCGCGTGTCTCGAGGTTGCTGGTGTCACCCGCCCGGACGGCAGCGAGATGGTGAAGCCGACGCGCCGGGCTCGTCGAGGGTAGTGGCGCAGGAGGGGCTTGCCGATCCGATCTGTTGGGCTCCACAATGCCGGCATCGCCGCCGCCGATCTGGCTGCAACCAGCACGCAGAGAGCCGGGCGAACGGCTGCCAAAGGAGGGATGCACGATGGGCAAGCTCGGCACCTACCAGACCGTGAAGCTCGAACATGAGAACGGGGTGACGTTCGTCGTCATGAACCGGCCGGAGAAGCGCAACGCGATGAGCCCGCAGTTGCACTTCGACATGAACGATGCGCTCGACGACTGCATCATGGACGACGAAACGAAGGTGGTGGTGCTGACCGGCGCCGGCACCGCGTTCTGCGCAGGTCAGGACATCAAGGAGTATTTCCGCGCGAGCGACAAGGACCCCAAGGCCCGGCTCAAGAACCGGCGCGCCTCGAACGGCTGGCGTTGGGAGAAGCTGTCCAAGTTCCCCAAACCGACGATCGCGATGATCAACGGCTACTGCTTCGGCGGCGCGTTCACCCAGGTTTCGGCATGCGATCTCGCGATTGCGGCGGACGAGGCGGTGTTCGGGCTGTCGGAAGTCAACTGGGGCATCATCCCAGGCGGCATCGTGTCCTGGAACGTCGTCAACGTGCTCGGCTTCCGCGATGCGATGTGGTTCTCGCTGACGGGGGAGACGTTCACGGGCAAGCAGGCCGCCGAGATCAAGTTCGTCAACCGCTCGGTGCCGCTGGCCGAGTTGCGCGCAACCACGATGAAGCTCGCGCTCGCGCTGAAGGAAAAGAGCCCGATCGCCTATCGTTTCACGCGGGACGCGATACGCTCGTGCCGGGGTATGTCGGTCGATCAGGCGGCGGACTATCTGAACGCCAAGAGCGATTCGCTGAAGACCGGCGATCCCGAGCAGGGCCGCGAAAAGGCGATGAAGCAGTTCCTGGACGAGAAATCGTTCAAGCCGGGATTGGGGAACTTCAAGCGGTGAGCGCCGACGTGGGATCTCGCGGGGTGCGCACGCTGCTCTCGCGGGCCCGGGTTGCCGTGGTTTCGGCAATCGCGGGCGCTGCGGGAGGTGGGGTGGTTCATCCCGCGTTGGCCGTCGATCAGTCCGTCATCGAGGCGGCGCGGAAGGAAGGCCGCGTGGTCTGGCTGACGTCGCAGATCATGGGCGAACTCGCGCTCCCGCTCGCCGGGGCCTTCAAGAGCGCCTACGGTATCGAGGTTTCGGTGTCGCGCGTGACGCCGCGGACGGTCGGAGATCGACTGGTTCAGGCGGCGCGCACGCGACAAGGCGGCGTCGATGTCGTCGATGGACGCAGTGCCATTCCTCACTTGAAGCGTGCCGGGCTGCTCGCGCCGATCGCAGCGGTGGCGGGCCGCGGGCTGCCGCCCGAGCGGGTCGACAGCCAGGGCTACTGGGTTGCCACCAATCTCTATTTCAACGCCGTCGCCGTGAATACGGAGACGGTGCCGCCGGAGCGACGGCCGCGTTCGCTCGACGACCTGCTGCGACCGGAATGGGTCGGCCGGATGGTGTGGAGCAGCCATTCGACGCTGTCGTCGGGGGCCGGCTTCATCGGCACGGTTCTGAAGGCGCGGGGGGAGGAGCAGGGCCGTGCTTTCCTTGCCCGGCTCGGCCGACAGCACGTCGTGAGCGAAGACCTGTCCTCGCGACAGATCGTCGACAAGGTCATCGCCGGGCAGTTCGACCTGGGATTGCAGGTATTCCATCATCAGGTCGCGGTCAGCCATGGCAGGGGCGCGCCGGTCGCGTGGCTGCCGCTGGAGCCGCTGACCGGGAGCGTGACGGCAGTCGCCATCACGCGACAGTCGCCGCATCCCAATGCCGCGCGGCTGTTCGTGGAGTTCCTGTTGTCGCCGGCAGGGCAGGAGATATTCCGCGAAGCGGACAGTCTGCCGGCGCGGCCCGACGTTGCGGCGAAAGATCCAGCTCTGATGCCAGACAGCGGCAAGTTCCGCGGGGTCTATTTCACGCCGGAAGAGGCGGAGGAGCAGATGTCGCGCTGGCAGGCAGTGCGCAGCGAGTTGTTTCCGTGAGACGAGGCTGTCGTGTTCCGCCGGCGTTCAGCGCTTGACGACGATCCGCGAGGGGCGGTTCGAGGGAGGCGGTTGCGGCGCACTCTGAACTGCCGACGCGGCGCGCTTTGGTGCGGCAGGGACCGGGGCGGCTACGGCTTTAGACGAGACTGGTGCGGCCTGTGGCGCCACGGCTGGTGTCGGTTCGGGCAGGATGTGGGGCAGCATGGATCGGCGGAGTTGGCGGACGCTCGTCGTCCTTGCAGCGGCGTGATCGACGGTTTTGCACTTCTGCTGGGGTGTGCTGGTCGGCGAGGCGGTTGCCGGGAAGAAATGGCGGACGAGTGCTTCGCCCTGATCGACGCGCATGAAGCGGACGCCGAAGCGTATTCCGACCTGATAGCGCATTTCGCACCGGAGCCTGAAGGGAACATTCTCGAGCGAGAGATCGAACAGGTTGATCGGTGCAACCCCGGTCGGGAATGACAGCAAGGCTCCGCCTTCCGAGAGGTTCTCGATGATGCAGGGTATCTCGACCGCACCGGGCAGCTCGGCTACGGCCTCTGCGTTCAGTGGGCGGCGGCCGAACTGGCGGCGCTCGGTCCAGTTGATCTGATCGCTCATTCCAAGTCGTCCAGCTCACGTCTTCGGATCCAAGTCTTCCGGCTCGAGTTTTTCGGGCCGGTGACGTCGTCCCGGTTCGCTTCGTGAAGTCCTCTGCATGTCTGAATAGCTGAAAATGGTTACTGCGGGATTTAGAGATTAATAGTCTGTTTACGAACCATCCTGCCGCCGTTTGGGGACCCGGATGGCGGCGGGCTTCGTGCAATCGACCGATCGCGTCATCGTGGGGGTACAGTGAGACCGATACATCGAGGCCGATCCATGGAGACATTGCGTCCGGGGCTGTGGAGCGCATAGCTTCGGCGGACGCCAATTCATCCGGGAGCGCTTGCCATGCCGACCATCCAATCGACCGATGCCGAGATCTACTACGAGGTGAGCGGTAGCGGCACGCCGGTGCTGCTGATCGCGGGGCTGGGCGGGGTCGGTGCGACATGGGGGCCGCAGACCCAGCTGTTCTCGAAGAAGCATACGGTGATCCTGCCGGACCATCGTGGCACCGGCCGCTCGACGCATACGCCGAAGGGCCAGACGATCACGCAGCATGCCGCCGATTTCGCAGCTATCGTCGAGAAGCTCGGCGTCGGGCCGGTGCACGTCGTCGGTTCTTCGACGGGCGGCGCGATCACGCAGGCGTTGGCGCTCGAGCATCCCCGTCTCGTGAAGACGGCGACGATCGCCTCGTCGTGGGCGCGCGTCGATCCGTTCTTCCAGCGGCAGTTCGCTGCGCGCGCGCAGATGATCGCGACCGCCGGCGTGAAGGCCGCGACGGAAATGGGCGCGCTGTTCCTGTTCGATCCCCGGTTCCAGATGACGCATCAAGGGGTAGTGCAGGGCTGGGTCGACGCCGCGGTGAAAGGTGCATCGCAGGCGGACATCGCGATCAAGCGGATGGATATGATCCTGGCGCACGACCGGCTCGACGATCTCGGCCGCATAACGTGTCCGGCCATGGTGATCGTGGGCGAGGCCGACTTCTGCACGCCGCCGCATCTGTCGGAGCAGATGGCGGCAGCGATTCCCGGGGCGGAACTCGCCAAGCTACCGGGCGGGCACTTCTTCTACATGGAGCATCCGCAGCTGTTCCACGATCGTGTGGAGGCGTTCTTCGCCAAGCACGGCGGCTGAGGACGGGGGCGCCAGTGCGCTCCAGTACGCTCGAGCGTTGCGCCACGAAGCGGAGAGGTGTTGCGCCGGATCGCTGCGATCGATGTCGGGAGATTGCCACAAGGCGTGTTATAATGGGGTGCTCGCGGTTGCGTACGCTGTGCAGCGGAAGCGCATCGAGATGACCAGTGGGTGGTTGCCGGGAGGATGAGCGGATGCAGTTCGTGTGCGATGGCCCGAACGGTACGTGGTTCCGGTTCGAGACCGAAGGAGAAGCGGCGCAGGAGTCGCGGCTCATGGAGCACTCTGTCGAGAAATATTTCTCACAGGCGGTGGAGGAGGCGACCAAGAGCTTCGTGCCGCCGGCAACCGGCATGGCGTTCGAGAAGAAGATCGGATTGAAGGCGCATGTGCTGAAGGTGATGCCGCTGTTCCTGACGCTGCGGGATTCCAGCGGCGGCGGGCTGGCGACGGCGATGCTGCCGCCGGCCGGGAAAGACGAGCGGTCGTTCCGGCCGATCGTGGTCGGCCACAAGAATTCCGATCCCTATGCGAAGTACGGCGAGGACATCAAAGCGCTCGCCCGGCACTACGGGCTGACGCTCGATCCGGCACGCTGCTTTCCGTATCGGCGATGACACGGGGCGTCGCGGCCGGCTGATGGCGATCGAGTGCGGACCGCGACGAAATCACGCCCGAGCTATTGCGCCTTCTTCTGGATGTTCAGTGCCTTCGCAATGGCGGCGATCTGCTCGCTCTGGTCCTGCATGGCTTTGCCGAATTCCTCGGGGCCACCGGGGTTGACGGCCTGGAAGGTCGAGAGAAGGCGGCTGGCGATTTCCGGATCCCGTGCTGCCTCGACGACGTCGGCGCCGATCTTCCGGCGCAGGTCGAGCGACATGGTTTTCGGGCCGAGCAGACCCGTGAGTCCTTCGAGTTCGAGGGATTGGAAACCCAATTCGATCGCGGTGGCGACGCCGGGGGCGAGCTTCTCGTTGCGGCTGCGGCCGTTCAGGGCGAGCATTTTCGAGCGCCCCGAGTTGATGCCGGGCTGCAGAATTGCGACCGAGGCCATCATGATCTGGATACGGCCTTCGCCGAGATCGGGAACGGCCTGAACGATGTCACGATAGGGAACCTTGGCGATTTTGAGCTTCTCGGCATTCGTGAAGCCGTCCCAGACGAACTCGGTGATGCCGGGGACGAGGGCGACGTTGAGCTTGCCGGGCTCCGTGCGTGCTTTCTCGACCAGTTCCTTCAGCGAATTGACACCGAAGCTCACGGGAACCGCCACGCCGAGCAGCGTGTTGGCGACGCGGGCGATGGGGAGGATGTCTCGCTCGCGGTCGTAGGGCAGCTTTTCGCGCTGATAGGGATGCACGGTGAAAGAGCCGGTCGCGGCATAGAGCAGGACGTGATCGTCGTTGGCGCCGACGAACGAGGTAATCGCGACGATTCCATCACCGCCGGGCTTGTTCTCGATGACGATGGCGTGGCCCCACTTCTTCTGCAGACGCTCAGCGACGAGGCGTGCGCCGATGTCGGCGCCGGCACCTGCGCCGAACGGAATGATGAAGCGGACATTTCGCTGAGGCCACGCGGCGGGCTGGGCCAGGGCTGGTGTCAGGGTAGGTGCCAATGTAAGCGTCAGCGTCGCGGCGACGAGCGCGGCAGCGCGCAGCCGTAAGGCCAGCGCCCTGGTGATCGTGTTGGGCATTCGAGTCCTCCCTGAATAAGGCTTAGCCCGGCATGTCCGTGGCGGGGCGCGGCGTTCCAGCCGACCCGGGATGATGAGTAATTGTACGCATCGTTCATAGCCGTGCCCGAGGGAGTTGGCGAGGACGATCGTCGATCGGGTGCTCGAACCGGGTCTGAGGGAAAGGTGAGACGCGTGCTGGCCCTTTCACTCGCCGGTTCACTCCGCGGGCGGCCGTCGGGGAGCGACGGGGCTCGCCGACAATCGTTCGATCTCGGCGCGAATGTGGGCGGCTTCGGCGGGCGTATTGGCGAGTGCGATCGCGCGCTCGAACGCGGTTCGCGCTTCGGCATCGCGTCCCAACTTCTGCAGGAAAGAGCCACGGGCGCCGTGGAAATAGAAATAGCTGGCGAGTGCCGTGGCGAGCGGTTCGACCATCGCGAGGGCAGCTTCGGGGCCGCGCGCCTTCGAAGCTGCGACGGCGCGATTGAGCGTGACGACGGGCGATGGCTGCAATCGTTCGAGGGCGCCATAGAGCAGCTCGATCTGCCGCCAGTCGGTGTCGTCGGCGCGTTTCGCTCGGGCGTGGAGCGCGGCGATGGCGGCCTGGATCTGGTAGGGGCCGGGGGTGTGGTGGCGGATCGCCTTGTCGATGAGCGCCTGGCCTTCCGCGATCTGGGCGCGGTTCCAGAGCGTTCGGTCCTGGTGTTCGAGCATGACGGCCGCGCCGCTCTCGTCGAAGCGAGCAGCAGAGCGCGCGTGCTGGAGCAGCAGCAGGGCTGCGAGTCCCATGATCTCGGGTTCGCCGGGATGAAGGCCGAGGAGCAGGCGGGCGAGACGGATCGCTTCCTCGCACAGGCCCGATCCTGTTTCGTCGGGTGTCGCTGCTGCGGCGGCTCCGGTCGTGTAGCCTTCGTTGAAGACGAGGTAGATCATCGCGGCGACGGCTGCGACGCGCTCGGCACGTTCCGCGGGGCTTGGTGTTTCGAAGGGCACGTCGGCCTTGGCGATACGGGCCTTGGCGCGCGTGATGCGCTGCTCCATAGCGGCTTCCGAGACGAGGAACGCGCGCGCGATCTGCTTGACGGTGAGACCGGATACGATGCGGAGCGCCAGTGCGATCTGCTGGGTCGCGGGCAGGTCTGGATGGCAGCAGATGAAAAGCAGCCGGAGGATGTCGTCCCGATAATCCGCGTTGTCCAAGGCGTCGATGCGCGGGGCCTCGACGTCCGCGAGATCCGAGATCTGCTCCTCGGGCGGCAGGGGCGTGTTTCTTCTCGTGCGGCGGACGGCATCGATGGCCGCATTCTTCCCGACCATGATGAGCCACGCGGCTGCATCGCGGGGCGGCCCGTTCTTCGGCCAGTTGCGGAGCGCTCGCAGGCAGGCCTCCTGATACGCCTCCTCGGCGATGTCGAGGTCGCGGAAATAGCGCAGGAGTGCTGCCACGGCTTTGGGGCGCGCGGCGGTGAGGACGCTGTCGAGCCAGGCCGCGTCCGTCATCAGTCGCTCCGCGGGGCGTCGAAGAAGACGCCGACGGGCCGGATCTCGTAGGCGCCGCCGGGATTGGCCTCGCCCAGCTCGCGGGTGATCGCCAAGACCTCATCGAGCGAAGGACAGTCGACGATGTAGAAGCCGAGCAGCTGCTCCTTGGTCTCCGCGAAGGGGCCATCGATCACGAGGGGCGGCTCGCGATCCTTGCGCAGCGTCGTTGCCGTGGTGGTCGGCAGCAGGCGAGCGACGGGGCCGAGTTGGCCGTTCTTCGCGAGCCGTTCCATGATCGCGCCGAGCTTGGCCATGACGGCGTCGTCGTGCTCCTTCGACCAGGCGGATGTCACCTTCTCGTCGTGATAGCAGAGGATGGCGTATTGCATCGGGGGCTCCTGATCATTCGGTGCGTGGTGTCCAATAGCCCGCGAGGAAGTTTCAACCCACAGTTCTTTCTTCGACGTTGGATACCCTTCAACGTAGTTCATGGAACGCGTTCTGCCAGGTGGAAAGGATGTCGTTCGGCGGAGATGGGTGCGCCGATGTCGGCCTCGGCAACTGCGCCGAACGGAATGATGAAGCGGACAATTCGCTGAGGCCAAGCGGGAGGCTGGCCAGTGCTGGTGCCAGTGCTGGTGCCAGCACCAGTACAGGTGTCAGCGTCGCGGCGACGAGCGCGGCAGCGACCCAGCCGCATGGACGGCGCCCTGGTGAACGCGTCGGGCATTCCCTGGAGACGGTATCGGCGGGCAATGCCCGTGCAATCCAGTGCGGCTCTTCCCGACGGGGATCCGGGGCAAGTCGTCCCGTCGATCATTTGCGGGGGGAATGCGCGCCGCCTGCAGGTTTGCGGCCATGACGCCGAGGATTGCTGGGGCAACTGCAGGATCGTTCGATGAAATCTCCACTGGGATCGTCGTTTCCGGGGGATGTCGTGCCGGTATCGTGCATGCGGCCCGGCGATTAACTGTCGAGTTTCCAATGTCTTGACCGTTAGGTGATGCGCTGCGATCTGGACGTATGCCGATCTTTGCGTTCTAGTTGGTCGTGCGTCTTCGATCTGCAAAGGGAGGACTGGGAACTTGGCATTGTCACACCGCTCAGGGGCGAGGTTTCGGGGGACACCGGTCGAGATGGCCGGGCTGGCGCTCATCGGCTGCGTCGGGTTGGTGACGCTCTTCCTGGCGGGGCCTGCCTACGTTGCCAACGACGGTGCCCAGTACCTCAGCACGATCGAGCAGATTCTCGCCGGCAACGGTATCAGGACGTCGACGATCTACTACGAGGTTCAGGCGCAGTTCGGGATGCCCGCGCTGCAGACGGTATGGCCGCCGGGGTTGCCGTTGTTGGCGGCGGGGCTGTCGTCGCTTTCGGGACTTTCGGGATTGCATGCCGTCGGGTTGCTCAGTGCTGTCGCGCACTGCGGGACGGCGCTTCTTGTCTTCTGGCTGTGCTCACGCCTGCTCGACGGCGACCGCGTCAGCGCCATCATCATGGCGATAGCCTACGTGCTCTATGTTCCCGCACTCTCGCTCACCATCGAGGTGTTGAGCGAGCCTCTGTTCATCGCCAGTCTGGTGGCGGGTGCAAGCCTTCTTCACGCGGGCCTGACGAGGCAATCGGAGGAGGATCGCGCCGAGGGCGAGCGGGCAGAGCGCGACCGGCTCGCGCTGTTCGCCGCGGCGTCGCTATGCGTGGGCCTCGCCTGCACCTTCCGCTACCTCGGCGTCGCTTTCGTGGGATCGCTCGGGCTGGTCGCCATGCTGCAGGTTGTGCGCGGCCGCATGTCGCCGGCATCGATCAAGGCGGGGATCGCCCTGGTGGCGCCGGCCGTGCTGGTCGTGGCGCTCTTGCTCGGACGGAACTACGTCGTGACGGGCCGTTTGACGGGGGGACCCGAGGGGCCGCGTGCGCTCCAGTTCGGCGAGATCTACCAGCAGTCGAAGTGGGCGATCCAGGTCCTCCTGGGCGATATGCGGTTCTGGTATGGGAAGCTGCTCGTCCTGTCGCTCGTCGTCGCGTTGGGAGGCTGGGTTGCCAAGCGGCTGTCGGCGCAGGATTGGGGCGCGTACGTCCAGCGCGACGAGCGTCTCTACGTCGCGATATTCGCTTTCCTCGGCTCGGCTGCGACCGTCGTTCTCCTTTTGATGATGACGCTGGGAAAAACCGGCGTGATGGTCGAGGCGCGTTATCTCGTGCCGTGCGTGCCGATGCTCCTGCTCGGCTTCGCAGCGCTGTGGCCGCGGAACTCGTCAGCTGCGGCGGCGGGGTCGGCCGAGCTGTGGTGGCATCGCGCGGCGGTCGCCAGCGTCGCGTTCGTGACGCTGGGATACCTCGCCGCGTTCGCGGAGTTCATCCGAGGGGGCGCTTATCCCGCCCGCATCGAAGCCATTCTGTCCCAGAAAGTCGGGACGATGTCGGCACGGGATTTGCTCCGCGCCGGGGCATCCACGAAACATCCCGTGATGTCCAATCAGTCCCAGGCGCTGCATGTCGTTCTGGGACGGCCGACGGTCGGCGTGGCAGAGCGCCGTCTGACGGCAAGGGTCTGGTCGGCGGATGATGTCCGGCAGCGGGCGGAGACGTTCGGCGTCCAGTATGTCGTGGTGTTTCCAACCCTGCCGCTCGGCAAACCCGATGCCGACGAGGACTACATTCTGAGAGCCGCGAAGTCGGGGGCGGGGCGATTCGAGACCGTGCACCGCAGCGCCGATCTCCACATCCTCAGGCCAATTCAGGTGCGATGAGATGCTGACGATCGAGCCGAACGACAGAACCTGCGGGGGGAATTCCGTGGAGACCGTGCACCGATCGCAGGCTTCGGCGAGCAAGCGGCCGGAGCCGGCGCTGGCGATCGTGATCCCCTGCTACAACGAACAAGAAGTGCTCGAGCGTTCCGTCGACGCGATCGGCAGCTATCTGGCGGGCCTGAAGCAGCGCCGCGTGGTGGCGCAGGACAGCTTCATCTATCTCGTCGACGACGGCAGTCGCGACGGGACCTGGGAGATCATCGAACGACTTTCCGCAGCATCTCCCATGGTCAGGGGCATCAAGCTCGCGCGCAATTTCGGACACCAGGGCGCCGTGCTCGCCGGCATGATGGAGGTCGATGCCGATGCGATCATCACCATCGATGCCGACATGCAGGATGACGAGACCTGCATCGAGCGGATGATCGAGGCCTACGGCCGCGGCGCAGAGACAGTCTATGGCGTGCGCAACGATCGCACGGCGGACAGCTTCGCCAAGCGCGTCAGCGCTGAAGGCTATTATCACATCCTCCGGTTTCTCGGCGTGCCCGTGGTGTTCAATCACGCGGACTACCGGCTGATGTCGCGGCGGGCGATGCGCCTGTTGCGGGAGTTCGACGAGACGAACCTGTTTCTCAGGGGCATCATGCCCCTCGTCGGGTTGAAGTCCGAGACCGTCGAGTACGCGCGGCGCGAGCGCGCGGCGGGGGTCTCGAAGTATCCGCTGACGAAGATGCTGGCGCTGGCGTGGCAGGGGATCACATCGTTTTCGATCGTGCCGTTGCGGATGGCGACGGTCACGGGAGTTTTGATCGCCACGCTGTCGACGGGTTTCGGGCTGTGGGCGCTGATGGTCCGCTATTTCGGTGACGGCGCCGTACCCGGTTGGGCGTCGACCGTGATCCCGATGTACTTCCTCGGCGGCATTCAACTGCTGTTTCTGGGCGTCATCGGCGAGTACATCGGCAAGATCTATCTCGAGACGAAGCGGCGGCCACGCTATCTCGTCGACGTGAAGACGTGGGACTGAGACGCCTTACGGCGCCACTGATCAACATCAGGACTCGAGCACGACATGGAGAGGTTTCTCCGGTTCGCATTCGTCGGAGGCTTTGCCACGCTGCTCCAATACGCGCTGCTGATCGCAGGCGTTCACCTGCAGCTTGGGCCGACGACGGTTGTTTCGAGTGCAGCGTTCGCGATTTCCGCGGTCTTCAATTTTCTGGCGACACGGATCTTCACGTTCCAATCGCGCGAGCCGATCGGCCCGACTTTCCTGCGTTTTGTCGGGATGGTGGGGATGGGGATCGCGGTCAATACCTCGGTGATGTGGCTGTTGCTGTCGGCGGGGCTTCACTACCTGTTGGCGCAGATCGCCGCGACCGCCATCGTGCTGGTCTGGAACTATGTCGTCTCGTTGCGCTGGGTGTTCGCAGGCAGTGCGACGCGGTGAGCCACCGCATCCGCGGCTACGTCAGCTGGAGGGCGCGTCGAGCTTGCGGGTGAGGTTCTCGAATTCGCGGCGAAGGTCCTCGTTCTTGAAGATCTGCTCGAAGGTCGGGGCTTCCAGCTTCTGGATCGCCTCGAAGGACGCCGCGCTGTCGCGCATGAGGTTGCGGAGCTGATAGCTCGCCTCGACGGTTTCGAACGTGTTGTCGGCGATGCGGAGATCATGTGCCGAGCGCTTGCGAGCGGCGGCGAGCTGCTCGCGCTGCTGCATCAGGAAGCGGCGATACCCCTTGGCGGCTTCCTCCGACAGCTTCTGGCTGTCGCGGTTGGCCTTCAGAGTGCGCTGCTGATCGGGGCGATTGTCGGCGCGCAGCAGCTCTTCCGTGCGGGTTCGCGCCTTGGCGATATCGGCCGTGATCGCTTCGAGCTTGGGCATGTATTGCGTATCGATCTTGCCGATCGCGACATCCTGAGCGTGGACGAGCATCGCGAACAGGGCGGCATGCATCGCGAAGTATTTGCGGGCCGCGCCGAGGTTGTCACCGGACTGGTTCATCAGCCGGCCGAGCTGGCCGTCGATGGCCTTCGCCGAGTTGAACACGGCGATGAGGCGCACGAGGTCGCCCGACAGGACGCTGTCGAGCAGCATGTCGACCTGTGCCTGGTTCATCTGTACGCCGGACTTGGCGAGCGCGTCGGCAACTTCCTTCTTGGCCTTGCCGATATCGTCGCGATTGCCGGCGATCCGCTTGCCGGCGTCATCCAGGTCCCGTTGCAGGCTGTCGACGGTGTCGGTGATGATGCCGGGGAGCATACCGTCCTTGGGCGCGGTCAATTGGCGCTCGCGCAGTTTGACGATGCGATCCTCGAGGTCGCGGATGTTCTTGCGGCGCTCCTCGATGCGCTTCTGAATATCGACGACGGGCACCTCGGTGACGACGCCCATTGCGCCGTCGAGGAGGTCACGCACTTTCTTCTCGCGATCCTCGCGCGTCTCGGAGAACAGCGGCGGGATCAGGAAGTCCTCCCTGGACGGGAGCTTGCGGGCGTCGGTGCGGTTCTTCGCGGTGTCCTGCAGGATCGCGTCGATGGCCTGCATCAGTTTGCGCGCCTGCTCGAAGCTCGGATCGCCGGCGCGGGGATCGGCGGCCTCAGGCGGCTTCGACGGAGCGTTCCTGTCGGGAGTGGCGGGCGCGGCTTGCGACGTTCGAAGGCGATCCGCTCGCGGCGGCGTTCCGGTGGCGGCCGCGCCATCGCGCGGTGTTGCGGCGATGCTCACCCCTGCCCCCAGCGTGCCGGCACTCATGGCGAGGGCGAGCGTGGCCGTCGCCAGTCGCAGGCCGCTCAGTTGATGCTTGGGGGCGGACATAGATCTCTCCTCCGGCTACGCGGCGTATAGAGGCGAAAATTCGGGCGAATCCATGTTGGAGCAGAAGGCGCGGCCGATAACCTGTTGATCGGATTCAAGGTCAAGTCGCGGGATCGGCCCCGGCTGCGGCCCGCTTGACGAGCTCTAGCAGGGGCGGGCCGATCTGACGGGCATCGTTGATGACGAGCATATGTGTAATGCGGGCCGTTGTTCCAGGGATACGGGAGCGGCTGACGGGGCCTTCGGTCGGAAATTCGCCGAGATCGAGCCCCAGGCGGAGTTCCTTGGGGCCGATCAGAAGAACGCCGAACTCCGATTGCCTCTGCAAGCTGACGAGGTCGCCCGCAGGGGCGGTTACGAGGCCGGGTAGAGACTGTTCGATCTCGCGCAGCAGCATCTCGGCGAGGGGCCGCAATCCCTTGCCGCGCGCCAGCAGGTCGGCCACGGACACGCGGGGCATCGTCGCCGGTGGCGGGGGAACCGTCACGGGGCGTGGCTGGAGGGCCGGGGCCGGCCGGGGCGCCGGGCCGGGCTGAGCGACGGGCATCGGGCGCGGCGGTGGGATTGGTGCCGACGCTGGCGACGGTCGTGGGGCGGGTACCGGGACCGCGGGGGGCTCCGACGCCGGTTGTTGCGCGCGTTCGGGCGCGTCGGCGTAGATCGGCCGGCCGCCATTGTGGTGGATGCGTTCCAGCCAGGAGGCGTGTGCGAAGGTCAGGCCCTGCGGGCGGAGCCAGTCGATGATCGCGTTGCGGTCGGTCAAGCCGGTTTCGTCGATCAGCGACATCCAGCCGGCGAGCGCGCGCCCGGTGCGAGGCTCGAGATCCTCGATGAATTCACGCTCCAGCTCTGCGTGCTTGCGTGACATGGGCGGCGGGGCTCGGGGGCTGGTGTGAACGTCTCGTTCGTCATCGTCGGGCTTGCAGGTAATGCTGCGAAACGCTCGTTCTGTCACCAGTCTTCGCGCTGCCGCGCCGCAGTCGCGGTTTCACAGCCATCGCCGCGAGGTCTCCTTGTAGGTGCGGTAGGCGTCGCCGAATTTCGCTTCGAGATGACGTTCCTCGGGCAGTATCGCGAGCCAGGTGACTGCGAGGGCGAACACCGGTGTGAGGATCGCGATCCAGATATTCTGGGCGGTGTCGGCGAGACCCAGCAAAATCAGGACATAGCCGATATACATGGGATTGCGGAAGCGGC
This sequence comes from uncultured Devosia sp., assembly GCA_964574325.1. Lineage (GTDB taxonomy): Bacteria > Pseudomonadota > Alphaproteobacteria > Rhizobiales > Hyphomicrobiaceae > CAMDPA01. The sequence goes on along the minus strand of CAZNMY010000017.1, from coordinate 22,784 downwards.
GGTAGGGCCCCGACGTCACCAGAACGGTCGCTTCGGCGTGAGGGCGGAACTCGGCGCTGGCGCGCACAAACGTCACCAGGGCCCAGATCGCGAGGCCGAAGCCGCAGACGACGAAGCCTTTTCCGATCATGCGGGCGGGAGCGTCGTCGAGGCCGGGCCACGCGAGCGGCCATGAGCGCTGGAGAAGCCAACCGGCGACGACGGCGGCGAGAAACAGGACGGGGGGCCAGGGAAAATGCGACGGGGGAACATGGCCGGAGGCAGCGTCGGCGGTGTCCGCTGCACCTTCGCCGGCTTTCGGGGGCTCGCTCGATGTCGTGTGTCCGCCGGGGGGCTCGCGTTCGGCCATTCGCTGTGTTCCTCGCATGATATCGAGCGAAGATAGTGCAATGCAGCGCTGCGTCCAGGCGTTCACCGCGACTTCCGCCGAATTGTTGCAGCGTTGTCGCCGCTATTGTGCCCGATCCATATGCTCAACGTCTGGTTCCCGCCGCAATTCCCGGCGGAGGGGGATTGAGCTTGTCGCTGCCGCAGCGGCATTCGGGTTGGAAAATCACATGCTGTCGCGTCGCGCTCGACTGATTTCGTTCTTTTTTGCACTGTTGTGGGGCGGTGTGGCGCCGGCCAGTGCGTTGTGTGTGCGAGGGGTCGAGGCCTGGGATACGCTGCGCATGAGGGCTGGTCCGAGTCCGCAGGCGCGCGAGGTCGGGGCTATACCACCGAACGCCTGCGGGGTGATGGTCTCGGGGGCATGTCGAGGCGCATGGTGCCCCGTGGTCTGGCGCGGGCGACCGGGCTGGTCGAATGCTTCGTACCTGTCAGAAGGGGCGGTGCTCGGCGGCTTCCGGCTGCCGTCGCTGGGCCTGTTTACGGCTCCTTATGCGCCGCCGCGCGTTCAGAGGTTTGCGCCCGCGCCGCCGCGTCGCGTTGCAGCCGTCCGCCGCGTCGCGCCGAAGCGTGTTGCCTCGGTGGCGCCGCCGCGTCCCGTCGAGGTCGCACGCCCCGTGGTTCGAGACATCAGGCCGCCTCCTGCGCCCAAGCCGGTGGTGGAGCGGGGACTGCCGCAGGCGCCGCCGCCGATGCCAGCGACGCCTGCCGCCGAGGCTGCATCGTCTGCTCCTGCGCCAGCGACGCCTTCCCGACAGCCGCAGCAGCCGGGCCATACGGCGCAATCCGCTGTCGTCGCCAAGCCTGCACCTGCGGTTGCGGCGCCGGCGTCAGGGGCGTCGGGCGGCGCGGCCGAGATGTGTGTGCGCGGCGTTGCATCCGGCGATACGCTGAAGGTGCGCGCTGGGCCGGGCTTGGATCAGTCGCTGCGCTACGGCTATCCCTCCGGTGCGTGTGGGATCAAGCTGACGGGGGAGTGCCGGGACGGCTGGTGCCCGGTCGATTACCGGGGCTATCGGGGCTGGGCCGAGCAGAAGTTCCTGAAGTAGGCGGAGCGCCTGCTCACCTTCGCTCGGTCTTGCGGGCGTAGTCGACGATGAACGCCTTGATCCTGGGGTCGACCGTGAGCAGACGCTTGGCGTCGTCATTGGCGTCGTCGCCGGTGATGTACTCTGGGGCTTCGCCGATCGTCCTCTGGGCTTCCTCGATGAAGTCCTTGTCCTGGGCGAGGCGCTGCATCGCGGTCCGGAGGGCCGTGACGGAACCCTTGGGCGAGTTCGGCGGCAGCGTGAACGTGCGGTACATCGTGCCGGCGAACGAGAGCAGCGCGATATAGGCCTTGGCCATCTCGTTGTCGGGCATCGCGCCCTTCGCATCGCGGATCATGTCGGGGCAGGACTGGATGCCGAGGGGCTTGATCTGCGCCGGCACGACGTATTGCCCGGCGCGGAAGATCGGATCGAAGCAGATGGGGATCACCTCGCCTTTTCTCACCATCGCGGGCTCGATCTTGGTCAGGTACGCAGACGGGCTGTCGGAATAGAAGTTGAGCTCGCCGCGCTGGAAGGCGAGCGTAGCCTGGGCGCTCGAATTGTAACCGGTGACGTATTTGTGCGGCACGCCGAGCATGTCCAGGACCATGCGCATCGCGAGGTCCTTGGGGCTTTCGGCGGTGAGGCCGCCAGCGACTACGCCCTGCGCATTCAGAACGTCGCGAGCCGTCTTGATGCCGGGCTTCACGTCGGTGCGCATGAAGTGGATGCGGCCGTTCGGCATGTAGGCGACGAAATCATAGGTGCGGAAATCGACGGGGAATTTTTCCGGTGCGAAGGCTGCGTGTTGAGCGGCGGCGGTGAAGTATCCGACCATCGAGCCGTCGCGCGCTGCCTTCTCGCCCAGATACTTCGCGCCGATGATGCCGCCGGCTCCGCCCATGTTCTGTACGATCACGCCGGGCTGGCCCGGGATGTGCCGGCCGATGTGCCTCGCGATCAGGCGGGCCTCGAAGTCGGTGGGGCCGCCGGCGTCGTAATTGACGAGGATGGTCAGGCGTTTGCCCGCGTAGAACTCGGTTTGGGCGTCGGCGGGGGAGGGCAGGGTCATCGAGACGGCTGCCAGGAATACTGCTGCGGCAGCGCTGGCCATGCGAGCCGAGGGATTGCGAGCCATTGTTTTCCTCCTGCGAACGTTTCGGCTGCTTTTTCGTTTTTGCCAACGGTAGCGCAAAATCTGCGGTGGCGCACGTCGCCGCTGCACGCAGCGTCGAATCGGGGCAAGGCGGGTTTCGGCGGCCGGTCTGCGGCAAAGTCGATTGGACATGCACAACGCTCGACGGGTCGGGTAGATTGCCGAGTCCGTGTCGGGCGCACACGGGTGTCTGAGCGGTACGGTCGAGGGAGAGCGAATGGCCAGCGATGATGAACCGCATCGGCGGGTTCGGTTCCTGTTGGGGATCGACCGGATAGGTCTCGTTGCCCTGCGTGCGCCCCTGCTGGCGGCTGTGCTCATCATGGCGCTGACGGCGCTCGCCGTGGTCGGGCTACTGCGGCTCAAGGTCGACGATTCGCTGTCTGAACTGTTCCGCGCCAACACGACGGAGTTCCGCCAGTACGAGGAGGTCGATCGGCGGTTTCCTTCGAGCGAGTACGACGTTCTCGCCGTGGTCGAGGGACGCAATCTCCTCGAGCGCGCGCAGATCCAGGCATTCCAGAAGACCACGATCGAACTGCAACTGCTCGACGGCGTCGACGGGCTCGTCTCGATGCTGTCGGCGCGCGGAAAGCCCGATGCAAAAGGCTATGCGCCGCCGATCGTTCCCGATGAGGTGCCGGAAGGTGCGGCCGAGTACGGCGCGACCATCGACGCGCTGAGGAAGAACGAGATCGTCGCCGGCAAGTTCCTGTCCGACGACGGGACGCTGGCGATGATCGTGATCTCACTCGACCGAAAGGCGGTGGAGGAGCTCGGCGCGCGGGCGATCATCGGCGGCATCAGGGAAGCGGCTGAAAAGTCGCTCGCTGGGTCGGGGCTTTCGGTGAAGCTGACCGGCGCACCGGTGATGCAACTCGAGATCCGCAACGCGGTCGAGCGCGATCGGCTCGTCTACAACGGTCTCGGTTTCCTCGTCGGCGCCATCATGGCCTATGTGTTCTTCCGGCGGCTGTCGCTGACGGTGATCGCGGTCCTGGGGCCGACGATCGCGATCGTGTGGACGCTGGGCGTGATCGGCGGGCTGGATTTCCGGCTCAACCTCTTCATCAACGTGCTGACGCCGCTGATCCTGGTGACCGGCTTCTCGGACAGCATGCATCTGGTGTTCGCCATCCGCCGCGATATCGTGGCCGGAGTCGACCGGATCGAGGCTGCTCGAAACGCTGTCAGCGAGGTGGCGCCGGCGTGCCTGCTGACGGCCGTCAATCAGGCGATCTCGATCATATCGTTCTCGTTTGCGGATTCGGCGCTGATCCGGACCTTCGGGCTCGCCGCGCTGATCGCGGTTTTCACGACTTATATCGCGGTCGCCGTGGTGGTGCCGACGCTGGCGGCGCTGCTCGTCCGGTCGGAGCCACTGCCGAAGGGCCAGAAGGCGACGCCCGAGGAAAGCGACGGGGGCATCGGGCTGCTGCACCGGCTGAGCGAGGGGGCGGTGACTCGCTCGGCGCGCTATCCGTTCGTCGCGGTCGGATTGGGTGTGCTGGCCGTGATCGTCTGCGGCTACGGCTATGTCCGGCTGGAGCCGCACTATCGGCTGGCCGATCAGGTGCCGGACAAGGAGCAGGCGCTGGCGGCGACGGAACGGATCGACGCCAAGCTGACCGGGGCCAGTCCGGTGCACGTGATGATAAAGTGGCAGGGCGGGCAGTCGCTTTTCGATCCCGTTCCGCTGGCGGTGATCGCGGAAGCGCACTCGGTGCTCGAGAAGGCCGCAGGACTGGGCAATGTGTGGTCGGTCGACAGCTTGCGGCGCTGGTTGCGCGACAACGGTGACGGCCGCGTCGAAACGGTCCAGAAGTATGTCGGCCTGCTGCCGGAGCATCTGGTGCGCCGGTTCATCGCGAAAGAGGGCAATGCCGTGCTCGTGACGGGGCGGCTGCCGGACGTCGATGCGAGCCAGATCCTGCCGGTGGTCGAGAAGATCGACAAGGCGCTCGCGCCCGTGCGCAAGGCGCATCCCGGCTTCGAGCTGATTGTGACGGGCCTGCCGGCGATCGCTGCGCGCAACTCGGCGAAGCTGATCGCGGAACTCAACTGGGGCCTCGTCGGGGATATGTTCCTGATCTTCATCTTCGTGGGCATCGCGTTGCGTTCGATGCTGGCGGGCGTATCGAGCGTTCTGCCGTCGCTGTTCCCGATCTTCGCGACCGGCGCTTTGCTCTATGCGACGGGGGAAGGGATGCAGTTCGCATCGATCGTGGCGATCACGGTGGCGTTCTCCCTGGCGATCGATTCCACGATCCACTTCCTCAATCGCTATACGCTCGAGGAGATGCGGGGATTGTCGGGGGCGGCGCCTGCCGGCTCCAAGGCGGCGCTCGACCGGACGGCACACTCGATCGGGCCTGCCGTCGTGCTGACGACGATGGTGCTGACGCTCGGGCTCGGCGTCACCATGCTGTCGGATCTGCCGTCGCTGCGGCTGTTCGGGCGGTTGGCGGGCGTGTGTCTGCTCGCTTCGCTGATCGGGCAACTCGTGATACTGCCGGGATCGGTCGCGCTCTATCGCCGATTTTTTCCCCTGCCGGGAGATCTGCCGCGGTAGGCCGGGCGTGAAGCGCGGTATAGGGTGTGATCGCAAAGTCGTGCGGTTGCGTTGCTTTTCCCGGGGTGCGGAGGGACGATGTACTGGCGTGGTGGTCGTACCCATGTGCTGTTGTGGATCGCGAGCCTGACGCTTGCAATGTGTGCGGTCGCGGCGTTGTCGCGGGCGGGTTCGTCGAGGGCTGCGCTGGCGTTCCTGCTGGCAGGTCTGGTGCTGGCGCCGCCGGTGCAGGAATTCATCGCACGGCTGCGGCACAATCTGGCGCCCGCGAAGGCAGCGCTCTACTCGTCTATCACGCTGGTGCCGCTCGGGCTCGGTTTCGTCGTCGTGGATGGGGTTGCGGCACTCGACCGTGAGGCGCACAGGCTGGGATTTGCATCCGCGGGCCAATGGGCGCGAGCGAAGGATCTCAATCTTCCGACGGCAAAGGCGCTGGTCGAATACGAGGAAGCACGGCGCGCCAAGTCTGTAGCGGCGGCGTGCCGCAATCTCGAACCGCGGCCGTTGACGTGTTTCGATGCGGCTCATCGAAAGGCGGCGCTCGCCTATATCGAGGTGCGGTACGGGGGGGAGGAACTCGAGGTCCTCGTGCGGGGCGCCCTCGCGCAGCAGCGCAAGACCTATCTTGCAGCCGACAAGAGTTGCTCGGATCTGCTCGATCGGATCGACGAGGATGCGGTTCCAGCGATGCTGGCGGATCGTAGCATCGTGCAGGCGCTCGCGGCCGGTGCCTGGGGGCGACAATTCTCGCCTTCCGAACTCGATCAACTGACGCTGCGCGCCAAGCCGGGAACAACCTATCTAAGCGGTGGTGCCGCGCGGCCACTCGACCAGAAGCTTGCGCTTGCTTCAGCGTCGATCGAGAAGGAATTGGATGGATTGCTGCAGGGTTGGGCCCGTAAGATCATTCTCGAAGAGCCGTCGTGGCGATCGTTCCTGAAGGGGCGGATGCCGCTCACCGCCTGTTCTGCAGTGCCGTCGGGGACGCATGCGCGGTCGTGAGATATTCTGGCTCTTGCGGAATCAGTGTTTTCTTCGGAAGAGAGCAATAGCTGCTTCTCACTGTTTTTTTAGAACCGGATAGAGGGAGTTCGACCGATGACGATGTTCACCCGTTGGGCGGTGATCGCCGCAGTGGCCTTCGCATGTACGACTCCCGTGGTCGCTCAGACCAAATGTGCTGGTAACCCGAATGCGCTGGGGATCACGCGCACGGTGGAAATCGATACCACGGGTGGACCGGGCTTCGGTCTCGAGCACTACAAGGCGCACGATTTTCTGTTGCCGCAGGAAGTGGTGCTGACGTTCGACGATGGTCCGTGGCCGACCACGCCGCAGGTTCTGGCGGCGCTGGCCGCGCACTGCACGAAGGCGACGTTCTTCGCGATCGGGAAGAACGCGATCGCGTTTCCGGAGATCATGCGGCAGGTCGTGGCGGGGGGGCACACCATCGGCACCCACACGTGGTCGCACATGATCCTGTCGAACAAGGGTGTGACGCCCGAGAAGGCGAAGGAAGAAATCGAGAAGGGTTTCAGTGCGGTCAAGATCGCGATGGGGACCGGCACGCCGTCGAGCTTCTTCCGGTTTCCCGGTTTGAAAGGGCCGGATGCCCAGATGACTTATCTCGGCACGCGCAACGTCGCGATCTTCTCGACCGACATCGACAGTTTCGATTTCAAATTCCGCAGTGGCGAGCAGGTGACGAAGAGCGTGCTCGACAAGCTCGATAAGAAGGGCAAGGGCATCGTGCTGCTGCACGATTTCCAGAAGCACACCGCGGCCGGCACCCTCGATATGCTGAACCAGCTCAAGGCCAAGGGGTACAAGATCGTCCACATGAGGGCGAAGGCCAATGTGACCACGCTCGCCGAGTTCGACGAGAAGGCGCGTGCGGAGTTCAAGGCCCCGGCTGGCGACACGCGGCCGACTTCCAGCGTCGTCAAGACTGTGCCGCCCGGCAACTGAGCGCGGTCGTCGAGTATCGCGCGGAATTGAATGCTGGGATCGAATGCTGGGATTGAAGGGGAGGCTCACGCCTCCTTTTCTTTTTCCTGACTACCCACGGTGCTCCGCCGTGAATTCGCCGGGAGAATCACCGAAATCGTGAGTGCACTCGAGAGAGGTGCACGATGGCACGCAACAAGGTGCAGTTTCAACGTGGGCTTTCCGACGTCGAGTTCGAGCGGCTCTACGGCACGGAGGAAAAATGTGCGCCCTCCGTGCGCTCGAAGTATGGCGTGACCGCGATGCTCTTGGTCATGGCGCTCCCCCGCTGGCGGCAATGGGCACGGTCCTGCACTCGTCGAGCAGGCCGCATGATATCCGAAAATGTGCAGGTTTCTCGGACGCCGGCGTGACGGAGCCTGCCATGCGCGCGACCTCCGGCGTCGGAGAAGCGCCAAGGCACGAAGTCGCGAGGGAATGGGCACGCGGGTCCAGCGGGCGCTATGGGGATTGGAGCGCGACGCCGTCGTTGATGGTGGGCTCGCGACCGCTACCGGGGATCACCCGAGCACGATAACGCCATGCATCAGGGCGTGACGGACGCCGAGGTCTGCGCGCTGCTGGCAGTTCAGGGTATTTGCCCTGACGATCGGTAGCTCCAGGCCAAGCACGGTCGTTGCCGGTGCGGGACCAGCGAGGCGGATCAACACTGCGGCCGGTGTCGAAGCGCTTCTGGCTCATGACGTGTCGATCCTGATCGGGACTGGCGCCGGCGTCGGACGCCATCGTGGCTCACACTCCTTGGCGAACACCTCGATGACGATCATGCGTCCGCCGCACCGAGGGCAAGGACACGGCAGCACGCGCGGTTCGTCCGGTGCGGCGGCTTTTTCCTCCACCGGCTCCACCACGGGCGGCGCGGCACCGAGCAACTCGCGGGCCGTGGCGATGGCTTCGGCGCGGTTGGCGTTGGCGAGCAGGCCATAGTGGCGGATTCGGTGGAAGCCTTTGGGCAGCACGTGGATCAGGAAGCGGCGAATGAACTCGTGCGGGTGAAGGCTCATCGTCTTCCAGCGCTGGGGGGGCCTTCGATGCGATAGTCCTTCCAGCGGAACGCGATGCCGCCGTCGTCGGCGGACACGAGCCGCCGGTTCGAGATCGCTACGCGATGCGTGTAGCGCGACAGATAGCGCAGCACTTGGGCAGGCCCGGCGAACGGCGGCTTGACGTAGACGATCCATTCAATACGGCGCAGCGGTGCCAGGAAGCGCTTGAACGTCTTCGCGTCGGCAAGCCCTGCATGCGTGTTGAAGAACGCCAGCTTGCCGTAGGCGTGCGCATCGGCGAGCATCGCCAGCATACGGCCGCGGAACAGCCTCGACAGCACCTCGACGCGCGCCAGAAAGCGCGGTGTTGAAGCGGCGCGGCGTGACGTTGGCGGTGCTGTGGCAGGAGTATCTGGCCGAGCAGCCGACCGGCTACAGCTACACGCGGTTCTCCGAGTTGCACAACGCATGGCGGCGGACGGTCTCGGCGACGATGCGGCAGACGCATGTGGCGGGCGAGAAGCTGTTCGTCGACTGGGCCGGCGACACGCTTCCGCTTGTCGATCCGGCAATGGGCGAGGTCCATCAGGCGCGCATCTTCGTGGCCGCACTCGGCGCGTCGAACTTCACCTATGCCGAGGCGCGCAGAACCGAGACGCTCATCGATTGGATCGGCGCGCACGTCAATGCGCTCAACACGATCACGGCGTGCCGAAGGCACTGGTGCCGGACAATCTGAAGGCCGGCGTGACCAAACCTTCGCGCTACGAGCCGGGCATCAATCGAACGTACCAGGATCTAGCCGATCACTATGGCTGTGTGGTGCTGCCGACGCGGATCGTGAAGCCGCGCGACGTCGTGCCGGAGGCGCGCTTCGCCGCGACGCCAAGGTCGAGGTCGCCGTGCAGATCGTCGAGCGGTTCGTGCTGGCGAAGCTGCGCAATGTCAGGTTCTTCTCGCTGGCCGAGTTGAACGTTGCGATCCGTGATTGCGTGGCGACAATCAACGCCAAGGTCATGCGGCGGCTGGCCACGAGCCGCGTCGAGCTGCTGGAGACGATCGAACGCCCGGCCCTCGGCGCGTTGCCGGCGACGGACTACAGCTATGCCGAATGGAAGCGGGCGCGCGTTGCGCCCGACTATCACATCGAGATCGCCGATCACTTCTACTCGGTGCCGTCGAAGCTGATCCGCGAGATCGTCGAGGCGCGCTTCACAGCCACGACCGTCGAGATCTTCCACAAGGGTCAGCGTGTCGCCAGCCATGCGTTCTCTGCCGTCCGCAACCGGCACACGACAATCATGGAGCACATGCCCAGTGCGCATCGTCGCTATGCGGAATGGACGCCGGCGAAGATGATGAGCAAAGCCGCCGAGGTGGGCCTGGCGACGGTCGCGCTGTTCGAGGCAATCATGAAGGCCAAGCCCCATCCCGAGCAGGGCTTCCGGTCCTGCCTCGGCATCATCGGGCTCGGCAAGAGCTACGGCATGACACATCCGATCCATGATCGCCTCACCGCGCTCGGCCTCACCGGCATGGCGAAAGCACTCGAAGATCAGCGGCGGCAGCCCGTCGTGGAGGCGCTGTCGTTCGAGGAACGGCTCGCACTCCTCGTCGACCGCGAAGCCATCGAGCGCGAAAACAAGAGGCTCTCCAATCGGCTCAAGTTCGCCGGCCTGCGCCAGACGGCTACCATCGAGGATGCGGATATGAAGATCGTCCGTGGTCTCGACAAAGCCCTGTTCGCCAAGCTCGCCGCCGGCGACTGGATGAACCGCCACCAGAACCTGGCCATCATCGGAACGACCGGGCTCGGCAAAAGCTGGCTCGCCTGCGCGCTCGGCCACAAAGCGTGCCGCGACGATCGCTCGGTGCTCTATCACCGCGTGCCGCGACTGTTCGATGCGCTCGCGCTGGCACGTGGCGACGGACGACACGCGCGCATGCTCAAGACCCTGTCGCGCGTCGATCTGCTGATCCTCGACGACTGGGGCCTCTCCGCGATCAGCCAGGATCAGGCCCGCGATCTGCTGGAGATCATCGATGACCGCCACGGCCGAGGCTCGACGATCGTGACCAGCCAGCTCGCCGTCGAGCACTGGCACGAGATGATCCCCAACCCGACCATCGCCGACGCCATCCTCGACCGCCTCGTGCACAACGCACATCGGTTGATCCTGACCGGCGAAAGCATCCGCAAGACCGAAGCCAAGCGCGCCGGACTTGACGCCAAGAAGTGATCGTGCGCCTTCAAACCGTCGACGGGCACCGCTGTCCACCTTCACCGGAATGCTGTCCGCGATCGACCGGAATCCCTGTCCGCCTTCAAACGGAATCCCTGTCCACCTTCACCGGAACCCGCAGTCAGATTGCTGGGGTTTGCCCAAATCCGAAGCTGCGGACCAGATGGATCAGAAATTCAAGCGCCTCTCGGCGACCGCCATGACCTATCAAGTCGCCCATAATCGGCTCGGTCGCTGGTGTTGGCGGCAGCCGGGTGGACGTCGTGCTGCACTGCAAAAGCTTGCAGCCGGCCCGACATCGTGACGTATACTGTCAGTATCGCGACGCTGCAGTAAGCAAGGGAGGCTGGAGTCTCCCAGTCTCCTGTGGACCCGAGTGCTGCACGAAGGTCACATGTGAGAACCTGCGTGGACCCCACAACACCACCGCCCGATCCGGGTCCACAGGGGGGGGGCACGGCGAACTTTAAGGCTTGAGGGAAGAGGATCAAGCTATTGATTTCATTGGTCGGAGCGGCGGGATTTGAACCCGCGACCCCCAGTCCCCCAGAAAGGCTATAAGTTATTCAAACCCATTGAATATACTTGGTTTTTGTTTTACAAATCGCCAGGTTTTTATCGTGAACAATCGTTGGATTTGTAAAACGCTCCCTTGCCGAGCGCGAGCGCCCTCGAACGCTTGATGCTGACTACCGAAAGCGCCGAAGCCGCAAGGCAATTTCGGCATCTGGAAGGAAGACGCTTGGATCGTCGCGCCAGGCTTCAAGTGCTGAAATGAGCAGATCAAGCGGTGCAACTTCATGCTCGGCCAACAAGTCGACCATCCACAAGACGCCATGCACTTCGACCTGATGCTGCTCCGCGACGCGGCGCAACTGAGCATCTCCGGTCAGGAGTACAGCCTCCTCTCGCCCCTGCGCCGTGACGAGACAAAAGCAGTCATTCGCCGACAACCCCGGATGGCGGGACTTGAGGTCGATCGCTGCGGCAACCCCTTCCGGCGGCAGATCAAAGGTCTCAACGCCACTGTCATCGAGCACCTGCCATTCCTGGTCGGTGAAATCGAGCAGCTCGGATACGCGCACCGGAAACGGTATGACGAAGTGAACCTCCGGCAGCGAGAGCATAACGTGCAGTAACCGGCCCTTCTTCAGGTCGATCAGACAGGACGCATCGTTGATGATGATCCGTGTCACGACGCTTGTGGCCCCCGCAGACCGATCTCAACGTCTGCGAGGGGCTTCGACAGAAGCTCGGCGGCGCGCACCGGCGCGATCAACTGCTCGGCAAGCGCCCGATAAACCAGCCGCTCGAACTTGCGCGGCTTCTCGAACGCGGCCAGCCCGGCATCGTCGGTGATGGGATCGGGCTCAGCCACGCGCCATCCCCGCGCAAAGGTGCGAAACGCATAGGCTACGACATGCTCCGGCAAGACGCCGACCTGATGCAGGCGCATCAGCATCGAGCTGGCGGACACACCGTAATAATGCTTGAGGCGCTTGATCTCTTGATAGGCCACGCCATGGCGGTCCCCGCCGACTTCCTGGCGCAAGTGGACAGCCGGCACGAGAAAGGCGCCAGCAAAGCGATCAATCGCCTTCTCGAGTCGAGGACCGGCTTCGGTCACACCCTTGATGATCCGATGCCCCAGCTCGTGCGCGAGGGTGAAACGCTTGCGCTCGGTGTTGACCGCGCTCGATACGACGACGACAGAAATCTCGTCGTCGCGGTTCGCGCGGCGCACTTGACAGGCCATACCGGAGACACGCTCCGGCAAGTCGGCCTCAATGACCCGAATACCTTTGTCTTCAAGCAGTCCGGTCAAGCTCGGGATGGCATCGCCACCAAGATCCCACGCATCACGTAGCCCGTCGGCGAGCTGCTCGGCCTCTTCGAGCGAAGAAACGTGATCCGCCCGTAAGGCTGCGAACGGGTCGAGCTCCTCGTCGATCCCAAGCACGTCCTCGATCGCAAAATACTGTTCAAGCTTCTCGGTGACGATGGCCTCCACGCGGGCCCTGTCCTGTGCCGAGGTCCCCGAATGCTTGCGGAACTCGACGCCCTCGAGGGCGGCAACCTCTCCGCTCATCAGGAAGTCCAGAGAGGTGTCGAGCGCCTTGGCCAAACCAACCAGCACACGCGAGCTGGGAAGCATCTGGTTTGCTTCGTACTTGCTCAGTGCCTGTGCGCTGACTGGCGGGTCGACGCGCTCGGCAAGCCCACGCAGCGATAGCCCGGCTTTCTTCCGGGCGATCTTCAAGCGGTCTGCGAGCATGGGGGCCTCCATAACAGTTGACGTTTACTATCCGTTCTTGTAATATGTAAACCATTGACCCCTCTAGGTCAAGCGAATCGGCCGTGAAAGGAGCCCGTCCATGTCCAGGAAAGACCAGCACGTTGTGCCGCACGACCGCGGCTGGGCCGTGAAAGGCGAGGGAAACTCCCGCGCCACCTCGATCCATGACACGCAAGCCCAAGCGATCGAGGCAGCCCGGCAAACCGCCATCAACCAGAAGTCCGAAGTCTTGATCCACGGACGGAACGGCCAAATCCGTGCCCGCGACAGCTTCGGCCCCGCCCCCTATCCGCCGAAAGGGTAATGACCATGCACGTCCCCTTCAGACCCATCTCCCCTCAAAACGCGCTGGCATATGCCCTTTGCGGCTTCGCCCAAGCAACTCCCGTCCCTTCGGGCAGTGTGACCGGATTCGATGGGATCGACACGAACTACCGGTTTGATGTCTACCGGATCTTCGAGCGGCCGGCGGGCGTCAACGCCGTCTATGCGTTTGCGACCCTCGCGGGCACCACCTACCTGCCCCTCTACATTGGCCGCGCCGACATTCTCAGTTCACGCCTTGCGGATCACGATCGGCGCGAAGAGGCAGTCGCGCGTGGCGCCACCCACCTGCTTGTTCATGTCCCGGGAACGCTGGATCGAATCAACTACAAAGAAGCCGAACGGCGGCTCATCCAATTCTTCGCGCCGCCGCTCAACACTCAGCACAATCCCTTGCGGAGCTTCCACGGGGCATGACCAAGGGAAAACTCGACAGTGACTCGCTCGGCGCCAAAGGCGAGGCCATGTTCGATGGCTTCTGCGCGGACGCGGGGCTTGTTGCGAACCCGTCCGCCCGTGATCGCACGGGATGGGATCGCATTGTCGAGTTCCGTGAGATTGGCGCCAAGCCAGAAACCGCGCTTGATGGCCGTCCCGTACCGATTTCTTGCCACGTTCAAGTCAAGACCGTCTGGGCTGGCAAGACGAGTTGTCGGCTCAGATTGTCGGCCGCCGAGCGCCTTGCCAAGGATCCCAAGCCGACATTCATCTACGTCCTCAGCGTCAACACCGACCTCACAGCATGCAAGGCGCATCTCATTCATCTGAGTGGCGGCGCGCTTGCGACGATCCTGAAACGGCTGCGTCGTGAGCATCGCGACAATGGCAGTGATGCCAAGATCAACACGAAGACCATCACGTTGCCGCTGGCTCTCGGCATTGAAATCGCGCCGACCGGCGACGCGTTGAAAGCCGCGATCGAAGCCGCTGTCGGAGGCCCCAGCGCTCTCAAGGACTATATCGTCCGCAAACGCGAAGAACTGGCAACACTCGGGTACCACGATACGTCCTTCAGGGGGAGCGTGACGATCGCAGCCGCTTCAATTGATGACGTGGTTGACGGGTTCCTCGGCCTGAAACCTCTTGAACTGAAGAGCTTCCAACACGCTGAGACGCGCTTCGGCATCGAACTGCCTCTCGTCGATATGCCCGCGACCGACGGGAAACTGTTTATTTCGCCCACGACGCCGCGTTCATGCCGCCTGATTGTTCGTCGAGGCCCCACTGATCCGCCTGCCGTGCTCGATGGCGAATGGCGGTCGCCAGCCATCCCTGGACTCCCTGTCGAGCACTTGCGCATGATGTTCAGGCACCCCCTGCTCGACGTCACCGTGTCATTCGGGGCGTCGAAGAAATTTCATTTGAAAGGCAACGAGGAAGGCTGGGCATCCGGCGCGCACACGCCTCACGCCTTCCTGCACGCACATCGCCTGATCGCTTACCTCTCTCAGCCCGGCGCGCTGCTGGAAGTCCGGATCGAGGGAATGCGGTCTTTTGAGTTTGGCAATAACGGCGCGTCGACGATGCAGCGTCATGATGACCACGAATTCCGGGAGGATATCTGCGCGCGTGCGGTACGACTGGTCGAGTTTCTCGCTCTCGACAAGCTATGCCTGACATGGGCTGAATTGATTGACAGCCACGAGGATGTTGCGCAATGCCTCGCGCTGCTCGACGGGACGGCCGGCGGAGAACTCGGTGTATTCGAGACGGAAGGGCTCCACGGGACAGAAGTCGCGTTACCCATCAATTTCTTCAGAATCTTCCCGCTCGGTGCACATTTCATCGCCTACTCTGTTGTGGCGACCTGCCGTGCGGAGCCACGCGACACAACCACGAAGTGGCACATGCAGTTCGATCGCTTCGGCGAGATCTGCTTCTGCGAAGATCTGGTCAAGGACTATCAGGCCTTCCAGGAGCGCGTTGGCAAACGCAGCCAGAACACCAATAGGATCAGCGTCCCGTCAGCGCGCCTCGGCATCCGCGATGGAGATGAGCAGGACGAAGCCGCGTAAGTGGTGACGACTGCCGCTTGCGCCGTGCGGTCGCCCGCTTCAAATGCTGTCACCGCGTTCGTGGCGTGCCGCCTCCCACTTGAGGATCGCCGCTGCAGCAAGCCGCTTCTGATTCACCTGTCGTGCATAGTGCTCGACCATGTCGCGCGACTGGCCGGTGATTGCTGCAACCTCGGCATCCGTGCATCCGGCTTCGAGCAGGAATACGACTGCGGATTTGCGCAAGCCATGAAAGACGCAACCCGCTTCCTTGAGGCTCGCAAGCTCCTTGCGCTTCATCTGCTCGGCCCAGGACGCTTTGAAACCGTCCGTCGTCCAGGCGGCACCCTTTGTGCTCGTGAGGATTTCGGGGGCGCGACGGGGAATGGTCGCGAGAAGCTCTTTGAGATCACGGTGCGTCGCGACCCATAGCTTCTTGGCGGTCTTGTTCTGGATGATGGTGACGCCGATCAATTGCCCGTCGATCTCGTCCCAACGCATCTTCAGCACATCGCCCAGCCGCTGGCCGGAATAGAGTGCCAGCCCGGCCGCCTGCCACATCTCCCGCCGTGCATGGGTCCGGAATAGCGCGATATGGTCCCACGACCACGGCGCATAGCCGGCACCAATCTTCAGCTTCTTCACCTGCGAGCAGGGATTGTGCTCGCGCCAGCCGCGCGGCATCGACCACGAGATCAGCGCCGAGACGCTGCGCAAGAGATTGTTCGCCGCGCCAGGTGTCGATGCGAATGCATCACGGAGCTCAAGGACATGGCGCGATTCAAGGCCAGCCACCGCCAGCCGGCCCCACATGCGTTCGATGCGAACGAGGTCGCGTTCGCGCCCCTCGCGCGACTTCTCCGACAGCGCCTTCCATTCAGGACTATCGCGGTAGGCCTTGACCAAGGCGGCGAAGGAGCCTGGCTTGATCGCATCATCAGGGCCATCCCCCGCCGCCAATTCACGGTAGCGCGCCCACCAGGCGGCATCCGGCATGCCATCACCGTCGAAGGGTTGACCAGGCAGCGGCACCCGCGCGGCAGCAGCACGCGTGCCCCGACGGTGATGGAAATAATAATAGTCGCGGCCACGCGCCTTCACAGCATGCACGTAGGGCGGCAGATGCGATCTAGGATTTCGTGGCCGTGCCAAGCTTGATGCCCGTTGAATATGCGTCGGCCGCCGCCGACCTGCCATTCATGCCAACACCTTCCCGCTGCTCGTTTCGTGCTTTGATGAAGGCACGGACCTCGCTGAAGTCCCATCGCGCAAGACTGCCAATCATCAACGGCGGCGGAAGGTGGCCTGCCTTGACATATACGTCGATCGTCGAGCGACTGCAGTCAAGCCTAAGCGCCAGCGTCTCCGCTGACACAAAATCAGGTGGGAAGGACAGGCCCATCTCAGCCTCCGGCATCAGGCTCGTCTCCTAGCCTGCCTAGCGCTGACGCCAGACAGCTCCAAGACGTCCTTGCCGCACGCTTAAAGGGCGCCATGCCACTGCCGTGCCTCCCGCGGTCCGGATGCGCTGCCGCCCATCCGAGTCGCCTCATAATCGTCGCCGGATCAGGATCGACTTGCTAAATCTGTCGCATGACGTCACCGAGACTCCCCGACCAAGCCCGCGCCGCACGACGCGCCAAGGCTCTCGCCCTCATAGCGGCGGGGAAGTCCCTTTCCGAAGCAGCCGCCAAGGCCCGCGTGGCGCCTTCGACCCTTCATTACTGGATACAGAATCCGCGGCTCGCGAAGCCCGATGGCGACAGGCGCTACTCCCTCGACTACGCCGCCCTGCGCCTTGCGGCACTCGCCAATCCAGAAGCGACGCTGCACGAGCTGGCCGCGAAAATGCGCGTCAGCCATAACGCCATATGGAAAGCTCTGGGCCGGATGGGATTGGCCACGGTCGAGGCACGCCGGCGCGCGCGTTAGCAGAATCATTTCGCGCCATTATCGATTGCGGCGTCGCTTTCCGACTCTGCAGGGGAATCTTGCCATCGTTTTCGAAATAGGTGAACATTACTGATTATCGCCGCGATGGTCGCGGCGATCATTCCTTTGTTCAAGGAGATCCAACAAGAAAACAAAAAGCCCGCCACAAGGGCGGGCCTAATGATCCGAGCAATGCCCGGGAATTCTGTCGTCGCACACAGAGCTTCTCAAAAAATGAATCGACACGCAAGCGGAAAATGCATTTTCGCTAACGCTATTCTGTTGCCTGATTTCTAGGTCTTCCTTGGATGCGAGCTCCTTTGTTTTCAAAGGAGAAGAGATGCTGAATATCAATGAAACAGGGGACTATGCATCCCCGACGGCCCGTCGGCGCGCGGAGGGCTTTCGCCGGGAAACGCCGGAAACGGCCCACTGGCGTCTACTCGCCGACACTTACAAAGGCCTCCCCGATTCGGTGCGGCACCCGCATGAGATCATGGACGGGCTGCGCCAGGCCCGTACGGGGCTCAAGCTGACCGATGCCGAGCTCGCGCTTCTGACCGACCTCTATGCCGCCACGCAACCCAAGGATTGGGAGCGTCGTCCCTTTGCCTGGCCATCGAACGACACACTTGCTTCGCGCCAGGGCAAGAGCATCTCTGCCATCCAGCGGATGATCGCACGGCTCTCGAGGCTCGGATTGATCGTCATGCGCGACAGCCCGACCGGCAAACGCTACGGCATGCGTGATTCTCAAGGCCACATCACGAAGGCCTACGGCTTCGATCTTTCGCTGCTTGCGCTTCGTTTGCCGGAATTCCGCGCGCTCGCTGCCCGTCGCAGCGCCGAGAATGCGCAGATCCGCGCCGAGCGCGCACGCGCGAGCGCCGCACGTCGCCAGCTCCTGGCGCTCATCGATGCCGCCCAGGACGCTGGCCTCTGGACGACCTATTGGCAGGATGCGTCCCTCAAGGTGGCGCAGCTCACGTCAACGCTCACCAAGGTCCGGCACCCTGAGAGATTGGCGGCGCTCACGCAGGAGCTGACCGCTCGGCTTGCCGAAGCCCATGAGGTCCTGCGTAAGGCGGCGACGAACCAGGCGCCGACCTCTGAGGACAAGTGTGGGGATAACGCATCCGATGGACATGATATGAGGCCCACGGATGGCACTGACGCGACCCTAAAGAACACTACAGATTCCCTTCACAATGATATTTGTAACAAGGCTCGGCAGGTCTGTAAGTCACGGCCAGACGATCCCGGCTATCCAGAATTTGCAAAGGGACGGAGTAGACCAGCCGCATCCGATCGCGGCGATCCGCTCGATCATGTCGATTTGAACCGGCTCATCGCCGGTGCGCCCGAACTATCTCGCGCGGCCGAGCCCATCGAACCGACCTGGCCAGCTGTCCGTGCTGCCTGTCTCCCGCTCCTCGCCCGCTACGACATCTCACGTCGGCTCTTCGAAGATGCCGAGGAAGCGATCGGCCGGCGCATGCCAACCATGATCGTCTGCCTGATGCTGGCACATGGCCGTGACCACTATCGCAGTCCGGGCGGCGCCTTCCGCCGCATGGTCGAACGGCACGAACGCGGCGAGCTTCATATCTTACCAAGCTACTTCGGTCTAACAGCGCAGACACCGGCACCATCCTCCTTCTCGCAGGGCGATCTGCCGAGCCAGCTGAGCCGCGTGCTACAACGCTGGAAGGCGCCGGTGTGAGGGCGAGGGCCGGGAGGGGCGGCAACGCATGATGATGTATCTCACGAAGACATGGGGTTTCGATTCGCCCTGCGGGCCTTTGCAGTTCAGCCTCAACGGCTGGCGCGAGAATGCCCGCAAGGTGCTGAAGCCCGGAGATTTCATCGTCATCGTCGGCACGACCGGCGACGAAACGTTACCCGACGAACGAGGGATGATCCTCGGGTTGATGGAACCCACGACCATCGTCGTCAGCTCGCTCGACTACGCCCTCGTCAGCGAACCCAAGGACTTCGATGAGAACGGCCAGTATCGCTGGCCCTTCGGCCTCGAGCTCCGCAATGCCTGGCGGTTCAGTGCGCCACGCACGAAGCTGACCGACGTCACGGCGCGCCCTTTTCATATGGATGCCGTGCTTGGGATTGTGCCACTGGAGGAGGCGGAGGCAGCACGCATCCTTGCATTGCCGCGAGAGCAGGTGCCCCTCCTCCGCCCCATCAAGGTGGCTGCGCGTATCGAAGGCGAAGACGTCGCCCGTCGCAAGGCCGCACCACCGCCCACAGCCACGCGCATCGGCATCATGCATATGCGCCGCGCGCCGGCTTACACCTATGCGATGCTGGTTGAAGGTGGTCAGCAGCCTGCCTGCAAGATCGGCTGGGCCTTTGACTGGAAGATCCGCGAGCGTCAATTCAACCAGTCCGCCCTCCCCGCGCTCGGCGGTCTCCGATATCGCACGGTCCTGCACGAGCTGTGGCCAACTGCGCAGCTTGCATTTCGCATGGAGCAGGCTCTGCTTCGACAGTTCGACCATCGGCGATACGCGCACAACAACGAGGTCGTCGTCCCGCTCACCAAATCAGAGCTTGAGAGCAGCTGGATCAACTATATCATTGCAGCGCGCGGCAAAAACCGCCGGTCGTGATAGTCTTGACGCGGCATTCTGGAACCAGCCGCTTCATGTTTCGGCGAACATGTCCTGTGTACTCATCCGGCTCCCGTACCGCTCGATGATGCCGTCGAAAGCGATGCGCACATCGTGCCGGTAGTTGAGCCTAGCGGTATAGAGGACGCTCGGTCCCCGCGGGCCATCGCCGCTAACCCACACTTCGCCGATCAGATCACTCCTGAGGTAATTCGCATAACCTGCCGGGTAAGGGTTGAGCTTCATCTGGCACGGCAGAAGATCCCATTTCTCCGGCGCGCGGTCTGGCGCAACCGGATAGCGCTTCAATGTTTCATCCCGCGCATACACGATTGGATCGAGCGCCGTCACGAATCCTTCGTACCAGAAGCCCTCGCCGTTCGTCATGGGATGCTGACGCAGACGGCCTTCGTAATCCCGGCCATCCGGCAGCGTCATGACCAGATGATACGGCGCCCGCAGGTCTTCCGGATTCTTGTAGGCGACCAGTGTGCCGTCCCGCATGCCAAACAAAGCTCCCCGCCCCATCCGGTCTCCTTCTGTTGTGACGTTATTCTGTTATGACAGAAGTCTGTCGGGTCATCGTCATTGGGCAAGCTCGCGTTCGAGGGCGAGTAGCGCGCGCTCGATCACCTCTGGTGCTCCATGCCGCCGGCCCTTGGTTGCCTTCACGAGGGCAACGAGGCGCTGAAGCTGTGCCCCCGCCTCCTCCGTCAAATACGTGCAAATGCGATAGGAACGCTTTGGAGCTGCTTTCGCCGCCGGCTTCACGGCTGCCGCTGTCACGGCGACGGCCTGCCCACCTTCGGGCGGTAGCGGGTCTGAGAGCGAGAAGGATGGCATCGCGCGCTTCAGCTTGAGGCGCTCGGCCGCGTTACCTGGTGACACTGTGTTGGCTTTACCCGACATCACGCCGCTCCCTTCATGCGTTTGCTGGAAGCTGACGCCGGATCGGTCACCTCCATATAGGCTTCAATGATCCCGTTGACGGCGCTGCGCGCATCGCGACGCACAGACACGGGCTGCGCCTCGGTTATGACCAATCCCTTGCCGATCGCATTGCGATAGGCGGTCCGTTCAGGCACCACGGCCTCGATGACGCGGATCTTGTGCCCGAGGACTGGCGTCGCTTCGATCCATTGCTGGTGATCACGCGCCTCCGGCTCCGTGCTGATGCGCGTGAGGATCACAGCCATGCGCTCAGCACTCACACCTGCAGCGATGATGCGCCCGACGGTCAGCATGGTCAGGGCTGCATCCTTCTTGCCAGGCACCAAAGGTAGCACCACAAAGTCGGCGGCACGCGCGATATGAGCGGTCGCGTCGGTTGCGCGCGACGGACAATCGATAATGACGATCTGCGCCGCCGCGCTTCGGGCTTGCGCCAGCGCCTCCTCGGCCGTGTTGGCGGCATTCACCGGCAATTGCGAACGCTTCTCGTGGAGTGATGCGCGATCATCCGCCCAGGTCTGAAGCGAGGCACCGAGGTCGCGATGCTCCTTGTCGAGGTCGATCGCCAGCGTCTCGATGCCAGCTTCCACGAGGGCAATTCCGGTCGCGGCGGCAAGGGTCGTCTTCATGACATTGCCGGTCTGCGAGACGAAGGCAATGATGCTGGCGGAGGAGGGCGATGTCATAGTTATTCACGAATACATAAGAAGCATGCCTATCCCCTTGCCTCAGGCGTGAGCGCGGAAATGGCTGCGATATCAACCAAGTGGCACGTCGGCCCCATGATCTGCACCCGACCACCTATGACGTTGGTCGGCCATGCGATTTTGAGCCAGCGCCTGAGGCAAGGGGATAGGCATGCATAAGAAGAGGAAAAAAAGACAGAATAACGGAAAAACAGAAACGCGTTAGAACGGAATGACAGAATAACATCGCCATGCCGAATGGCAAGAAAAACCAACGAATCAACCGCATCAACAACGGAAGATTGACGTCATAACTGAACAACAGAATAACGACATTGCAGAATAACAGAATAACGATGTGACTGTTGGATGAAGCGGATACAAGCACTGCGATCATGAGATCGCGAACGCCATAGCGAGCTGTACCACGTGGCGCGTCAGGCGACGCTCCACACCCGATACCTCGTCCGTCCCGTCAATTCGCGGGGGTAGGATCCCAGCTGCTTCAGCATGACATCTACGGCCTGATTCGAGACGCCAAGTACCTTGGCCGTGGTCGGCACTGATATGACGGGCTTCGACAAAAGAAGCGTGATGAGGGCAGGGAGGTGCGAGTTCTTCCGCTTGCCTTTGAGCTTCAGGGCCAGGCCGTCGGCGACCACGCCCAGACGATCCAGCTCCCTGTTGCTGCGATCAACGGTCGTGCTGACCCATTCCAGATACCCCACCAGCCTTTGCCCGACGGTCTGCCGGTCGAACCGGCGATAGCGGGCATGCCGGGCACCGAGATCGAGCGGCAGCAGAAACTGCAGTGTCTTTTGCCGGTCGCGGAGGCACAGCGCCGCAATCAAGCTGGCTCGCCATGCACCCCGCTGATCAGGCTGGAGCTCCAGCCACGCATCCCAGACCAGGAAGGAGGCGAGGAGAGGGGGCAAACCGCCACTCTCCGCCAAGACCCGTCGCCATGCTGCAAGCCTCTCTGCCTCGCCCCAATCCGGATCGTAGAAGTAATCAGGAGCGTTCGTTACGCTGGCGGTGCGGGTTTCCGCTGTTCCCGGGCGCTCGGCACGTAGAAGCTCATGGGGATCGCTATGGCCGGCCTCGCGCCAGACCTTCAGAACCTCGTAGGCTCCCGACAACTCGGGGGTCACGACACGCGGAAGCGCGCCCGCATCGAGAAGAACCAGCTCCTCCTGATGAACCAGCTCCCGCTCCAGGTGACGGTTCGCGCAGGCGGCCGCGAAGAGAATCCGTTCCAGCCACCCGAAGGCGAGGGGAGAGGTCCTGAGCCGTTCTTCGAGGCGCGCGAGACCGTCCTCGGCCTGCAGCAGGAGGGGAATTTCTGCCTTAGAAAGAGGCAACTCAGGAACTTGATAAGATATTGAATTCACGCAAATTAATCTGGCAACGCCAATCCAATAAGTCAATAGATTGTCTCACTAACCACCTATTGCGGAGTTTTTCTGACTTCCGATAACTTACCCTTATCGGAGGTCAGCCAAAGCTCCCCGCCAACGATGCTCTTTGCCCACTTGAAGCCCAGGCCTATCCCTTTAGCTCAGGCCGCCACGACCGGATTTGATCCGAACCGT